>NZ_WJQT01000003.1 GCF_009659375.1 Fundicoccus ignavus
TAAAACAATCAAGCGAAGTGGTTTTGGTTATCGAAACTTTGAACATTTACGTGCGCGTGTCTTTCTAAGTCAAAAGTTACTCGCTAGATCTAACAAACCGATTCGCCCCTTATACTTTTCAGATGAAGTAACCGCAGCTTAATATCTAATGATTATTCGACTATAAGACTCCATGAAAAAAAGCCAAAGTGATGACTCACTTTGACTTTTTAGGTCACCAACACTCAAAATTTTACAGCCCATTAAACTAGGGAACTTCGGTCTCCTAGTTTTTTTTAGGATTAGGGAACATAAGTTTTATGTTGATTTACCGCTTTTCGTGCTTCGCTCAATCCAAGACGCTGGTTACTTTCAAAGCCTCACTGACGTTCGTATTTTGCTCAATTTCCTGTAAAGAGTAAATTAATAAGGTTTAGCTTCTTAGGTAACTAGTGATTCTAATTCAATGTTTAAATTCGCGAATTGGAAAACCAACACAGTGAGCTATTTGTAATACTGTTGAGAAATACAATAGGATACTTGGTCATGTGGAATAGAAATTATTAAGAAAGTAGATTGAATGATTTCATTTAAATTGGCTACTTCGAGTTTTAATCTAATCGAAGGAAATTAAGTGTAAGATTTACTAAAGCGAACAATTATCTTACTTTACTATTTGGGCCAATTATTTTAAGAAAATATGGATAAGTGATATGTTTAAGAAAATAAAATCTACTATAGGAGGAAGTTTATGGATCAACATAAAGAGATGCGAGAAGTTAAACAACACACTGAAAAAGTTTTAGCGTTAATAGAAGAAGCTCTGAAGAAACTAAATAGTGCCAGTAATTGGGGATTGTACGATATTCTCGGGGGAGGTATGATTTCAAGCGTTATTAAAAGGAATCGTATGAAAGATAGCAATCAGTTATTAAAGGAAATAGAAGATACGATGCGAAAACTTCAAGACGAATATGTTCATATCGAACTATCTTTACCCGATAAATTTTATTTAGATTTTAGCACTGAGTTCCTTGATGTTTGGTTTGATAATATCTGGACAGATCTCTCGGTCCAGAATAATCTAAAGAGAACGAGAGAGCAGCTAGAAAGACTAAGAGAGAAAATATTTGAACTAGACCGAGTTTTAAAAAAATGATATCCTTTTAGAACAATAAAAAAATTCGAACTCCGTTTCACTTAATGCTCATTAACTTACTTTAGATAGATTAATTTATAATTACTTGATATACTTTTGATGGAAACAAGCACATACTCGAACTGGCTCGCTCTATCTAATCAACTGATCGAATGACTAATGGGGGAATTTAAGATGAAAAGACCTACAATGAAGGATATTGCAGAAAAAGCAGGCGTTTCGACTGCTACTGTTTCATATGTATTAAATTATTCTGAAAAGCAAACGATTAGTCATGAGATGCGATTGAAGATTTTTCAAATAGCTAAGGAATTAAATTATGTCCCTAATATGAATGCAAAATCGCTTGCTAAGGCGAGTGTTCAGAACAGAACATTGGGCTTCGTATATGAAAAAAAATTGCTCGAATCAGCTGCCTCAAAATATGTATTTAGTTTATTTTTCTCGCAATTACAGCAAGAATTATCTGCAAAAGGGATCGAAGTTATTCCTTTACAAGTCAATAATTTTATCGAAGATGTCCAATTAATTCATGATAAGTATTTTGACTTTTTGTTGGTATTGAATTTTAACGAAGAGACCTCTGAGAAATTTACATCCAATTTCTACATTCCGATCCTTTTCTTCGGTGGCAATGTAGCCTTTGAGATTTTTAGGAGGCTTAAAATCGATTATGAGGCTATTTTTACGGCTTTTTTAAAGGATACTCAAACGGAAGAACAACTATTAGTGATTGATTCTAGTGTTGATAAAGGTGTGGTTTCTCAGGCACAAGCGCTTTTTAAAGAGGGCCATGTAATGGATAGTAGTGAAGACTATTTCCAATATATTAAGGAAAAAAATATAAAAGCAGTCTTGGTTTTGAATGAAATTACTGCTTTGCAACTTGAGAGAGAGTTTGCAGAAACTCAACTAACATTATATAGTTTAATTCATGATAGTGAACAGAAGCTGTTAAGGGATTCAACCAAAAAGATTCTAATCGATAATAAAGAAGTAATCAAAAATATTCAAGATACAATGGTCTTTTTTACAGATTGGAAAAGTAATATTTGGGAACATAATAAAAAAGTGATTGTTCCAGTCTTTTTGTCCTAGGATCATGATTACAAAATACGACTAAGCATTGTTAAGCTCAAACACAGTTTTCCAAATGGAGAACTGTGTTTATTTTTTTTTGAGACTATCAAAGAGTGCAGGGGGAGGATCCAAACAGTTAGAGTTAGTAACTGAAATGTATATTTTTGTGAAAACGTCTACTCAAAATATTGACATTCTCAAAAGACTTGATATAATAAAATCACTTAAGCGCATAAGTTGTTAAGCAAAGAGTAAATTATACAGGTAATTCTAATTTTTTTTGCCTTCAACTTAAACGCTTAAGTTAAATCGGATTAAAGAATTACGCTGAGAAAAATAATCGAATCTAATGATTTGGAGATGTTGTCAAAGCATCAGCCAATAACAAAAAAGGCCATTCATCGATTAGATAATGCAAGTTAACACATTAAACTTAACAAGGTTTAATATGATTCAATGAATTATTTGAAACAAGTGGAGGGATTTTATGGATAAACAGTCCATCTTACATAAGACAAAGAGTAGCTATGCTTATGCTTTTAATGAAAATAACATTCATCTCAGAATTCGTTCAAAACGAGATGACCTAACCAATGTTTATGTATTAATGAGTAGCGAGGAGGGATGGAAAGAAAATTCGAAAGGGCAGTGGATTTGGGGAAAAAGCAAAGTTCAAATGGTAAAGGAATTTTCTACCGAACTGTATGATTATTGGTTTCTAGAAGTGACGCCACCTGAATTAAAAATGCGCTATGGCTTTTTACTTCAAAAAGATGAAAAAGAAGAATTATTTATTGAACGAGGCTTTTTCTCGGTCGATGATGATTATATTCAAAATGATATCAATAGCTATTTTTCCTTCCCTTATCTTCATACTAAAGATGTGTTTAATCCACCAAGTTGGGTGAAAGATACCGTTTGGTATCAAATTTTCCCAGATCGTTTTAATAATGGCGATCTATCGAATGATGTGCTGGGTACAAACTCGTGGGAAAATACAACAGCTCCTGCAGTGGGTGAATATGAATTTTATGGAGGTGATCTAGAAGGGATCATTGAAAAAATACCTTATCTTGAAGAACTAGGGATCACAGGTATTTACTTAACGCCAATTTTCAAAGCGCCATCGTCACATAAATATGATACAGAAGATTATTACGAAATTGATTCGTCTTTTGGTGATAAAGAAACATTACGTCGTTTAGTTGATTTAGCACATGAAAAAGGCATCCGTATCATGTTAGATGCTGTGTTTAACCATATTGGCAAGAATTCTTATCAGTTTCAAGATGCCTGGCAAAAAAGAGAAAAATCGATCTATTATGACTGGTTTTTCTTTGATGGCGATCATTATTTGAATTTCTCGCCAAATATGCCTAAATTGAACACTAATAACCCAGAGGTCATTGCTTACTTAATTGATATTGCGACATATTGGATAAAAGAAACTAACATTGATGGTTGGCGTCTGGATGTTGCCAATGAAGTCGATCATGAATTTTGGAGACAATTTAGACGCGCAACTAAAGCAATTAAGCCTGACACTTACATATGCGGTGAAATTTGGCATGACAGCCAAGCCTGGTTAAATGGTGATCAATTTGATGGGGTAATGAATTATCCTCTTGCTAAGCCTATTCAAGAATGGATAGCTGCTGGAAGAATTGATGGGATTGATTTTGTTGAACAATTTGTGCATGCGTATACTCGCTATTCCAAGAATGTTAATGATGGCATGATGACCTTATTAGATAGTCATGATACACAGCGAATTATTAATTGTGCCGACTATGATCAGCAAAAAGTGGATATGTGCTTTGCACTATTATCTACTGTTCCTGGATCAATTTGTTTCTACTATGGTAGTGAAATCTATCTGCAAGGTGAGGATGATCCAGATAATCGCCGTCCGATGATTTGGGGAGAAGTAGCATCAGAAAGTAATTTAAAACAGCTAATTTCTCTAAGAAATGAATATTCAGCTATGGGTTCAAGTGGTGATTATGCATTTCTATACTATGATAATTCCACTGTTATGTTTAAAAAATATTCTCAAACTGAAACAATTTATTTCCTATTTAATACACAAGAAAGCCAACAAGTCGAACTACCGCATGAAATGAAGAACAAATCATATCTAAATCTTATGGACCAAACAAGGATTGAATTATCCGAAACAATCATGTTAGAGAATTATAGTTACTACATTTTATTAGAAAAATATTAGGAGGAATATAGAATGAAAAGTTTAAAGAAAATAGCTAAGTTTAGTGCTTTGACAGTAGGTATTTTGACTTTGGCAGCCTGTACGAATGAGGAGCCAACAGTAACTGAGACGAAGGAATTAACCATTTCAGTTGGGACAGATTACATCGATTATATAAATGAAGTAAAAAGTGCTTTCGAAAGTGAGCATGATGTAACGGTAAAAGTTGTTGAAAAAGATGCTTTTGAGCAAATGGATGCATTACCATTAGATGGACCATCTGATTTGGGACCAGATGTGACAATGTCACCCTTCGACCGAGTGGGACAAGGTGGAGCTCAAGGTTATTTAGCGCAAATTTCATTACCTGATGACGGACGTTTTACAGAAACCGATGAACAACAAGTTAGCTTTGATGGCAAAACTTATGGTCAACCAGCAATGGTAGAGTCTCTCGTTTTATATTATAACCGCGACTTAATATCTGAAGCACCGACTACTTTCGAAGAACTAGAAGAGTTAGCAAAAGATGATCAATACAAAGATGGCGATTACAATGTTGGATTTTTAGCGAAATGGACGGATTTATACTTCTCTTATGGCTTAATTGCTGGTAACGGTGGTTATGTATTTGGAGAGGATGGCAGTAATCCACAAGATATTGGACTAGATAATGAAGGTGCGATTGAGGGAATTACTTATGCAACCGAATGGTATCAAAATGTTTGGCCAGCAGGGATGTTAGATGTTACTGCAAACAGCAACTTAATTTTAGATTATTTTACAAGTGGCAAAACGGCAGCCATTATTAGTGGACCATGGGATGCGAATAACTTTAAAGAAGCAGGTTTAAATTATGGAGTAGCCAAAATACCAACCCTTCCAAACGGCAATGATTATGAATCATTTAGTGGTGGTAAAGCATGGGTTGTAAGTAATTTTTCTAAAAACAAAGAGTTATCCGAGCAATTTGTTACATATTTGACGAATAAAGAAAATCAGTTGAAATTATATGAGATGAGAAGTGACATTCCAGTCAACGTCGAAGCTCAAGCAGAAATTGCAAAATCTGATGATGAATTAACGAAAGCAGTCATTGAGCAATATGCTGTTTCACATCCAATGCCAAATATTCCAGAAATGGCAGAAGTTTGGGCTGGAGCTCAAAACATGTTTTTTGATGCAGGCTCAGGAAATATGACACCTGAAGAATCTGCTCAGAATGCGGTTCAAACAATTAAGGAATCAATTGAACAAAAGCATTAATAAAACAGTATGGTTGACTCTATTCACGTATTTAAGGAATAGAGTCAACTATTTGGATAGGGCAGGGACATTTATGGCCAGCTTGCTATTGTCTTATCGAGAATTATAATGCTGGAAGAAAGGAACGATAAACAATGAAAAACAAGCAAAGTGAGTTATTAGCAGGGGTGCTCTCGATCATTCCAGGAGTAGGGCAGCTCTACAATCGCCAAATAATTAAAGGCTTTCTTTTTATGTTGATAGGTCTGCTGTTCTCGGTTGAGATGTATTTTTGGGGCTTTAATGCCTTTCAAAATTTTATAACTTTAGGCTCGACACCTTTTGTTGATCATTCTCTTTTTATGTTGATTCAAGGAACCATGCAAATGGTATTAACAGTCATTTTCATATGTTTTTGGTTATTTAATATTCGAGATGCTGTTAAGGTAGCTAAGCAGTATAATGCTGGCTTACCTGCCAATAAAAGTTGGAAAAGCACATTGAAGAGTGTCTATGAAAATGGCTTTCCATATTTACTAACAGGTCCTGCACTTATCATGATGGTTATTTCGATCGTTTTTCCGGTTCTAGTAACTATTTTTATGGCCTTTACTAATTATGATTTTAAACATATTCCACCAGCAAATTTACTTGATTGGATAGGCATAAATAACTTTAGTAATATCTTTACACTAGCCTCTTATCAAAAAACATTTGTCAAAGTATTCTCATGGACTTTGATTTGGACATTGCTTTCAACGAGTTTGCAATTAATTTTAGGCGTGAGTTTAGCAGTTGTAAGTAATCAATCTTTCATAAAATTCAAACGCCTTTTCGGGGTAATCTACTTACTACCTTGGGCAGTACCAGCTTTTATTACCATTATGAGCTTTTCAAACATTTTTAATGACACGGCTGGAGCCATTAATGTGCAAGTTATTCCATGGTTAAACCATTTACCTTTTGTTGAAATTGGAAGTATACCTTGGAAAACCGATCCATTCTGGTCAAAAACAGCCTTAATCCTTATACAAGGTTGGTTAGGTTTCCCATATATTTACGTGATGGTAACGAGCATACTTCAAGCAATCCCTGAAGAACTGTATGAAGCCGCCAAAATTGATGGCGCTAGTGCTTTTCAATCTTTCCGAAATATCACATTGCCTTCAATTTTCTTAGTTGCTGCGCCAACTTTCATTACACAGTATACGGGCAATTTCAATAATTTTTCGATGATCTATTTATTTAATCAAGGCGGACCAGGCAGTATCGGGAATAATGCAGGTTCAACGGATATTTTAATTTCATGGATTTATAAATTAACCACCGGTGGATCACCTCAATACTCAGTTGCTGCTGCTGTAACGTTAATGATTTCTGGAATTGTTATTGTTGTTTCAATGATTTCATTCAAGAAAACGACTGCTTTTGAAATGGAGGATTAATTATGAGAAGAAAATCAGCGAAGACTAAGCGATTGCTCGGCAAGTTTTTTACCTATCTATTTATGATTAGCGTTGCGATAATTGTTATCTATCCTTTACTCATTACGGTTGCATCGGCTTTTAAGTCAGGAAACCTGATTGCTTTCAAATTAGATTGGGCAACAAATTGGACATTTGAAAATTTCCGCCGTTTATTCGAAGATACACTCTATTTGACATGGTATAAAAATACGCTATTTGTGGCTGCTTGGACAATGCTTATCCAAGTTACCGTGATTATTCTGTCAGGTTTTGCTTACAGCAGATATCGCTTTTTAGGCCGAAAACAAAGTTTGATGTTCTTCTTAATTATTCAGATGGTTCCGACGATGGCTGCTTTGACAGCATTCTATGTTATGGCCTTTCTATTTGGCGGTTTGGATCAATTTTGGTTCATCACACTTCTATACGTGGGGCAAGGAATTCCGATGAATACTTGGCTAATGAAAGGTTATTTCGACACTGTTCCGATTTCCTTGGATGAATCAGCTAAACTGGATGGTGCAGGCAACCTTAGAATTTTAGTTCAGGTCGTTCTGCCTTTAGTACGTCCAATGATTGCGGTTCAGGCATTATGGGCCTTTATGGGGCCATTTGGCGATTATATGTTAGCGCGTTTTCTATTGCGCTCACCAGATAAAATTACAGTTGCAGTAGGCCTACAGACATTTATTAATGATGCAAGAAATCAGAAAGTGACGCTATTTGCTGCTGGAGCGATTTTAATATCTTTACCAATTGTTCTATTGTTCTTCTTTTTACAAAAGAATTTCGTTTCTGGCTTAACTTCTGGAGGTACGAAAGGATAGACAATAATGAAGCATTTTCCACTAAATTTTTTTAAAACTATTTTTTCAGTTAAGCAAATTCTTGCAAAACGTCAACAATATACTTGGTGGCAATTAATCGTTCTGCTCATTCTACTTACGTTCTTGTTTTTGTTACCGATTATAAATCAATCTCTAGGTCAATCAAAGATGTTAGTTGAACAGATTGTTCCAGAATCTATTTCGATACTAAGCTCAGAAACATTAAAAGAAGTAACAAATGCTTCTTTATCTGATGTCAAGGAAGCAAAAATTTTACAAGTGGAAAGTAATGTACTCGCTGGAGTAGGTCTTTCTGCTAAAGATTTTAAAGATAAAGTAGGGATAAACGCGAGCGATAAAATGTTATCTTTATACTTAGACTCAGAAAATAATCAGCAGCCTCTACAAATTAAATTAACAGAAGCGGATTCGATCACGAGTATCGAGAATTTAAAGCAACTAATCTTAAATAAAAATCGTGGCGCAATCTATTTAACAATTATGATTAATATTGGCTTGACGGGACTGATGATGAATTCACTATTTATATTTGGGGTAGCTTTTTTACTTTATCTCACTAAGAAAAAATCAGTGATTCGAGATTTTAAGGAGAGTCTATCGATAACTTTAAGATTATTAGCTGGTGGAACTTTATTAGCAGCCATTTGTGGCATTTTCTTAAAAGATATTTTTATTATGTTTGGAATCCAGTCTTTATGGTTAATTGTGATGTTTCTGAAATTCTTTTATCAAACTAAGTTTGCTTCAGCAAAAAAATAGCAAATACTCCTAAGTCATAGAAAAAGTATGATTTAGGTTTTTTTTTTTGAACTCACTAGTTGAGAATTAATAACGTAAAAAAAATAACTAGAACAAACTTTGTGATATTTATTGTGTATATAATTAATTAATTTGATTGAGAAATTTATGGTTATTATTTAAGCGTTGTTTCCTCTCCATGTTTAACAAATAATACGCTGATGAATGAAACAATAAAACATATGAGCGCAAAAACAAACAATAAGGCATCAGTTTTGAAAAAATCTTGCAAGAAACCATAAAAAATCGGACTGACAATGGAAGCAGAAAATGAAAACATATAATAATAGCCAGTAAAAGTGCCAATACTACTTAGGGTTGCGAATTCCAGTACCATTGGTAATGAATTGATATTAATAAATGCCCAAAAGAAACCGGCAATGATTAATAAAAATTGGAGTAACATCTGACTAGGTTTAGCAATTATCAATACAAAAATAATGATAAAACCTATCAAACCAATGAGAATTGTACGTTTGCGGCCGAACTTGTGCCCGATTCTTCCTGCTGGTACAGCAAATAATAAGAAAGCTAAAGAAAATCCAGCTAACATCATGGTAGCTTGTCCACCAGAAATGCCGTAAGTATTGGTTGCAAACAAAGTAAAAAAGGTTTCAATTGCATTATTACCCATAAACCAAGCAAAAATAGCAATCAGAAGGGCAGCCAAGCTTTTTTGTTGTTGGCTCGGTAAATCTAGAAAAGCTGTCAGACTAGTGCGTTGTTTAACAGTTGATTCAGTATTAAAATTCTCATCCACCAAGGCGGAATATTCTTCAGTAAATTGTTGTTGTGACAGACGAGCCCAGCGATTGGCTAAGGAATTTCGGATGGGTATTCCATGAGTTTCTTTATAGAGTAGAGAGTCAGGGTCACGTACAAATAGGAATAATAAAATAAGGGCAAGCAGCATAATAATTGAAGCCATAAAAAAGGCATAGAATTTATCTTCGGTTAAATCTGATAAAACGCCACCATAATAAAAGGCGATAATCGAGCCAACACCTCCCATTAAATTAATAATACCGTTAGCTTCGCTTCTTAAAGGTGAGGGCACAACATCTGGCATAATTGAAACAACCGGACTTCGCCAAAGTGCCATAATGAAGTTAAAAGAGACAATAACCAACATGAATTGCCATAAAACTGTTTGTAAAGGCACGAGAGTGAACAACAATGCACAAATTGGGAGTCCTAAAGCAATCCAAGGCAAACGGCGGCCAAATCTCGAATGAGTATTATCACTCCAAGTACCAATTAATGGTTGCAAAATAACACCAAAGAAGTTATCGATTGTCATGATGGTTCCAATAAGCGTACGACTTAAAGAAAAGCGCTCATCAAGAATGAGCGGTACTTGAGCGTTATAAACTGCCCAAGCTAAGCTAGATGCTAAAAAGCCAAACCCGATAAAAATAATTTGCCAATAATTCAAGCGTAGTTTTGTTTGTATTTCCATAACCCACCTCCACAAATGATTGTTATATCCGAAGTTAACGATTCCAAGGTAAAAGATTAGCCTCGAAATAATCGAGGCTATCAATACGTGTTATTTAGAAGCGACAGTTTCATTAGGTAATACTTTCAGTGATAAATTTAAATTTAGGAAACCACGTTCGCTTTTTAAAACAAATGAATGACGATCTGAGCTATAGTCAATGACGTTGTGTGCGTCCAAGTAAATCATTGCCCAGCCTTGAGCTTTTACTTGACCTAAGTTTGTGTCGATAATTGTGTCATAAGGGTCATTGTTATCATTAGCGATTAACCTAAAGACTCCCGAATTTGCACATGCACAAACTTCAGTTCCGGCATCATAAAATAGACTTAATTGGTTCACTGCATGGCGTTCAGATAAGGCAGAGACTGCTGCTTCAGTAAATGTTAATTCCATCATAATCACTCCTTTATATTCAGTTCAATTGTACACGAAAATTAGACATCCAGCTACTAATTAGAATAAAAAAAACTCGGACTTAGTCCGACGACTTTAAATTATGTTTAGCAGTATAAATTGATTATATCGATTTACTTTTGTTGGAATACTCAACGTAGTTCAGCGATTTGTTTGCTAAAGCGGTACCGATACAGTTAAGGGACAATCGATCGCTACTAATAGAATCGCTTGCTCTGCCTATCAATAAAGAAAGTGGAGTATAAAGCTTGGTAAATCAATATAAAAATTATAATCCTTTATACTAAAAAAAAGAGCTGACACAAGGTCAACTCTTAAATAAGTTTAAATAAAGGCCATTACAACATAGTTTAAGATGAATAATACAATTGATACCCAAATTAAAGGATGTACTTCTTTAGCTTCACCTTTAAATGTTTTAACAATACCGTAAGTGATAAAACCAGCAGCGATACCGTTAGAGATAGAGTAAGCTAAGCCCATAAAAATTGAAGCAAAGAATGCTGGAACAGCTTCAGAGAAATCAGTCCAGTTGACGTCATTCAATGAACCAACCATAAGAATACCAACGATGATTAATGCTGGCGCAGTAGCTTCAGTTGGAACAATTCCAATAATTGGTGATAAGAACATTGCTAATAAGAAACAGATAGATGTAACAACCGATGTCATACCAGTACGTCCACCAGCACCAATACCAGCAGCAGATTCAACGAATGTTGTAACGTTTGAAGTACCGAATAATGAGCCAACTAATGTACCAATTGAATCACCGAATAATGCTTTATCCATTTTAGAACTGAAACCATTACTGTTTTCAACAGCTTTTTCATCTTCTTCAGAGAAGATACCAGTACGACGACCAGTTCCAATAAATGTTCCGATTGTATCGAAGATATCAGATAGACTGAATGAGAAAATCGTAATTAGAACGATTGGCAACTTAGTTAAGTCAGAGAATAATGATGGTAAACCAGCTGGTGTAAAGATAACTAAGAACGTTTCACCTAAATCATCAAATGCGCTAGCTAATGAATTATCAACTAAGTTCACGCTTGAAAGATCAACTAAGCCCATTGGAATAGCTAGAACTGTTGTTGCAATAATACCGATTAAAATCGCACCTTGAACGTTGCGTAACATTAAGATGATTGTAATTACTAAACCGATTAATGCTAATAAAACTCCAGGTTCAGTAAAGTTTACTAATGCTGGCAGAGCACCACTGTTCGCAACAACTGAATCAATTGCACCTTCAAACGCTGTTGGGTCACCACCATTAATTGAAAGGATGTTATAACCATCAATTGTGAAGTTTAATAAACCAGCATTTTTAATTCCGATATAACCAATAAAAATCCCAATACCTGCTGAAATTGCATGTTGTAAAGCTTCTGGAATCGCAACAATTAACATTTTACGAACTTTTGTGACTGTGATCAGGATATTAACAACACCACAGATGAAAACCATTGATAAAGCTTCTTGCCAAGTAAAGCCTAATGAGAAGACTACTGTATAAGTAAAGAATGCATTTAATCCCATACCTGGTGCAACAGCGTAAGGTACGTTAGCGAACAAACCTAAAATTAATGTAGCAATTGCCGATGAAAAGATAGTAGCTAGGAAAACAGCTTGGCTAGGCATACCTGACAAAGCCAATAACGATGGGTTTACAAAAATAATATAAGACATCGCAAGGAAGGTTGTAATCCCCGCTGTAATTTCTGTACTAACTTTAGTACCGTTCTCTCTTAACTTAAAAAACTTATCCACAAAAAATCCTCCTAAAAAATATATCTATATAATTACGAAACTGAGTATAGCATATAAAAAAAGATAAAAAACAAAAAATGTTAACAATTGATATTTTGAAAAAGTTAACGTTCGTGTTTGCAGGAGAGGTGTCGTCGGGACGGTAAAAATGAGAGTTTAAGCAGAATGTGGTATAATGAAGAATGGTAAAGAGAGGAAGGAGGGCGCACGATGGAAGCCTTTGTAAATAATGATTTAAAGGAAGCTTTTGTGATTGGAGATATCCATGGAATGCACACGTCATTAGAGGAAATGCTAAAAAACTGGAAACCAGATTCTCAACAATTAATTTTTGTTGGAGATTATGTTGATCGAGGTCCGAATTCGGCAGAAACTTTGAATTTAGTTCGACAATTACAATTAGAACATGGTGCAATCTGCCTGCGTGGTAACCACGAAGAGATGTTTCTAGCGTTTCTCCATAATCCTATTAGTAATTGGGCGTCTTACGCGCGTAATGGCGGGATGGAAACCGTCGCACAGTTACTCGGTGAGAATAAGCAGACGATTAGTCAGTATTCACGTATAAAATTATCGCGTTTACTTCATGAACAACACCCATGGTTGGAAGAATGGCTGAGTGAATTGCCTTATTTCGTAGAGTTTGGTGAGTTTGTTGTTGTTCACGCTGGGTTAGATTTAACGCTGCAAGATTGGCGTAATACAAGTTCCCATGATATGGTATGGATTCGTCAAAATTTCCATGAAATGGCGAATAAAACAGGCAAAATAATAATTTTTGGGCATACACCGACGATGAATTTACATCATGATTGGAATGCAACGGGGATTTGGCATAAAGATAATAAATTAGGAATTGATGGTGGTGCCGTTTACGGCGGAAGTTTATTAGCTTTGGAAATCGACCATCATCAAGTTAAAAAAGTATATCAGGTTAAAGTTTAAGGAGATAGATATGACAGAAGTATCAGAACACAAACAATTAGTCGCGCAATTAAGTCGTGAAGTACAAGTAAAACCAACTCAAGTAGAAGCAGTGTTGAATTTATTAACAGAGGGTAACACAATTCCTTTTATTGCTCGTTATCGTAAGGAAGTAACGGGTTCATTAGATGAGGTACAAATTCATGATATTGAACAACGTTACCAATATATGATGAATTTGAAGCAACGTAAGGAAGAAGTGACGCGTTTAATTGCTGAACAGGAAAAGCTAACAGATGAACTTTCAGAGCAAATTGAACAAGCACTGACTTTACAACAGATTGAAGATATCTATCGTCCATTTAAACAAAAACGTCGTACTAAAGCGATGATTGCTCAAGAGAATGGTTTAAGTCCATTAGCAGAATGGCTAAAGGATTCTTCTGCATCAAATCAAGAACCTTTAGTAAAAGCAACAGAATTTATTAATGAACAAGTTGAGACGGCAGAAGCGGCCCTGGCAGGTGCTCATGAAATTATTGCTCAGGAAGTCTCAGATAATGCTACTTACCGTGAATTTATTCGTAAATACTCACGTTATAACGCATTGTTAACAACAAAAGTTAAAGATGAAGCGTTGGATGAAACGAAAGTTTACCAAATGTATTATGACTATTCAGAAGCGATTAATAAGTTACCAGAACACCGAATTTTAGCAATTAACCGTGCTGAAAAAGAAGGTGTGCTAAATGTAAAATTAGTGGTTGATGAAGCACCGGTTATTCGTTACATGGCACAAAGAACGCTTGTTGATAATTTACCAACTGCGAAGCGTGAGTTAGTACAATTAGCAATTGAAGACAGTTATAAACGTTTCATTGGCCCAGCAATTGAAAGAGAACTTAGAAATGAAGCGACTGAGCGTGCTGATAAACAAGCGATTCAGGTTTTTGGAGATAACTTACGTCATTTATTACTACAAGCCCCTTTAAAAGGTCGTGTAGTATTAGGATTAGACCCTGCTTATCGTACTGGATGTAAACTAGCGGTGATTAATGAAACAGGACGTGTTCTAGATAAAGGTGTAATTTACCCACATAAACCCGCTAAAGCTGATCAAAGAGCAGCTGCTAAACCAGCTTTAAAAGCAATGATAGAGAAACATCAAGTAGATGTCATTGCGATTGGGAATGGTACAGCGAGCCGTGAGTCTGAACAATTTGTCAGTGATGTTGTTCAAACACTGGATCGAAAAGTTCAATTTGTGGTTGTCAATGAGGCGGGAGCATCTGTTTATAGTGCGAGTGAAATTGCTCGTCAAGAATTCCCCGATTACCAAGTAGAAGAGCGTAGTGCCGTGAGTATTGCCCGTCGTCTACAAGATCCACTAGCTGAATTAATAAAAATTGATCCGAAGTCAATGGGTGTCGGTCAATACCAACACGACGTTGCACAGAATATGTTGACGGATGAGCTAGACTTTGTGGTTAATATAACTGTAAACCAAGTAGGAGTGGATATTAATACGGCTAGTGTACCTTTACTTCAACATGTTTCTGGTTTAACTAAAACGACCGCTAAGAATATTATTAGCTTAAGAGATGAAATTGGTCGTTTTGATACTCGTTCGCAAATTAAAGACGTGAAAAGATTAGGACCAAAAACTTTCGAACAAGCAGTTGGATTCTTAAGAATTTTAGGTGGGGAAAATCCGTTAGACCAAACAAGTATTCACCCAGAAAGTTACAAAATAGCAAAAGAGATTTTAAAAGTAGCAGATGTTTCTTTAAATGAATTAGGGAGCGAAACAGCGAATACGAAACTAAAAGCCTTAAAACATCAAGAGTTATTAACAACTTTTGCTGACTTAGGGGAAGCAACTTTAAAAGATATTATTGATGGCTTAATGCATCCAACTGCAGATGTACGTGATGGTCATGATGCGCCTATTTTAAGAGAAGATGTTTTAAGCATGGACGACCTACACGAAGGCTTACAACTTCAAGGTGTCGTGCGTAATGTTGTCGATTTTGGTGCCTTTGTCGATATTGGTGTTAAAGAAGATGGCTTAATTCATATTTCTAAATTATCGAAAAAATTTATCAAACATCCATCTGAAGCAGTTTCAGTAGGAGACATTGTAGAAGTTGAAGTAATTTCAGTAGATAAAGCCAAAAGTCGAATCGGTTTAAAACGACTATTTGCAAATAAAAAGAAATAACATTCAATGGTTAATTAATTAAGAATTGCGTCTGATATGAAATTTGTTTAGCAAATTTCATATCAGATTTCTAATTTATATTGTCATATATTGACTTAAAATCCATTTGACAAAACACGCTTACATGTCATACAATTAGTCTATTGTTAAATTAGCGGTCGTGGCGGAATGGCAGACGCGCCAGCTTGAGGGGCTGGTGGGCATTAGCTCGTGGAAGTTCGAGTCTTCTCGGCCGCATTTTGATTCATATTTTGTGAAAATAAAACTTTTCTTTGATCTGAACGATAAGAGCTCAGTGAAGAGGGAAGTTTTTTTATTTCAGATTTTCTTAAAAAACTTAAGAAATTAGTTTCTTGTAAATAGTTTTAAAATTAGCTAGACTAATATAGTAGAAATAACAAATGAATGGTGGTGAATAAGTGAAAATTAATAGAATTTTTTTAGTTTTAGCCTTATTCGTTAGTGTAGGTGCAATAAGACCTACAAAAGAAGCACATGCTAATACGATTTATCAAGCGCGTTTCAGAGATAAAACACAACGACTTATGGAAGACGTTAAACAGGAAGAGTCGATAGAGGACGTAGAAGCGAGTTCACAGGAAAGTTTAAAAGAAGAAGTCATGCCTGATAGTGAAACGCTAGAAGCTAATCAAGCAGAACAACAAATTAATGATTTTGTTAAAGCATTAGGCGAATTAGAAAATTTAAACTATTATCAAATATCGTATACTTTAACGGATGTACCGAAAAATGAAGTCATTTCTAAAGGGAAACTAGTAGGGAATCAAGAAGAGGGCGATTTATTAGGAACACTTAGTTACTTCTTCCCTGAAGCTTCTCCTAGTCAATATGATTTTGAGTTTATCAGCTACCGACATTTCGACTTAGCTTATGTTAAAATGTTTAAACTGTTAAATTCGATGGCTTTTTTTAATCAGCCATATTTTGCAGTGGATGTCCATCAACAAGTTGAAGAGTTAACGGATACGTTTGTTTCAATCGATAGTTCAGAGTTGAATCGTATCAATTTAAGCAGAGATCCTTACCAATCCTTAGTTTTATTACCAGACTTGAATCGTTTGAGTCGCATTTCAGCGGACAAACTTTACAAAATTAATGACATGTATTTATTGTCGTTAGAGCGATTAGAAATACCTGAATATTTATTTAGAACAAGTAATAACTTTGGGATGGCATTTCAATTAGGAATGGAAATTGATTCGTCAGGTGAAAATGAAGCTTACGCAGATTGGCAAGTTTCGACTGATCATCGCTTTGAGTTAACTGATAAAGGTAATAGCTTGAATTTCGGTGTGACAGTTAATTCAGAAATTACAGATTTATTATTACCACAAGCACCGGAAGGTGTTGAACGCTATGTTGAAAACTTCTCTAAAGTCTTAAACATGGATAGTAATGTTATGTTGGACAAGTTAACTAAAGTGAATATTGTGTATAATCCAACCACACAAACGTATCGAGTTAGTTTAGTGGGAATTGTCGAGAATATTGAATTCAATCTATTTAGTCATGAAGCGGCTGGTTTAGAAACAACCGAATATCGTTTAGATTATGAAATTAAACCAATTATTCATAAGATTCCACAGTTAGATGAAATCAATAAACTAACGGCTGCAGAAGCTGATTATTTACTAGAAGAATTATTAAATCCTTAAAGCGAAAATCGCCTGACTATGATATTTCATAGCTAGGCGATTTTTTTATTAGGGTTTAATAGTTTTATGTTTATTTAACGTGCTTTATACTTCGCTCAGCATATTGTTATTCTTATGCGGTGGTTGCTTTTATAGTTTCATTGGTGATCGTGTCGTTCGTGACTATCACGCTAATTTAGTTCAAACGGATAAGAAGCTATAATGAATCTTCAAGGTGTATTGTTAAGAAAATTTACTTTCATTATTTGCTCAATAAAATTGAAGAGCAAAAGTAGTGTCGTCCTGTATGCCGACACGATTTAACCGACTTGTGGATCTAATATAAACATCGTGGACTATAGGACAAGACACCGCCTGGGTTTCTTATTTTAATCGTGTTCCAGTTTTTGGAACTGAGACATGATTCCGTGATTTTTAGAAATGATCGTGTTCGAGTTCTCCAAACTGAGACACGACTCGTTCGCTATCATGTTCCAGTTTTTGGAACTGAGACGTGATTCCGTGATTTTTAGAAATGATCGTGTTCGAGTTCTCCAAACCGAGACACGACTCGTTCGTTATCATGTTCCAGTTTTTGGAACTGAGACACGACTTGTGGTAGTTCAACAAAAAGTCACAATCTGCTTCCAATGTGCCGACTGGCGAAATGAGTTGGCACATTAGAATGCATCGATATCAATATAATAATAATACGTAAAAATAAAATGATAGATTTAGCGATTCGTGTTCAAGTTAATTTAGTAAAGCTAGCTCAATCGGCGAAGCCCTGTCTAAAAACACCTTTACTCAGATGAATGGATCAACTTTAGAACTGTTTATGACAATCTGGTCCATTTCATTTGGTTGCTGAGTAGTAAAATTCATGCATAAAAAAGCCAACTCATCGGGAGAAATATCAAAGTCATGATTAATCCATTCAGTCATAACGTTAAAAGCTAAGCCAATCATGCCTCTTATATTATAGCGAGTGGTTGCTTTTAAAGAGTGACTTCCAAAGGCTTGATTAAGGTAATTTAAGATAAAATAACTCTGTTGCTCATTCCCCAGCACACGTTTGACTTCATCTTGATTAGTGTATAGAAATTCAAAAAGGTGTAACCAAAACTTGTGCCAATCACCACTTAGTATATAATGTTCGCCTTCTGCTAGAATGCGGTAAAACAATTGATTACAGATATCTTGAAAGATAGCCGTCATGGACTTGTAATTACGGTAATAAGCCATGCGTGAAACGCCTGCTCTTTGTGTTAATTCAGTAACAGATATCTCATCAAATGTTTTAGTTTCGAGTAATTGTACCATCGCGGTCATGATTGCTTCCCGCGTCAATTGATTGACTTCCTGATTATTTGTCGCCGTCATTTACCTATTCCTTTCTTCGCCGTAGCAAAACACTACCAACTGTCACATCGCACTGTGCTTCTATTGAAGTCGTCAATACTAGGTGTTACTATTGTAACATCAGGAAAAGGTAATTAAAAGTAGATGCGTTGTACTATAATGGAAAACGCATGAAATAAAAATACAAGAAATAATGAGGTTTATATAATGAAACGATATCGATTAAGACCATTAGCTACAAGTAGAATTTTAGCTGGTGAGCGTTTAGTAAAATTAGATGATTTTGAACAAACAGATCAAGCAGAAACTTTAGCAGAGGGAATGGTAATTGCTTTAACTGATGCGAAGCGTCAATTAAATGCCAAAGCACTAGTTGGACGTCAAAATAAAGGTCTAGCATGGGTATTTACTTTAGATATGAATGAATATTGGGATGAAGAATTTATCACTTATACGTTTGAAGAAGCTTTAGCAAAGAGAAAAGATTTACTGGCTGAATATCAAACAGCTACCACAGCTTTCAGAATATTTAATGGTGAAGGCGATGGTATTGGCGGATTAACAGCAGATTATTATGATGGATTTGTGCAATTCAATTGGTATTCAGAAGGTATCTATGAATACCGTGAATGGTTTGTAGAGGCATTGTTAAGTGCAATGCCAAGTATTAAAGGTGTATACGAAACAAAACGTTTTAAAGTGTCTAAAGATGAAGCAGCAATTAGTCATACAAAAGGTGAGCTAGCACCACAGCCACTTATTGTAAAAGAAAATGATATTCAATACGCTGTTTACTTAGGCGAAGATTGGATGACGGGAATCTTCCTGGATCAAAGGGAAGTAAGAAGTTTTGTTCAAACACAGGCACAAGATTTAAGCGTCTTAAACTTATTTAGTTATACGGGAGCTTTTTCAGTTGCAGCAGCTGTTGGTGGAGCAAAGCGTACAGTCAGTATTGATGTAGCTAATCGTAGTATTGATAAAACAAAAGAACAGTTTGCTTTGAATGGCATTGAAGGTGAGCCACCACATCATGAAATACGTGTCATGGACGTATTTGATTACATCAATTATGCGAAACGTCATGAATTACAATTCGATATGATTGTGTGTGACCCACCAAGTTTTGCACGTACTAAGAAAAGAACATTCAGTGCTGAGAAAGATTATGCCAAACTAGCGCAAGACTTATTTGATATTACGGCACCGAATGGTTTATGTATCCTAAGCACCAACCACAGTGGATATAAAAAAGAAGCCTTCATTAAAGAAATGTCTAAAGTGGGGAGTTCACATTCAGGTCATTTTCAATTGATACAATCATTTGGCCTACCATCTGATTTCCCAACTAGCCAAGATAGTGAAAGCCAATACCTGAAAGTATTAATTTTCTACCGTAATAACTAGCATCCAAATTATCATACAAGAAAGAGGTGTTAGCACGTGGCATATATTGAATTAAAAGATGTTGTAAAAGAATATCGTACAGGCGATGTGGTAACACGCGCTAACGATGGCATTAATTTTGAAATTGAAAAAGGTGAATTTGTTGTAATCCTAGGACCTTCAGGTGCAGGAAAATCCACCACCTTAAATATACTAGGTGGCATGGATCAAGCGACATCGGGAGATGTACTAATTGATCAAGAGAATATTGCGAATTATAGTCCGAAAGAATTGACGACATTCCGGCGCTATGGCGTAGGTTTTGTTTTTCAAAACTATAATTTAGTTCCCAATCTTACCGCTAAAGAAAATGTTGAGTTGATGATTCAAATAGCTGGCAGTGACGCTGATGCGGTTGAAACACTAGAAGCATGTGGTTTGGGGCATCGCTTAGACAACTTCCCAGCTCAATTGTCGGGCGGAGAGCAACAGCGTGTTTCGATAGCGCGAGCAATTGCTGGACAACCTAAGTTGCTACTGTGTGACGAACCCACTGGGGCATTAGACTATGAGACTGGAAAGCAAGTCTTAAAATTATTACAGGATACTTGTCTAGAAACGAACACGACCGTAATCGTGATTACACATAACCAGACAATTTCGCAAATGGCTAATCGTGTCATTAAAATTCGCAACGGTAAAGTCAGTGAGATGACTTGCAATGAACAGCCTTTGAAAGTAGAAGATATCCAATGGTAAGGCAATGGGAAAGTGAAGTGATTGACGATGAATTCAACAGTATGGAAAGATAATTTACGTGAAATTAAACAATCTTTTCCAAGATTTCTATCCATCTTCGCTATCATCTCGTTGGGGGTTGCATTCTTTGTCGGCATTAAAGCAACGGGACCTTCTATGGTTGAAACCTCTGCGCGTTACTTTGAAAAGTATCAAATGCCAGATGGAACAATTTTATCCACAAGCGGGATAACGGATGAAGACCTCGATATTCTTTCTGATATACATGGCGTCAGTTGGTTACCAATGAAAAGTTTTGATTCAAGTTTAAAACCTGGGACCGAAACAGCCAAAATATTTACCCACGACTACCAACAAAATAAGAACTTTTTTAAAGTAGTCGAAGGCCGTATGCCAGAAAAAACGAACGAAATCGCCTTAGATTCAGCTTTGTTAGGCGTAATTAGTCAAGGAGCAGGTGAACCATTTAAAATAGGGGACACGATAACACTCGAACAACCTAGTAGTTATGACGCTGATAATGAGAATGTTTCAGACGAAAAAAATTCCTTAACGATACAAGGCCCACATTTGTTGGAGCAAGAATTTGAAATTGTTGGCTTTGTTGAAAGTCCTTTGTATTTTGAAAGGATTTCACGAGGTCCCGGTACTGTTTCGATGTTTGCGGTGATTCCTGAAGAGAATGTCGCGGGTGATATTTACTCGGAAGTTTACTATTGGGTAGATGAGGCGGCAGCTTATGATGCGTATTCAGAAGAGTATGATGCAACGACTTTAGCGAGTAAATTAGCAATTGAAGAAAGTTTAAATGGCCAACCTTTAGCGCGATTAAATGAAATGCGTAAGGACTTGAACGAATTATTGCGTGATGGTCGCCAAGAGATAGCGGATGCTTATCAAGAAATCTATAATGGTGGTCGTTTGCTAGAAGAAGGTCGGCAAGAAATAGCGACAGGATGGCTTGAATATTACGATGGTCAGGTTAAAATAACGGAAGCTGAGCGAGAAATTTTCTCCGGTGAAGCAGAACTTGAAAAAGGGCAGGCTGACTTACAAGCTGGTTGGCTAGAGTTTTACGCTAATCAAAACTTATTATGGGAGAATGAACTTGCGTATCAATCAGGGCTTGAGGAATATAATTTAGCATTAGCTGCTTTTCAAGCTGGTATTGCGGAAGGTGAAGCAACATTAATAGCTGCTGAAGCTGAACTTGCTTCAGCCTATCAAGAACTTGAAGCAGGACGTCAGCAGTTAATTGAGGGACAGGCGCAAATAGATGCAGGTCGTGCTCAAATAGCGGCTGCTCGCCAACAAATTATTGATGAGCTTATTGGACAAATTCCAGAAGGGCTAGATAGTCCAGAAGCGATTCTTGCTTACCTAGAAGAGATGGGGATATCCGTTTCAGATTTAATTGAGAATCTTGAAAATCAACTTGAAACGTTACCAACGCAAATTGAGACTTTGATAGAAGAATTACAAAATGTTGAAGCGGAGATTACACTGTTAGAAGAAGAAAACGAAAATCTACGGGTGGAGCAAGCAGCGTTAGAAAATGAATTAGAGCTGTTAGCGCCAGTTTTAGCTGAACAGCAAGACGCTTTAGTAACTGCTGAAACGAGTTTAACCAATATGCAGTTGCATTTACAAAGTTTGCAAGATCAACTAGCGACAACTCCCCCAACATTAACCGATGAAGCAGGAAATGAGTCGCCAAATCCATCTTATTCTGAGCTTCAAATAGAAATTAGCAGTCTCGAATCAGAAATATCTGCACAGTCTTTAATCGTGGCGGATTTACAAAGTACCGTCACTGCTAGTGCAACCGAATATTCAAGACTTGAAGCAGAGTTGACAGCAAAAAAAGAAGAGATTGCGGCGAATGAGTTAGAAATTGAAAACTTAAGACAAACACAGTTAGATACAATTGCTGAACTAGATATCTTACAAGATGCTTTTGAGGATGTAGATATCGAAAAAATTCAAGCAGAAATTGAACGATTACTAGCTTCTAGAGAAGAAATAGAAGCGCAATTGCAACAACTAATTGAAGCGATTGAGGCCATTCAAGCAGCTGAAGCTGAATTAGATTTAGCACAAGCAGAACTTGATGCGGGTTGGCTAGAGTACTACGATGGTTTGGCGCAATATAATGCGGGACTTGCAGAAGTTAACGCAGGTTGGGCTACTTTAGAAGAGGAAAGAGCGAATGGACAGAGTCAATTAGATGCGGCAGCTTTAGAATTGCAAGAAGGACGTCTTGCATTAGACGATGCATATGCTCAACTTGAAGAAGGGCGCTTGACGTTGTTAAATGCTGATGCAGAATTAGTAAATGGTTTGGCAGAATTAAATGCAGGTCGTATAGAATTGCTACATGCAAAACGTTTAGCCTATGAAGGTTACTGGGAACTACGTGATGGTGAACAGGAATTGAGTGAAAAGCAAATGGAGTTTGCAGATGAAGCTGCTTCAGCCAGACTTGAATTAGCAGAAGCTGAAACCGACTTAGCCGATGCTGAGGCGGAGTTAGCAGATTTGGAAGGCCCTATTTATTATGTAAATGGGCGTGATTCTAATCAAGCTTATGAGAGTGTGTATGAGAATGCCGATAAGATCAATATAATTAGTAACATCTTTCCAGTATTCTTTTTTGCGATTGCCGTATTAGTAACCTTTACTACCGTTAAGAGAATGGGCAGTGAACAACGAAATTATATGGGAACCATGAAACAAATGGGATACCCTACTCATGTTATTCTATCTAAATTTGTCACTTATGCGGGCGTCGCAAGTTTTGCAGGAGTTCTGTTTGGTATTTGGGTCGGCTACGCTGTTTTTCCAAGTGTGATTATTAACGCTTATAATATGATGTATTATTTTGACGAGAAAATCATTTTGACTTCTCATGCAGTGAATTTAGTTGTAGCGCTAATTGCACTGAGTTGCGCAATTGTCCCAGCCATAGTAACACCGCTAAATATACTTAGAACACAACCAGCCATGTTGTTACAACCTGAACCACCGAAATCTGGTAAGAAAATATTATTCGAAAGAATCCCATGGTTATGGAAAGCGTTGAGTTTTAAACGTAAGATGACGATTCGTAATCTACTTCGCTATAAAGGTCGAAACTCAATGACCTTGTTCGGTGTTGCTGGGTGTACGATGTTGATATTAACGGGATTTGGGATTAGTGATACGATTTCAGGAATTATTGATCAGCAAATGACTGTAATTCAAACCTTTAATTCAATGGTTTACTTGCAGGATAATCAAACAGCAGAAGACGTTGAAGCATTTAGTCAGGAGTTGTTGGCTTCGGGGGAAGTCGAGAAAATTGTTCCGGTTTATACGACTCAATTGAATACGGATGACAGTGAGAAACTTGATCAGCCCATTTCGGTCGTCGTTCCTATGGTTGACAGCGATACGTTAAGTGAATTTGTTTCCTTGCATCGTCGTTCGGCTCCAGAGACTCAACTTGATTTGAAAACTAGTGGCCCAGTTCTAACAGAACGTATGTCAGAGTATTTAGGTTTAGGGGAAGGCAATACAATTCAATTAAAAGATGATACAGAACAATTGTATGATTTTGAAATTGGTGCGATTTCTGAATATTATATCGGGCATAATTTATATTTATCACCAGATGAATACGAAAAAGTATTCTTTGAAGAAGCTAGTGCCAATGCTTTTTATGTAAAATACGTCGATGGGATAGATAGTTTACAATTAGAGAATTCATTGGCGAGTGACGACAGAGTATTGACGTTAATTAATTTAGAAACAATCGCAGAACAAGCGGGGCAATCATTGGGCAGCTTGGATATCATCACGGTTGTATTAATTGTGTCAGCGGCTGGTTTGGCATTTGTTGTTCTTTATAATTTAACGAACATCAATATTGCTGAACGAATGCGCGAACTCTCTACTATCAAGGTATTAGGATTCTATAACACAGAAGTCAGTATGTATATCTTTGAAGAGATATTGGTGTTAACTTCGATAGGCTCAGTTATTGGTTTAGGTTTAGGAAACGTGTTAACGAGTTTCTTAATGAAGATGATGCAACCGAATAACTTGTTGTTTAATCCTCATATTCATTGGGATAGTTATTTGATTTCAGCAGCTTTAACCTTTGTATTTTCTAGCATTGTGATGTTATTTATGCATAAGAAGTTGAGAAATATTGATATGGTCGAAGCATTAAAAGCAGTTGAATAATATTATTTTAGGACTATTGGGAGTGATCTCAGTAGTCTTTTTTTTCAGGGATTATAAGTTTTATGTTGTTTTATCAAGCTTTGTGCTACGTTCAGCTTATTGTTTTCCAAGGCGGTGGTCGCTTCCGAAGTCTTACTGACGTTCGTGCTTTTTCAGCTCAATCGGCTAGAATCTGTCTATTTCGCTTTGAACACAGTCACAGCAGCTGTACCATTTGGCCTTATGTCACTATAGGCAAATTATCACATTGAGTTTCGCAAATGATGAGAGTGTTGTATTGAATAGTATTTTGGTAGAGTGAAGGGTATTTAATTTGTTGATGTCTAGGCGTATTAATATATTGATTGAAGTTTTATCGGTGAAGGAAGGTATTATAGCAAAATAGCCTTAATCAGTTTGTAATTGTTTATCTCGTTAGTTCTATGCTACAATAAATAGGACTAATAACAGAATCAGAGAAATATTTAGGAGGTACTTAAATATGAAATGTCCAAATTGTGGTCGTAATGTAAGAAGTAAAACACAATGTGCCTATTGTGGTTACGATTTTAAATCAGGCGACACAACAGCAAAAGAAACAAAACATTCAGAACGTGTTGAAGATACACAAGTAATCCCTACGGTTGAACCCGATTACGGTGAACGTAGAGAACGTATCGAACCGATTGTTACAGAACCAACTGACTTTAAAGAGGTGGATGATTTCCCTTCAGCTTCGTCAGATACTTATGAAACGCGTAGTAATCGTGAGCCTCAAGCTGTTATCCCGAAAACTAAACGTAAGGGTGGTAGTGTTGTTTGGGGAATCGTTAAGTTATTATTGGCTGTTGCAGTTGTATTCTTATTATTCCTATTTGGACCACGTTTAATTGGCCAAGTGATGGATTACTTCAATTCAGATGATAATATCTTTGTGCAAACTTTTGGTAACAAAGATGAATCAGATGAGATTTTAAGCGAAGTTGAAAGCGAAGGGTCTGTAGCAGAAAATGAAGAAACGACAGAAAGCTCTGAGGAATCAACAGAATCGGATAGTGCTTTAACTTTAATTAACCAATCTGTAGAGTTAGCTGAGTACCCAACGATTAATGTAACAATGAGTTTTGAAGAGGCTTTAGCAGCTGTTGATCAGTCTACTTTTAAATTCTATGTGGGATCAAATGGTGAAGAAACTGAACTCTCAGAATATTCATTATTTAAAGAAGGTAGTGACTTAGTATTAAGTTTTAATGATCCAACTTTAGAAGTCGTGGCTGTTTCAGAACAAGAACAAACATTACGTTTAGTATCTGAAAACTTGAATGTTGATGAGGCAGTAACTTATACACTTCCAAACGTAAATATTGATAAAGAACAAGCACAGCAATTTACAGATTCAATCAATAATCACTTAGGTGACTTAGGTGATGTTTCAGCAGTTTTCTTTGAAGCTGGTGCTGATGTACCGTTTACGTATGATAATCAATCTGTAGATGCAGATTCATTAATTGCTTGGTTTGTCATTGAACGTACATTTGAGGCAGTTGCAGAAGGACAAATCGACTTGGAAGCAACCGT
Source organism: Fundicoccus ignavus (assembly GCF_009659375.1). GTDB lineage: Bacteria > Bacillota > Bacilli > Lactobacillales > Aerococcaceae > Fundicoccus > Fundicoccus ignavus. The sequence continues at coordinate 26,564 of NZ_WJQT01000003.1, forward strand.
AATGATTAATGATAGTCTAAAAGCTGAGAATGACAATGGCACAATTGCAACAACAGAGGCAGATGCTTCATACACTTATACTGAATTGTTGAATTATGTGATTCAAGAACGCGATGTTTCAGCGATGAATCATTTAATCCAAGAAACAGGTGGCTTAAATGAGTTTAATTTATGGTTAAATGAATCAGGTTATTTTGCTACTCGATTAACAGCACCACTCTCACTTAATGAAGCTGGTTTAATTACCGGAGCGATGACTAGCGCGCAAGACTTAGGCAATCTTTTAGGCGCTTTAGCTAATAATTCATTAATCGATGAAACAGGTGATGCGACAATTAAAGAAATGTTATTACAATCACCATTTAGTGAGAAATACCCAGAAGGTATGGAAGGGGTTGTGACACGTTTTGAGTTGATGTCTTCAGATGATAATGCAAGTCGTCAATATTATGCGGGAATCTTAGAAATGGAAGAAACTGCTTATGTAGTAGTAATGTTAGCGAACAATATTACTGATGCAGAAGCAACTGTTTCAGCTATTTCGACGACAATCAATGAATTGATAACTTACTTTACAACAGGTAGTTTAGAAGTTGAAGAAACTGAAGCTGAAAGTGAAGAAGAAGTTATAGAAGAAGCTGAGTCTTCTCAAGTTGAAATTATTGAGGAAACACCAGTTCAGGAAACAACCCCAACTGAAGAATTATCACCATCTGGAGAACCGACTACAGAGTTATATGACGGTAAGCCAACAGAGAATTATTACTGGTTTGGTGATGAATATCGTCAAGGAATCTGGTTCCAAGATGAATCAGGTAGCTGGAAATACCGTTAATCATACTGATTAAATGAAAAGACAATGACTGACAGTTTAATACTGTTGTCATTGTCTTCTTTTTTTGTATTCTGAAAACCTATATGTTGAGTGTTGATTGATTGTGGTTAATTCTTCGCTGAGCAAATTGTTTTTCCAAGACGGTGGTCACTTTCAAAGCTATCGCTGGCGGTGTAGGATTTTCCCATTCAATCGGCTAGGGTCTGTCTAATTCTCTGTGCTATACGTGGATAGTTAAATTGATACATTTAAAGTGTACCTCAAAAATCTCAGAAATTGCTCGAGTTGTTTTGCCACGAAAGTGTTAGGTTATAGAATTAGTAGCGTTTAACATAAAATTCGTCTTTGCTATTTGAGCGACGTGCTCAATAGGGGAGGAGAGTCCCCTCGCTCTAAGAACGAGAGGCCGTCATCAGATATCTTTTCTGACTAGTCGTTATTTACGAGAAAGAGACTCAAGTGATCTCGGGCGTGTTCATAATCAGACCAAGTGATTCTATTAATAGCGATAGATAGGTCTTTGTACTGCTTTGGCAAACAAATTGCTTAACTACGTATATCATTCCAACAAAAGTACTGCTGTATTATCAAATAAAAACTGCTAAACGGAATATAAAGCCCTCATACTCGTCCTAGTTTTATTTATCAAAATTCAAGATGATATTCAATTGTAGAACGAAAGATGGTATTTACGATTTAATAATTATCCTGCAAATGTGGGTTAGGTAAAACATAGTTAACCGCTAAAGAGATGAGTGAACCGATAATGGTATCTAAAACGCGGTTCAAACCATAGCCGATGACATCATTCCCATGATCACCTAGAATAACGACTAAATAGGCCGCCGATGCTGGAAACACTAGGTGAGATAAATTAAATAGGTTACAAAGATTAATTAATAGAATGATACCAACAGCTGTTCCTAAGTTTAAGGCGATTGCTTCTGGTAACCAACCACTCGTCTGAACTAGTAATATAAAGATTGCACAGAAGACCCCCAAAATATTACCAATAATTCGATTTTTTCCAAATGTCACACTTTGACTTGTATTCGTTTGGAGTGAATAAACAGCTGATAAACAGGCCAGTAGTCCAGAACCGCGGTTTAACCATTCGAAAAGGGTGATGACAATACCGACTGACGTAGCTGTTTTAATTGTTCGCCAACCTATTTTTTTATTGAAATTCAAACAAATACACCTCCTACTAAAAGTTACAAAGTGTATTATACCGATAGCACCTAAAATCATCAACATTTAACTCATATACTGAAAAGGGTCAAAGAGGTCAATGAAGCAAATCGAAATAAGTGAGATTATAAAAAAGTTTACAAACATCACGTAACAGGTGTATAATTAATATAAAATACACGTAAAGGGTGATGTTAAATGAGTCCGGCACTTATAGCAATCGTTGTACATGCAATTCAAGAGAAGTATGTTAGTGAAAAAGCTTTTTATTCAGAACAATTAGGAATCTCACCTCAAAGTTGGGATCGTTGGAAAAAAGGCGAGCAAGGCTTACGCTATGAAAATATCCAAATACTATCGACTTTATTTACGGATTATGAATGGATGTTGGTTCAAAAAGTTGTCAGAAATGCTGAAATAATGCCTGATGTGATGAACGAGCCAGTCAAAGAATATTTATATTTGAAGTATCAAATTGCTAAAACATGGGTACATCATGGCATGGTGCGTTTAGAGTGGCATCAAAGTGATGGAAACGAAGAAACGAGTAACCGTAAATCGAATATGACAATTCTTCAGTTAATCGCTGACTATAATTTCTGGGGCTATAATGATATTATAGAGATTAGATTGCCTGGCGTTATTCGTCAACAAATTGAAACTGATGAGATCAAGTTGTTGCAATGGTTTGATGATGAGAGCGAGAAATTAAAAGATTAACTATTATTTTACACCAACATTCCGTCTCTGGTAGGATGTAAATGAATATTAAAGCTTGATAATGTAAGAATAGACTTTAATGCTTACAAAAAGAATGAAGAGTGGTGATGAAGTGGTCAGAAAAACTACCAACAAAAAAAGAAAAACACAAAAGAAGTATCGGCCTAAAAAACCAAAGAAGACTAGAACTGCTCGACAAAAGAAATTTGATGCAGTAAAAGCAGCCTTTTTACAAAAAGTAGGTGGTGTCTCACTTTTTATCATTATTTTGGCAGCATTAATGGGTGCTTTGTTATTAAGAATTGTTTTCAACGAGAATTCAATATTTTTTAATCCATTTGATACTCAACAATCTCCTGAAAGACAGTCATTTGTTTCTGCGATTATTCCTACAGCTCAGAAACTGCAAAGACAATATGGCATTTTAGCTAGTGTATCGATGGCTCAAGCGATGGTAGAATCAGATTTCGGTCAAAGTCAATTAGCAGCTGATTATCATAATTTATTTGGGGTCAAAACGACTGCAGATGATCCAATGGGAGTAGCTTTTTCTACAGCGGAATATTTCGACGACGAGTGGGTTGAAATTGTGGATTATTTCAAAGTTTATCCAGATTGGGATGCTTCAATGACAGCTCATGCGGAGTTGATCTATTATGGTGTTTCATGGGATGAAAACTTTTACTCAGATGTTATTGAAGGGAATACCTACGTTGAACAGGCGCGTGGTTTGCAGATTTCGGGTTATGCTACAGATCCTGATTATGCGCAAAAGTTAATCAACATGATTGAAGAATGGGAGTTAACTCAGTATGACCAACCGCTTTAATTAAAACTAAGTTCACAGTCTACTTGTGGGTCTATTTTGTGGTAAGATATAGACGGTATTTAACAAGTAGGTTGTATCCATTTTTTGAAAGAATAATTATACAAAGGAGATAAGCAATGCCAGAAAAACATTATCCTGGTGAAACTGTAGGAATTATTGGTTCGTCAATTGCTTCGGCGCTTCTTGCTCAAGCCGCTGGTAAATTGGGTTACCGCGTAGCAAGTCTTGTATTGACAGACAATAATCCGGTACGTCAGTTTGCAAGTTGGCAAACTGTGACGACAAGTTATAATGAGCAAGCATTACGACATTTTGCGGAGCGCGTTGATGTTGTGATGAGTGAGACAGGCTTGTTGTCAAATCGAGATTTTCAAGTTCTTGCGGAGTTAACCGATTTGACGTTATCAGATGATTTAATTGCGATTACGACAGATCGTCTGATTGAGAAAGCGTACATTGATTCTGCAAAGTGTTTAGTCACACCATTTTCAATGATTACAGATTTAGCGGACGTGAAAGAAGCTGTCGAATATATTGGTTTTCCGTGTGTATTAAAGTCGACTCAGCGACATTTACCAGATTCACACAATCACGTTGTGCTATACAGCGAGGAAGATTATCCAACTGCTGAGAAAAAAATCTTTAACGGTACTTGTATCTTAGAAGCGTGGATTCCAACAGAGAAGAAAGCTACTTTAACTGTTGTCCGTAATGAACGTGGCGAACTTTTAATTTATCCAGTTTTTGAAATAATTCAAAAAGGTGATCAATTAGGCACGCAAGTTCGTTATCCTGCGATGCTTGATGAGATGGTCGAGCTAGAAATTAATCGCTTAGGTCAATTATTGGCAGAATCATTAGATTTAATCGGTTCTTTAACGATAGAATTTTTCATTACTTCAGCTGGTGTAGTCTATATTAATGAAGCAAGTATTGGACTTTCTGAAGAAGCTATCTTTACGATTGGTTCTATGTCACTATCGCATTTCGAGGCTTCTGTTAGAGCTTTAGTAGGTTTACCACTGCCAAACTTATTACCAGTAAGTGCGGCTGCCATTGCGATACCAGTTTCGCAATTAGAGATTGAGGCAGTTAAAACGCAATACATGTTAAGAACTGATTGGGGCTTTGCTTTATTTAATCCGGTTGGCAATGAGACAGGAGATATTATAGGGCAAGTGATTGTTACAGGTGATTCTTTGGCGAATTGTGAACGACAAATCGAATTGACTGAACTTTTAAAACAAACTTAAGTATAACAGCACTTTAGTAGCGACAAGCTATTAGAGTGCTGTTTTTATTATAAAATAAGGTTTTATAATTTTTATGTTGATTTATCAAGCTTTCTACTATGCTCAGCTGATTAATATCCAAGACGTTGGTCGCTTTCAAAGCCTAACTGTTGTGAGGGCTTTTCCAGCTCAAACGGCTAGGCTCTGTCCATTTCGCTGTGTTCATAGTTAGAACAAGCTACGCCGCTTGCCCATAATATAAATCGGTACAGTTTTTGAAAACCAATCGCTGCATTATCACATGAATACTACTAAACGAATTTTAAAGGTCAAGGTTTAAGTCCGTTTTTTTCATGACTTGTGCTTAGGAAGCCGAATACTTATTTAGTGTTAGAAAATTCTTAAGTACTTAACGAACTAAATTATGTCTTTTTAATAAAATTTTAGTGGAAACCATAAGTTACGAAGGAATTTTTGCTATAATAGAAATCGGTGTATTATAAGAAAAGCAAAGTTGTCTGAAGACAATGAGAATGCTTAGATCTGTTAATTAACAGATGAATGAATGGAGGAGTTTTTACGTGTCTTTAATGACCAATATCCAACAATTGAATGAAAAACAAAGAGAAGCTGTATTGACGACAGAAGGCCCACTTTTAATATCTGCGGGTGCAGGAAGTGGTAAAACGCGAGTCTTAACACATCGTATCGCCTACTTAATTGAACAAAAAAATGTTAATCCTTGGAATATCCTAGCGATTACTTTTACAAACAAAGCTGCGAATGAGATGAAAGAAAGGGTTCAAGCTTTAGTTGGTCCCGAAGCAGATGCTATTTGGGTATCTACTTTCCACTCAATGTGTGCACGTATCTTGAGACGTGAAGCCGAAGCTGCTGGCTATGAAAAGAATTTTACAATCATTGATCAAAGTGAACAACAAACATTAATGAAGCAAGTGTTGAAAGAGTTAAATCTAGATTCGAATCAATTTAGCTATAAAGATATGTTACAAGTAATTGATTCAGCTAAAAATAACAGTCAATCTCCAAAGCAATTTGAAGAAGTTGCGGAAGGTTATATGGGAGAAATACAAGCCAAGTGTTATACGTTCTATCAGAAAAAACTGAAAACAGCTAATGCAATGGACTTTAACGATTTGTTATTAGTAACGGTTAAGTTATTGGAAGAAAACGAACAAATTCGTATGTTTTACCAACATAAATTCCAGTATATTCATGTTGATGAGTATCAAGATACCAATATGACTCAATACAGATTAGTACAATTACTAGCTGGTTTATTAAAAAATATTTGTGTCGTAGGGGATGCAGATCAGAGTATTTATGGTTGGCGTGGAGCGAATATGGAGAATATTTTGAATTTTGAAAAAGATTATCCAAATGCTACAACGATTCTATTAGAACAAAATTATCGTTCAACTCAGAATATTCTAAAAGCAGCGAATAGTGTAATTGTAAATAATTCAAATCGCTTAGATAAAGCGCTGTGGTCAGATAAAGAAACCGGTGAGAAGATTCGTTTCTATCGTGCGGAGACGGACAAAGAAGAAGCACAGTATGTAGTTCAGCAAATTTATCAAGCGAAGCAAGATCACAATTTAAAGAATACTGATTTCGCGATTTTATATCGTACACAAGCTCAATCACGTGGACTCGAGGATTCATTACTAAGAGCTGATTTGCCTTACAAAATTGTAGGAGGTTTAAAGTTCTACTCACGTAAGGAAATACAAGACACAATGGCTTACTTGCGATTAATCGATAATCCTGCGGATAATATTAGTTTTAACCGTATTGTCAATGTACCCAAACGTGGAATTGGCCCAACATCAGTTGAGAAACTTGCTGATTTCGCTGGAAGTCTAAATCTAAGCTGGTTAGAAGCGATTGAACAAATTGAATTATCGAATATACCAAAAGGTACACAAGTAAAATTACAACGCTTTGCGGATATGATTAATCGTTTAAGACAACAGGCTGAATTCTTAAATATTACAGAGTTACTTGAACAAGTTTGGGAACAATCAGAATATACGGAAACACTTGTAAAAGCTGGTGACTTAGAGTCACAGAACCGCCTGGAAAACTTGGAAGAATTCGCATCTGTAACTAAGCAATTTGATGAAAGCGATCATGAATTGACTCAAGAAAGTGATCCGGATTATGCAATGCAAGATGCGAATGAAGCGAACCTAGACGCTGAAGCAGAAATGTCCTTATTAACACTATTCTTGACAGAATTATCATTGTTAACCGATACGAACCAAGAAGATGAAGGTAATCAAATTACGTTAATGACGATGCACGCTGCAAAAGGGTTAGAATTTCCATATGTTTTTATTGTGGGGATGGAAGAGGGACTTTTCCCACTCAGACGTTCTCTTGAAAATGAAGACGACTTAGAGGAGGAACGACGCTTAGCTTATGTCGGGATGACACGAGCTGAGAAAGTATTATACTTAACTGCAACGAAAAATCGTTTGTTATATGGCCGTTATCAATCTAACTTACCAAGTCGTTTTATCGATGAGATTGACCGTGACTTAATAGAGTTCGTGGGCCAATCATTCCAAAGCCGCGTCTTAAGTTCTAAAACATACACGCCGCATACCAGCTCACGTTCAGCACAAAAAGTTACCTTAACCTCTAAACGACCAACCAGACCTACTCGAACAATTGGGAGAACGACACAAGCTAGCAGTTCAGAAAATTGGACAGTTGGAGAGCGTGTTGATCATAAGGCTTGGGGGATTGGAACTGTTGTCAAAGTTGATAGTAGTAAGAAAGATATTGTATTAAGCGTTGCTTTTAAAGAACAAGGAATCAAAGAATTATTACCAAGCCTAGCCCCAATCAAAAAGGTTTAATGGACACTTTAATTAGCTTGTCAAAAAGCATCTTGAGTAAAGAAAATGATGATGCGACGCTATAATAGAAGTGGTATACTATTGGAATGACAATAATTATGTATTTGAAAGAAAATGAGGAGTAATCAAGATGGAGCAATCTACAACACCTGAGGCATTAAGACATCGCCTTGAGGATTTGAAGCAGACGCTTAACGAGTATGCTTATCAATATTATGTATTAGATAAGCCGACAGTAGCTGACAGTGACTATGACCGCTTGTATCATGAGTTAGAAGCCATAGAACAACAGCATCCAGAATGGATCACTTCCGACTCACCCACTCAAAGGGTAGGTGATCAATTATTAGAAGGTTTCGATAAAGTAACCCATTCAGAAGCAATGTACAGTTTAGGCAATGCCTTTAATCATGCAGATGTGGATGCCTTTATTGATCGAGTAACTAAACAAGCTGGTAGAGAGCATGTACAGTTTATGTGTGAGTGTAAGATAGACGGCTTAGCCGTTGCCTTAACTTATGAAAATGGACAATTTGTCCGCGGTGCAACTCGTGGAAATGGTGTAATTGGAGAGAATATTACGACTAACCTTAAAACAATTAAGTCGATTCCATTAAGATTACGACAATCGGTGTCAGCAGAAGTTCGTGGCGAAGTATATATGCCGAAACAGAGCTTTGTTGCATTGAATGAAGAACGAGATGAATTAGGACTTGAACCATTTGCTAATCCTAGAAATGCGGCTGCAGGCGGTTTGCGTCAAATTAATCCCAAAGCAGTAGCTAAACGTAATTTAAATGTATTTCTGTATGGTGCAGTATACACAGAAGATTTCATGCCAGAATCACAAGCTGAACTATTTACACAACTGGAAGAAATTGGCTTAAGAACAAATCCTTTACGACAATTATGCTCGACAAAAGAAGAAGTTAAACACTATATCGAAATCATTAGTCAACAAAGACATGACTTGCCATATGAAATTGATGGTGTTGTCATTAAAGTTAATGATGTAAACTTACAACAGGAATTAGGCTTTACAGTGAAAGCCCCACGTTGGGCAATAGCTTATAAATTTCCAGCACAAGTTGAAACCACGATTGTACGTGATGTGGAATGGACTGTTGGTAGAACAGGTGTTGTCACACCGACAGCTGTAATGGATCCCATAGCACTAGCAGGAACAACAGTTAGACGTGCTACTTTACATAATGTAGACTTTATTAATGCCTTAGACGTTCGTTTAGAAGATCACGTTACAGTGCATAAAGCAGGGGACATTATTCCAGAAGTTACGAGTGTATTGGTGGAAGAACGAACAGAAAAATCTGAACCGTTACCTATACCAACTCATTGCCCAGAATGTGAAGCTGAATTAGTTCGAGCAGAAGGTGAAGTCGCTTTACGTTGTATTAATCCTTTATGCCCAGCTCAGAAGTTAGCGCAATTAACGCACTTTGTTTCACGTAATGCGATGAATATTTCAGGCTTAGGAGTCAAAGTAATTGAACAATTACTGCAAAAAGAACTTGTAAAAGATCCCGCAGATTTATATTATTTAGCAGAAGATGATTTTTTACAGTTGGCGAATACTAAAGAAAAATCAGCTCAGAAATATTATGCGGCCATTCAATCTTCTAAAGACAATTCATTAGAACAATTATTATTTGGCTTAGGCATTCGTCATGTAGGTGCTAAAGCTGCTCAATTGTTAGCGCAAAAATTCGAGACGCTTGCAGCTATTCAATCAGCTACGGCTGAAGAAATCGAATTAATTGATGGAATTGGTGAGATGATTAGCCAATCAATCCTTAGTTATTTTAGTCAAACAGAGCACAACCTATTAATCGAACGTTTAGTTGCGGCAGGAGTTAACACAATGTATCAAGGTGTTAGTATCGAAGATCAAACCGAATCAGACAGTTTTTGGAATGGTAAAACTGTCGTATTAACTGGTACAATGGAAACTTTAGGTCGTAGTGAAGCTAAGAAAATGATTGAGGCATTAGGAGCTAAAGTAACAGGGAGTGTCTCTAAGAAAACCGATGTATTAGTGGCTGGTGAAGCTGCTGGAAGCAAGTTAAATAAAGCGCAAGAATTAGGAATTCAAATTATGGACGAAGCGGAATTTTTGCGATTAACGGAAGTGAGTGAATAAACCAATGAAAAATAAATTAAGCAAATTGTTTAGTTTAGCTGCAGTAGCCTTATTGCTATCGGGGTGTTTAAACAATTTAGAAGGACAGAATGAAACTGTTGAACTAGGACCTGATGAAGTAGTTGTTCAAACAACAGCCAATCAATTATCTAATGAATACTATCGTTCAGTCATCTTAGACAATCGCTATCAATTAAGTGCATCAGCTAGTGCAGATACTAGTTTAAGTTCTTCGGGCAATAGCTTTGCTTTTGAAGAAGGCTTGCTAAGAATTAGTCAGGATATCTTCCCGACAGATCAATACTATATGCAAGAAGGGCAATTAATTGATGGAGACACATTAACTAATTGGGTATCAAGAGAGTCTGAAACGAATCCAGAAGGACTTAACCCAGCGTTACCAGTAACAAGTACACAGGAAGAAACGACAACTGAGGAATCTGTTGACCCTGCGGATGATCCAGAGGGAATCGATGAGACAGCCGAGGTTACTGAAGAATCTAACCAAGTAATTGTAGATTTAGATTCAAGTCCTATCTATTTATCTCAAATCATGGAAAAAAATATCATGGTCGAAACGGATGAAGGTTTTGCTCTAGGTGGAATTGTAATTGGATTGGCAATGAACAGTGTCTACCAATATACTGATGCTGAAGGCGTAGTGTATGAACAAGAAATTTCACTTGGTGAAATGCGTGAACGTGGTAAAGCTTATGCTAATATTATTGTAGGTCGTTTACGTAATACAGAACAATTACGTTCAGTACCAATCGTTGTGGGTATTTTCCAACAAGCACCAAGTAATACCACGGTAGGTGGGAACTATGTATTAGATGGTATTTCACGTGAAGGAAATTATGTTACTGACTGGACAGAACGTAATGAATATCGTGTATCTTTACCGGTAATCAATAATACAGAAGCTGGTGACCAATATTTATTCTTTGATACCTTTAGACAAGATATTATAAATTTCTTCCCACACTTAAATGGTATTAGTGGTGAAGCCTTATACATTGATAATGGGCTAGCTACATTAGATATTGAGATTATCACACAGTTTTATTCTCAAACCGAAATTACAGCTTTAACACAGCATGTCACAGATGTTGCACAAAGAACTCTGCCTGAAGGTATTGGATTAGAAATTAAGATACAATCAGCAGATGGGACAGAGGCATTTGTTGGACGTCAACCTGGTGAGAGCCAAATCAGTTCTCATGTTTTCCGTCAATAACGGACATTAATAATTTAAGAAATCTTTGATTTAGAAAAGGAAGGTATAAATGAATATAACTCGTTTAGATGTTGAGCATGTTGCAAAACTTGCGAAACTAGAATTTAGTACTGAAGAATTTGCTGCTTTTTCAAAAGACTTTCAAGATATTGTTGGTATGGTTGAAACTTTAAGTGAAGTTGATACAACTAATGTTGAGCCAACTTATCATGGTAATAGTATTATCAACGCATTTCGTGAAGATGTGGCAATTGATAGCCACCATCAAGAAGCTTTATTGGCTAATGCGCCAAGCGCTGAAGATGGCTATATCCAAGTGCCAGTCATTATAGAAAGTGAGGAAGCATAGAATGTCAAAATTCCCAACTACAATTAAAGAATTAAAAGCCGGCCTTAAAGCTGGAGAATTCACAGCAGTTGAATTGCTTGAATATACTTATCAACAAATTGATGCATTGGAACCTAAAGTGGAAGCTTATTTAGAAATCGATGCACAAAGAGCAGTTGCCTTAGAAGCAGCCAAAGCGGCAGACGAACGTGGTTATGGTGAAGATGCACCATTATTAAACGGTATTCCAATTGCTGTTAAAGATAACATTGTTACACAAAACTTACGTACAACAGCGGCAAGTAAAATGTTAGAAAACTTTGTTCCAACTTATGATGCTACGACAGTTGAACGTTTAAAAGCTGCTGGTGCAGTAATTGTTGGTAAATTAAACTTAGACGAATTTGCGATGGGTGGAAGTAATGAGAAGTCTGCCTTTAAAGTAACGCATAACCCTTGGAACTTGAACAAAGTTCCTGGAGGATCTTCTGGAGCCTCAGCAGCGACTGTTGCTGCCCGTCAAGTACCTGCTTCTTTAGGTACAGATACTGGGGGAAGTATTCGCCAACCAGCTTCTTATAACGGCGTTGTGGGAATCAAACCTACTTACGGTTCAGTTTCTCGTTTTGGCTTGATTGCCTTTGGATCAAGTTTAGACACAATCGGACCGATGACTTTAACTGTTGAAGATAATGCACTTGTTTTAGAAGCAATTGCTGGTTACGACGAAAAAGATTCAACTAGTTTACAAGACATCGATACAAATTACTCTGCCAAAATAGGACAATCATTAGCGGGGATGAAAATTGCTTTCCCTAAAGAATTTAAGTCTGAAGAAATTAGTGAAGAAGTTCGCGAAGCAATGGAAGCAGCAGCAGACTTTTACCGCAACGAAGGCGCAATTGTTGAGGAAGTATCCTTACCATACTCTAAATACGGAGTAGATGTTTACTATATTATTGCATCAGCTGAAGCTTCATCAAACTTACAACGTTTTGACGGTATTCGTTATGGACATCGTTCAGAAGCAGCTGAATCATTAGAAGATGTATATGTTTTATCTCGTTCAGAAGCTTTTGGTGACGAAGTAAAACGACGTATTATGTTAGGAACATATAGTTTAAGTTCAGGCGCATATGATGCATTCTTTGACAAAGCAGCTCGTGTAAGAACTTTAATTAGACAAGACTTTGATAAAGTCTTTGCAGAATACGACGTCATCATGGGACCTGTTACAACAAGTACAGCTTTTGACATTGGTGGACGTGTAAATAACCCGCTTGAAATGTATGTAGCTGACTTATTAACAATTCCAGTTAACTTAATTGGCGCTCCAGCTATATCAGTTCCAGCTGGGTTTGACTCAGAAAAATTACCAATCGGCTTACAATTAATTGGTAAACCTCTTGATGAAGCAACACTTTATCAAGTAGCTCATGCTTACGAAGTGAAACATGATTATGCTTCACAAGCACCAGAATTATAGGAGGTAGTACATTGAATTTTGAAACTGTCATTGGTTTAGAAGTTCACGTTGAACTTAAAACTGAATCTAAAATGTTTAGTCCAGCTCCAGCTCATTTCGGAGCAGAGCCTAACAGTAATACAAATGAGATTGACTGGGGTTATCCAGGAGTCTTACCTAAAGTAAACCGTCAAGCGATTGATTTTGGTATCCGCGCTTCATTAGCATTAAACTGTGAAGTTGCACGTGAGATGAAATTTGACCGTAAAAACTATTTCTATCCAGATAATCCAAAAGCTTATCAAATTTCACAATTAGACCAACCAGTTGGATCTAATGGTTATATTGATATTGAGGTCGAAGGGCAACAAAGACGTATCCGTATTGAGCGTGTTCACTTAGAAGAAGATGCTGGTAAGAACACCCATGGTACTGATGGTTATTCTTATGTTGACTTAAACCGCCAAGGAACACCATTAATTGAAATCGTTACAGAAGCGGATATTCGTTCTCCACAAGAAGCTTATGCTTTCCTTGAAGCATTACGTGAAAAAATCATGTATACCGAAGTTTCGGATGTGAAAATGGAAGAAGGATCATTACGTTGTGACGGTAACATCTCTCTACGTCCTTATGGTCAAGAAGAGTTTGGTACTAAAACAGAAATTAAAAACTTAAACAGTTTTAACTATGTACGCAAAGGTTTAGAATTTGAAGAAAAACGTCAAGCTGAAGTATTACGTTCTGGTGGAATTGTGACTCAAGAAACGCGTCGTTATGATGAAGCAACAGGTCAAACATTCTTAATGCGTTCTAAAGAAGGGGCAGCAGATTACCGTTACTTCCCAGAGCCAGACCTACCACGTATTACAATTAGCGAAGAATGGATTGAAGAAGTACGTAATGCAATTCCAGAAATGCCAGATTTACGTCGTAAACGTTATGTTGAAGAGTATGGTTTACCAGAATATGACGCGATGGTCTTAACATTGAATAAAGGCATGTCAGACTTCTATAATGAAACTGTTGCGGCAGGAGCAGATCCTAAACAAGCTTCAAACTGGTTAATGGGTGAAGTGTCAGCTCACTTAAATAGTGAACAAACAACATTGGCAGGTACTGAATTAACACCACAAAACTTAGCTCAAATGATTAATTTGATTGCTGATGGCACAATCTCATCTAAAATTGCGAAGAAATTATTCAAAATACTCGCAACTGAAGGTGGCGATGCGAACGAAATCGTTCATGCCCGTGGTATGGCTCAATTAAGTGATCCTGCAGTTCTACAACCGATGATTGATGAAATTATTGCGAAGAACGAACAATCAGTTGTTGACTTCAAAAACGGTAAAGACCGTGCGGTTGGCTTCCTAGTTGGTCAAATTATGAAAGCATCACGCGGAAGCGCGAATCCACAAGTAATTAACCAATTATTAATGGACACACTAAACAAACTATAATCATTTTTTGGTTCAAACGACTTCATCAATAAAACAAGATGAGGTCGTTTTTTTGATAGTATAAGAGATTATAAGTTTAACGCCGATTTATCGATATTTATGCCTCGTCAGCTTTTGGTTTTCCAACAAAATCATCGTTGTATTATCAAAGTAAAATTGCTAAACAAAATTTAAGAGTTGCGGATTTGTCCAAGGTTTTCACAGGAGGTGATTGGAATGAAATTGATATTTGACCAATATGTGTTTGAGACATTTCAGATAGAGTCTGTTGAAGGTCGCATGACAGCTATTCAAGAACGAATTCAACCTTTATTCAGATATTATGGTGAAGAAATTCAAAAGCTATTAGCAGAACAAGGACTTTCACAACCTATTCATATTGCAAAGCATTTGCGTCGTAAGACACATCCTGCACCCAACACTTGGGTTGCGATTGGAGGGGATAAGAGAGGTTATAAAAAGTATCCGCATATTGAATTAGGAATTAATCCTGAGTATGTTTTTATTACACTTTCTATAATTGATCAACCACTGAATGAAATTGAAATAGCACAAGGATTTAGTCAAATGACGACACATTTTCAAAATCTACCAAGCGATATTATAATTATTCCTGACCATACTCAACTAGCGTTTATTAAACAAGACGAAGCTGATTATCATATAATACTGAATCGGTTAGAGACAGTAAAGAAAGCTGAATTTATGATTGGTCGTTTAGCTTTCAATGGTGAAGAACGACTACAAAATCAGGAAGCGATTAGCAGTTGGATTAGAGACACACTATTAGAGATTATGCCTTTTTATTTGGCTGCATTAAAAATTAGTCCGACACCATAGAGAAAAGTCTGGTTTAAGCAACTGGAATATAAGAGGTAGAATAAGATTATAATTAAAAAAACACTGTAGCTACTGATTAAACTAGCTACAGTGTTTTTATTATATTATATGGGATTATAGCATTCTGTTGATTTATCAGGCTTTATACTACGTTCAGCTAATTGTTTTCTAATGCGGAGGTCGCTTTCAAAGCCTCACTTACGTTCGTGCTTTTCCAGCTAAATCGGCTAGGGTGTGTCTAATTCGCTGCGCTCAAAGTCACACCAAGCGATTCTATTAGTAGCGAGGGATTGCCCTTTATACCGCTATGGAAAACAATTAGCTGATCTACGTTAAATAGTCCAACAAAAGTAAAACGATATAATCAAATTATACTGCTAAACAGAATTTAAAATCCTTGGACTTGTCCGAGGTTTACTTATAATATAAGGGTTTATATATTTTTTGCTTTACCAGGCTTTGCACGTCGTTAATCTTTTTTTCCAAGGCGATGATTGCTTCCAATCTGTCGACTGGCGAATTGAGTTAGCACATTAACCCATCCAATGCGTCGACTCAAAGTTTGAGTTAGCACATTAGAAAAAATTCAGAAATATTGGTGGATTTTAGCTGGAGTTTAGAGAATTTATTTGAGGGATAATAAAATTTAAGCTGGAAATTCATCCCAAAAGTCATTATTTACTTCCAATGTGTCAACTGGTGAATTGAGTAGGCACATTAACCCATCCAATGTGTCGACTCAAAGTGTGAGTTAGCACATTAGAACACTTGTAATCAATATAATGATAATTTTTTTAAACAAAATGATAGAATTGATATTACGTGTTCAAGTCAATTTAATAAATCCAACTGCATCTTACCTGAGACTATCCTAAAGTACTGGTTAAAAAGTATTTAAACACTAAGAAACGCATGAAATAAATGTTCCTAGAAACAGATTTCATGCGTTTTTCAATAATGATGATGTTGCAAACTCGACCTATTGCCAGACCCAAGTCAATTCCAAGAAGCCTAATGTTTCTCAATACATTAACAAACAGGGAAGTATTACACTATTCTATCCAACTTTTTGAAGTCTGAATTAACTATTTTATTACGTTGTAGCTTTTTCTTTATTAAGTGTTTCAAGAATTCTCTCAGCTGTCGGAATAGGCACACCAAGTTTTTTGAATTCCTCGAGTGGCGCGGTTTTTATCTTGGCAATAGATTTAAAGTGTTTTAATAGTTTATTGCGGGTTTTGGGACCTACTCCTGGGATTTCGTCTAAAATTGAACCGAATTGAGATTTACTTCTTACTTGACGATGATAAGTAATTGCATATCGATGGACTTCCTCTTGGACTCTTTGAATAAAGTGGAAAGCTTGACTTCTAGGATCAACATCAACGACTTCTTCGGAGTAACCGTCCATTAAAGCAGCGGTCTTGTGTTTATCATCTTTAACCATGCCTGCAACAGGAATATTTAGACCTAATTCATTTTCCAGAATATCTCGAGCGGCCCTAATTTGAATTTTACCACCATCCATTAAAATTAAATCAGGCAACTCTTTTTCCTCACGTAATAAGCGTAGATAGCGTCGACGAATGACTTCTTGCGTATGAGCGAATTCGTGTGCACCTTCAATTGTTTTGATTTTAAATTTACGGTAGTTTTTACGCTCTGGTTTTCCATCACGGTACACTACCATACCTGATACTGCATGGCTTCCTGAAATGTTCGAATGGTCAAATGCTTCAATGTAATTTGCTTCAGGAATTTGGAGTAGCTCAGCTAACTCAGCTACAGCACCCACCGTCTTTTGTTCACTCATCGCAATTAGACGGAATTTTTCATCAAGAGCTAGTTTACTGTTTTTCTCACATAATTCCAACATACTTCTTTTCTTACCACGCAAAGGTGTACTAACTCCGATTTCCAATACTTCTGTCAATAGTTCAGAATCAACGTCACTCGGAACAAGAATTGCTCGTGGTTTAATATGAGGTTGTTCTTTATAAAAACGTGCAATGAAGGTCGTGACTTCATCTTCAGTTTCGCCGTAAGCAGGGAAAATAGCTGCTTCACGTTTGAGAATGCTTCCTTGGCGTAACATAAAGACTTGAATTGATAGCCAACCTTTATCCATTGTATAGCCAAACACATCCATATTATCGTAATCTTGACTCATAATAACCTGACGTTCAATCGTTGTTTCAATATAATCAATTTGATCGCGATAATCAGCGGCTTGTTCAAAATCAAGTTTCTCAGCTGCTTTAGCCATTTTGATTTTTAATTCTTGTTTAATTTCAGCCACATCTCCGTTCAAGAAACGTTTGATATGACCAATTTGTTTACCATATGTTTCTGTGCTAATTTCATGATCACAACAACCGATGCATTGACCTAAATGATAATAAAAACAGGCTCTTTTTTCATTTTTATTGCAACGACGTAGTGGATAAACTTTATGCAATAATTGTTGAGTATTCGTTGCTGCATACACATTTGGGAAAGGACCGAAATATTGTCCACCATCTTTTAGGACGTGATTCGTAATAATCAATTGTGGATCTCGTTCATTGGTAATTTTTAAATAAGGGTACATGGTGCCTTCTTTAAGGCGAATGTTATAAATTGGCTTATACTCTTGAATTAAATTAATTTCCAGAATGAGTGCTTCTTTATTACTGTTCGTGACAATCGTTTCAAAATGATGAATTTCAGAAACTAACTTGGTTGTCTTAGCATCATGAGCACCGCGGAAATATGAGCGAACACGATTCTTTAAATTTTTAGCTTTGCCGACATAGATGATTAAATCATCGGCATTTTTCATTAAGTAACAACCTGGTAAGTCTGGGAGTAACTTTAATTTCTTTTCGATATTTGCTTTAATTTCAGCTTTTTCAGCAAGTATTTTTGCTTTCTTTGCTTGGATGATATTGTGATTTGACGGAGTACTCATTGACTCACCACCTTTTGGTTAATATTTTGATTTGGTTATTTGTTTTTGTAACGTTTTTGTTTAGGGTAGTTAAATGGTTGTTCATTTGTTTGAATCATTTTCTGCTTAATTAAGTATTTTTCAATAATAAACTGTTGGCGTTGATTATAGTGACCGTAAATCGAAATGATATCACCGACTTGAACTTCTAGCATAAAAGTGAGTGCTTTTCTAGCAAATATTGCCAGCATTTCTGTATCATTATCTAACATCAATTTTATTAAAATCATTGTCGGATTATCAGCTTGGATAATCTTTTGAGAAATAACTTTTCCAGTAAAATGTTCGTGCTCCATTTTAACGATCCTCCTTGATAGAATCACTTACTTCTATTATACATTATTTGTCAAATAATCGTTTCTAAAGTGCGTAATAGTAGGTGCTTGTGCTATACTTAGTGAGGACATAACTTGAGTTGGCGGCGATGAAATACAGTATCTTTAAAGCATAGCCCCGAGTCAAGAATACGTTAAGAAGGTTGTGTAAATCTATGAAATTTAATCAATATGAGTATCAAAGACCGGATATGGAACAAGTTGAAGTAAATTATACGAATTCAATAGCTGCAGTTCAGTCAGCAACTTCATCTGAGGAAGCCATTGAGGCAGTGAAACAAGTACAAAGCTTACAAAAGTCTTTAGATACACAAAATCAATTGGTAGGAATTAGACACTCAATTGATACACGTGATACATTCTATGAAGAAGAGTCTGCATTCTGGGATGAGAACAGCCCCTTGATAGAAAAATGGCAAAACGAATATTATCAAGCAATTTTAACTTCTGATTATTTAGAGGCTATCACTGAGTATGTTTCAAAACCATTTATCCAAATGGCAGAGAATAGCATGAAAGTTTTTGATCCAAAAATTATTCCTTTATTACAAACTGAGAATAAGTTATCAACTGAGTATAGTAAATTATTAGCTTCTGCTGCAATTGAATATAAAGGTGAGACTTATAATTTATCTGGTTTAGCAGCTTTCCAACAGTCAATGGATCGAGATGAAAGAAAAGCCGTGACACAGTTAAGTTCTAATTTCTTTAGTGATAATCTAGCTGAATTGGATCGTATCTATGATGAATTAGTGAAAACAAGAAATCAAATTGCGTTAGAATTAGGCTTTAAAGATTTTGTTGAAGTTGGTTATTTAAGAATGAACCGCCTCGATTATAATCGTGAAGATGTTGAGGTTTATCGTCAAGAAGTCTTGAAGCATGTTGTGCCACTTTCGGAAGAAATTTTCAAAAGACAGGCTAAACGTATTGGTATTGAAGATTTAAAATATTATGATTTAAATCTTGAGTACGTGGATGGTAATGCTAAGCCTATCGGGACACCAGAAGAAATTGTTCAAAGTGGTGTGAAGATGTACCATGAATTATCACCAGAAACTGGTGAATTTATTGATTTTATGGTGGAAAAAGAATTACTTGATTTAGTGACTAAACCAGGAAAACAAGGAGGGGGATACTGTACTTATATCCCTGATTATAAATCTCCTTATATTTTCTCAAATTTTAATGGTACTTCAGGCGATGTGGATGTGTTAACGCATGAAGCTGGACATGCTTTCCAAGTTTATCAATCACGTTGGATTGAAACGCCAGAAGTCATTTGGCCAACTTTTGAAAGTTGTGAAATTCACTCAATGAGTATGGAGTTTATTGCTTGGCCTTGGATGGAACTATTCTTTGGAGATCAGACTGACAAATATAAATATAGTCATTTAGCAAGTGGTGTTACTTTCTTACCTTACGGTGTTTTAGTCGATCATTTCCAACACGAGGTGTATGAGAAACCTAACATGACGCCCGAAGAACGTCGCCAAACATGGCGTAAACTTGAGAAAATGTATAATCCATGGAAAGATTATGATGGGGATACGTATTTTGAAAATGGTGGTTTCTGGATGAAACAAGGACATATCTTTGCTTCACCGTTCTATTATATTGATTATACATTGGCACAAGTGTGTGCGTTCCAATTCTGGAAGAGAACACAAATCGATCAAGATGAAACTGCCTGGGAAGATTATCTGAATATTTGTCGTTTAGGTGGAACCCAATCATTCTTACAAATTGTTGAAACAGCTAATTTAAAATCGCCATTTGAAGAAGGCAGTTTAACAGCAGTCATTGAAACAATCCGAGAGTACTTAAATGGAATTTCGGACGAGGCATTACAAACTAAATAATTTTAACGCTCACTATCAGAAAATAAGCAATCGTCGCTTTTTCTGATAGTGAAGCAATTAAAGGGGTTATCACTATGTTAAATTTAGGTACTATTGGAACTTCTTGGATAACTGAGCAATTAATTGATGCAGCACGTTTAACGCAACAATACCATATTAAAGGTATTTATTCGCGAGACGCAGCTAAAGGCAAGCAATTTGCTTCGAAAGTTCAAGCTGACTATTACACAGATTCAATTTACAATTTACTATATGATCCAGAAATCGATATCGTCTATATCGCAAGTCCGAATAGCTTACATTATGAGCAAGCAGTTCAAGCGATAAAGGCTGGTAAACATATTATTGTAGAAAAACCGTTGTTTACGTCAGTAAAAGAATGGCACCACGCTCATAATTTAGCAAAAGAGCATGGCGTTTTAATTTTTGAAGCAGCACTTCATTATCAAAATCGTAATTATAAACGCTTCAGACAATTGGTCATGACTAAACGAGAAGAAATGGAACAACCATTCTTAGGCGCTAATTTTAATATTGGTCAGTATTCATCACGTTATATGGCTTATTTGGATGCGGTAGAACATAATCAAACAGTACCAAATATTTTTAGTCCGGAATTTGCGGGTGGGTCGATTATGGACATGGGCGTTTATCCTTTGTATGTTGCTATGGATTTATTCGGCTTACCGAAGAGCGTTCGTTATCATACCGTAACGGGAGCTAATCAAGTCGATTTATTTGGGACAATTATTCTAAGTTATGAAGATCAGTTAGTCTCGATCTTTGTGTCAAAAGCGGTACATTCAGTTATGCCGAGTGAAATTTACTTAGACGATGAAACAGTCGTTATACGTGACATTACGCGTATGAACGATGTTCAACTAGTAAATAGAGCAGGAAAAGAAGTTCAAATTATTGATTATCAACCAGCAAATCCAATGTATGATGAGATGCTAAATTTTGCTGAGGCAGTTAATAAGTCTGATGAAATGCATCAACAACTTAAGTATGAGAGTTGGAAGCAATTAAGTTTACAAGTAGCTCAAGTGATGGAGATGCTTAGAAAGTCAGCTAACTTACTTTAGTCAGTATGTAGTTGTGTTAAAAGAGAGGAATTATATAAGTGATTACTGAAGTACTTAAAACACCATTAAAAGAATTGTGGGAGCAAAAAGCTTTTCCAGCTCCAACAGCTATTCAAAATAGAGTGTTTGAACCATTAAATAAAGGTGAATCTTTTATAGCGATTTCGCCAACTGGGACAGGGAAAACTTTAGCCTATTTGCTACCAATACTAAATAAATTGGAAGCTAATAAAGAATTACAGGCATTAGTTATTGCACCGTCGCAGGAATTGGCCAAGCAAATTGGAACAGTTGCTGAAGAATGGGCGAAACCACTTGGGATTAAAACGCAAATCATTCTTGGTGGTGCGAACTTTAAACGTCAACAAGATGCATTAAAAGATAAGCCTGAAATGATAATTGCGACACCAGGTCGATTATTAGAGTTAGCCAGTAAGTCTAATAAAGTTAAATTACATCAAGTTAAAACAGTTGTATTCGACGAGGCAGATTATATTTGGCACCGTGATAACCGCCAAGCAGCTTTAGATTTACAAAAAAAATTGATGCGTGATACAAACTATGTTTGGTTCAGCGCAACAGTTAGCGATGAACTACGTCAAATGATGATGGAAAGTGAGGGGGCGATCCAATTACTTCACAGTGATACAGATCATCAGACATTAAATATCGAACATCATTATTTATTGACACAAAACCGTCAAAAATTAACTCAATTAAAACGTTTAGCCCAAGTTGAAGATATGCAAGCTTTAGTTTTCTTTGAGCAGGTTAACGAGTTAGAATCGGTTGCGAGTCGTCTAATACATGATGACATTAAAGTTGGTTTACTACACGGACAATTAAATAAGTTAGAAAGACAAACTGCATTGAAGTTATTTGCGGAGAAAAAGCTGACGTATTTATTAACAACCGATGTTGCTAGTCGCGGAATTGATATTGCGAACGTACCGTTTGTTATCCATTATAATCGTGTGAGTGATGCGAACACATATTTACATCGTTCAGGTAGAACAGGTCGTATGGGTGAATATGGGCAAGTTATTTCATTGGTTAATGAACAAGAACATCGAGATTTAGAGAATATCCTGTCTGAAAAACAAATTGAATTAACTGAACGCTTTGTCTATGCAGCCCAATTTGTGGATGCAACAGAACGTAATATGTTAGCGAATGAATTGTTCGAGGATGAAGACGTTGTAGAAGTAAAACGTTCGAAAGCTGCACCAGCTAGAAACACAACTTCAGCACCTCAGCAAGCAGTTAAAGCGAAAAAGAAAAATCGTAAACGTGATACGAAAAACAAAGGTAAGCGTCGCACTAGCAATTAAACGAAATTTACACAAACTTTACATAAAATACGCCCTAAAATCAATGTAAGCTTTTTATACTAAATAGGTAGGCATCATTGATTAAACCGTATTGAATTAAGGAGTGTCATTATGAGAATTATGATCGTAACCGAAACTTTTGTCCCTGCAACTGATGGCATCTGCACACGACTTGCGAACATGATAAAAATAATGAAAAAACAAGAACACGAATTATTGATCATATCACCAGATCTTGGAATTGATGACTATTGTGGCATTCCTGTAATTGGAATGGATACTATAAGTTTTCCCTTGTATGGTTCGCGACCTTGGGGGATGCCTTCAAGGAAAATAAAGCAAATAATGACAGAGTTTAATCCAGATGTGGTTCACGCGGTTAATCCTTTTTTAATGGTGACATCCGCTGTGCATTACGCAAAGAAGTTAAACATTCCTTTACTGGCTTCATATCATACACACTTGCCGGATTATTTAGATCATTATCGCATGCCTTTATTGAAGCCGATACTGTGGGAGTACATTGCTCATTGGCATCGTATGGCCGATGTAAATATTACTGTTTCTGAAACTTTACGCAATGAATTGCTTGTACAAGAAATTCCCACTCTGGGAGTATTACCACGCGGAATTGATTTAGAAGCACGTCATCCTAATTTTTTTGATGAAAAACTATATCAGTCTTTAACGTTTAATTTAGACAACCAACATTTACTCGTTTATGTCGGTCGATTAGCCCAAGAAAAAGGACTTGAACAATTAAGAGTGATTTTTGAGCATCGAACTGATATTTGCTTGGTCATTGTCGGAGATGGGCCAGAACGCGAGAATTTAGAGACGCTCTTTGAAGGAACTAAGACAAGCTTTGTGGGCTTTCAACATGGCGAAGCACTATCAAAATATTTTGCTACAGCAGACGGCTTTATCTTCCCATCTATTTCGGAAACATTTGGTTTGTCTATTTCTGAGGCAATGGCTTCAGGTTTACCAGTCTTCGCGGCTGAGAATGGACCAACGTTAGAACAGATTAAACCAGGTGAAACAGGATTTATATTTGAAGCAGATAACGAAATGAGTTTGATGAAATCATTAGACTATTTGGACCATCCTATATTGTTGAAAAAAATTGGGCTGCAAGCTAGAAGAGAAGCAGAGCAATTTTCTTGGGAAAGAGCAACTAGAAGTTTGCTTGATTACTATGAAACAGCCATATTAGTTCATGAGAAAGTAAGTGAGCAAAAAGCTTACTAAGTTTAAATCGATTGATGAGGGTCTCTATAGCCTAGTGCTGTAGAGGCCTGTTTTGTAACATAAGGGTTTATAAGCTTTATGTGGATTTGTCAAGATTTGTACTACGCTGGCTTATTGTTTTCTAAGACGGTGGTCGCTTTCAAAGCCTCACTGACGTTCGTGCTTTTCCAGCTCAATCGGCTAAGGTCTGACTACTTCGCTTTCTTTATTAATAGCCAGAGCAAGCTACGCCGATTGCCCTTTTTACCGCTTTGGAATACAAGTCACTGAGCTATGTTGAATATTTCCACAAAAGTAACAAGAAATTTTTAAAGTAAAACATCTAAATCGGATTTAAGAGCCTCAAACTAGACCGGTTTTTCTCATATTAAGCATGGATGTTCTTAATTCGAGAGTTTTGTAGTAAGATAGAGGTATCGAGACAAAAGTAGGTTGAATGATGAAAAAAATAAAATGGCAGAAAAATTATAGTTATAAAGACCATCCTAAAGAATGGACTGGTTTAAATCCTTTAGAATTTAAAGCGTATCGAAAATATATTAATCGAATAAAGCCTGGTATTTGTGGTACTTATGTTAGTGCAGCTCTCGTACATTATATGATAAATAAAGATCGAGATTACGAGTTAGATATGGAACTCCTATTAACCGCCTTAAAACCTAAAATTGAAAATCGTCAGGCATATATCGGTACTTTTGCTTGGGATTTAAAGAATGGATTAAATGACTTACTTGCTGAGGATAAAACATATGAAGCGCATTATCATATGATAAGCAATCCGATTGTCATTCGTGAATTGTCTAAAGAAGCACCTCAACCGGTCATAGTAGGGACCACGCGTTTATTTGGAAGCAAGTATGGCAATCATTGGTTGTTGGTTTATGCATTTGGTTACAATGAGCAAGGTAAATTATTTTATCGCGCTTATGACAATCACGGTCGAACAATGGCAGTAATACCTGCAAGCCAAACCCTGGCTTGTGTGTGGTTAGAGAAATTTGAACAATAGTGGAGGTATTTAAATGAAGAAATTTGATTTAGTAACAATTGGTGGCGGTAGTGGTGGGATTGCGGCAGCGAATCGTGCGGCTGAGTATGGTGCAAAAGTTGCGGTGATTGAGAAAGATTTACTTGGAGGTACTTGTGTCAATCGCGGTTGTGTACCTAAAAAAGTATCTTGGTATGCGTCACGTGTAAATGAAGCGATTCACCGTTATGGTCCGGGCTATGGTTTTAAAGCAGAGAATGTGAGTTTTGATTACTCTGAATTCTTAAAAGCTCGTGATGGCTATGTCGAGCGCTCACGTGCTGGCTATACTGGACGCTTCGAAAAGAACGGTGTTGAATTATTCGAAGGACATGCACGTTTATTGAATAGTCATGAAATCGAAGTTAATGGAGAGACTATTTACGCCGAGAATATTATCCTAGCAACAGGAGGCCGTCCTAGTCTACCAGATGTAAAAGGAGTCGAATTAACGGATACTTCAGATGATTTCTTTAACTGGCAAACGTTACCAGAATCTGTGGCGGTAATTGGAGCAGGTTATATTGCGGTTGAATTAGCAGGTGTGTTACATGGTTTAGGCGTAGACTCGCACTTAGTTGTTAGGCATGATCGACCATTACGGAGCTTCGATGATATGATTAGTGATGCTTTAGTAGAAGCGATGGCTGCTAATGGCCCAACGCTACATACTCATACAAATTTTGAAGAGTATCGCCAAGAGGATGGTAAAATAGCCTGTTATCAAAATGGTGAAAGAAAGCTTTTAGTGGATCGTGTAATTATGGCAATTGGTCGCGAAGCTAATATTGAAAATTTAGGTTTAGAAAACGTTCAAGTTGAGTTGAATGAAGATGGAACAGTTAAAGTGAACGATGCTCATCAAACGGCAACACCTAATATTTATGCGATTGGTGATATGATTGATCGTATTGATTTAACACCAGTAGCGATTCGAGCTGGACGTCAAATATCAGAGTTTCTATTCAACAACGCTACTACTTCAGAGATTGATTACATCAATGTACCAACTGTGGTTTTCAGTCACCCAGCCATTGGAACGATTGGTTTAACTGAAAAAGAAGCGGTAGCAGAATACGGGGAAGATGATATTAAAGTTTACCGTAATAAGTTCTTTTCAATGTATGCTTCAGCTTCTTGGCACCGTGAACCTTGTTATTTCAAATTAGTTTGCCAAGGACCTGATGAAGTAGTTGTTGGCTTACACGGCATTGGTGAAGGTGTTGATGAAATGATTCAAGGATTTGGTGTCGCTATGAAAATGAAAGCTACCAAAGAACAGTTTGATTCAGTCATCGCCATTCATCCAACTGGAGCAGAAGAGTTTGTGACCATGCGTTAAAGAGTACTAAAGGTATATTGTTAGCTATTTCTGAAATGTTTTATTATAATTAGTTTATAGCAAGGCGATAAACCATTGCCTTGTAAAAAAAAAATTCAGAGAGGTGAGTAATATGGGTTGGTTATGGTCATTAATTGTTGGTGGTGTAATTGGCTGGTTAGCTGGTATGATCATGGGTAGAGATATTCCTGGAGGAGTAATCGGTAATATAGTAGCAGGTTTCTTAGGATCTTGGATTGGTAATATGATTTTCCCTAATCTAGGACCAATCGTAGGCGATTTTGCAGTTATACCTTCTCTTCTTGGAGCAATTATATTGATAGCCGTTGTATCTTTTGTACTACGACAAAAAAGATAATATTATTATTTAGTAAAACACCTACTTACTCTTCGGATTAAGTAGGTGTTTTGTGTTTTAAATGTTGAAACATTTAATAGTATTTTGGCGGAAGGATTGATGAAAAGACCTAAGGAGTTGAATCGTTCTTCTGATACGTTTTACAAAATCTTTCATAATTCTCTAAAATTGGCTATAATAGTAAGCGTGTAAACGGAAGGGGTCTTGTAAAATGACTGATTTAGAAAGAGTTCAATTGAACCAATTTTCAGCAAACTATACTGTAACAAACGATTATTTCTTAGAGAAATTCCCAAACAAAATCGATATCACGCGCTTGTTATCCATTGCATTAGAAACAGCTGGACAACATGATCGTGTTATCAATAATTATTTGGAAGAGCCCTTATTGAAAACGAATGAATCATGGGTGATTACACAAACAGCTGTGGAGATTGAACGATTACCAGAATTGAATGATGAATTAAAGGTCACTACTCGCGTTATTGAAGTGAATCGATTCTTTGTTAAACGACAATTTGAAATAACGTTTGCGAATGTACTTTTATTAACTATCCTCAGTCAATATGCAGTCATTAATTTAGAAACGAGAAGAATGAGTCGTATCGCCACTGAAGGGTTAGTGAGTGTTGATGCGGTTGATACGAGTGTTGTCTATCAGTTTGATAAATTACGTGTGCCAGAATCATTTCATTCAGAACACGTGGAAGCACGCGAAATTGTTGAAAGTGACATTGACTATAACCAACACGTTAATAATGAAGTTTATATTCGTTGGTGCCATGAAATGTTGCCAGCAGAATATAATAATGAGTATCAAGTAGCTAAAATTGAAGTCAAATATGGTAGTGAATTACGCTTTGATGAGGAAGCAGAGGTAGTTGCATATTTACCAGATGCGTCTATAATGAATAATGAAGCACAGGGAGACCTGTCACTACAAACTTATCAAGT
Source organism: Fundicoccus ignavus (assembly GCF_009659375.1). Taxonomy (GTDB): domain Bacteria; phylum Bacillota; class Bacilli; order Lactobacillales; family Aerococcaceae; genus Fundicoccus; species Fundicoccus ignavus. The sequence goes on from NZ_WJQT01000003.1 coordinate 54,284, forward strand.
GATTCGTAATAAGAGCAAAGATAAGGATGCGTGCTATGTCCGTATTAATTGGCGAGCACGATGAGAGTTTTTGAAAGAATAAGGAGAGCATTTATGATTACATTAAAATCAGCTAGAGAAATTGAAGCAATGCATGAGTCGGGTAAATTATTAGCAAGTATTCATGTCCAATTACGAGATTTCATTAAACCAGGAATCACAACATTAGATATTGATCGTTTTGTTCAAGAAAAAATTGAATCAGCAGGTGGGATCGCCTCTCAAATAGGCTATAACGGTTATGAGTTTGCGACGTGTACAAGTGTTAACGATGAAATTTGTCATGGTTTTCCAACAAATCGCGTTTTGAAATCAGGCGACTTAGTAAAAGTTGATTTCTGTATCGAACTAAATGGTGGTCTGTCTGACAGTTGTTGGAGTTATGCAGTCGGCGAATTATCACCGGAGCATGCACAATTAATGAAAGATACACATGAAGCCATGATGCTTGGAATTGAACAAGCCGTTATTGGTAATCGAATCGGAGATATTGGTCATGCTATTCAAACATTTGCAGAAGCAAAAGGTTATGGAGTGGTTCGTGACTTTATCGGACATGGCTTAGGCCCAACCATTCATGAAGAACCAGCAGTTCCTCATTATGGTAAACCAGGTAAAGGTTTGCGCTTGAAAGAAGGCATGACGATTACAATCGAGCCAATGATTACGATGGGGACTTGGCAAATGAACATGGACGCAAATGGCTGGACTGCTAGAACTCGTGACGGTGGTTATTGCGCTCAATACGAGCATACTTTAGCAATTACTAAAGAAGGTCCAATCTTATTAACAAATCAAGACGATATTTAAACCTGAACAATCAATGATTAAATACAAACTATTTACAAAATACGTTTGCATATCATTTTGAATCAGTTATAATGAAATTAATATAAAACCTTTAACTTGCGTCCAGAGAGGCGAAGAAGGAATTTAGACGGTCAATTTGTCGAATCGGACAGACCTCTTCTTTTGCGAGCAAGTAAAAGGAGAGGTCTTTTTTTGGTAGGAAAATTGAGGAGGATTAGAATGGCAAAAGTTGTAATGAATGAAATGGAAATGAACCGTGCACTGACAAGATTAGCATACGAGATTATCGAACGAAATCGTGGTGTGGAGAATATTATCCTAGTCGGCATCGAAACGCGAGGTGTACCCATTGCAAAACGCTTAGCAGCTAAATTAGAACAACTAGAAGAAGCAGTCATCGTTGAGAGCTTAGACATTCGCCCTTATCGTGATGATATTAAAAGTAGTTATCAAGCACCGGCAGATGCATCAGATTTTTCGGGTAAGAAAATTATTTTAGTAGACGATGTTTTATATACGGGTCGATCTATCCGTGCAGCAATGGATGCTTGTATTGATCGTGGTCGTCCTTCAGAGATTTCCTTAGCCATACTTATTGATCGTGGTCACCGTGAATTACCAATTCGTCCAGATTATATCGGTAAGAACATACCAACATCAAAATCAGAACGCGTAAGTGTTCATGTTAAAGAGCTCGATCAAGTTGATCAAGTTATCATTCATTAATCAATCGTTATTTCACTTTAATTAGATCCGAGAGATCAAAAGCGAAACAGCCTATTTAGGTGCGCTCAGTCTCGGGATTGGACGCACTTTTTTTAGGTTATTAGGAGGATGTTATGAGACATTTTTTATCAGTAGATCAATTTACCAATGAAGAATTTATGATGTTAGTGAAACGAGCGCTCGATTTTAAATACGGACGAGATACGTTTCGTAGTGATCGAACAGCGGTTAATATGTTTTTCGAAAACAGTACACGTACGAAACATAGTTTTGAAATGGCAGAGCATAAAATTGGCATGCACCAAGTGAATTTTGAAGTCAGCAGTTCATCTGTTAAGAAAGGCGAAACCCTTTATGATTCGGTCTTAACCATGCAAGCAATTGGAGTAGATGTCGCAGTTATTCGTCATCCGGATCCTAAATATATGGATCAATTGATGAACTTAAATATCCAAATTGTTAATGCCGGAAGCGGGAGTGGTCAACATCCTTCTCAGTCATTGTTAGATATCATGACGATTTACGAAGAGTTCAAATATTTCAAAGGATTAAAAGTAGCGATTATTGGGGATATTAGTCATTCGCGTGTAGCCATGAGTAACATGATGATGTTAAACAAGTTAGGCGCAGAGGTATATTTTGCCGGACCACAGGCTTATTTTGATCGTACATTTGAGCGTTACGGTACATTAATGAGTGTTGATGATGCAGTCAGAGAAGCAGATGTCGTCATGATGTTACGTGTGCAATTGGAACGTCATGATGAATCGGAACAGGACTTTACTAAAGAAGCCTATCACCAAGAGTATGGACTAACTCGCGAACGCTTTTTAACAATGAAAGATTCAGCGATTATTATGCATCCTGCTCCTGTTAACCGGGATGTTGAACTTGCAGATGAACTAGTAGAATGTGAGAAAAGTAGAATTGTAAAGCAAATGAGTAATGGTGTGTATGCAAGAATTGCGATTCTAGAATGGGTATTGAAAGGAAGATACGATGAGCTTAATTCTGAGAAATGGTAAAAGACTGGTTAATGGTAATGACTTAGAAGTGGTCGATGTTGTGATTAAAGAGGGAACAATTACCGCGATTGGTCAATCTTTACCTGGAAATTTTGAAAAAAGTGTAGATTTAGCTGGGAAATTAATTACTCCAGGCTTGATTGATATTCATGTGCATTTTAGAGAACCTGGCTTTACTGATAAAGAAACAATCAAAACAGGCTCTTTAGCAGCAGCGCGAGGAGGCGTAACCACTGTAGCGGCTATGCCGAATACAAATCCTGTTCCAGATACTCCAGAAAAATATGCAGCTATTCAAGACATTATTGAGAAAGATGCAGTTGTAAATGTCTTACAATATGCTCCAATTACTGAAGAATTACACTCTGAAACATTAGTTGATATGTCAGGCATTGATGCTTTTGCCTATACGAACGATGGAGTTGGTGTTCAAACCGCGGGTACTATGTACTTAGCAATGAAAGAAGCGGCTAAATTAAACAAACCAATCGTGGCGCATACAGAAGATGATAGCCTCCTTTTTGGTGGAGTCATGCACGAAGGTAAAAAGAATATAGAATTAGGTTTGCCTGGCATACTAAACGTTGTAGAGAGTAGCCAAATTGCAAGAGATATTCATTTAGCTGAAGTAACAGGTGTTCATTACCATGTATGTCATGTGTCGGCTGAAGCGTCAGTTGCGGCAATTCGTGAAGGTAAAAGACGTGGAGTGAACGTAACAGGTGAAGTAACCCCTCACCATTTAATTTTATGTGAAGAAGATATTACGCATGATGATGCTGTATTTAAAATGAATCCACCTTTGAGAAGTAAAGCCGATCAAGAGGCCTTGATCGAAGGATTACTTGATGGAACCTTAGATTTTATTGCGACTGACCATGCGCCACATACTCAAGCTGAAAAGTCACAAGGTTTTATAAAGTCACCGTTCGGAATTGTTGGCATTGAGACATCATTTGCTTTAATGTATACGTATTTTGTCAAAACTGGGCGTATGACGTTAGAATTTTTATTGAGTCGAATGGGTAAAAATGTTGCCAAAGTGTTTAAATTGCCATATCAAACGTTAGAAGTTGGTGCCAAAGCGAATCTAGCAGTTTTCGATTTGGAATCCAACTACGTCATCAGTCCAGTAGATTACTTATCTAAATCAAGTAATACACCCTTTAATGGATATGAGGTCTATGGTATGTGCGTCTTAACCTTAGTTGATGGAAAAATTGTTTGGAAAGCCAAGTAAAAAGGAGTCGATTATAATGAAAAAATTAGCTGTAAACTTACCCGGTATCGCTTTAAAAAATCCGATCATGCCTGCATCAGGTTGTTTTGGTTTTGGTGAAAACTTCGCAAAGCATTATGACTTAGGAAAATTAGGAGCCCTCGTTATTAAGAGTACAACCTTAGAGGAAAGAATTGGAAATCCCCAGCCGCAATATCATCATGAAGGCAATCGTATTCTAAACTCGGTTGGTTTGAAAAATCCGGGTGTTGAAGCGGTGTTAGCCCATAAATTACCTTATCTAGAACAGTTTGATGTGCCGATTATTGCGAGCGTTGCGGGTTCGAAGGAAGAAGATTATATTGAAATGTGTCAGCGTATTACAGCTGCGCCAAATGTCAAAGCGATTGAATTAAATATATCATGTCCAAATGTCAAAGAAGGTGGGGTTGCTTTTGGTACAAGTCCAGAAGTAGCAGCACGACTAACAGCTCAATGTAAAGCCGTCAGTTCATTACCAATCTATGTTAAGTTGTCACCGAATGTAACAGACATTGTTGAAATAGCAAAAGCAGTCGAAGCAGCGGGTGCGGATGCAATCTCGATGATTAATACAATCACTGGTATGGCTTTCGATTTAGCATCAAGGCAGCCAGTCTTAGGTGGGAATACAGGGGGATTGTCCGGTGCAAGCTTGAAGTTTGTTGCTTTAAGAATGGTTAGGCAAGTAGCTCAAGCAGTATCAATTCCGATCATTGGTATAGGTGGAATTCAAACTGTAGATGATGTCCTTGAAATGATTCTAGCTGGTGCAACAGCTGTTCAAATTGGTTCTGCCAACTATAAAAATCCATTAGTTTGTCCTGAAGTCATTGCTGGCTTACCACAAAGGATGGAAGAGTTAGGGATTGAATCGATTCAAGCATTTATTGAAGAAAGTCAAAAATTAATTAAAGCACAAAACTAATTTCAAAATACGAATGGCAGTGCATCTCATTAAGAGACGCGCTGCTGTTTTGTTTGTTACATAAGGGATGATAAGTTTTATGTTGATTTACCAAGCTGCAAACTTCGCTCAGCATATTGTTTTCCAAGATGGAGGTCGCTTCCCAAGCCTCACTGATGTTCCAGCTTTTCCACCTAAATCGGCTAGGCTCTGTCTAATTCGATTTCTGTATTGATAGTTAGAGCAAGCGGTGTGTCGGTCGTATGGTTGATCGACACGATTCCAAAGGTTTGAGGCTCTTATAGATTCGTCGTGAACGATAGAGAACGACACCGCCTTGATTCCCTTGCAATAAAAAACAATGGGTGAGTGAGTATGACTTAATCTAGTCGAAGGTCCTTGAGAATCGGCTAGAAAAAGAATTAATCTAGCCGAATGTATGAGACTATCGGCTAGCATAAATGATAATCTAGGATGATTCGAGACAATCGGCCAGAATAAATTCTCAATTAGCCAAATTTTCTTGAGAATTGGCTAAAAAAAGAGCTAATCTAGCCGAAGGTCCTTGGGAATCGGCTAGAAAAAGAGTTAATCTAGCCGAATGTATGAGACTATCGGCTAGAATAAATGCTAATCTAGTCGAATGTATGAGACTATCGGCTAGCAAGTTCTCACAGCCCTTAGCAAAGCACGAAGATGAGCGCAGCGTACATGACATTGAGTAAACCTCTAACGAGTCCGAGGTCTTTAAAATACGGTTAGTAGTTTTAACTTGATTATATAACTTTTACTTTTGTTGGAATACTTAACGTAGCTCAGCGACTTGTTTTCCAAAGCGGTATAAAAGGCAATCGGCGTAGCTTGCTCTGACTTTGAGCATAGCGAATTAGACTGAACCTAGCCGATTGAGCTGGAAAAGCCCTCACAATCGTGAGGCTTTGAAAGCGACCACCGCCTTGGAAAAAATAAGCAGAGCGTAGTACAAAGCTTGATAGATCAACATAGAACTTATAAACCCTTATATTACAAAAAGCTCTCCGAAAAATCGGAGAGCTTTTCTATTAAATTAATTATTCTGCAAGTTCCTCAGTTTCTGAAACTACTTTAGCATTAGCTTTTACAGAAGTTTGATCTTCCGCTTCTAATTTTTTACCTAAATCAATGATGTATTGACGTAGATCATCACCAATTTGTGGATGTTCTAGTCCATATTCAACACTCATTTCTAGGAATCCTAATTTATTTCCAATGTCGTAACGTTTACCGTCGAAACGAGTCGCAAAAACGCGTTGAGTTTGGTTTAATGTATCAATCGCATCTGTTAACTGAACTTCATTACCAGCACCAGGCTCTTGATTTTCAAGGATTTCGAAAATTTCAGGTGTTAATAAATAACGCCCAATAATTGCTAAGTTACTTGGTGCATCTTCTGGATTAGGTTTTTCAACAAATTTATTAACGTTATATACCCCATCACGAATCTCTCTTTCAGGATCTACAATACCATATTTAGATGTTTCTTCATGAGGTACTTCCATCACAGCTAAGTTAGAGGCGTGCGTATCGTTATAGACATCAATTAACTGCTTAGTTAAGGGAACTTCACCAGTCATGACGTCATCACCTAGCATGACAACAAAAGGTTCATTACCTACAAATGCTTTAGCTTGAAGAACTGCATCCCCTAGACCTTTAGGATAAGATTGACGAACGAAAAATAAGTTTAAATTCGTTGTTTCTTTAATCAAATCAAGCAACTCTTGTTTGCCTTGTTGGCGTAAGTGTTCTTCTAATTCAATATTCGCATCGAAGTGATCTTCGATTGGGCGTTTGCTTTTACCTGTTACAATCAGAATATCTTCAATACCTGAAGCGATCGCTTCCTCAACGATAAATTGAATCGTCGGTTTATCGACAATTGGTAACATTTCTTTTGCCATCGCTTTTGTAGCTGGCAAGAATCGAGTCCCATAACCTGCTGCGGGTATGACTGCTTTTCTAACTTTAACCATAGTATAATACAAGCTCCTTTTTATAAAATTATTTTAAACCGAAGTATATTAACGAGTTTCTTTAATCGATTGATAAAGTGTTTCGTATTTGGCACTAACTTCATCCCATTTGAAATGCTTAATACCTTCTAGAGCATTCTGAACGGTTTTAGGGTAGTGGTTTACAATATACTCAACGGCTTCAGTAAAACCGATCTCATCTGTTTTTTCAACACTGACGCCTACGCGATAACTTTCAAAAAAGCTATCAAAGCCTTCAGATTTAGTATAAATCACAGGAAGACCTTGGCTCATTGCTTCGGGATAAACTAAACCAAATGTCTCTGGAAAAGAAAGAAGGGCGAAAATGTCCATCTCGCGATATAAGTCACGCATTTCTTCTTTTGATTTAGAACCATGATATATGACATGAGAAAAACTTTCTAGTTGCTCTGCTGTATTCTTATCCCATGTAGGGCCAATAATATGCAGTTCTGCTGGAAGAATATGATTGAGTTTACCAACCATTTCAGCCAAAGTTACAAAGCGTTTTTCTCGGAAAACTTTACCTGTTGAAACGATTTTTAATGGTTGATGCAAGATTGGTTGTTTGTCTGAGTAGACATTCTCGTGCCAAAAATCATCAATGCCATTTGCGATAATACTTGTTTTACTCTTCATAGGCTCTTGAAGTGAACGAGGTATATAGTTCTCAAACACTTCATTATATGAGTTTCTTGAAATAAAAACGACGTGTTGTGCATTTTTCATAATGTTTAAGCCCATGCTACGAAGCCAAGGCATACGATTGAAAAAAGTTCTCACATCCGCATTTCTAACTGCGACAACATAAGGAATTCCATATGCTTTATGTAATTTCCATGCCAACCAACCATTTGAAAAGAGTGAGTGGGCATGGAATAAATCATAACTTTGGAAATCATAGTGTTGAAGTAAGTCTTTATGTATTTTGCGATGTTTATAGTGGAATAACCAACGGTCCAAGTGATTGTGGTTGCGACTGACAAGCGTATAATCTCCATTTGTCGCTAGACGATCTTCGGGATATTGATGGGAAACCGGTACATAAACATCAATTTCATGACCGCTTTTTACTTGGCGATCGAATAGTTGTTTAAATAATCCAGATGTCTGGAAATAAGAATTAATATGTAAAATTTTCACTGAATAGCTGCTCCTTATAGATTCTTTAACGTCATTTATTCAAAATCTTCAAGTAAAGATTCTAGTTCTAGAACGCGACTTTCCAAATTTTGAATGCGTTCTTCAGTAACTGCTTGTTCAGTAGATTCTTCTTCACTAGTAGGAATACTAAATATTGTGACTGTCAAATAAACAAGTAGGAAGAAAATGACCAACACTCCTACTAAGTAAAACCATCCACTACGATCTAACCGTCGGTCGATTTGTTGGATTTGTTTGGCAATTTCTTGTTCTAGATTGTTGGTATTTTTAGAGTTTGACATGCTCTTTTCTCCTTTTCTAAATAGCGAGGATTAAATCGCCCATTCGCCATTTCTAAATACTGGAATGACTTTACCATCTGTTGTTATACCGTCAATATTCATTTCAGCATTTCCGACCATAAAGTCCACATGAACATTAGAGCGGTTTAAGCCGGCTTCTTTTAACTCATCCTGAGACATTTTTGTTCCACCTTGAACTGAAGTAGCGTAAGCTTGTCCAATTGCTAAGTGGTTTGATGCATTCTCATCAAATAAAGTATTGTAGAAAATAATACCTGATTGTGAGATTGGTGATTGGTGCGGTACTAAAGCAACTTCACCTAAAGAACGTGAACCATCATTGTCTTCTACTAACTTACGTAATGTTTCTTCACCTTGTTCAGCTTTTACATCAGTGATTTGACCATTTTCGAAGTAGAATGTCATACCGTCAATAACTGTACCACCATAACTTAATGGTTTAGAACTTGTAATATGACCTTCAGCGCGGTTTGCATCTGGAGCAGTAAAGACTTCTTCAGTTGGCATATTCGCAATAAATGCTTCGCCTTTTTCGTTTACGCTTCCAGCACTTTCCCAAATGTGATTTTTAGGTAAACCAAGTTTTAAGTCGGTGCCAGGTCCAGTATAGTGTAAGTGATCAAATTGAATTTCGTTTAAGAAATGAGCTTTTTCGTTTAATTTTGCTTCATGCTCGTTCCACGCTTTTACTGGATCCGCTTCGTAAACACGGGTTGTTTTAAAGATTTCATTCCATAGCGCATCAACTTTTTCTTCAGTAGTAGACAATTCTGGGAAAACTAATTTAGCCCACTCTTGACCAGCACCAGCAACGACTAACCAGCTCACAACGTTAGCTTGAGTCGCAATTCTTTGTTCTTGTAAAGCTTCAGAAGCAGCTCTTTGAGCAGCACTGATTTTACTTGGATCGATACCACTTAAAGCATTTGGATTACTTGAACGTAATGAAATGCGTTTTGCACGTTTTGCAATCCAGTCATTTGACTCATCGATTGTATATTGTGGAATATCTGTTAAAGTTTCAACTGATTGATTTTCATAACCAATACGTGTTAAAGCATCATCAGCCCATGTAACTTTAACTTTCTTAGCACCTGCTTTATAAGCAGTTTCAGCTAATAAACGTACTAAGGGAGCTTGTTCAATATCAGCATTGATTAATAAATAATCATCTGCCGCTACTTGGATACCTTTATGAATAATCACATCAGCATATTTTTGTAATAATTGGTCAAAGTTTTCTAAAGTCATACAATACCTCTTTCTGTTTTTAAAATAGTTATTATAAATCCGCTGCTTTTTCAGCAATTGAAGCTGCAAGAGCGTGTAAACGCTCAATATCCTCTTCTTCAGCATTCAGATTAATTTTTACACTTTCTCCACCTTGTGTAGCACCTGTTTTTTTGAATTGATCTTCAAAAAAGTCAATCGCTGCACAGAACACTTCATAAAAATCATCACCCGAACCGAACACACCAAAAATCTTATCTGTTAAGTCCAATTCGCCTAATTCTTCATGGAAATCAATCATTTCGTCAGGAAGTACGCCATCCACACCGTAAGTGTAACTACCGACAAGACAAATGTCATAATCAAGAAAATCTTCAGCATCTGCTTGCATGACGTCTAAAATTTCAACATTAATATCGTTAGCCTCTAACTCAGCGGCGACAATCTCAGCCATCTCTTCCGTATTACCTGTTAAGCTGGCGAAAATAATTAATGCATCTGCCACAATTTCGCCTCCTTTACTTTTAAATTAGTGCCAAAATATACAAAATACTTACGCTCTGCATACTTTTTCACTTTAATCTTTACCATTATAACAAAATTAAGACTTGCTTACATTAGAAAGCACAATATTATATTATCCGGTCATTAATTAAGTGTAATAAAATCCAAAATTTAATATTTCTAATACAAAATCTCTCGCTAAATTATGGTATACTACAACGTGAATCTTTAAATAATAAATCATTTACTTAGGGGGAACAAACATGGCGATTTTAGTTACTGGAGGAGCGGGCTATATTGGTAGCCATACCGTAGTCGAATTATTGAATTTAAATCAAGAAGTCATTATTGTTGATAACTTTTATAATAGTAAACCAGAAGTATTAGAAAGAATTAAGAAGATATCAGGCAAAACATTTAAATTTTATGAAGCTGATATACTAGATCGAGTTAAAATGGCGGAAATTTTTGAGGAAAATACTGTAGAATCAGTTATTCATTTTGCTGGTTACAAAGCAGTAGGGGAATCTGTCGAAAAACCGTTGATGTATTACCATAATAATATAGAAGGAACCGTTGCTTTGTTAGAAGAAATGAATAAAGCAAATGTGAAAAGTATTGTGTTCAGTTCATCAGCAACAGTCTATGGTACTGAGAACGTGGCACCATTTTTAGAAGAAATGCCAACGGATACTTCAAACAATCCTTATGGATATACAAAAGTTGTGATTGAACACATGTTGAAAGACTTATCAGTGGCCGATTCTGATTGGTCTGTGACTTTACTACGTTACTTTAATCCAATTGGAGCCCATGCGTCAGGTAGAATTGGAGAAGATCCACAAGGAATTCCAAATAACCTAATGCCTTATGTGACTCAAGTAGCCATCGGTAAACGTGAAAAATTAAGTGTATTTGGTAACGATTATGATACACATGATGGAACTGGCGTAAGAGACTATATTCATGTGGTTGACTTAGCTTTAGGCCACATTAAAGCCTTAGAGCACAATAAAGCAAATAAAGGTGTGGGCGTCTTTAACTTAGGGACAGGTATTGGCTACAGCGTTCTTGATTTAGTAAAAGCTTTTGAAGAAGCTAACGATATTGAAATAAAGTACGAAATAGTAGATAGAAGACCTGGAGATAATGATATTGCATATGCAGATGCTAATCATGCAAAAAATGAACTAGGTTGGGTGGCTACACGTAATTTAGTGGATATGTGTCGTGATTCTTGGAACTGGCAATCGAATAACCCTAAGGGCTATGACCAATAGTTGGAAAGGGTAGGTTTGCTTAGTGAGAAGAAAAGATATACATTCCAGTTCATCGTTAACTACACTTAAGAAACAAAAACCAAAGCGTTTTTTGACGAAACGTATTTTGAGTTTATTTATTATTATGATAATTGGTGTAGCAATTTTCTTCTACTTATTTACACTCTATCATGATATTGGTGAAGCTTACCGAACATCAGTAGAGGATGTATCACTTAAAGAGACCGATACTCCGATAGATTCGCCAATCAATCATCATGAGACAGTGACTTTTTTAATCGTTGGTGTTGACTATGGACACGCTGGAAGATTAGATGAGAAGAGGGCTAATGTGATTACAACGTTAACCATTAATCCATCGAAGAAACAAAGCATACAAGTTAATGTGTCAAGATTGTTGAAAGATACTCAGCAAGATGTTACACTAAGCCACGTCTATAAAAACGGCAATGTAATGGAAATAAAGCAATCAGTTGAAGAGTTGTTGCAAATTCCAATTCATCATACAGTAAAGATTGAATTATCAGAATTACGACCACTACTTGATCAATTAGGTGGTTTAAAAGTGAAGATTGAGTCCCCAATACAAATAGGTGATCAAACTTATGCCGCCAATCAAGAAGTACAGATGAGTAGTCGCGAAGTCATGTTATATATGCAAGCTCAAACAGATGAGTCTGAATGGGAACACAGTAAACGAGAGACTCAAGTTTTAGAACAAATTAGTATCGCATTGTTTGATAAGTTTTCAAATGTTAGCCGCATTACCGAATTAGCTGCAACATTAAATGAGGCAGAGTCTTGGTTAATTACTGATTTGAAGTATGAAACATTTTTCAATTTTATAAGAGAAAACTATATTAAAAACCTAGACCAACGTTCAGTTATAAGTTTACGTGGTGATTATCAAGCCGATGAGTCACCTTGGGAAAAAATAAATGAACAGTGGTTAGATCGAACACGATCAGATTTACAAGAGCTAGTAGGCCAGTGATTCCATATTGTCGTTTGTACTAGGTAGGGAAGTGAAGGCACCACATGAAGAAATATTTTACAAACGCAGAAGGAAACTTTAGTTATTGGAAGCTAATCCGTAATATCTTAGTGCTGTTAGTATTAATAACAGCCGCAGTAGCTGGTAAAGCAGTGAATGATATTAATGAGACACTTAATAATGTTTCACAAGATGTCGAAATAAAAAGTATCCGTCAAACTAAAGTTGACATTGCCGAAGGTGATCCAATAAATGTGTTATTAATTGGTACTGACGGTTCGGTTGAAAGAACGGAAAATAATGGTGATGTAAGTCGATCTGATACGCTGATACTAGTTTCCTTAAATCCACAAACAAAAAGTACAAAATTATTGAGTATACCTCGTGATGCAATGACTTTAATTGACGGTGTAGACACACCAGATAAAATTAATCATGCTTATGCATATGGTGGTGCTCAATTAACGATTGAAACAGTTCAAGATTTTTTAGATGTACCGATTGATTATTATGCAGTCATCAATATGGACGGTCTAACCGAATTGATTGATGCGATTGGTGGTATTGAAGTAACAAGTCCATTGACTTTTGAATACCGCGGAACAGGATTTGTCGAAGGAGAAACTCGAGAGGTAAATGGATTAAAAGCGATGAACTTTGCTAGAATGCGTTACGACGATCCAGAGGGAGAAGTTGGTCGCCAAAATCGTCAAAAGATTGTGATTAAAGCAGTCATTGATAAGGTATTATCATTAGATACTTTAACGACTTACCCTGAAATATTAAAAGTAGTGGCGTCGAATGTTCAAACAAATGTTGATTTAACAAATGCAGTAAGTATCGCGCAAGATTATATTCCAGCTTTAGAGAATATTAGTTCAATTTCCTTTGAATCGCTTGAAGATATGTATTTAGATGAGATATTCTATTTCTATATTCCATTAAATTCACGCGTCAAGGTTGCGAACGAGATACGCCAGCACTCAGGTCTAGCTCCAATAGGATTTGCGGATTTGATTGATCCAATTGGTGAGAACGGATCAAATGCGACAAAAACATTATCTATTGTTTTAAATCAGTATCCAAGCGGTTTAACCAGTGAGCAATTAGCGGAACTTCAAAGTTCTCAAGATTCCTTACAATCGATTCGTGAAAATGAATATAATACGGTTCCTGTTGCACCTACTTATCCAGAATCGAGTTACGTGCCACCGACATCTTCTGTGCCAGAAGTGCCGAATCCAGAGCCATCTCAGCCAGTTGAACCTGTGGAACCAATCGAACCAATCGAACCAATTGAACCACCTGTTGAATCAGAAGTTCCAAATTTACCTGAGCCGCCTGTGGAACCAGAAGTTCCTCAAGTGCCGAGTGAATCTGTAACTCCACCGACTGCGCCTGAAGCTAACACCGCTCCACCGGCAACGGAGTAATTTAAGAATCAGAAAACAATATCCACTTACTAACATTTAGCGATATTAAATGTTAGAAGTGGATATTTTGTCGCATTGCCCATTAATACCATTGAGGACACCGTGGTTAAATAGGCTGATTATGGTATAATTGTACAAATTATGTCATACTTTTCGTAGTTAAGAGATAACTAGCTATCGACTATAAGTTGATATAGATAGGAGAACTTTATGAAACATTTTTTAAAAAGGTTGATGGGTTTTAGTTTAGGGCCAATTTTAGGAGCAGTCATCTCCTTAATACAGATACCGATTCTAACGACCTTACTTTCAGAAGCAGAATATGGTATTTCAACGCTTTTTAGTACATTAATTGTTAACATACCTAATTTTTTGTATATCGGATTAGATCAAAGTTATACGAGAGAATATAATCGTTATAAAGATAAACAAAATTTATTTCAACAGGCAGCTTTTTTACCGATGATTGTCGGGATTTTAATGTTTATGGTAACCATTATGTTTGCTAGTCCCATATCAAATTGGTTGTTTGATAGTCCAGAGTATACTTATATTGTTTGGTTAAGTGGCGTATGGGTGCTTGCTACAGTTATTGAACGTTTTATTTTATTAACGATTCGAATGGAAGAAAAAGCAATCGAGTATTCAAAATACACGGTATTATTGAAAATTAATGTCTTTATCGTGTCAATTCTATTAATATTATTTGGCATGAGAGATTTTAGAGTTGTCGTATTTGGCTTAATATTCGGACAATTACTGGGTGATGCCATTTTATTTTATAACTATCGTTCATTCTTGAATGTAAGTCAGTTTAAATTAGATCCAAAGTTACTAAAAACGATGTTATTTTTTGGTATTCCACTCATGTTATCAGCGTCTTTAAATTCAATACTAAATTCAGTAGATACCACGATGCTAAGAAATTATAGTACGTTAAGTGAGTTGGGTGTCTATGGTGGTGCTATGAAAATAGTGAGTATTATCGGAATATTAAAAACTGCATTTGCAAGTTTCTGGGTTCCGACTGCGTACCGTTGGTATGAAGAAGATAAAGATATTAAACACTTTAAATTTATTAGTGACGCTTTGTTATTTATTTTAACAGCTATTTTCTTTGGCTTACTGGTATTCAGACCGATTGTGATGTTGTTCGTGGGCTATGAAGGTTCTAAATATTTGATTGGACTCTTAAGTTTCCCACATTTAATGTACGCTTTATCCGAAACAACAACATTGGGAATTGTTTTCTCAAGGAAAACATATTTGAATATATTTGTTAGTTTAGCTGCCTTGGTACCAAGTTTGTTAATCAATTATTTGTTAACTCCACAATATGGTGCAATTGGTGCGGCTTTTGCATCGTGTGGTTCATACATTATGTTATATCTATCAAGAACTTATTTCTCAAATCGTACTGGATTTGGTTTTAGTCAACGCAAACAAATTTTAACAATTATTTTAATGACAATTGCAGCTGGTTTAAATGCTTTTGACATTCAATATCGTGTCGGAATTACGTTTGCAATCGGCTTAATCTGTTTAGTTATTCAATGGGGAACAGTCACAGACATGCTAGCAATTAAACAAAATCCGAATGAGTGGGATTTCACTTAATATTAAAGAAAGGATAGGTCGACAAATGTACGTCTATTTATTGATACTAGTGTGTAGCGTATTTCTAGGTACTGAAATATTTGCTATTCAAACACCAGTTGCTCAAGTGACGATTTATCGAATATTTGCGCTCTGTACGATTCCCTTATTAATTTATCAAGTGACGCGTCCTAAACAACAATTAAAAGTTTTAGCGAATAGTACCGCGACAAACGTACTGGTCTGTTTTATTACTTGGTGGATTTTAGCCTCGTCTTCTATACTGTGGGCGGTGAGTTTAAAAGGCTGGTTCCAACATTTATTTTTAATGTCTATTGGCATGTCTGGAATTATTGCTTTGTACTTTTGGGTAAATGATTTGTATACATGGAAAAGATTACTGTCAGCGGCCTGGGTTAGTTCAACTGGCTTAGTTGTTTGGGGCTTTTTCGAAATACTTACGAACGTCTATGTATTTGCTGATTTAAATAAATTAGATAAGTATCATACTTTTACGTCGCAACCCGGAACGAGAATTCCGATTACTCATTTTGAAAACCAGAATGACTTTGCGACAATGTTATTAGCTTACATAGCAATGTGCTTAATTATGTATTATTACAGTCGTTCTAATGTGAGAAGAATAATCTATGCGCTTAGTTTTATGGCGGCGAGCTATCTCATTTATCGCAGTGGATCAAGGTTATCATTAATCTGTCTGTTTATTTTTATTATTATTCACGCTTTTAGTTATATACGTCTAGATTTCAAAATTAAACATTATCTTATGCTTGGCTTAACTGCAGTTGTAGGTGTTAGTAGCATCTTGTGGTTGAAACCATCATTAATTACTAAAGTAACGGACTTGTTTTACTTTGGTCATCAGTATCAACAATTATCTGGAGATACTGTAAGAATGAATTTGTGGCGGAATGGGTTACTCTTTTTGGGTGAAACATTTGGACTAGGTGTAGGATTAGGTAATGTTGAGACGTGGATGCTAGAAAATGCTTTTTGGACAACTGATGGACAACAACTAATTGTCAATATGCATAATTGGTGGTTGGAAATATTAGTAGGTCATGGACTCATCGCATTTTTGGTTTATGTATTAGCTTATGGATTGTTACTCATTAGGCTTTATCAGTTTGCGTTACGTTCAAGTAAAGCGAGCGCACGTTCAGCTCATGTACTGTTTAGTTTTATGATTATATTTATATTCGCAAGTATAACAAGTGCCAATAATATGTTAATTGAATGGCATTGGTTATTTTTTGGATTAATTATTAGTTTTGTAAAATGTTGTGAGCTTAAAAGAAACGTCAGTGACAAAAAGGTAGTTGGAAAACTATCTGGATATTATGTAAATAAATGGAAAGAGAAGGTATATCTATGAGCCTATTAACTATTATTCGCGAATTATGGCGATTTGTTAAAGACTATATTTTGAGAATTATTCTAGGAGCAGTTTTAGTTGCGATTCTGGCAATGGGAGGGCGCTATTTCTTATCTACGCTTACTGAAGAGGAAACGCAAGTTGCTTATGAGTATTTAACAGAAGTTTATAATCAAACACCCGCTTCGCTAGAAATGATTGTTACAATGGAAGACGGTAGTATTTATACAAATAGTCATATCTTTGATGAGTACTTTAGTAATCCAACTATAATTAAGCAAGTGGAAGAAAAAACCGGTATTGAATTTTCTCAGTGGCGTGAAGCAGAGAAAGAATTGGGCTTATATAAAACCGGAGGCTTTCGTGGAGGATTAGCAAGTATCCGAGATTCAAGCAGTAATATCTTTACCATTCGATTTTTAGTGGGTAGAAGTGCTGAAGAGAACTTGGCTATTGCACAAGCATATGCAGATATCTTACGTGAAGGAGAGTTGGCATTTTTAGGCAACAATTCGATTTCGATTATTACGGAACCAACCTTAGATGAATTACTGCCATTAGAAATTTATAAATCACTCGCAACTTCTGAAACATTAAATCCATTTAAAAGTCCAGGTGCCCCTTCTTATGTGATATATGGAGTAGCAGGTTTTATTGTAGGAGGAATATTGACGTTAATACTAATCTTCCTATTCAGACTGGCTAAAAAGAAAATAACTTATGGATTTGATTATGCTTGGTCAGTGGATAATTACCATTTACTATATGATCATCAAAAAGAAAATCATGCTAATGCATTAAGAGAATTTTTACGTGTGCCGGTTATGGAAAATCGAGTAATCGTATCTCAAACTAATACTGAAGCTGTAATGCAACCAGTACTAGTTGATGCAGATTTCGAAGGATTACTCATTGTCAGTGCATTACAAGAACTGTCAGAAATTACAGTGAAACCAGAAGAAATCGTACTATTAATTCATAGTAACCATACTGACAAAGTTTGGTATCAAGAACAAGCAATTTTAGCGGAACTATATCATGTTCCAGTTAAAATAATTCATGTGATTTAACTAAAAAGAACTACCAAAGGTTGTGAAGAAATGTCAGTAGAAATGCAATTGAATTTAGTTTCAATCATAACACCTGTTTATAATGCTGAACGTTTTATTAGTGAAACGATTGATAGTGTTACTAATCAGAACTATCAAGATTGGGAGCTCATTCTAGTAAATGATTGCAGCTCAGATAATAGTGTTAAGATTGTCGAAGATTATGTAGCAAAAGATGCAAGAATTAAACTTATAAATTTAAAAGAAAATAGTGGGGCAGCTGTAGCGCGTAATGCAGGAATTGAGGCAGCCAGAGGACAGTATATTGCTTTTGTTGATAGTGATGACTGTTGGGCCCCTTCTAAATTGATGGACCAATTAGACTTCATGCAAAGTCAACATATTGCGTTTAGTTATACTAACTTTGCTCTAGTTTCAGAATCTGGAGTCGTCGTAAAGGATGCTGTAAAGTTGCCTTTAAAACTAGACTACTCGGGTTTATTAAAAAATACAGCGATTGCCTGTTCAACAGTAGTGATTGATCGCATGCAAACTGGAGATTTCAGAATGCCACTCGTGCGTAAAGGACAGGATACTGCTACTTGGTTAAAGTTAATGCGAGAAAGACAAGTGGTAGCTTACGGTTTAGATAAAGTTTTAAATTATTATCGACAAGTTGAAGGTTCAATTTCAAGTGATCGAATTGGCGCTTTAAAAAGAACTTGGAATACCTATCGTAATTTAGAAAAATTACCTTTACCTAAAGCTGTATATTATTTCGCTCATTATATCCTTCAAGCGATTTTAAGAAGATTATAATCGATATTAAATAAAGATAAACCCAAGTGATTTAGAAAAGTCACTTGGGTTATTTTTTCTTTTAGTATAAGAATTAAAAGTTTAGTGTTGATTTAGCATTCTTTGTACTTCGCTCAGCCTATTGTTTTCCAAGGCAGTGGTTGCTTCCAAAGCCTAACGAGTATGCGTGAGGCTCGGGCTTTTCCAACTCAATCGGCTAGGCTCTGTCTACTTCGCTTTATTTATTGATCGTCGTATCAGCTACGCTGACCGGTTATGCTTAACAACACTTACCAAATGATATCAAGTTGACGATGATTTTCCGTATGCATATCCAGCATTTCGAGTACATTTGAAATAAAAAAGTCGTTTTGATATTCGGCTAATTCCTCAATTAACTCTCCATAGCGCTCAATAATTCCTGTGTATTCGGCTTGCATATTGCCAGTAAAAGTTGCTAAGTTTACTTCTCTAAACATATCCAAAGTATTCTGTTTCTGGGTTTCAGAATAAGCATGTCCAACAATTATATTATCTAAGGCGACTTGATTGGAGGTAGCGCTAAACAAATCAAGCATATATTGATGATAAGCGACTAAGTCTTTATTTAAGTTGTCTTGATCTGCCAACCAACTATCCATATCTAACGTACGAAAATCATACTGAAATTGTTGTTTATCTATGGTGATTTCAGCGAATGGATTAGGATACACAGCAAAAGCACCGGTTACAATGTCTGTTAGGCTGGCTGACTCTGTTATTTGTTCAGTTGTAATATGCTGAGCGTGTAAGTGACCAGATAAAGTCAATGGCACATTAAATTCTGCGAGTAGTTCCTGTAAATCATCAGCATTATCAAGTGTAAATTGCTGATGCAGGGCAGAGAAATGAATTAAGCTATTGTGATGAATCACTACCAATGCCTTTTGATGACTAGTTTCTAAGTCAATTAGCTGTTTTCGTAACCAGTTTAATGTTGAATTTGAAAGGTTGCCATTGGTTTTAGGAGCATACATTGCAGCTCCTTTAGAATAAATATTAGAGTCCAGCATAAAAAGGCGCCAATCATCATTTAAATTAATGACATAACTTAGACTATCTTTATCTCGACTGATTGCTTCATCATAACCAAAATCCGCAAATAATTGTTCAAAATCATTCGCTAACACTTGCTGTGTCCGTATAATTTGATCTCCAATATAACTCGAAGCAAAAGCATTACTTATATCATGGTTACCAGGAATAACATATACATCAGTTCCGAGCGCTTCAACTGCTTGGAAAAACAAACTGATTTCAGTCATACTTTGATATTCTCCGTTTAATGTTAAATCACCGGCAACCAGTAAAACAGAAGGGGATTCCTGCTCTATTTGTTGGAGTAAGGAAGACAATCTTTGACTACTATACCTTAAGTCAACACCAGCTGATTGATTTTGCATTTCTTGCAATTTACTACCTTCGTCAAAGAGAGAAGGAGAAAAATGATGAATATCTGTCAACAGCCATATTGTGGCTGTGGTTGCTTTTGTGCTAATAGAACTCATTGGGAATAACATCAATAATACGATTAAACTGATTAAACGATACGTTAAGTATTTTAAGTTCATTTGCCACCGCCTAACTACTTCATTATATGTCTTAATTGTATACCAAATTGACTTGTAGTGAACATTATATTGTATCAAATTTGTAAATCGTACTTAAAGCAACCACTGTCAAAATACTAACTTATAACATTCCTAAACATTTGAATTTTCTATAGCCATGGTAAACCAATAAGATGATCGATACATAGACAGAATTTAATCAGCTATAATCTGATATTTCAAGAAAACTTTGAACGAGACCAAAACCATTAAATTATATTTACAAGTTTTAACTTGATAATACAGCCTTACTTTTGTTGGATTACTAAGCGAAGCTTGAATGATATTAATCTTATAATACAAAAAAACAGTTATGAGACGCTCAAGCGAACTCAATAACTGTTCTTGTTTACCTTTTCATTAAAAACTAGTCCAATCTCCTCGGAAACATTGTAATAAGAATACGAGTGATAGAATAACGACTAAACTACTAGTAAGCATGCCTATATTTTGTAAATCAGAACGTTGGAATTTCGGAATTTTTAAAAAGCCTATGATTCCAATAACAGATACAACGATAATTCCGATTAAGATAAAAGGCAATATATCTAACAAAAGCGTCATAACACGTAACCTTTCTGTATGTTATGGAAAATTTCTATAAATCAAGGATGTCATATAAATGCGTTAAGTCACTGATTTGATAATCAATTGTTAAATCCTTTGGTGCAGATATATTATTAGGGTTAAACCAGACAACTGGTAGCTTAACAGCATTGGCCCCTTTAATATCTGAACTAAGACTATCTCCAACCATAATACTTGAATCAAATGAAGCCGGTTCAAGTTGTTTGAAAACTTGTTCGAAAAATCCCGCATGTGGTTTATTATAACCAAGTTTTTCAGAGATAAACAATTCGTCGAAATACTCGATTAGGTTTGCTTGTTCTAAACGGCTAATTTGAGTAGTGTATATACCATTTGAAGCGGCATATACTTGTTTACCTGCTTTTTTCAAATCGATTAGTAGTTGTTGTGCGCCTGGAACTACATGTGCACCAGTTGCTAAGTAATCTCGAAATAAGTCATCAATCTCTTGTCCAATCAGATTATGAATACCATACTGACTAAAGAAGCCAGGAAAACGTTGCGTCATCAGCTCGGCTTTGGTCAATTCATTTTTCTCGATTTTATGCCATAAACTTTGATTGTAGATTTTATAATGGTCTAACAAAGTTTCCGAATAGGTGACACCTAAATCTTCAGCGACTTTCTGAAAAGCGAAAGTTTCGCTAGCATTAAAATCTAAAATTGTATCATCTAAGTCAAGTAAGATGTGCTTATACATGGTTTAACTCCTCAATCGATATGGACTAAAGTAACAATTATTACGGACTGCATGAAAGAATATCAGCGTTTCTAAAACTAATTGTCTTTAACAATATAGCCATTCCACTCTAAAGTTTGTTTGATTTCATCCAAAGAAAGGCCAATCAATTTTGCCCCTTTTTTGATGGTAGTTGTACGTCCAATTGAGTTTAACATCATTGGATTTTTCAAAGGCTTAAAGCCTAATTCTACTAATAAATCAATCACTTCAGGATTCTTTTTCACGACGTCATAGACAGCGACATTTAAATCAATCGTTTGATCCAACGGAAATTCCTCCATTAAATATTTTATGCTTATAATATATCAAAAACACATTGCTTCTTCTAGTCTTTTTTCACTTTATATAAATATTACTTATATCTGTTCACGTTTATTCTTTAAGAATTTATAGATTTCAAGTGAAGAGTCCACTAGAAAAATAGCCAGGGCAATTGCACCAGCAATTAATATGGCTTGAACGAAACTCAAAGCAGCTAATTGTGAATCACCATTAATAAAGTGGAAGGCAGTATGATACATAGCAGAACCGGGTACTAATGGGAAGAAGGCGGGAATATAGAAAATTGTTACCGGCGCTTTGTAGTAGCGTGCAGACGCTTGTCCCATAATAACAATTAAAATACTTGCAAAGAAAGTTGCCAAACTTGCATCCATCGAATCGATCGCTAATAAGTAAACAATATAACCTGCAGCTCCAGGAATACCCGTTTTCATAATAAGAGATTTAGGTGCTTCAACGGTAATAGCAGCGGTGATGGTCGCTATATAAGCACCGATAACTTGAATAACAAACCCCATTTATAACACCACCCTTACAAGAGATAGACCCAGAGCTACTCCGAGCGCTAAACTGAGCGCAACCACTAAAGCATCTGCAATACGAGCAACACCTGAATTATAATCTCCTTTTAACATGTCACGAATTGCATTGGTGAATGCAGTCCCAGGATAGAGAGGCATCAAAGCGGCAATAATAATAACATCGCTTGAAAGGTTATAAGGAAGTAATTGAACAATGGACGTTATGACAAATGACGTAATAGTCGTAGAAAATATCCCATAAATAAATTCATTCATACCAATCTTCTCTTTACCAATTCTTGAAAGGGCGACGATAACACCAGCAATAAAGGATAAAAGGGTTTCCCAAATATTACCACCTAATAAGACTGTAAACGCAACAACTAAGAACATAGTTGCCATATCCTTGCTGTAAACTGTATATTCTTCTTCGTCGACAACCATTAATCGATCACGTGCCTCATCAAGACTAATTTCTTGATTCGTTAATTGGCGAGAAATATTATTCACACGGTAAATCTTTCTTAAATGATTACCGCGATCTGTAATGCGTCGGACTAAAGTAATCGGTTCAATCTCAGGATCAGTATCATCTAATGTGATAAATAAACCAGTAGTATAAGTAATAACTTCGGTAATATTTAACCCACTTGTCTGCAAGATGCGTCGAGTTGTGTCCTCAACACGATAGCTTTCAGCATGCGATTCTAGCATAATTCTACCTGCTAGTGCTGCTACCTCTGCTATTTTTTTATATTCTGTTTTCAAAAAATCACCTCAATAAAGCTTTAAAATTCTAGTTGGGTTAGTTGCTAACTAATGGTAACATAATAGAGGACTTAGGACTAATGTTTTTATAT
Organism: Fundicoccus ignavus; assembly: GCF_009659375.1. Classification (GTDB taxonomy): domain Bacteria; phylum Bacillota; class Bacilli; order Lactobacillales; family Aerococcaceae; genus Fundicoccus; species Fundicoccus ignavus. The sequence goes on from NZ_WJQT01000003.1 coordinate 77,470, forward strand.
AAAATATAATGTTAATCCTATGATTTTTATTTATATTTTGGCTAGATTTTGAGTCTTTCCATTGGCACGATTTTGAAATATAGCTTATGGTAATAGAGTATAAAAAGAAAGGACGTTCTCAATGATTATTTCTAAAATTGAAAGGCAGAAAAAAGACAAAGAACGTTATTCTTTGTTTGTTGAAGACAAATTTTTAATAGGAGTTTCAGAAGCTATCCTGATTCATTTTGCACTTTATAAAGGTCAGCAAATTTCAGAAGACTTATTAGTAGAAATCAAAGAAGCGGAATATAATCACAAAGTATATAATAAAGCGATTCATTACTTGTCATTTGGGCTTAGAACGATTAAGGAGATGAGAGATTATTTAGCAGAGATCCCAGCTTTTAACTCAGAAGAGGCTCAGAGTAATTCTGAAGATAGTCAAGAGAAATCAGTGATTGACGAAACTTTAATACAGAGTGTTATTCAGCGCTTGTCGGATCAAAATTATTTAAATGATTTAATTTACGGTCAAAGTTATGTACGAACGCATGCTTTAATTAATCGCAAGGGACCTAGTCTGATGAAGCAGGAACTCTTGAACAAAGGATTGACAGAAGCGACTATTTTGACAGCATTAGAAGAATATTCAGAGGACCAACAAGTTGAAAATTTATTCTATCTGGGTGAAAAATTTATTCGAACAAAGAAGAGTTTACCTCCAAAAATGTTAAGGAATAAATTACAAGAATATCTGCTCAAGAAAGGTTTCGATCGCGATTTAGTTCAAACTTCCTTAACAGAATTTTCATTTGAAGATGCAGAAGAACGGGAAAGCGACTTGTTAAATAAAACCGCTGAAAAATTATTGCGGACCCGGCAAAAGAAATATTCTGGTTACGATTTACAGAATAAAATGAAAGAATCTTTGTACCGCAAGGGATTTGACTTTGAAGCTATTAATCAATGGATTGCAGACCATTCAGCGTTATTTGAATAAGTAAATGAGTTTAGAAAGAGTGAAGCAGTGTGACATATATTCAAGGTGACCCAAGTCTATACGATATAAACTGGTCAACAGATAAAATTCAAGCGTTCAGGCAAACCTTATTAGCCTGGTACGATGAAACAAAGCGTGATTTACCATGGCGTAATACCAACGACCCTTACAAAATATGGGTTAGCGAAATTATGTTGCAACAAACACAGGTTGCGACCGTTATTCCTTATTACGAAAGATTTATTGAGACTTTACCGACGATTCAAGCGCTAGCGAATGCAGAGGAAGAAACTTTATTAAATCTGTGGCAAGGTCTAGGTTATTATTCGCGGGTACGTAATATGCAAATAGCTGCCCAGCAAATTGTGGCAGATTATGCAGGCGCCATGCCACAAACTATGAAGGGACTTTTAAGTCTTAAAGGAATTGGACCTTATACAGCGGCTGCTATCGGTAGTATCGCTTTTGGTTTAGTCGAGCCAGCAATTGATGGCAACTTAATGCGTGTAACTGCAAGGTTATTTGAATTGGATGCGGATATTAGCCAGCCAAAGTCACGCAAACTATTTGCAGCCATTTTATATCAATTGATAGATGCTGAAAGACCAGGCGATTTTAATCAGGCCTTAATGGATATGGGAGCGACTATTATGACGCCAGCCAATTTAAATCCTGAAGCTAGTCCCATAAAGGAATTTGATCGATCCTATCAGAATGGAACGGCTCATCTTTATCCAGTTAAGAAAAAGAAAGTTAAAGCAACGGAGCATCAATTAATTGCTTATGTTGTACAAAATTTGCAAGGTGAATGGTTAATTAGAAAGCATGATGAGCAAGAATTATTAACCGGCTTATGGCATTTCCCGTTATTAGAACAATCAGTGGTAATGGAGGCTGTTTCTGAAGAAGAATTGATTGAGCCATTTAGTGATTGGTGGGCAGAACAAAATAGTCTATTAAATGATTATGCATTTGAGACTGAACCTTCGATTACAATCAATCAGCAGTTAATGCCTTTTGGAGATTTGAGCACATTAACCTTACTTCCAAAAGTTAAGCATGTATTTAGCCACCGTGTTTGGCATGTTCAATTAGTCCCACTTATGATGAAAATTGATCAAGCTGGTTTACAAGAAAACGAGAACATGCGTTGGCAATCTCCGAAGCAAATTCGAGATTTGCCTGTGTCGACATTACAGCAGAAATTATTAAAAGCATTGGAAAGCTATTTATAGATTTTCAACAATAAGCTTAACAAAATTAAAATTTAACAGTATAAGAGGTAAGTCATGAAACAATTATTAGTACATTTCAAAAATTATCGACTATCGAGCTTCTTCGGTCCTTTTTTTAAACTGATTGAAGCATTATTAGAACTAACAATACCAATGTTTGTAGCAGTCATTATCGATGAGGCCATCCCGTCTGGAGAGGTAAGCAATGTGATTCGTTATATTGCGATGATGTTCGGAATTGGTTTAACAGGTTTTCTTTTCTCGATTACTGCCCAATATCACTCCGCAAGAGCAGCTATTGGAGTGACACGCAGCATTGGGAATGATTTATTCAAACACATTATTCATTTACCGAAAGCTGAGCGCGACGACATAACACCAGCTAGTTTGGTGACAAGAATGACCAGTGATATCTTCCAAATTCAATCCGCAATTAATATTTTCTTTAGATTATTCCTGAGATCACCCTTTATTGTATTAGGTTCAATGATTATGGCGATGCAAATTGATTTAAGAATGACCAGTTATTTTCTTGTCATGATCCTACTATTAACGGTAGTAGTTGTTGGTTCTTTATATATTACAACACCAGTCCATGCTCAAATTCGTCGAGAATTAGATCGTTTGGTTACCTTGACTCGCGAACAGGTTCAAGGCATTCGTGTCATTAGAGCCTTTAGACAAGAGGATCGAGAAAAACAAGAATTCAAAGAACAAAATGAAAGTTTAACTTTTAATCAAATTAAGGTAGGTAAATTATCAAATTTTACCAATCCACTTACTTATGTAATCGTGAATATTGTGTTACTTCTGATTATTTGGCAAGGTGGCCACTTTGTAAATGAGGGGACTTTGCAGCAAGGTCAATTAGTTGCACTAGTCAATTATTTACTAGCAATCTTAGTCGAATTAGTCAAAATAGCAATGTTCGTCATGCAGATAAACCGTGGTTTAACGAGTGCTAATCGTGTAGTTGATGTTTTAAACCGCCCATTAGAAGACACAGAATTCAATAATCCTGAGCCAGCTCAAACTAGGGACTCCATCGTTTTTGAAGATGTAGCCTTTACTTATCCAGATGCAGCTGAAGCATCGTTAGAGGATGTATCTTTTGCGATTCAAACTGGCGATTTTGTTGGTATTACAGGGAGTACAGGTTCTGGTAAATCAACCTTATTAAGTTTATTAACGAAGACTTATGACCCAACTTCTGGGAAGTTGTATTTTGATACGGGGGTTTTTGATGTGACGAGTCGTCAAAACCTAAGAAATCAAATCAGTGTCGTTCCTCAGTCTGCAACTTTATTTAAAGGGACGATTCGTTCGAATTTAATGCAAGGTAATCCTCGAGCAAGCGAAGCAGAATTATGGGCTGCCTTAGATGCTGCTCAGGCAAGTGAGTTTGTTAAAAGTAAAAAAGGTCAATTAGATGCTGAAGTTGAATCATTCGGTCGTAACTTTTCTGGTGGTCAACGTCAACGTTTAACGATTGCCCGAGCTTTAGTTAAGCCTGCTAAAGTATTAATTTTAGATGCTGCGACATCAGCTTTAGATTATGTTACAGAGTCTAACTTCTTAAAAACTTTGCATGAAAACTATCAAGACATGACGATTGTGATGGTATCAGAACGTACAAACAGTATTAGGCAGGCAGATAAAATAGTTGTTTTAGAACAAGGTAAGCAAATTGGTGTGGGAAGTCACGAGGAATTATTAGAACAAAATGAAGTGTATCGTGAAATTCATGCATCGCAACAAGTATTGGAGGTAAATTAAGATGACGAACATTAAACAGAAATCAACCTTAACACGCCTTGTCCAATTACTTTTCAATCGTAAACATTTATTAATTTTATCTTTACTTGGAGCCATTATTCAAGTGGCTCTAACTGTTTATATCCCGGTTTTAATAGGGAATGCCATTAATCAGGTTATTGCAGAAGGTCAAGTTAACTTTGATAATTTAAAACCCATACTATTGCGTATGTGTATCGTCATTCTATTGAATGCCTTCATTCAATGGTTAAACCCATTACTTTATAATAAGATGACCTTTGAAACAGTGCAAGGACTTCGTCAGGATGTTTTAAATAAATTGCATTCGGTTCCTTTGAATTATATTGATCAACACTCTACTGGTGATTTAGTGAGTCGTATATCGACCGATGCTGAGCAACTAAGCGACGGGATTAACATGATTTTTAACCAGTTTTTAGTTGGGATTCTAACAATTGTGGTAACGGTCATAACAATGGGAAAATTAGATTTAGTGATGATGTTTTTAGTGGTTTGTTTAACTCCATTATCTTTATTGGTAGCCCGCTTTATCGCAAATAGAAGTTATAAATATTTCCGTTACCAAACTTTAACGCGTGGTGTTCAAAGCCAGATTGTTGAAGAGAGTATTCAACAAGGGGAATTGGTTCGTTTATTTAATACACATGAAAAAACGACGGAAGATTTTGTGAAAGCGAATAATGAGTATATGGAAAATTCACAGAAAGCTATTTTCTATTCTTCTATTACAGCACCCACAACGCGTTTTATTAATGCGATGATCTATGCAGTGATTACTTTCTTTGGTGCGGTACGAATTCTAAGGGGAACATTCTCAGTAGGAGAATTAACAACGTTCCTGAATTATGCCAACCAATATACGAAACCATTTAATGATATATCAAATGTATTATCCGAATTACAAAGTGCTTTAGCTTGTGCGGAAAGATTATTTGATGTAATCGATCAAGTTGATGAGGTTGAAACTGGCCATGCGAAATTGAATGACAGTACAATCCAAGGGAAAGTCAATTTCAATAAGGTAGCCTTTAGTTATGTTGAGCACCAACCTTTAATTGAAGACTTAACTTTATCAGTTAAACCAGGTATGCGAGTTGCGATCGTAGGGCCGACTGGTGCCGGGAAATCAACTTTAATTAATTTATTGATGCGATTCTATGATTTAAATAGCGGTCAAATTTTATTGGATGATCAACCGACCACCGATTTCACACGTGAGTCTGTAAGGGCTCAATTTGGGATGGTGCTCCAAGAAACGTGGCTTAAGTCAGGAACAATTCATGATAATATTGCTTATGGTTATCCGAACGCAACGCGTGAACTCGTAATCGAAGCGGCGAAAGCTGCTCATGCCGATCATTTTATTCGTCAATTACCCAATGGTTACGATACGTTAGTAACGGATGGGGGAGATTCATTAGCGCAAGGGCAGCGTCAATTACTGTCCATCGCAAGAATTTTCGTAAAAGTTCCACACATGCTAATTCTTGATGAAGCAACTTCATCAATTGATACGCGTACTGAAATTTTAATTCAAGAAGCATTTAATAGTTTAATGGAAGGCAGAACAAGTTTCGTAATTGCCCACCGTTTATCAACCATCCAAACAGCTGACTTAATCTTGGTGATGAATCAAGGTAAGATTATTGAACAAGGTAATCATCACAATTTAATGCAGATGAAAGGCTTCTATTATCAAATGCAACAAACCCGTCAATCAGTTGACTAAAATAATACCGTATCAAGTGAGGAAGAGCTCGCTTGATACGGTTATTTTTATGGTATAAGGATTATATGTTTTAGAGTAATTTAATAGCCTTTGTGCTTCGCTCAGCTTATTGTTTTCCCAAGGCGGTGGTCGCTTCCAAAGCCTCACTGAAGTTCGTGCTTTTCCAGCTCAATCGGCTTGAAACTGTCTACTTCGCTTTCTTTACTAATAGGCAGAGCAAGCGATTCTGTTAGTAACGTTGGATTGCCCTTTGTACCGCTATGGAAAACAATTCGCTGAGCTACGTTAAGTATTCCAACAAAAGTAAAGCGATATAATCAAGTTATACTGCTAAACAGAATTTAAAGTCCTCGGCTTCGTCCGAGGTTTTCTGATTAATTCTAATTCAATGTTTAAACTCGCGGGTTGAGTTTGTACATTGAGGGCTTCAATCATCAAACTCAGAAGCCGAGTTTAAACATTGAAAGAGAAAGATTGCCTGTAAAAGGATTAAACAAAAAAAGTGCCGTCATTAAAGAGGGCACCTTGAGATAACTAGCTAATTAATCTTTAACGGGTTGAAAACCTTGTTGGAACAAAGCCTGTTCTAATTGACCGAAACTTAAGACACCATTTGTAAAGTTTGCTAAGTTCGGTTCATCAGCTAATTCACTCGCGACCATTTCATCGAAAACTAACGTTTGGGTTGTAATCATATGGTTATCTACGATTTCACTAGCCATTGTCACGCCAGAGTAACCTGAGAATTGCTCCACTGTAGCTTCAGCACTCGCTACCATTTCATCGCGAGCGTCTTCTGAAAACTCAATGTCGGTAATAGCGGTGTAAGTCACTAATTTATTATTCTGATGTTCAATTGTTAGGTTTACGGTAATCGTGTCTTGTTCGAGTAAATAATGACTTTCTTTTAGTTGTCTAGCGTCAATTAATGTATAAATACCCGCAATTCCAATAATTAGCAAAAATAAATAGATAATCTTTTTCATAAATACCTCCAAAATATACTCCACTTCGTAAGCTTCATTATCCTATTAAATGAATTATAGCGCAACTACAATTTGTGAGATTTAAAGTGCCGTAAATGACACATAAAATAAAATCTATGCTATAATACAACAGTATGAGTTATCGGTCATTAATTGACTGTATCGTAAACACACAAACAGAAAGTGGGTCAAGTGATGAAACAACCTAAAGAAGGTGAATTCATCACTATTAAAAGTTATAAACATGACGGTTCATTGCACCGAACTTGGCGTGACACGATGGTTTTAAAAACGAGTGATCAATCCATAATTGGCTGTAATGACCATACTTTAGTAACTGAATCCGATGGACGCAGATGGGTAACTCGCGAAGCGGCGCTTTTGTATTATCATAAGCATTATTGGTTCAACATTGTGGCCATGATTCGCAAACGTGGTGTGACTTATTACTGTAACTTGGCTTCTCCTTATCTGATTGATAATGAGGCGTTAAAATACATCGATTATGATTTAGATATTAAAGTCTTTCCTGACGGTGAGAAACGTTTGCTTGACGTTGATGAGTATGAGATTCATGGACGGAGATATCAGTATCCACCTGAAATTGACCGTGTTCTTAAATATAATATCCAAGAACTTGTTCGTTGGATAGATGAGAAAAAAGGGCCATTTTCACCAGAGTTTATTGATATTTGGTATGAAAGATACTGTCAGCTCAGTCATCGTAAAAAAACAACCAATAACTAAATAGTAGTGAATTCGCTGTTTGTAGCCTAAAGTTGTATTTAGGCATTTATTTATCACGTATTATGCTAGTGAGTTCATAGTAAAAGGGAGGCAACTCTTAGAGGATGGGTTGGAAAATTGGAGAGGTATTAAATCCTTATTTAAACCTATTGCTTTGTTACTGGAACTAAGCAAGTCGTGTAGGTGAACATTATGTGTATTTTGTTTTGAAACTAAGCTAATTATTAGATTGAATTGGCACTTGTTTGAACCTGATGCAGTAATGTTCGCTTTTTTGTATATCATTGCAATCGTCAAAGAGCTCTAGGAAGTGAGATTATGAAACGTGTAAATCAAAATTTGAATACAGAAACTAATACGTCACCACTTGAAATTATTAATTTATTAAAAGAATATAGTCATGATACGCATATTATGGATATGCGTAATTACAGTGGTCCCTTGGGTGCTTTATATCTAAAAGACTTTACTGAATTTCGTTTATGGGCACCCTCTGCTTCGCAAGTAGAGCTTATATTATTTGATGGTTATTATGGACGTCCCAAAGAAAGTATTAAAATGACACGGAGTGGCGACCTCAAATATTACACTCATAAACTTCAAGGCGATCAGCATGGCTTAACTTATCGTTATCGACTGACTTTTATCGATTCGACTGTAACGGAGTCTGTTGATCCTTACTCAAAAGCAGTTACAGTAAATGGTCAACGTTCAGTCGTTGTTGATTTAGACAGAACAAATCCAGAAGGTTGGGGCAAGAGAATGTCGCCATTTCCTTCTGCAAGTGAAGCGGTTATTTACGAAATGCATGTAAGAGATTTTACTGTCAGTAGTAATAGCGGTATGCTCCAACGCGGAAAATTTTTAGGTGTAGCAGAAGAGGGGACAGTTAATCCAAACGGTTCGGCCACAGGTATCGATTATTTGAAAGAGTTAGGCGTTACGCATGTGGAACTTTTGCCGATCTTTGATTTTCAAACGGTTGATGAGACCAATGAAAAACCAAAGCAATATAATTGGGGCTACGATCCTCAAAACTTTAATGCACCAGAAGGCTCTTATGCAACTGATCCCTATGATCCGTTTTGTCGAATTATTGAATTAAAGAAAATGATTCAAGCACTACATGATGCAGGCATTCGTGTCATTATGGATGTGGTCTTTAATCACGTTTATGAAGTAGAATCTCATAGTTTTCATAAAACTGTACCGGGCTATTTCTTTAGATATAATGACAAGGGAGAATTTACATCTGGAACAGGTGTAGGGAATGATACAGCATCAGAACGTTTTATGATGCGGAAGTATATTCTAGACAGTGTTAAATATTGGACCGAAGAATATCATATTGATGGTTTTCGTTTTGACTTAATGGGCATACATGATATCACCACAATGAATAGTATTCGAGGAATGTTGGATGAGATTGATCCATCCATTTTACTATTTGGAGAAGGTTGGGATTTATACACACCGCTTAGTCATACTGAAGTGGCAAATCACAATAATGCTGCTTTTATGCCACGAATAGGTCAATTCAATGACGGCTTACGAGATGCATTGAAAGGTAATGACTTCGATGCGGGAGCACGTGGTTTTATCAATGGTGCTTGGCATATGGAAAATAAATTAGCCCGTAATTTTATGGGTGGTGTAGATTTTGGTACGTATAATGATCCTTTGCAGTTGATTCAATACGTCGAAGCGCATGATAATTTTACTTTGTACGACCGTTTAATTAAAGCAGACCCTTATTTAGATGAAGATACTATTATAAGACGTCACGAATTAGCGACGAGTATTATTTTGCTTTCGCAAGGCATTCCGTTTATACACTCAGGACAGGAATTTCTAAGAACTAAACAAGGGGTGCGTGACAGTTACAATAAACCAGATAGTATCAATCAAATTGATTGGTTGCGTCGGGACAAGTACGCTCATTCTGTACAATTAGTCAAAGATTTGATTCAATTGAGGAAATCGGAACCACTGTTTAGATTGACCTCTTATGAGGCCATCCGTGAAACGATGAATGTGGTTCGCCAGGATTATCAGATAATGTCTTTTGAATATCGTTGCCCAGAATATACTTTACATGTTGTTTTTAGCGCTCAGAATAATTTATTGAATTATAAATTACCTAAAGGCAATTATATTGTCAAACTTGCAAACGGGCAGGTCAATTTGACGGATGATGTGATGACAGGTGAAATAGAATCGTATCCAATTGAGCGTTATACTGCACTAGTTCTAAAAAAACACTCGAACAAATAAGTAACGTGAAGCCTACCTTCTTAGTATTCTAACTAAGGAGGTAGTTTGTTTTTATAAAAAAAAGTTTTGACACATAAATATTTTTAGTGTATTTTTAAATAGCTTTTAGAAAATATATTACTAGGAGGATAGAAGTTTAAAACAGGATAGCGCCAGACCTTAAAAATTTAAGGTGACGAGGATTGGGTTTATCGAAAGTTCGGCGGATGACTCAAGGTTGTGCAATCTACAGACAGTGTTAAAAACCATATGCGAGTATGAAACAAAGACACTGACAGCACCTAAAAGCTAAAATAAAATAGCGAAAAGAGGAAGACTGACATGTGTGGAATTGTTGGGTTTATTGGTCATGGAAACGTGCAGGAAGTTTTAGTAAATGGATTAGAAAAATTGGAGTACCGCGGATATGATTCGGCGGGGATTTATGTTGCTGAAGAAAAGGGCAAGGGTCACTTATTTAAAGAAGTCGGTCGAATTGCTGCTTTAAAAGAAATCGTTGATTTTGAATTGCCAGCTACTGTCGGAGTAGGGCATACACGTTGGGCGACGCATGGGGCTGCTTCACAGCAAAATGCACATCCCCACCAATCAAGTAGTACACGCTTTTCGTTAGTTCATAACGGAGTAATTGAGAACTATCAGCAATTGCAAGCAGAGTATTTATCTGATGTGGTATTGAGTTCTGAAACTGATACAGAGATTGTGGTCGCATTAATCGAATATTTCTTAGTAACTGAAGGCTTGACAACCAAAGACGCCTTTAAACGTACTTTAGAAGTGATTGAAGGTTCTTATGCTTTAGGTTTAGTGGATGTTGAAAATCCGACTGTACTATACGCTGCAAAGAATAAAAGTCCTCTATTAATTGGACGCGGTGAAGGTTTTAATGTCATTGCTTCTGATGCGATGGCGACGATTGATGTCACAAGTGAATATGTCGAAATAAAAGATAAAGAGTTAATCACTCTAACGCAAGATGCGGTAATCATTGAGAATTTCGCGGGTGAAAGGGTTGAACGTTCAAGTTATGTAGCTGAGATTGATGCGAGTGACTTAGATAAAGGTGCTTACCCATTCTACATGTTAAAAGAAGTTGATGAGCAGCCTGCAGTCTTACGTCGTTTACTTCAAAACTACCAAGGTGACGATCAGCAATTTGCCTTTGAAGCGGATATGATGAAAACTTTATTAGCCAGTGACCGTGTGTATATCGTGGCTTGTGGAACGAGCTATAATGCTGGCTGGATCGGTCGTTCATTGTTTGAAAAATTAGCCAAAATACCAACCGAAGTGCATTTGGCGAGTGAATTTGCATACGACTTACCTTTACTGAGTGAAAAACCATTCTTTGTGTTCTTAACTCAAAGTGGCGAAACGGCAGATAGTCGTCAAGCTTTAGTAAAAGTGAATGAACTGAATTATCCATCTTTAACGATTACTAACGTCAAAGGCTCAACCTTATCACGAGAAGCCAGCTTTACTTTATTATTACATGCTGGTCCAGAGATTGCGGTTGCTTCGACTAAAGCTTATACAGCTCAAATTACCTTGATGGCAATGTTGGCAGATGCCCTTAGAGCAGCTAAAGGATTTGAAGCGAGTTTTGATATGGAACGCGAACTTAGCTTGGTAGCTTCTATTATGGAATCAATTTTAGCAGAAAAAGCAGAAATAAAAGCTTGGATTGATGCGAATCTAATGGAGACGCGCAATGCTTTTTATATCGGCCGTACATTGGATTATTATGTTTCAATGGAAGCAGCTTTAAAACTAAAAGAAATTTCATACATTCAAACAGAAGCCTTTGCTGCGGGAGAATTAAAACATGGAACGATTGCTTTAATTGAAGAAGGCACTCCTGTAATTGCTTTAGTCTCTGAAGAAACTGTTGGTGCTCATACACGTGGTAATGTGGAGGAAGTTAAAGCACGGGGTGCTAATGCGATTGTGATTAGTATGCAAGATGTGGCACGTGAAGGCGACACCTTTGTAATTCCAAAAGTTGAAACTGCCTTATCACCATTAGTAATGGTAGTAGTGACACAATTATTAGCTTACTATACAGCACTTGGACGTGGATTGGACGTTGATAAACCACGTAACTTAGCTAAGAGTGTAACGGTAGAGTAGAAGAATTAAAGGTTCGAATTAAAGTGTAGCTTTATAAAAAAGATTGATCATTTATAATAAAGTTCGTTCATTTAAAACAAAGTTTGATTATTTATAATAAAGTTTGATTAAAGCAACCTCTATGGGTATGATTGAATCTCAACCCGAAAACTGAACACTCAAAAAAAGAGTGTTGTAAGTTTTCGGGTTATTTTTATGCAAAATTTTCGGTATACTCTATTTGAGTTATACAGAAGGGAGTGGACAGGATGAGTAAAAAGATATATAGCTAAGCTGAGATTCAAGCTTTAAGAAACAATCCTAATGTGAAAAGTGTGACAGAGAAAAGTATTACCTATTCATCAGAATTCAAAATAAAGGCCATTAAACAAAGCAAACAAGGCATGAAATCCACTCAGATATTTGAACTTGCTGGACTTCCGTCTCATTTAATCGGAAAAGGAAAATCCGATCAATCACTATCACGTTGGAAAAGATTATATAAAGATCACGGAGAAGATGTATTATTACAAGAGACTCGTGGTTCAAAAAATAATGGTCCCTATGGACCAAGAGAACAATTATCGTTACAAGAGGCGCTAGACAAAGCAAATGCCCGTATAGCCTATCTAGAGGGGAATCTTGAACTAGAAAAAAATTAGAACAGCACGAGAGGAGCGTGAAAAACGACAAAAGAAACGACTTAAGTAAACAAGAACGCTTTAGATTAATTAACCAAATTATTCGTGAGAATCAACTTGCTGGAATGGTGAATCATTTATGCGACCTTGCAGGGGTAAGTAAAAGCGGCTACTATTACTGGCTAAATAGTAGCGATAAACGTGCTGAGCGTGATCGAAATGATTGGGAAGATTTCCAATTGTTATATAGAATTTTTCTGGATAAGAAGAAGTGTGGGATTGATGAAATAAAAATGGCGTTAGAAACTGAATACGATGTAGTAATGAATCATAAAAAATCAGAAGAATTTTGCGCAAGAATAACATCATATCATCAATACGAGCAGCGAAACCATACCGTAAAATGATGAAGGCAACCCAAGAAAATGCTACCAAGAAAAACCTTGTCAATCGTCAGTTTGATCAAGGTATCCCGTACAAAGTATTTCTCACAGATATCACTTATCTTCCTTATGGAAGTGGACAATGGGCCTATCTTTCAGCGGTTAAGGATGGTGCTACCGGCGAGATTGTTGCACATCACTTCTCAACTAGCTTAAAAATGAATTTAGTTTATGAAACGCTAGATAAATTAAATAATGTGATTAAGGATATGCCAGTAATGGAAAGGTATATCCACTCAGATCAAGGGGTTCATTATACCTACCCTGTTTTCCAGGAAAAAGTTGAGAATATGGGGCTAATTCAGTCTATGTCGAGGCGCGGTAACTGTTGGGACAATGCACCTATGGAATCATTCTTTGGTCATATGAAGGACGTTGTATTATCTGAAAGAACAGAAACACTACAAGATCTTTGGTATGCAGTTGAAGATTATATTGAATTTTACAACAATCGTCGCTATCAGAAAAAATTAAAAAAGATGACCCCGACAGCTTATCGGGATCATCTTTTGTGGGTAGCGTAACTCTCTTTTTTTATTTGTTCAGTTTAACGGTAGGGTTTCACATGTACTTTCGGACTACCTTTTTATTTTGCCTAAAGTTTCAAATCAGATGGCGGTTTATACTAACGCATTGATTTGGAAACCGCGGTCTTCCAATACGTATAGAATTGCTTCTGCTGTATCGATGGATGTTAATAGTGGCACACCACGCTCGATGGCAGCTTTACGAATTAATTGACCCGAGTTTTGGTCGTGTCGCGCGCGACCCCATGTATTAATGATAATTTGTGCACGTTCTTCGGTAATCAAGTTCACTAATGTTTGCTCAATTTCTTTTTCGTCTGTTACTTCATTTGATGTCACTGCAACAGTATCAATACCTGCAGCTTCAAATTCCGCTTGCATGTCGCCCGTTACCATGACACTGAAGCCAATTTGACGGAAACGTTGTGCCAATGCCAAACTTTCTGCTAGGTCAGCCTTGGTAATTGTGAACAAGACATTACCGAAATCATTGACGTGGATGTTGCTACCTGCAAAGGCCTTGTATAGTGCTTTTTGTAGGTTGATATCTGAACCCATCACTTCACCAGTTGATTTCATTTCTGGTCCTAATTGCGGATCAACTAGGTTCAATTTAGTGAATGAGAATACTGGTGCTTTTACATGAACCATGTTGCCTTCAGCGTAAAGACCTGGTTGGTAACCTTGGTCAATAATGCTTTCGCCAAGGATAGCACGCGTTGCTACTTGTGCCATTGGAATACCCGTTACCTTACTCAAGAAAGGTACTGTACGGCTGGCACGTGGATTTACTTCAATCACATAAACTTGGCCATCTTGAACAATGAATTGAATATTCATCATACCCAAGCAATTTAAGCCAAAAGATAGACGTTCAGTGTAATCGACGATGGTCGCCTTCACCTCATCAGATAGACTTTGTGAGGGATAAACGGCCATAGAGTCACCTGAGTGGACCCCAGAACGTTCGATATGTTCCATAATTCCTGGGATTAAGACATTTTCACCGTCACAAATTGCATCGACTTCGACTTCGGTACCCACTACATAATGGTCAATCAAAATTGGACGGTCTGGAGAGGCAATCATGGCATCTTCCATATAGCTGCGTAAGTCGGCATCGTTATCCACGATTTCCATACCACGCCCACCTAAGACATAACTTGGACGTACTAAGACTGGATAGCCAATCTTACTTGGGATTTGTAAAGCATCTTCTACAGACATTGCTGTAAAACCTTCTGGTTGAGGGATTCCTAAGTCTGTTAAGGCTTGCTCGAACAAGTCACGGTCTTCAGCACGATCTAAGTCTTCTACGGTTGTCCCTAAGATAGGAATACCTAATGCATGTAATGGTTCAGCTAGATTTATCGCTGTTTGACCACCAAATTGTACAATAACCCCTTCTGGTTGTTCAAGGTCGATGACATGTAGTACGTCTTCTAAAGTAAGTGGTTCGAAGTAAAGTTTATCCGAAATAGAGAAATCAGTTGAAACTGTTTCTGGGTTGTTATTCATGATAATCGCTTCGTAGCCGGCTTGTTGGATTGCTTTAACAGAGTGAACTGTGGCGTAGTCAAATTCTACCCCTTGACCGATACGGATGGGACCTGAACCTAATACTAAAACAGTCTTTTTGTCTGAAGGCATACTTTCGTTATCAGCACTATAGGTTGAATAGTAGTATGGTGTGTTCGATTCAAACTCGGCCGCACAGGTGTCAACGGTTTTGTAGACTGGGCGAATGCCGTTTGCAGCTCGTAAGTCACGTACATCTGCTAAATCATTTTCCCATAGTCTAGAGATGGCTAAATCAGAGAAACCATAACGTTTTGCTTCTTTTAAGACAGCAACATCTTCTTTATTGGCTTCAAGTGTATTTTCTAATTCTACAATGTGCATTAAAACATCTAAGAAATAGAGATTAATTTTTGTCATGTCATGCAATTGTTCAATGGTATATCCGCGGCGCAAAGCTTCAGCTAAGTAGAAGATACGGTCATCTTGTGCACGTGTAATCTTATCAATTAAGGTTACTTCATCAGCTTCGCGACTAGCAGTTGTTGCCATGTGTTCAGCACCAATTTCTAGTGAACGGACAGCTTTTAACAGCGCTTCTTCAAGGTTCGTACCAATAGCCATGACTTCACCAGTGGCTTTCATTTGAGTACCTAACTGACGATCACCTTTCTCGAATTTATCGAATGGCCAACGTGGAATCTTCGCAACCACATAGTCCAAAGCTGGTTCAAATTCGGCTAAGGTTGTACCTGTTACAGGGTTGATCATTTCATCAAGTGTTAACCCTACTGCGATTTTGGCTGCAATTTTGGCGATTGGATAACCAGTTGCTTTAGATGCAAGCGCTGAAGAACGGCTCACCCGTGGGTTTACTTCAATAACGTAGTAATTGAAGCTGTTTGGATCTAAGGCTAATTGCACATTGCAACCACCTTCAATACCTAAGGTACGGATAATCTTTAATGATGCATCGCGCAACATTTGGTTTTCGTGGTCTGTTAGAGTCAAGGTCGGTGCGAAAACAATTGAATCTCCTGTATGAATACCAACTGGGTCAAAGTTTTCCATGTTACAAACAACCAAAGCATTATCTGCGCTATCACGCATTACTTCGTATTCGATTTCCTTGTAACCAGCGATTGAAATTTCAATCAAACATTGGTTTACAGGCGATAATTTAAGGCCCTTAGCAACAATTTCACGTAATTCAGCAGGGTCATTACAAATCCCCCCACCTGTTCCACCCATGGTAAAGGCAGGACGTACAATTACTGGATAACCAGCCTGTTCTGCGAAAGCTAGTGCTTCCTCAACTGTATGTACAATATCACTCTCAGGAACTGGTTCATTCAATTCACGCATTAGATTACGAAAAAGGTCACGGTCTTCAGCTTGATCGATAGCTGATAATTTTGTACCCAATAATTGGATACCTAATTCATCTAAAATACCATCATTGGCTAATTCAATCGCCATGTTTAAACCTGTTTGGCCACCTAAAGTAGGTAGAATCGCGTCTGGACGCTCTTTACGTAAGATGCGTGATACAAATTCTAGCGTAATCGGTTCAATATACACTTTGTCAGTAATTTCCGTGTCAGTCATGATAGTTGCTGGATTGGAGTTAACTAATACAACTTCATAACCTTCTTCACGTAAAGATAAGCATGCTTGTGTACCAGCATAGTCAAATTCTGCTGCCTGTCCGATGATAATTGGACCAGATCCGATAACCATAATCTTGTGAATATCAGTACGTTTTGGCATTAAATAGTCCCCTCCAAGTTCTTGTTGTTATCCATTAATTCAATAAAACGATCAAATAAGTGGTCTGCATCATGTGGTCCTGGTGCTGCATCAGGATGATATTGCACACTAAAAGCAGGTAAAGTTTTGTGGCGCACACCTTCTACCGTTTCATCGTTGATTTCGATATGAGTGATTTCTAAATCTGTATGCACTAATGAATCAGCATCTACCGCATAACCGTGGTTTTGAGAAGTGAAATCAATACGACCAGTAGCAATTTCACGTACAGGGTGGTTAAAGCCACGATGGCCGAATTTCATTTTGAAGGTTTCGCCACCATTCGCTAAACACAACAATTGGTGACCAAGACAGATACCAAACAAAGGTATTTTACCTTGAATTTCATTAATCATGTCTAAAGCTTCTGGAATACTCGTTGGATCCCCAGGGCCGTTGGTTAACATGACGCCATCAGGAGCTAAACGTAAAATTTCTTGGGCAGTTGTATCATATGGTACCACCGTTACATTACACTCACGTTTGTTTAATTCACGTAAAATTGAATGTTTCAAACCAAAGTCTACTACGACCACATTCTTACCAGCATTTGGATTCACATATCGCGTTTTAGTTGATACTTGCGCTACTTGGTTTGTAGGCAAGTCTGTCGCGCGAAGTGTCGCAAGCGCAGCTTCAATGTCAGTCCCCTCATTTAGTAAACTAGCTTTCATCGTTCCGTGACTACGGATTGTTTTGGTTAATTGACGCGTATCAATATGTTTAATGCCTGGTATATCATATTCCACTAAGAGCTCATCCAAGCTCATTTTTGATCGCCAGTTAGATGGGAAACGTGCAACTTCACGACAAATGATAGCCTTCACGGTAGGGTCTACAGATTCAAAATCATCAGCATTTACACCATAGTTTCCAATTAATGGAAAGGTAAATGTTAACATTTGACCGTTATAACTCTGGTCAGTTAATGATTCTTGATAACCTGTCATTCCTGTTGAAAAGACTACTTCGCCAATAACCTCTTTCGTAGCACCAAAAGCTTCACCATAAAATGTTTCACCAGTTTCTAACAACAATATTTTTTCCATTTTTTCACTCACCTTCAACGAACATACCGATTATGACCATTTACATTTACACTATAAAAAAAAGCACTTAGCCCGAGGGCTAAGCGCTTTACGACACTACAAGTAAATTGAAGATATAGTAAACAAACCATTCGCATGGTTTCACTTGACCCCTTGAAAGCCTCACAGGACTTGACTTAAAGGTTGCTTTGTTTTTTCTAAGATTACGCTATTGACTATGCAAAGTCAACAAAATTATGTAAAAAACTATCATTTTTCTCAATTATATATACAATCTACTTTGTGCAAAAAAGCCAGTGATTTCCTTTAACATATAGGCACCACAACCATCAAAAAAAGAATTCACTTGGAATCTAAATATAGTATCGCAAAATTTATCAAAACTAAAACAACAAATTTTGGATGAGGGGATTAAGTAGACACACAGTTGCTTAAAAGAAGGACCTAGTTCTTTTGAATGCCTCTGGATCTCTTGGGGTGAGAAACTCCTGTTGTTCGATGCCGACTGTTGCGATGACTTAGAAACATTCTGTGGATAATTATTTAAATCCTGAGAAATAATTATAAATCGTTCGCTTAGGTGCACGACACTCTTGAGTGGTCAGATAGTCAAATGTATCCTTTTAGATAGACTTTGATTGAGGCATTCTAAGCAATCTTTTAGATACTGACTAAGTGTTTGAAAGCGGATATCTCGTTTTGATAAGACTTTTGCATCGCCTTTAGTATAATGACTCACCGCAAGATATCTCATTTCCAGGGGACGTAGTAATTTACTTTGTGAACGTCATTCTTCTAAAGCTACTTGAACTTGTTGAAACAGATAGTATTTCTTTGGCTTGAAGATGAATACATCAATTTAATTTAATGAGCCATTTTGTTTGATCACGGGCTAATGAATTACTTGCCTGCTTAAGGTAAGTATAACTGACTTATAGATTAAAGGATGAATTGTCTTTTAGGATTCAATAACTTTTGATGAAGATGAAATCGAACGGCGATCTGCATGTTATCGGATAATTCTTCTTTCAAAACGTAGGTATAAGCCGTTGCGTCATAACGTGTGCCCACTTTAACTTACTGATTTTGTTTGAGCCAATTTCTTAATGTTATGCCAAAGTGCCCATTATAAAGTTGATTACAAGCCGCGACATAATAAATAATTGAGCAACTGATTTTTAGTTGCAAAGCGAATATATAACACTCTAATTAATGATTCATATTCAATTTACTTTACCCTCACTTTGGGGATTTACTTCTATCTCAATTGAATATATTTTTCCAGTTGTTCTTCGTAGTGTTTTTGTTAGAACGCACAAATATCCCCCTAAGTAGATTACTTTTTGTAGTTTCTACTTAGGGGGACATATCAAGATATTGTTCAGGACCTTATTAGATTATTTAAAACGAACGGCACTGTGGTAGACTGCACCGACATATTGATTGTAAGCAAAACCAGAGGCGATAGCTGCTGTCACAAAGTCTTTAGCTTGATGAATCGCATCCTTGACTGACAAATCATTTGCTAAACCTGCCGTAATTGCAGCAGCGAAGGTACAACCCGCACCGTGATTATGTCCATGGTTTACTTTATCTGTAGCTAATACTTCAAAAGTTTCGCCATCATAATATAAGTCGATAGCTTGTGCATCATCTAAGGCTTTACCACCTTTAATCACGATGTGTTTAGCTCCCAATGCATGAATTTTCTTTGCAGCTTCTTCCATATCTTCAATAGACTTAATTGGATCAGTTTGGGCTAATACCGCAGCTTCAAATAAGTTAGGCGTCACCACATCAGCTAGCGGAACTAATTTTTCACGTAAAGCATCAGCTGTTTCCGGATTAAGTACTTCATCTTCTCCCTTACATACTAAAACGGGATCAATGACTACATTTTTTAATTGATTAAGTTCAATTGTTTCAGCTACTAAATGAACTAACTCAACTGTACCAATCATTCCAGTTTTAACAGCAGCTAAAGGTTTTTCACTAACTAATACCGTTGTTAATTGTTGTTTCACAACATCTAATTCAATCGGAAACACATTGTGGGACCAGTTATTGTCAGGGTCCATCGACACGAGTGTTGTCACAGCTACTTGACCATAACAACCAAATTCAGTAAATGTTTTTAAATCAGCTGCTAAACCAGCCCCACCAGAGGAATCGTTACCAGCAATTGTTAATGTACGTTTAATTTCAGTCATCACTTATTACTCCTTTTCGGCTTTTGCATTTTCTATACTAGCATTATTTAAAGTTGAATTAAAGAACTTTGAAGTTTGATATGATCTAAAAGTATGAAAGTTCGACTTTAACAAGTTAATTTAAATAAATCAAAATAATAAAACAAAAACCGCAGTCATTAAGACTACGGTCAAATGATTACAACGTTTGTTGTGCTTGTTTTATATCCATAAACGGTTGGATATCGATGACGGTTTCGATCATTCCAGTAAAATCACCTTCAATGTCATAAGTAGCTTGATAAATGATATAAATATATTCATTATTGCCAGTCGGATACCAAAGTTCTTCGAAATATCTTTTAAGCTCTCTAAATGATTGGATTAATTGACTAATCATTGGCCACAAGAAAGGCGGGTGGCACAGCTCTAAATTTCGTTTGATTTGGGCCGGGGTTCTAACAAAAATCATATCTTTATAGGTAACGGCTATATTGTTGAAATATTGGAAAATATCCTCATGATCCACAAAAGAAATTTCAAATGGCACTAAGTTAAGCACTACTTTTAATTGATCAAGTGAAAGCTGACCATTTCTTAATTTGAGTGGTATGTCATAATCAAGGAGCTGGTCTTCTTGAATCGTATTGTGGCTATTCTCCCAAGTTAACATAAGTGAACCGTCACTAAAGTTTAATTTATGGGATGTTAAGGATGTTTCTGATGTCGTTGGAAATTCGTGTTTGGTTTCGGTTTGTTTTAACGGCTTAACATCTGAAAGATAGAGTGTTTCGTTCTCATAAGCTTCAATGGGTGTTAGCTCACGTTTCATTCGTGTATTGACGCGGTCGATATAATCTAGGTTTATCAAAAATTCTACGTAACCAACATATTGCCCGCTTTGAGAATATTGTGGATAAAGGTCAATTTTCACAAGTTTATCACTCATTGTGTGGATGATCGTTTCGTCTTTAGCATTGCCTTTTCTAAATTGTTCCACCAAAGCCATGACTTGACCTTTTAAAGGTCGTTTATAAAGGGTTTCGACAGAACGACCTAAAGTATTGTATTGTCGAATATTAAAGGTTCGATTTAACCACTTTTCGTTAAAGTTGCTGTATATAACAATATCCTGCTCATTCACTACCGTAATTTCCATAGGGGTATAGTCCAGCACTAAATTTATTTGATCACGGTTTAGAAAGCCGTCACCAATTTTAATTTCGGTGAAACGGTCAAGTCTATTTGGATCGAGTCGAGTAGATGCGGAATCTGGTTCGAACGTTACGGTAATATAACCACCGTTGACAGCAATCTTACGCGATTCAAGCGTCGCATCGCTTTGACTGACGACTTGTTGTATTGGAAGTGGCATGTTTGAAGTAGACAAATCCTTGATAACTTTTTTGTCATCTTCAGCTTCGTTCAACGAATCTGGTACCCACTCTTCAGAAGGGCGAATAATTGCAAAGCCATAAGCATCACTTTCTTGTGCGATTTGATACCAGTCTTCAACAGTTAAGGCCTCTAACAGAATATTGATTAAAATGGCTTCTTCTTTAAATATCATTTCGTTAAATTCAAACTCAAATTCTGCAAAAGCTTCTTTAACTTCTGACATTGGAATGTTAGGGAATTGTTCCATTTTCTTGTAAGCTGCTTTAAATTGATCCCGAATTTCATCGTCCTTTGCCCACATAACTTTAGGTGGGGCGTCGTGACCATAATGTTCCATCTTAGGGAAAAAAAGTTTTTCTTTACGTTCATAGTGGACATCAAATTGTCCAAGTAAATCAAATTGACGTCGTAACCCTCTCAGCATACCGTCCTCTAATTCTTCTTTAGGTAGTTCACCTAATACATTTAAAAGATTGTTAATCCTCATTAAAGCCGCTCTAAAGGCATTGTTTTCATCTTTAAATACTTGAACAGGGTGGCCTGGTTTATCTGCATCAGGTGTTTCGCCATCTTTCACAGCGTTTTTAAATAAATTTGCATGGACGTTACATAGTTTGAGCACATCTTCAAAAGTTATCTCACTATCACCATGCATTAATTGGTGCTCCATCATCGAAATCTCAATGGCACTTACACCCGTAAAGTGTTCATCAAAATCAGCTTGAACTTCCTCCGGACTAGCACCGTGGTGTAAGCGTAAAAGAATGTTTTCAAGAATATCAATACGTTCTTGTGGTTGTTGGTTATTAGACATAATAGTCTCCTTTCACGAACGAAATAGTTATATTAGTTGAGGCATAAAATCATAAAGCTTTAGTATTACAATCTTAACGTCTCCAAAAGCAAAGAACGATGTAAGCGTAATTCTATTTGTTATTATAGCATGTTTTAAGCATTTTTCTTAAATATGAATCATTCTACTTGCAGATAATTTTTTTGTGTGTTAGATTATAAATAGGTTAAAAATTCATTAGAAAGAGGTGCAATGATGCATACTTCTCACACTTCAATCATTATTATTATTAGAACCAGGACTTCCTTTATATAGTTGATACTATATGTGGTAGTCCTATTCGTGATTGATGAATGGGAATTACCTCGAGAGGCCTTCCCGTTTATTAAGTGGGAGGGCCTCTTTTTTTGAGTATTTAATAAAAATAAGGGAGAGTGAAAGAAATGAAATTTGTTATGAAGGCCAATCAGTTATTTAAGGATTATCTATCGTGGATTGTTTTACTATCAGCAGCTGCAGCCCTAATGTTTCCGAATGCTTTTAGTTGGTTAGCTGTTTGGATCACACTAATGTTGCAATTTATCATGTTTACCATGGGCGCTACTATGAAAGCATCTGACTTCGGCGAAGTATTCCGTCAACCTGTACGCGTGCTAGTGGTGGTAGCGACTCAATATTTATTCATGCCATTATCTGCTTATGTATTAGCCAATGTTTTCCAATTACCAGCCGAAATTGCGTTAGGACTTATTCTTGTAGGGGCGGTACCGGGAGGTACTTCATCGAATGTCATTACTTATTTAGCTAAAGGCGATGTGCCTTTATCGATTACAGCAACCTCTATTTCAACCTTACTTTCGCCACTATTAACACCATTAGTCCTTTCGTTCTATGGTGGAGCCTTTATTGAAATTGAATTCTGGCCGATGTTTTTATCTATTGTACAAGTTGTACTAGTACCCATTGTGTTAGGACTAATCGTCAATCGATTATTTGGAAAATATACTGAAAAAACCGAAGTTTTCTTACCTACTTTATCATCCATTGCAGTGTTAATGGTCTTAGCAGGGACTGTGGCGGTTAACCGTGATAACTTGATTTCAACCGGGTGGGTAATTTTCTTAGTAGTCTTCTTACATAATTTATCAGGATACGGTGCGGGTTATGCAGTCAGTATGTTACTGGGGTATTCAAAAGAATCGACTCGTGCCATTGCAATAGAAGCAGGAACTCAAAACACTGGTTTAGCAGCGAGTTTAGGTTTGGCACATTTTACCCCTTTAGCTGCATTAGCCGGAGCAACTGGAGCGATGGTGCATACATTATTTGGTAGTATGTACGCAAACTTGTGCAGTAAATACGATGAGAAAGTTGCCAAACGCAAAGAACAAACTCAACAAAATACGTCAACCGTTCAACAAGCAAACTATTAAAAGAAAGAGGTTTTAATATGAGATTAAGTCAAGTCGTTCGCCCAGGGGCAGGACAATTCATTTGTGAGCAGGGAGCATTGTCATTATTAGATGAAAAATTAGCAGTCTTCAAACAACCGGTAATGATAACTGGGGAGAAATCCTATGTAGCTTTTAAAAAGCACTATAAAGGGCAATTAGATTTGCCAGTATATCCTTATAATCGTACTGCATCTAATGAAGATATGGCGCGATTAGCCAATGAATTACCTGAAGGAACGGATTGTATTGTGGGGGTAGGAGGAGGGATGGTGTTGGATACCGCCAAAGGTACAGCTGATCTCTTAAAGATTGATGTTGTAACAGTTCCAACAGTTTTAGGAACCTGTGCTGGTTTCACACCATTATCTGCAGTCTATCATCCGGATCACACTTTTAAAGCAGTCGATTATTATGAGCGAGCGGTTTACTTATGTTTAATGGATTTAGACTTATTAATTGAAGCACCAGAGGCCTATTTAATGGGAGGAATCGGAGATACATTAGCGAAGTGGTATGAAGCACAAGGAATTGTTGAACATGTTTCTGGGGATTTACCTACAATGGCAGAAGTAGGCTTGAGTACGGCCAAAGTTACACAAGAAGTGTTATTAAGAGATACAGCTGATGCGATTGCTAGCTTAGAAAAAGGCGAAGTAACACCAGCTTTTAAACGAGTAGCTGAATCAATCGTTGCTGTTGCAGGTACGGTGGGAGGTTTTGCCGGTGAGTATGGTCGAATGGCAGGTGCCCATGCTGTTCATAATGGAATGTCATTAGTATCCGAAACGCATGATTTTGAACATGGTGTAAAAGTAGCTTATGGTGTATTAGTTCAGTTAGTGGCTGCGAATAAGATGGATGATGTGGCGAAATTACTACCATTTTACCGTGACAATGGTTTTCCATATAAACTATCCGCGTTTAATGTGACAAGCGGTTTAGAAGATAAAATGCGCCAAGTAGCGGAGTTTGCTGCCTCGGATAAAGAAACGTTTAATCTAGCTGTTCCTGGTGTAACAACCGAGCAAGTTTTTCAGGCGATGCAATATTTGGAACAAGTTTAATTTGTGAAAATAGGTTAAGTATTGAGAATTATTTTGTTGAAGTTTTTGAAGAGAATAATTAAGCGTTTATTTTTTTGTAATATAAGGTTTTATAAGTTTTATGTTGATTTATAAGGCTTTGTACTGCGTTCAGCTTATTGTTATCCAAGGCGGTGGTCGCTTTCAAAGCCTCACTGACGTTCGTGCTTTTCCAGCTCAATCGGCTAGGCTCTAACTAATTCGCTACGCTCAAAGTCAGAGCAAGCGATTCTGTTAGTAACGTTGGATTGCCCTTTGTACCGCTATGGAAAACAATTCGCTGATCTACGTTAAATATTCCAACAAAAGTAAAGCGATATAATCAAGTTATACTGCTAAACAGAATTTAAAGATCTCGGTTTCGTCCGAGTTTTCTGATAGCTTGTAATGTTTTGTCGAAATTTTCTCAAGAATGAGCTATTATTAATAGTGGAGGTGCTTAACTTGCAAATTAAACGTGATCAGCAAATTATTAACATTGTCGGTCCTACGATTGAAGTAGGCGATTTATTACCAAATGCTCAACTAATTGATCGAAATCATCAAAAGGTTGAATTAAAAGATTATTTAAAAGGAACGACGGTTGTAAGTATTGTACCAGATATCAATACGAAAACTTGTGATATTCAAACAAGTCGTTTCGCGAGTATTGCTCTGGAACAAAACTATACATTCGTAACAATCAGTACAAATTCTCCAGAAGATATCATGAACTGGTGTCAGGCAGCGAATGTCGATATGATTTATTTATCAGATGTTGAGCGTCATTTTAGTCAAGCAGCAGGCTTATTAATGGCTGAGTATGACAAATTAGCACGTACAGTTTTAGTTATTGATGGACAAGGTGTCATCAAATATATGGAAGTTGTGCCAGATATGCGCGATGAACCGAACTATACAGCAGCTTTAGAAGCAGCAGCTAAATTATAAACAATAAAAAATAGCCTTGGTCTCTACTAATGAGCACCAAGGCTATTTTTATTGTATGGTAGGGCATTATAAGTTTTATGTTGATTTACCACGTTTTGTACTTAGTTAAGCTAATTGTTTTCCAAGTCGGTGGCCGTTTGTAAAGCCTGCCGATTTGGGTACATTTTCTGCTCAATGAGCTTTTTTTGAGTTTAATCTCCATCATATTTTGTAACGGAGAGCGCTCGTCGAATATCTAATAAAGCTTTACGGTTCTGGTCTTCACCAACATACATCATCGAAGTGTAAATAATATCAATGATTGTTAGATAAACTAAGCGTGAAGTTAACGTTTCAGAACGAAATTCTGATTCTTTTGACAGAACGACAAATGCCACATTTGCTAGTTTAACTAAAGCTGAACTTGGATCTCCAGTAAGAATAATCATTTTGACTTTGTTCTGATGAAGTATCTTAGCTACTTCAATAGTTTCTTTCGTATTACCTGAATGAGAGAAGAGTATCGCACAATCGTTTGGTCCTAACTTTGTTGCATAAGTTAATTGAATATGATAATCCTGTGCATATTGACAGTGAAAATCAGTTCTTAAAAATTTATGATAACTATCGTAAGCTACAATTGATGATGCGCCTTGTCCGAAGAAATTAATCGTGTCAGAACTAGTAAGTAACGCGATGGCTTCTTCTAACAGTGCTTCATCTAATGTCGCGATTAAATTTTCAAGTAATTCAATGTTGGTATTAACAACCTTTTGGGCCACAACGTAAGGTGTGTCATCTTTACTTATATCGGAGAAGACAACTAGCTCATTACTTCTTTCCTCAAATGTTCTAAAATTTGATGCAACGGAAATTTTAAAGTTTTGGAAGCCAGAGAAGCCAATTTTTTTAACAAACTTAAAAATAGTTGCTTCAGATAAGCCTGTTTCTTCAGATAGATTCGCTAGCGTTTTATTGACTACTTCACTACCCAGTTCAATCATATGATCGGCAATTAATGTTTCGGTACTATTTAATGATTTCCTATAAGGGAGAATCAATGTTTCTAAATAATTATATGTCATTTAATCCCTCCTGTTTTTAATAGCTTAAATAAGTTGTATTTCCTTATTATTATTATAAAAAATATTTTTTACTTTTGCAAGCCTTTACAAATAAAAAATTTTTTTGTACAATGAATATGAAATAAAAAAAGGAGGTCGTTTAAGTGAAAGTTGGAGTAATCGGATTAGGAAAGATGGGCCTAAATATTGCACTGAATTTGCTTGATCATAAAGTAGACGTTGTAGGGTTTGATGTGTTTGAGGGAGCGCGTCAATCAGCAAGCAACCAAGAGGTTCCTGTAGTGGAGTCAATTGAATCACTGTTAAGTAGTCTAGATGACAAAAAAGTAGTGTTGTTAAGTGTACCTTCAGGCGACATTACAAATGATTTAGTGGCAACTTTAGTAGATGCTTTAGATGCGGATGATATTATCGTTGACGCAGGTAACTCAAATTACAAGCATAGTTTAGCTAACTATAGTCTGGCTAAAGCTAAAGGGATTGGTTTCTTAGATTGTGGAACATCAGGTGGTATGGAAGGTGCTCGTGAAGGCGCTTGTCTTATGATTGGTGGCGATGAAGCTGTCTTTAAAGAAGTTGAATATCTATTCGATCATCTATCTACTGATAACGGCTACCTATATTCAGGAAAAGCTGGTAGTGGACATTACTTAAAAATGATTCATAACGGTATTGAATACGGAATGATGCAAGCAATTGGCGAAGGATTCGATATTTTACATGCTAGTCAATACGATTATGATTACGAACAAGTGGCTAGAGTTTGGAACCACGGTTCAGTTATTCGTTCTTGGTTAATGGAATTGGTTGAGAAAAGTTTCTCAGAAGATCCACAATTGGACGAAATCAGAGGTATTGTGGACGCAAGTGGTGAAGGTAAATGGACTGTACTCGAAGCACTAGAATTAAATGTTCCAGCACCAGTTATTACAGAATCACTCTATGCAAGAAGTGCTTCTAAAATTGATGATAGTTTCTCAGCAAAAGTTGTCGCAACGATGCGTAATCAATTCGGTGGACATGCCGTAGTTGGTAAAGGAGAGTAATAGTATGAGCAATGAACATAGAATTGCAATAGTAAACTCTAGTAGTTTCGGTAAAATATTTCCTGATCACTTAGAGCGTTTAAATAAACTTGGAGAAGTTAAAAGCTTTAACGTAGATAGTGAGATTGATGGTAAGAGCCTAGCAGAAACGCTAAATGGCTTTAATGTCATCATCTCAAGCGTAACACCATTCTTTACTCAAGAATTTTTCGAGCATAAGGATGAACTTAAATTAATTTCTAGACACGGGATTGGTTATAATAACATTGACTTGGAAGCAGCGAAAGCACATGATACAATTGTTTCGATTGTACCTGCTTTGGTGGAGCGTGATGCAGTAGCTGAAAACAATGTGACAAACCTTTTAAGTGTAATGCGTCAAACTGCACCAGCAGCCCAAAGAGTATTAGATGACAAATGGGAGGAAAGAGCAGAGTATGTAGGTCATGGCTTGAGTGGCAAAAAAGTTGGTGTAATTGGTGTTGGAAATATCGGAAGTCGTGTAGTTGAAATTTTAAATTATGGTTTCCGTTGTGAAGTGATGGCATACGACCCATATAAATCAGCAATGGAACTAGAACAATTCGGTGCACGTAAAGTCGAAGAGTTAGATGAACTATTAGAAAATGCAGATGTTATTGCATTATGCGCAAGTTTAAACGAAGGCAATTATCATATGTTATCTGAAGCGCAATTCGGTAAAATGAAGGATAATGTTTATCTATCTAATACGGCTCGCGGTGCATTGATAAAAGAAGAAGCTTTAGTAGCTGCTTTGGAATCAGGAAAAGTTGCAGGTTTTGCAACGGATGTACTGGAAGAAGAACCAGGACGCGCGAATCATCCATATTTATCATTCAAAAATGTCTTAATGACACCGCATACTTCAGCATATACAATGGAATGTTTAGAAGGAATGGGAGATAAATGTGTGACGGATTGTGAGGATATTGTTCAAGGTAAATTACCAGGTACAGCCGTTCAAGCAACGAGTCGTTACGTTAAGTAAGGAGATGTTTAGATGATAGATGCAATTAATGTTAAAGTAGGACCTCAGTTTTATCGTTATAGTGAGGGAGCGCTGGATTTGATTCCAGAACTATTCGAAGAATTTGACGTTAAACGTGTGATGGTTATACACGGAACAGTCTCTTGGGATAAGGCACAACCTTACTTAACAGCTTTAAGCAACCATTCATCCGTAGTTCATTATGAACGTTATAGTGGTGAATGTAGTTATAATGAAGGGAATCGCATCGCAACTCTAGTTAAAGAACACAATATTGATTTTATTGTTGGTGTTGGTGGAGGAAAACTGGCAGACGTTGTATTATATGCTTCGCATTTAGCAAATGTGCAATTTGGTGTTGTACCAACTTTGGCAAGTAACTGTGCAGCCTGGACACCGTTATCTGTTATGTATAAAGATAATGGTTTAGCGGAAGGGAAGACAGAACATGTAAAACGACAAGCAGCGTTTCTGCTAATGGATCCACGTTTAGTAATCGATTCGCCAATGGAATATTTCATTGCGGGTATCGCGGATACATTAGCTAAATGGTACGAGTCAGATATGATCTTAGAGCAAGAGACATTTAGTAAAGAACCTTTCCCAATGATGGCACGTCATGCAGCAAGAATGTGTAAAGACGTTATCTTGGAAGAGGCATCGAAAGCAATTGAAGATATGAATAATGAAACTGTTTCAGCTGAATTTATTCATGTTTCAGAAATTATTGTTGCGGTTGCTGGTTTAGTGGGTGGACTAGGAGATAAATATGCTCGTAATACTGCTGCACACGCAATGCATGATGCAATTTCTGCTTATTTACCAGAGGTACATAAATATTTACATGGTGAAAAAGTAGCTTACGGTATCTTTTACCAATTAGCTCTAGAAGAAAAATGGGCAGTCATTGATGAGTTGCTACCACTATATCAGGAGCTAAGCTTACCAATGTCACTTACACAAATGGGTGTTTATCCGATGGCTGACGAAACTTTAACGGATATTATCAGTTTAGTTAACGGAAAACAAAAAGTTCATTTGTTACCGATGGAAATCAATGAAACCGTATTAACCAAAGCTTTAGTCGAATTAGAAGAGTATTTAAACAATAAGGAGGTAATTTAATTGGCTACATTAACAGTATTACAAAGTTTAATCATTGCCCTTTGGGTAGCAGCAGTTATGTCGCGTTCATTCTTAGGGGGAGCAACACTAACGTTACGTTTCTCACCTTTAATGACAGGTTTAGTAGTAGGGATTGTTATGGGCGACGTTGCACAAGCAATGGTCATCACGGCATCAATTCAACTAATTTATATGGGGGTATTCTCACCAGGTGGGACAATGCCATCAGAACCATCTATCGCAGCAGCGATTGCAGTATCAGTTGCTTTATTAGGTAACTTATCGCCAGAAGCAGCGATTGCGGTAGCAGTACCAGTAGGATTATTAGGATCTTATTTATACCAATTCCGTTTCTTCTTAAACACATTTATCGGAAAACGTACAGATACAGCGGTTGAAAACTTAGATCATGCAGGTATTACTCGTACAGTTATTTGGTATCCAACATTAGCATCATTCTTATTATTCGTACCATTAGTATTCGTTGCTTTATACTGGGGAGCTCCGGTTATCGCTGACGTAATTGCAGCATTAGAAGGTACTGTAGTGATTCATATCTTAGAAGTAGTAGGTGGCGGTTTAGCAGCGATTGGTATCGCAACTACTATTTATGTAATTGGACGTAAAGAATACTTAATTTTCTTCTTATTAGCTTATTTCTTAAGTGTAATTTTTGCAAGCTTAGGCGTAACAATGGTTACTTATGCTATTTTAGGAACTTTAATTGCAGCAATGTTTGTATTAGCGACATCTAACTCGAATAACGCTTCACCTGCAACAACAGGTAGTGTGGACTTTGACGACGATGACGATGATGACTTCTAATTAGCCAATACGAAAGGAGAAATTTATAATGACAGAACATAACTTAAATCCAAAATTAGCACCAGAAGAAATTACAATTAAAGATGTTAGTAAAGCTTATTTAAGATGGCACTTTGCTAACGAGATTCCTCACTCTTTTGAACGTTACTTAGCTCCATCTCTTTTATGGGCTTTGATGCCAATCTTAAGAAAATTGTACAAAGACGATGATCGTTTGCGTGCAGCTTACGAAAGACAATTACTTTTCTTTAACACTCAATTAACTTGGGGTGGGGGAGTTATTACAGGTTTAATGTCTTCAATGGAACAAGAACGTGCCCGTCAAGAGTACAATGATGAAGAAATTACTATGTCAGATGATTTAATGTATAACACTAAAGCTGGTTTAATGGGAGCTTTAGCTGGTATCGGTGACTCGATTGACTCTGGTACAGTTCAATATATCTTTATTGCGATTGCTGTTCCTTGGGCACAAAATGGTAACCCAATGGGTGCTTTATTCCCATTCATCGGTTTCGCATTGTATCAAGTGTTAATCGGTTTGTTCTTTGCACGCCAAGGTTTCACAATGGGTCGTAACGCAACTGGTTTAATGCAAAGTTCAGGTGTTAAAAACATCATTGAATTGTTATCAATCTTAGGTATGTTTATGATGGGTGTATTAGCTGGTAACTACGTTAAAGTATCTTCAAGTTTAGCGTTTGATATTTCAGGACGTCCATTCGTATTACAAGAAACATTAGATACTATTATGCCAGGTCTTTTACCGTTAGCGGTTGTTTTAGGTGTGTATTACTATTACACTAAGAAAGGGCTTAAAGTTACTCGTGCTTTAGTTGGGTTAACAATTGTTTTAGCCGTATTAGCAGGTGTAGGAATCTTATAGTTCCAATTTTTAATTAAGAAAGGTGATTTATAATGGGAGTAGTAAACTTAGCTCGTGTAGACGAGAGATTAATCCACGGTCAGGTAATGATGACCTTATCTAAACGTAATGGAGTTGACTCAATCTTTGTAGTTGATGACGTTGTGGCAAAAGATAAATTTATGAAAGATTTATACAAGAGTGCAGGTAGTAGAACAGGTCAAAAAACTATCGTAATGACACTAGATAAATGTAAGTACTACTGGGATGAGTTTGAATTCAAAAACTATAGTGCAATCGTTATTGCAAAAACAGTAGGTCATTTCTACGAATTAGTTAAACATGGTGTGCCAATTAAAGAATTAAATATTGGTGGAATTGCTCAAAAAGATCAAGAAAAAGATCTTTTAGTGACAAAATCTGTTTACTTAAACAAAGAAGATGCATTGAAATTAAAAGAAATGAACGAGCAATATGGTGTAGAGAATATTTACTTCCAGGCAACACCATCAGCACCAAGCACAAGCTTGAAAGATGTACTAGCTAAATTTGATTTATAATTTTTAGAATGAAGGAATGAGAGAATGAATCAACAACAATTAATTAAAGATTGGTACATTCGGTATCATTCAATATTTAAAACTCGTTATACAGTAAAGCGTAAAGATAAGTTTCTACAAAGTTTAGAAGCTGATGTTAAACAATTTCGTAGCGATACGAAAGTCGATCATTTCAAATTCTATGAAAAAAGTGCGACTGAATATCGTAATTTGTATATCGGGAATATCAAAAAAGCTAAAGTAGTGTTTAGTACATATTACGACA
The DNA here is from genome assembly GCF_009659375.1 of Fundicoccus ignavus. Taxonomy (GTDB): domain Bacteria; phylum Bacillota; class Bacilli; order Lactobacillales; family Aerococcaceae; genus Fundicoccus; species Fundicoccus ignavus. The sequence continues at coordinate 109,921 of NZ_WJQT01000003.1, forward strand.
CGCCAAGTGCTCATATTGATGCATATAAGTTTTTCGATATAGAATCACGAAAGCGTAATAAAACTAAATTGATTTTAGTTAGTTCGTTGTTATATTTATTAGTAGGTCTTGCGATAACATTGTTTATCGCAATGCCTATTTTTAAAAATTATGACACATTTAGTTGGCAGTTTATTTCGATGATAGTTGGTATTGTAGTGTATTTCTTCTTCTTGGGGAAGATAACTCAAGGGTGGCCAAGTCGTCATAATTTGGTTCAGAATACATCTTCTTTACTTGCATTGTTATTGGCAATTAGTTCAATGAGAAAAAATAAGCAAGTAGCTTATGCGTTTTTAGATGCTGGTTGCTTGAATAATGGTGGTCTGGATCGTTTGCGTGAAGAGACTTCAGCGAAGATTTATCATTTAGATAGTATTGGTTCGACTCAAGAACTCCATTTATTATCTACCCATGATGCTTTGTACCATTTAATTAGTGCAGAAAAAATAGAAGCGAATTATCAATTATCCAAACAAGACTTAAATTCACAGCAATTAAATGAAGCGAATATGAATCAAGTTTTAGCGATTATAGAACAAGTATCTAAGGAGGTTTCTAGATGATTGGAATTATCATAGCAACACACGGTAAGATGAGTGACGGCATTAAAGATGCTGCTGAATTAATTATTGGTGGGACTGATAAAATTGAAACATTGAACCTATTCCATGGTGATGATGTCTCAGAATTAGGGAATCAGTTAACGGATGCCATTAATAAAGTTGATGAAGGTAATGGTACTATTATTTTCGCTGACTTATTTGGTGCAAGTCCATATAACCAATCAATGCTTGCAATTAACAATTTACCAGCAGATAAGAAAGACAATGTATATGTAATCACAGGCGTAAACTTGCCAATGATTCTCGTTGCATTAACACAAAATATGGTCGGAGCTTCGATTGAAGATGCTGTAGCAGCTATCTTAGAAGAGGCTGGCAACAGTATGGTTGTTTGGCCAAGCAAGGACAACGATGACGAAGACGATGATGAAGAAGATTTCTAATGATTAAGATAAGAGTTACTGATGTGCGTTTAATCGCAGTCAGTAGCTTTTTTTTATAATATAAGGTTTTATAAGTTTTATGTTGATTTATCAAGCTTTATACTACGTTCAGCTTATTGTTTTCCAATGCGGAGGTCGCTTTCAAAGCCTCACTGACGTTCGTGCTTTTCTAGCTCAATCGGCTAGGGTGTGTCTAATTCGCTGCGCTCAAAGTCACACCAAGCTACGCCGATTGCCCTTTGTACCGCTATGGAAAACAATTAGCTGATCTACGTTAAATATTCCAACAAAAGTAAAGCGATATAATCAAATTATACTGATAAACAGAATTTAAAGGCCTCGGACAAAGTCCGAGGTTTTTTTATTGCTTCACTCAGCGAAGTGTTTTCCAAGGAGGTGGTCGCTTTTAAAGGCACACTGAAGTTCGCTCTTTTCCAGTTCTATCGGCTAGCTTCTGTCTAATTCGATTTGGTCATAATTAAAGCAAGCTACTAATATTAGTAGCGATGGTTGCCTTTTGTAACGCTTCGGTAAATTAAAAAATGAACTGAGCGAGGTGATTACAATAGGATTCTTGAATTGTAATCTCAAGGAAAAAGCTTAACAAATAAAAACCACTTCGGATTTAGTTCGAGGTATTATAATATAAACTTTTACGAATCGTATGTCAAAATGTTGCATAAAATCTCGGAAAGAGTTCACATAAATCCATTTAGAAACAAAATTGAATGCGTTATCATTAAGAGGAAAGGGGCGAGATGATGTCAATTTATAAAAGCGATCAGCTATTTTATCTACATGCCAAAGATTTAACAATGATTATCGAAGAACAATATGGTTATTTGTTCTTAAAGTATATTGGAAAGAAAGTTAAGCGTTATCACGGATCTAATGCTGTTATACAAAAAGATCATGCCTTTTCAGGCAATCCTTTCCCTGAAAGAAGAGAGTTCTCTCTTGATACTCAAAGAATGTTGTTAGGACAACATGGCTTAGGGGATTTTCGTCAACCATCCATTCGTATTCAGCATGATAATAATGAAGTAACGGATTTTAGATATGTATCTTATGAAATTAATCAAGGTGTAAGAAATGCTAAAGGCTTACCTTCTCCCTACGCTAAAGAGAGTGAAGCGACGACCTTAACCTTGAACTTAAAAGATGAAGTTGCACAATTGGAACTAAAACTCCACTATACCGTATATAAAAATAGCAATACGATTACAAGTTTTTCTGAAGTGTCGAACTTAAATGCTGAAGATGTGGTAATTCATCAACAACATAGCTTAATGCTTGACTTACCCAAAAATGATTATGACTTAATTTCATTTCAAGGAGCGTATGCACGCGAGAAAACGGTAAGAAGACATTCGCTTAACCAAGGGATTTTTAAAGTAAATTCAAATAGAGGAGCATCAGGTCATGGACAAACACCAGCTGCCATTTTAGTTGATCAAGAGACAACGGACGACGCTGGTAATGCGTTATCGATTCAACTAATGTACAGTGGAAATTTTGAAATAGTGTGCCAGCAAAGCCAGCTTAACGATTTACGATTAGCAATTGGTATAAATTCAGAAAATTTCCAATGGAAACTTGCAGAAGGTGAGTGCTTTACGAGTCCTGTTGCTGTCATCAACTACTCAGATAAAGGACTTAATCAATTGAGTCAAACGAGTCACTCATTTATACGTCAACACATAATCCCAGATACATTTTCTGAACAAGAACGCCCGATATTAATTAATAACTGGGAGGCAACGTATTTTGATTTTAATCGCGATAAGTTACTCACGATCGCTGATCGAGCAAGTGAGCTAGGTATTGAATTGTTTGTTTTAGATGATGGTTGGTTTGGCCAGAGATCGGATGACAATAGCTCTTTAGGTGATTGGCAAGTAAACGAAGAGAAGATTCAAGGTTCATTGTCAGAACTGATTGCAGCGGTCAAAGCAAGAAATCTTAAGTTTGGAATTTGGATTGAACCCGAAATGATCTCGGAGAATAGCGATTTGTATCGCACTCATCCAGAATGGACAATTCAGTTACCTAACCGAGCACATACTTATTCACGTAATCAATTAGTATTGAACTACGCCAATCCAGAAGTTGTCACTTATATGAAGGAATTATTTGATAATTTGTTATCGCAACACGATATTGACTATGTTAAATGGGATATGAACCGTAATTTAACAAACATTGGAAATGGTGATGATTACTTAGAAACAATGATGCAGTCACATCGTTATCAGTTAGGTGTTTATGAATTAGCAGATTATTTAACAAGTCGTCATCCTCAGATTCTGTTTGAAAGTTGTTCTGGTGGTGGAGGGCGAAATGATTTAGGCATGATGCGTTACTTCCCACAAGTTTGGTCAAGTGATAATACTGATGCGATTAGCCGTCTACAAATCCAACATGGTAGTAGCTACTTACATCCTGTTATCTCGATGGGAGCTCACGTTTCAGCTGTGCCTAATCATCAAATGAATCGTATAACTGATTTAAAAACTCGTGGTGATGTCGCAATGATGGGGAATTTAGGCTATGAGCTAGATTTGGACATCTTAACACAAGACGAAAAGAAAGAAGTTAAAGAACAAGTTGGTCGGTATAAAATGTTACGTCCAATTGTCCAATTCGGTCAACAATATCGTTTGATGCATACGAGTAACGAAACGGCTGTTCAATTCAATTACGATAATCAAACCGTCATGACATATGTGAGAGTGTTATCGACCTATGAAGATATGGAAACAACCATAAAAATGAAACATTTAGAAGAAGATGCATTATATCGATTAGAAGATAGCAACCAAGTCTATTCAGGGGCTGAATTAATGTATGCAGGACTTACAATGGATGTTCCGAAAGGTGACTTCCAAAGTCTTCAGTTTTTATTCACTAAAATTTAAGAAGGAGCTAGAGTTAATGGATATTTTTAAAAAAATGAAATCCGGTGAAATGTACAATTCTGCTGAACCAGAATTATTAGAAATACAAGCTAAAGCTAATCAGCGAGTGTTTGATTATAATCACACGCCTCTATATGAAAAAGAAAAGAAACAAGCATTACTGAAAGATATATTTGCGTCAGTTGGTGAAAACGTTCATATTGAAACACCATTTAATGCTAATTGGGGCATTAATACGAGTCTCGGTAAGAATTTTTATGCAAATTTCAATATGAGCTTAGTTGATGATACGGATATTATAATTGGTGACTATGTAAAATTTGGCCCGAACTGTGTTTTAACGACAGCTAGTCATCCGATTGATCCTGAATTACGCAAGCAAGCCTATCAGTTTAATCGACCGATTGTGATCGCAGATAATGTTTGGCTTGGGTCAAATGTAGTTGTTTTTGGTGGGGTAAGCATTGGTGAGAATAGTGTGATTGGTGCAGGTAGTATTGTGACAAGAGACGTTCCAGCTAATGTAGTGGCTTACGGGAATCCGTGTCAGGTGATTCGTTCGGTGAACGAGCGCGAATTTGAAGATTAATGACAAAATATTAATGCAAAAAAGAAGGAGCAAATAAATGATTATTCCAAATTATTTTGAAGATTTAAATACTTTCCATGTTAATACGTTGCCTCGTCGTAATTACTATGTCCCTTATACTAATTTAGAAGCTGCGCAAACAAAGCAAAATCGTAGAGAGTCTGAAGTCTATACTGATTTAAATGGGACGTGGGATTTCCATTATTTTGATAATGTGCGTTTGATTGAAAACGAATATTGGCTAGCTTCTCAAGCAGCTGAATTAGATTATGATCAAATTACTGTTCCGAGTTGTTGGCAATTACAAGGTTATGGTCAAATTCAATATACAAATACTGAGTATCCAATTCCATATGATCCGCCTTATGTTCCGTATGATAATCCTGCTGGCTTATATCGCCGTAATTTATCAATTGATGAGTTAACGCCAGGAGAAAGTATTCATTTAAACTTTGAAGGTGTTGATTCAGCTTTCTATGTATGGGTTAACGATCAATTTATTGGGTATTCGCAAATTTCACACGCAAATCATGAGTTCGATATTACCGAAGCACTTCATGTTGGAAACAATCAACTTTCTGTATTGGTTATTCAATGGAGTGACGGAACATACTTCGAAGACCAAGATAAGTACCGTTATAGTGGTATTTACCGCGATGTTTATTTATTAAAACGACAAGCACAGCGATTAAATCATTTCAGAGTTAAACCAGATGTTGCAGCTAATTTACAGACAGCAAGTATTGCTTTAGAAGTTTTAGATGCAGTGGATACCAATGAAATAACCGTTAACCTCTGGTCTCCTGAAGGTGTACTATTGAATGAAACGAAACACGCGATTAAAGACGAGATTGTTTTTGAAATTGAGCAACCAGCATTGTGGGATGCGGAACATCCAAACTTATATTTATTAGTGATTCAAGCTGGAAATGAGTTTTATCGCCAAGAAGTTGGGTTACGACGCGTAGAAATAAAAGATAAACAGTTGTACGTTAACCATCAATCGATTAAATTAGTCGGTGTCAACCATCATGATACGAATCCAAATACGGGAGCGACAGTCACAATTGCTGATCAGATTCATGATTTAGAGCAAATGAAATTGTACAACTTTAACTCGATTCGTACAGCTCATTATCCTAAGACTGCAGAATTTTATGAGTTAACAGACCGTATGGGCTTCTATGTGATGAGTGAAGCAGATGTTGAGACGCATGGAGTAGTTGATTTATATGGAGTAGGTGGCAATGACAACTATAACTTAATCGCAGATGACCCACAATTTACGGCTAGCTTTGTCGATCGTATGGATGCAAGTATCGTTCCGTTTTATAATTATTCATCTATTATTATGTGGTCAGCTGGAAATGAATCTGGTTATGGATGCGGTATTGAGGAAATGTTGCGTCATGCTAGAGGTCTTGATTCAATTCGTCCATTACATTATGAAGCTTATTGGTACCGTGATCGTTCAATTGATTTTAATGATGAGTTTATTGATATGTATAGTCGCATGTATCCTTCTGTTGATGAGATTGAAGAACTATATTTTAAAGATGGTATTGATCGTCCATTTATTTTATGTGAATACATTCATGCAATGGGGAATGGGCCTGGTGACATTAAAGAATACTATGACTACATGATGTCGAAACCTGAATTTATTGGTGCATTTGTTTGGGAATGGGCTGATCACTCTGTAAACTTAACAAGAGGTACTAATGAAGATCCGGTCTATCGTTACGGAGGAGACCACGGGGAATATCCGCATGCTGGCAACTTCTGTATGGATGGTTTAGTCTATCCAGATCGTACACCACATACAGCGGTACTTGAGCATCGTCAAATCTTTAGACGCATTCTATTGACTGCATATGAATTAGATACGTTAAGTTTCACATTTAAAAACTTATATGATTTCAGTAATGCAAGTGAAAAAGTACAGTTATCAGTTGAATATTACGATGTGCGAGGTCGTTTGCTCGAAACTAAAGTACTTTCTGATTTTGATGTAGCACCACAAGGAGAAACAACCATTATATTGGAAATTCCAGCTCACTTATCGGATAAGGTCGCAAGCATTCGTTTTGTTACATCAATGGTCAATCAACCTGGTTTTGAAGGGCGTGAATTAGGTTTCGATCAAGTTATTCTGAAGGAATTTGAAACTGATTTAACATCTGTTCCGTCAATTAAAGCGATTAAAGTTGAAGAAACTTTAGGTGAATATATCGTAACAATTGGTACAGATATCGTGAAATTTAGTAAACGTAATGGTGCAATTAGTCAAATTAACCGTAATGGACGTGATTTATTAGTTCAACCAGGAGAGTGGTCAATTTGGAGAGCGCCAATTGATAACGACCGCAACATTAAGAAAGAATGGTATCAAGCTAATTACGATCGCGCACAAACTCGAGTTCATTATTCTGATTATGTTGACCACATGGATGCACACATCATTACATTTAGAGGAGTTATTAACTCAGTAGCAAGACAAGACATTGTTAAGTTTGAAGTAAAATGGTTTGTTAAGCAAGATGGATCAATTTATCTAGATTTAGAAGCTGAGAAAAATCCGTTAATGCCATTCTTGCCTCGTTTCGGTATGAAATTACCGTTAATTTCTGAGTTTGATCAAGTATCTTATTATGGAAACGGACCATTTGAAAGTTATGAAGATAAACACTATGCTAGCTATTTAGGTCACTTTGAAGGGAAAGTTGCTGATTTCTATGAGCCTTATGTTACACCTCAAGAAAATGGTAGCCATAACTTCGTCAAAAATCTAATAGTAGCAAGTCAAAGTGAAAAGCTAGGATTCACAAGTGAAATGAGTTTCTCATTTAACGTTTCGAATTATTCTGTAGAGCAATTGACAGAAGTAATGCATAGAGACTTATTAGAAATTGAAGATGTAACTTATTTACATTTAGACGTTAAACAGAGCGGTTTAGGTAGTAATGCGTGTGGACCAGTCTTACATGAGAACTATCAATTTAATGACCCACAATTCATCTTTGGGTTAGGTATCTTTTTGATATAACAGACTAGTAAACATAAAAGACCGAAGCGAAATTTTCGCTTCGGCTTTTTATGTTTAATCGACATAAAAATTTGAAATCATTCGTGTTCAGTTGTCATTTCTCGATAACGCGTCGGACTCATACCAAACTCTTTTTTAAAGTTTTTAGAAAACAGTAGCTGGTTTTCATATCCCACGCCGTAAGCAACTTCATTAATCGTCTGGCTCGTGTTTTTGAGGAGTTTTTTGGCTGTTTGAAGGCGTTTCTCTTGTAAAAACTCTTGAGGCGACAATTCATATTTATGCTTAAATAAGCGATAAAGATAACTTCGACTAATGCCGATATAGTTTGCGACATCGGTGATGGTCATTCTTTTTGTATAATTTGATTGAATATAATCGAACGCAATTTCTTCGTAACTACGTTGAGGTAGTTCTAAAGAATAATCTTTATCACGGAATTCTTTCGATAAAATCCATAGTAGTTCGTAAACTTTGAATTTATACCAGACGGTATTGCTCGAAGAATCTTGATTATTTTTAGTGAAATGACAAATTTCCATAATAATACTTGCTGCTTGGCTATTATCCGGATACTTAAGCACAACTGAATCTTTAATCGTTGTTAAACTAATGTAGCTTTTCAAATGACGACCACTTAAACCTACCCAATAGTATTTCCATGGATTCTCTTTGTCGCCATAATAGGTTACTTTAGTCCCACGGCGTACGATAAAGCCTTCTCCAGCAGACAGTGTATAACGCTCATTATTAATCTCATAATAGCCTGTACCGGATTCAATATAATGAAGTACAAAATTTTTATAAGTAATGTAAGCGTAGGCTTGATTTGGGAAGAATTGTTGGATACCGCATTCGTCCAGACTAATATCATGATCATTTTTTTCGAAATATTTCCAAAGCTCTTTCATAGATATCTCCATTCTAAGAAACATTTTGATATATACTGTACCCATTATAACATATTAGTAAGCGTTTTAAGACGATATAATAAATATAAATAAAACGCTTACAGAAAGGAATGTCAAAATGAAGAAAGTTGTTAAGTTATTTGCACTGTTCGCTTTACTGATGAATGTTGGAGGATTTACTGCTCAAAAGGTAAACGCTCAAGAAGAGGTCACTGTTTGGGCTTGGGATCCAGCTTTTAACATCCGTGCTTTAGAAGTCGCTCGAGATATTTATTTAGAAGAGAATCCTGATTTTAATCTCAATATTGTTGAGAGTGCTCAAGATGATATTGTCTCAAAATTAAACACATCACTTAGTTCAGGAGTAACTGTCGGTTTACCAAATATTGTGTTAATTGAAGATTACCGTGCACAAAGTTTCTTACAATCATATCCGGATGCGTTTTTCCCATTAACAGACTTCTTCAATGTGGAAGATTTTGCAGAGTATAAAGTTACGGCAACTTCATTGGATGGTGTTAGCTATGGTGTGCCATTTGATACAGGTGTAACTGGCTTATATGTACGTGTAGACTTATTAGAGGAAGCTGGTCTTACATTAGAGGATGTAACAAATATCTCATGGACAGAGTTACAAGAAGTCGGTCAAGCAATCTATGATGCAACAGGTGTTAAATTATTATCAATGGACTTAAATGACTTAGGTTTATTAAGAGCAATGATTAACGCAAGTGGTTCATGGTATACAGAAGATGATGGTGTAACACCTAACATTACAAATAATGATGCCTTAAAAGAAGCGTTCGCAACGTTTAAATCAATGTATGAAGCTGATTTAGTAAATGTGCATAATGACTGGGCACAAATGTTACAAGCATTCAATACAGGTGTTGTTGCAACAGTACCACAAGGAAACTGGATTACGCCATCAATTACAGCAGCAGAAGATCAATCAGGTCAATGGGCTGTTGTGCCTTGGCCACATCAAGATATTGAAGGATCAGTTAACGCATCTAACTTAGGTGGCTCATCTTTCTATGTGCTAAACGTTGACGGAAAAGAAGCAGCAGCAGAATTCATTGGTGCAACAGTAGGTGGTAATGAAGAATTCTACCGTACAATTATGACTGAAATTGGTGCTTTGGGCACATACTTGCCATTGTTAGAAACAGACGCTTACGATATTGAATCTGAATTCTTTGGCGGCCAAACAATTTATGCAGACTTTGCTGAGTGGGCTGGACAAATTCCATCAACTAACTATGGTTCACATACTTATGCAATCGAAGATATCATGAAAAATGCGTTACAACAATATTTATCAGGTGGCGACATCGATGAAATCTTTGAACAAGCTCAACAACAAGCTGAAAATCAATTACAATAATACGTTTAGATTAAACTAGTAGTTCAATTTGCTTGTAACCAAATATTTCTGGTCATTACTTTGCGACAGCGATATTTGGTTACTTTCTTTATATCCAAGGGGGGATTATGATGCATATGAGTAATACGAAACGAACTAAAGTTATGGGAATGTTGTTTATAGCAATCCCAACGCTACTCATTCTATTATTCTATTTTTATCCTATGCTACGTTCATTTTTATTATCATTACAGAGTGGTATGGGGGTCAATTTAAGCTGGGTTGGTTTTGCTAACTATCGTCGTTTGCTTGCCGATCCTGTATTTAAACAAGCATTTAGTAATACGCTGATTTTCTTGATTTTCCAAGTGCCAATCATGGTAGTGCTAGCGATGTTTTTTGCAGTTTTATTAAATCAAAAAACTATAAAATTACGAGGGTTATTTAGAACAATTGTTTATTTACCTTCGGTAACATCCCTAGTAGCTTACTCTTTAGTCTTTAAATATTTATTCTCAAATAGTGGAATTATCAACCAATTTTTAATGAGTTTATCGATTATTGACTCACCAATTTTGTGGTTGTCAGATCCAGTCTTATCAAAAATTGTGATCATTATTGCAATCACTTGGCGATGGACGGGATACAATATGATTTTCTTCCTGTCAGCACTACAGAATGTTGATCCAGGTATTTATGAAGCAGCTGACATTGATGGAGCAAATAGCGTACAACAATTCTTTAAAATTACAGCACCTTTATTGAAACCAGTGATACTTTTTACATCCGTAACGTCAACTATTGGTACATTACAACTATTTGATGAAACGATGAACATTACACAAGGGGGACCAGGAAATGCAACCTTAACTGTCTCTCAATATATTTATGACTTAAGTTTCAAATACACACCTGACTTCGGTTATGCGTCTGCAGTATCCTTTGTGATTGCCGTCGTCATTATTGTCTTATCAGCATTACAAATGAAAGTAGGTAATCGCAATGACTAAAAAATCTAACAAAATACTTACTTACATCTTCTTAGTGTTTATGTCGATTGTGTTTGCATTTCCATTTTATTTCTTAATTGTAAGTGCGACGAACACAAGTGTTGATGTGACCAGTGGACGTATGCTTCCAGGAGCGGCTATCTTAGAGAACTGGAAAGCTTTAGCAGAAAGAACAGATTTATTAAATGCTTTTAAAAATTCTTCAATTGTGGCGTTTGGACAAACTACTTTAGCTTTGTTAGTGGGCTCAATGGCAGGTTATGGCTTTGAAATTTATCGTACTAAAACAACGGACTTTATTTTTAATTTCTTGTTAACCTCTATGATGATTCCTTTTGCAGCGATCATTATACCATTATTCCAATTATTTGGTTTAATCAGCAATATAGCGCCTGGAATCGGTATTAACTCATATGTATCAGCATTCTTACCATACATTTCAACAGCATTTTTAATTTTCTTTTTCCGTCAGAATACAAAAATGTTCTCACGTGAATTACTCGAAGCAGGTCGAATAGATGGCTTAAGTGAATTCGGCTTGTTTATCAGAATTTATCTACCAACTATGAAAAATACATTTGCTGCAGCAGCTATCATTACGTTTATGAACAGCTGGAATAACTACCTGTGGCCTTTAATTACGTTGTTAACACCTGATAAACAAACTGTACCTTTACTATTATCAAACCTCGGTTCAAGTTATGCGCCAGATTACGGAATGATGATGTTAGCCATTCTAATCTCAATGGTGCCTACTTTAATTATTTTCTTTGTACTACAAAAATATTTTGTAGCAGGTATGTTAGGTTCAGTTAAGTAATTATCTTTGAATGACTAATAATGGTGGAGCATATATTACCTCTACTATTATTAGTCTTATTTTCTCTTAGGTTACGACTGAAGACAGATCATACGATTCATGCCAAATAATATTTGGTAAGTTATTTTGTGAAGTTGAACAAAGAAAAGAGGGAGGACGTTTAAACTTAGAAGAAGCGTCTTATGTGAAAGGAAGTAATCGTCATTTAAACAAGCAGTCACTAAAAGTTTACGGTTTTATTCATTTCGGCATGAGTATATTTACGAAAAGTGTAATGGGGACATGATCATGAAGCACCAGAATCGAAGAACTCGTAATTTCAGGTAAAATAAATGGTGAATGGCAACTACTAAAGGAAACTGGCTCAATCGGTTTTAAACAAATCATTGAATTTTCACCAACTGAATTAGAAGGCCTCAAACTAAAATTTACTCAGTACAGAGGTTTCCTTGCAATTAATTATCTACAAGCTCTAAACATTTAAAAAATCCCACCAAAATATTTGGCAGGATCATGTTCGAATTAATTATAGACTAAGATGATAACGAGTAGTACTTTCGAAAATTTCACCTTTTTCAAGGATAACATTTCCGAATTGAGGTCGATTAATGGCATCAGGAGCAGCTTGTAATTCAATTGCTACACCTGCATAGGGTTCTAAGTCGTGGCCCCAAACCGCCATTGGAACTGGAATCGCACTGTGTGTATATATGACCACAATCGGTCGGTCAGTCGTCACTATAATAGAACGTTTATTATCAGGTTGTTCGATTCTTAACGCATAAGGTGATTCATTATCTAAAACAAACGGATGATCAAAACCATCAACTAACTTAAATTGAGGGTGGTCACTCGATAATAAGTCACCAAATTTTACAGGTGAGCGTAAATCGAACGGCGTATCATCAACTATCTCGATTTCACCAGTAGGAATCGCATCCTCTTTCGTTGGTAAATAATGAGTTGCTTTAACTTCAAATAAATGGTTAGTAATTGCTTCATGATTGCTACCATTTAAGTTAAAGTAAACATGATTCGTCGGATTATAAATAGTCGCATCTGAACTTTCAGCATAGTAATCAATTGTCCAATTATTATCATCATCGAAAGTATGCGTAACACGATTATAGATATCAGCTGGGAATCCACTTGTCCCGTCTTTTTCAGTGTAATTGAAGATAACTTTAATTGAGTTTTCTTCTTCAACAATTTCATAATGCCATTTTTGGATATCATAACCATCAGCACCACCATGAAGATGGTTATCATTATTATTGATATCTAATTGATAGTCTTGATTATTTAAACGGAATTTCCCTTGTTTAATTCGACCAGCAATTCTACCAATAGTAGCACCATAGTAATAAGTACGACCTTCAAATACTTGGTTTGCATCATCATAACCTAAGATAATATCATCTTTAGTACCATCAGCATTTGGTACTTGCCAACGATTGATGCGAGCACCTAAATCAGAGAAGCTAACCACGACACCGTGCTTATTTTCAATAAAAATTTCATCGAAGCTTTGACCCTTGTATTGGCCAAAAGATTTAATTTGAACTTTCATAAAAGACTCCTTTATTACAATATTCTTTTATCGAATCATCGATAATGTTGTTGCTAATAATTCAGGAATATTATACCATATTATGGTAAGGTTTTCACAATTAAAGATTTAATAAATAGATAGTTAGGAGAAATATTAATGACGTCAATCATTTCAGAATTACAAGCAAAATTTCAAATAGTGTTTAACCACAAAGAAGCAGGTAGTGCTTTCTTTTCACCAGGTCGTGTGAATTTAATTGGAGAACACACGGATTATAATGGAGGTCATGTATTCCCGTGTGCCATCACTCAAGGAACCTACGCGGTAGCAAGTAAACGTGAAGATCGCGAAATTCACTGCTATTCCATGAATTTTGAAGAAAAAGGCACGATTGTGTTTAACTTGGATGAATTAACTTACAGAGAAGAAGACAGCTGGGCTAATTTCGTCAAAGGTATGGTGAAGTATTTAATCGAAGCAGGGCATTCAATTGATACCGGCTTTGATGTACTTATTTACGGTAATATTCCTAATGGAGCGGGCTTATCTTCATCTGCATCACTTGAACTATTAATTGGAGTAATTGCAGAGGAATTATTTGCATTAGAGATCGAACGCTTAGATTTAATTAAATTAGGTCAGAAAACTGAGAATCAATTTATGGGTGTCAATTCAGGTATTATGGATCAGTTTGCGATCGGTATGGGACGCAAAGACATGGCAATATTCTTGAATACTAACACTTTAGAGTATGAATTAGTGCCTGCAGAATTCGGTGATAATGTCATTTTAATTATGAATACAAATAAACGACGTGAATTAGCAGATTCGAAATATAATCAAAGACGTAGTGAATGTGAAGAAGCATTAAGCCGTCTACAAAAAGAATTAGATATTCACAGCCTAGGTGAATTAAGCGAAGCTGAATTTGAAGCTAAGCGTCATTTAATTAATGATGAAGTCCTAGAAAGACGTGCTAAACACGCAGTTTATGAGAATATTCGTACCGTTAAATCTAAAGAAATTTTAGCAAAAGGTGATTTAGTTGGGTTCGGAGAACTATTAAATCAATCACACATCAGTTTACAAAACGATTATGAAGTAACTGGAGAAGAACTGGATACATTAGTTTCTGCAGCTTGGAAACAAGAGGGCGTATTAGGTGCTCGAATGACTGGTGCAGGAATGGGTGGATGTGCGATTGCATTAGTAAATGAAGATAAAGTAGAAGCAGTTAAATCAGCTGTACAGAAAATTTATACAGATAAAATTGGATATGCTGCTGATTTCTACGTCGCTAAGATTGGTGATGGAAGTAAAGTATTAGCTTAATTATATAAAATCTGACTAATAAAAAAGGACCATTTTTTCATTCAGTTGAAAATTTGGTCCTTTAGCTATTTATTCGGTTGGTCTTCTAAACACTAGAATATTTGCACGACAAATTTGACGAATCTCTTGATGCTGATTTTTAGTGACAGTTTCATAAGTCACAATCCCTTGTTGTGGTTTACTCTTAGAAGGAATAATGTCGACAATCGTAATAACAATTGTTAATTCGTCTCCAACTCTTGTTGCTGAAGGCCATTTTAAATCTGCATTAGCACCAATTAAACCTTCAGCTATTGGAAAAGCTTTGGCGGTTAAGTGCATACTAATGGCTGCTGTTAACCAGCCACTTGAAGCTAAACCGTTGAAGAAAGTTTCTTTAGCTTTTTCTGGATCAGTATGGAAAACTTGTGGGTCATACTGTTTAGCAAATGCAATAATTTCTTCTTCAGTTACTTCATAAGAATCATTATTAACAAATATATCGCCAATCGTTAGGTCATCTAAATATAATTTATCTATCAAAATACTCCTCCTTAATACTTGTAATATATCTATTTTACAGTTCTTGTTTTTAATAAGGTAATTCGACTTTATAATAGAATTTATTACTTTTACTTAGATGTTACATGGTATAATAGTTAAGGTGGAGGCGATAACATGCAAATAAGAAAAATTTCCAAAAGTAACGACTTGGACTTAAAACTTCTAAATGAACCATTTGAAATAAAGGGTAAAATAATCGTTACACGTGTACAAGAAAAGTGGCAGTATCGTTTTCAAGAAAATAAAGAAACTTACTGGATGAGTTTTCCGGATGAAGACTATCAAATGGAGGATATCGACGCAAAGGGCTTCGCCTTAGGTGCCTACAATAATGGTGAATTAATTGGCTTAGCTATTTTTCAGAATAATTGGAATCGCTTTTTATATTTATCTGACTTAAAAGTTAAAAAAGATTTCCGAAGAAGAGGCGTTTCAAAAGCATTAATTAACAAAGGCTTTGAAATAGCTTGCCAAGAAAAATACAAAGGTCTGTATACGATAGCCCAAGATAATAATATTGTTGCTTGTCAATTCTATCTCAAACAAGGTTTTGCTATCGGTGGTTTTAATAATCGTGTTTATCAATATACGCAGCAAGAAGGAAAAGCGGATGTCTATTTTTATTTAGATAAATTAGATTAAAGAGGTGACGGTTTGCAAATACAACATGAGTGGTTTGATGTCGCAGAAATTGGACCTCAAACTTACGCAATTAGTGAGTGGGGTCATTGGGAGAAAGTCCATTCATTTCTTTTAATAGGCGATAACAAAGCTGTGCTAATTGATACAGGTTTAGGAATTGCGAATATAAAAGAAGTTACGGATCAATTAACTTCTCTACCAATTGAGGTTATCACAAGTCATGTTCATACCGATCATATTGGATCACATGCCTCTTTTGATAACATATTTGTACATGCCGAGGATAGAGATTGGTTAGAAAATGGGATTCAAGGCCCAAATTTAGAGCAAATTCGCTTCAATCTGATGAGAGACATCGCGAAGGAAGTACCAGAGGCATTTGATATTAATGAATTTTATCCCTATCAAGGAGAAGCAAAAGGTTTATTAATTGATGGACAATGGGTTGAATTAGGAAATCGATCGATTCGAATTATTCATACACCAGGACACTCGCCAGGGCATATCAGTATTTGGGACCAGTTGACAGGTTTTTTGTTTACGGGTGATGTACTTTATTTGGAGACACCTATTTACGCTTTCTATCCTTCAACAGATCCAGTCCTATTAATAAATTCTTGGAAGAAGTTATTAACCATCAAAGGTGTGACGCGTCTTTTTGGTTCACATAATCAATTAGGTTTCGATATTGAGGTTTTAGAGGATGTTAAAACAGCCATTGCCTATTTAGAACAAAATGATTTGGTCAAATGGGGCACAGGCTTACATTCTTTTAAACATATTAGTGTTCAATTTTAAAAAAATTACGATGAATAAAGGAGTAGCTATGAAAAAGATTGGGATTTTGACTAGTGGTGGCGATGCACCAGGAATGAACGCAGTAATTAACGGAGTTGTTACTGCTGCAAGTGAATTAGAAATTGAAGTAGTAGGGTTTGTGAATGGTTATGATGGTTTAATAAATAACGAAGTGATGCCGCTACCGATTTCTTATGTTAAACAGATTAATGCTTTAGGTGGAACAGTGCTTGGTACAGCACGCTCAGCTGAATTTATGAAACCCGAGGTTCGTGAAGAAACTATTGCGAGATTAAAAGCTGAGGGCTTTGCTGGTTTAGTGGTTATTGGGGGCGATGGTAGTTATAAAGGTGCAAAAGCAATCATGGATTTAGGTTTACCAGTTGTAGCTTTACCAGGGACAATTGATAATGATATTCCAATGACTGATGCGACGATTGGGTTTAGAACTGCATTAAATAATGTGATGGATTCTGTTGATCGCATTGTAACTTCAGCTGCCAGTCATGGACATAATTTTGCGATCGAAGTAATGGGACGTCATGCGGGCGATATAGCTTTATGGTCTGGTTTAGCCTTGGATGCAGATGTGATTATTACGGATAAAGCAGAATTTGAAGCTGCGAACGTAGTCACTGCATTAGAAAAATCTAAAGCATCTGGTAAGAAATATCGTTTAATTATTATTGCAGAGGGTGCAATGACAGCAGAAGCTTTTAAAGAAATTATTGAAGCAGAATCTGACTTTAAAATCCACCCATTATTATTAGGACATATTCAAAGAGGCGGAATGGCATCACTAGATGATCGAATTATGGGCAAACTATACGGAGAAAAAGCAGTTCATTATTTTGAAAATGGTGGTACTGGTTGTTGTATGGGCATTCAAAAGGATCAAATCGTGATTCAAGATTTAACAGAAGTATTATCAGCACATAAAGAAATGATTTTACCTTTCGACTATACAGGTGCTAAATACCGTTTAATTGATTAGGAGTCAATCATGAAGATTTTTATTGATGGAGATGCTTCACCTGTAAAGCAAGATGTCGTTGAAATTGCTATTAATCATCAAGTAGAAGTAGTGATTGTGACGAGTGTCGATCATTTCACAACAAAAGAGTACCCGGCTAACGTATCGGTTGTATATGTAGACAAAGGACAAGACATGGCTGATTTTAGGATAGTCTCTTTAATACAAAAGTGTGATATACTAGTTACACAGGACTATGGGTTAGCGTCATTAGTATTGGCAAAAGCAAGAGTGATTCACCATTCTGCTTGGGAATATACAACGGATAATATTGATTTATTATTAGCCCAGCGTTATCACGGTGGACAACTGCGCAAAGCAGGGCACCGCACTAAAGGACCAAAACCTTATACTGATGAACAGAGATACTCATTTAGAAGAATTTTAACTAAAGTACTTAATGAACAGTTGGCCATTAATGCTGATTAATGCTTAAGTTATGTAATTGAGTAAGGGGGAAAAGACAATCGCAACTTTAAAAGATGTCGCACAAAAAGCAAATGTATCCAAGATGACAGTTTCGAGAGTCATCAACCAACCTGAACTTGTAACTGAAGAACTGAAAACGCTAGTTTATCAAGCAATGAAAGAACTGAATTATCGACCGAATACTGCAGCAAAAGCTTTAGCTCGTAATCGAACGATGATCATTAAAGTTTTAATACTAGAAAAGATGGATATTACGGAACCGTATTATATGAATCTGTTAAATGGTATTGCGCAAGAACTAGATAAGTACAATTATGCTTTACAGTTAATGACTGAAAATTCAGTTGATTTAGGTAACTGTGATGGCTATATCATTACTGGAACGCGTAAATCCGACTTCGAATGGATTCCACAATTAGATAAACCAGTTGTTCTGTTTGGCGAGAATGATCGTCAAATACCCTTTGTCGATTCAGATAATGAAGCAGGTATTGCGACTGCAACCCAATATGCAATCGACCGAGGTTACGAGCATGTGCATTTTATTGGAATCGATGTGCCTGAATTGTTTGAAAAGTCACGTGAGAAAGGCTATTTATCTGTTATGGCTCAGTATCCAGATAAAAAGCAAGTTATTCACCGCATAAAGAATAGCTCATCTCTTTCAGAACGGCTGATCCGTGAAGAAAGCAAACTTGAGTCTAATACTTGTTTCATTTGTGCGTCAGATAGAATTGCCATTGGTGTAGTACGCGGATTACAAGCTGAGAATTATGCTATCCCACAAGAATATGGCATTATTGGTTTCGATGGTGTTTTTCTTGATCAAATTGCATCGCCAAAATTAACAACGATGAAACAAGATATAGTAGGCATGGGGCAAACTTGTGTGAAACAATTAATGCGTTTAATTGACAAAAAAAAGCTTAAGAATAAGAACGAATTATTTTTTGCTAAGTTAATTGAACGAGGTACAACCAAATAGACCATCTTTAGGACTTCTAGAAAAGAGAAGTCCTTTTGTTGATTAACGGGGATAAAACAAAAGGATTCTAACTTAATAAGAATCTTTATGTACAACGAAATTGTTATATGAATATTGATGGTTAAATTTATATTAAAACTACACATAAATCATTGATAATCATATTTATATAAAATTAAAGATGTAATTATTAAAATTAAAAAATAATATGACTAGACCATCTCAACAAAGATGTTAACGGTAACAAATGAAAACGCTTGAAAATACTATTTTATTAATGCATAATGTATTTAGGGAATAAAACGGTTGCATCAGTAACCATAAAATAAGGAGGATCCCAAATGAAATTAAATTGGAAGAAATTAGCTTTAGCTTCTGTTTCAGCATTAGCCGCTTTATCAACTGTAGCAGGTACTGTGACTCAAGTTACAGCCCAAGAAGGTGAAACCTTAATTGTTTCAGCAGCAGGCGTATACGATTATGTTAGCGCACACATCGCAGAATTCGAAGAAGAATACGGTGTAACTGTAGAGGTTTTAGATGCTGACATGTTTGAAATGTTAGATGGTATTGCTTTAGATGGACCTGCTGGAACAGGTGCTGATGTCTATATATCACCATACGACCGAATTGGTTCTTTAGGAATGACAGGTCAGTTAGCTCCTGTAACATTGATTGATGAAGCTGGTTACGATGAAACAGATATTCAACAAGTATCTGCAAATGGTCAAGTTTTTGGAGCGCCAGCAGTAATTGAAACTTTAGTTATGTTCTATAATACTGACTTATTAGATGCAGCTCCAACAACTTTTGAAGAATTAGAAGCAATCGCTCAAGATGAAGCGTATGCATTTGAAAATGAAGAAGGCAAAAACGTTGGTTTCTTAGCTAAATGGACTGACTTCTACATGTCATACGGATTAATCGCTGGATATGGTGGCTATGTGTTCGGATCAGATGGTACAGATTACACTGATGTTGGTTTAAACACTCCAGAAGCAGTTGAAGGTATTGAATATGCTGTTAATTGGTTCCAGAATACTTGGCCACAAGGAATGCAAGATGTTACAGCATCAGGAGACTTTGTTATCCAATCATTCATCAATGGTGACACAGCAGCGATTATTAGTGGACCATGGGATGCAGCTGCTTTTGAAGATGCAGGTATTCCTTACGGTGTAGCTAAAATCCCTACATTACCAAACGGTGAAGAATATACTCCATTTGGTGGGGGTAAAGGTTGGGTAATTTCTAACTATTCTGAGAAAAAAGATTTAGCTCAATTATTTATTGACTGGGTTTCAACTGAAGAACAACAAACACACTTATATAATGAATTAAACGAAGTCCCAGCAAACCACGCATCTCGTGATGCAGCAATTGAGATAAATAATGAATTGACTACTGCGGTAATTGAAGTATATGCTAACGCAGAACCAATGCCAAATATCCCACAAATGTCAGAAGTTTGGGTTGGCGCTGAGAACTTAATGTTTGACGCTGCGTCAGGTAATAAAACAGCTCAAGAATCAGCAGATGCTGCTGTTGAGTTAATTACTCAAACAATTGAACAGAAATACTAAAAAAAGAGTCGAAGTATTTGAGAAAGGTCTGGTGGGCTATAATTGCTCACCAGATTTTTGTTCAAATTATCAATAATAAGAAAGAAAATGTGCGAAAAAGTGGTCAACTCGCACACTAAGGAGGTTTTTGACATGGATCAACTAGCAAAGCCAAATCACAAACCAGGGACAGCAAGAATGCTTTCGATTATTCCTGGTTTAGGTCAGTTCTATAATGGACAGTTAATAAAAGGTATCTTATTTTTAGCCATCGCACTTCTATTTATTTATGAAATGATTACATATGGAATTTCAGCTTTTACAGGCTTAATCACACTTGGAGAAGTTCCTGGAGAAGATCATTCATTATTTCTCATGATTCAAGGGACGATTCAAATCTTAGTGACTGTAATTTTTGTAACTTTTTATTTCTTTAATATATATGATGCAGGGAAGGTCGCTAAGAATAGAAAACTTGGTTTAAAAGTTAATGAAACATTCGGTGAATTGTTCAGTAACATTTATCTTAATGGTTTCCCTTATTTATTAATTATACCAGCTTACTTATTTATGATTTTTGCCATTGTATTTCCGGTATTAGTTACAATTTTTATGGCTTTTATGGATTATGACTTTATGACGACACCTCCATTTAATTTAATCAGTTGGGTTGGAATGGAAAACTTTGCTGATATTTTCTTCTTAAGTACTTTTAGAGATGCTTTTTTCTCAGTACTTAGTTGGACGATTATTTGGACGGCTTGTGCAACAACGTTACAAATTGTATTAGGTGTACTTACTGCGGTAGTTGCGAATCAAAAATTTATCAAAGGTAAACGTATTTTTGGCGTTATATTCCTATTACCTTGGGCAGTCCCAGCTTTTATCACAATCATGACATTTTCTAACATGTTCAATGATTCAATTGGAGCGATTAATACACAAGTTATTCCGTTCATTAATAATCTACCTTTTGTAAACATTGGCTTAATTGCATGGAAAACTAATCCATTCTGGACAAAGGTTGCGATTATCATGATCCAAGGTTGGTTAGGCTTCCCTTATATCTATGTAATGGTGACGAGTATTTTGCAATCTATTTCAGAGGATTTATATGAAGCGGCGCGTATTGATGGAGCTAATGCCATTCAGCAGTTTAAGAGTATTACATTGCCAGTTATCTTGTCTGTTGCAGCGCCAATCTTTGTCACACAATATACTGGGAACTTTAACAACTTCTCAATGATCTACCTCTTTAATGATGGAGGACCGGGAAGTGCCGGTGGTGGGGCAGGTCAAACTGATATTCTAATTTCTTGGATTTATAAGTTAACAACGAGTGGTACTCCACAGTACTCAATGGCTGCTGCTTTAACGCTAATCGTTTCTTTAGTTGTTATCTCAGTCTCATTAATCGTATTCAAACGTACGAATGCGTTCAGTATGGAGGATGTTTAATATGAAAAATCTCAAAACTTCAGCGAAATTTGGTAAGTATTTAGGACGTTTTTTTACTTATTTATTCTTAGTTACTTTATCTGTGATTATCATTTATCCACTAGCAATTACTGTTACATCAGCCTTTCAACCGGGTAATACAACTGCGTTTTCATTGAGATTTGATACCAAATGGACATTGGAAAACTTTAGAAGATTATTTGAGGAAACACGTTATTTAACGTGGTATAAGAATACATTGATTGTTGCGATTACGACCATGGTAGCTCAGGTATTTATTGTAACTATTGCTGGTTATGCTTACTCTCGTTACAATTTTATCGGCCGCAAACAGAGCTTATTAGTTTTCTTGGTGATTCAGATGGTGCCAACTACGGCAGCTTTAACAGCCTTCTTCGTTATGGCATTGTTATTAGATGCGATTAATGAGTTTTGGTTCTTATCTTTCCTTTACATTGGTGGGGGAATTCCGATGAATACTTGGTTAATGAAAGGCTACTTTGATACAGTACCTTATGATTTAGATGAGTCGGCTAAGTTAGATGGAGCAGGTCATTTTAGAATCTTCGGTCAAATCGTGTTGCCGTTAGTGCGTCCAATGATTGCTGTGCAAGCATTATGGGCATTTATGGGACCGTTTGGAGATTATATGCTATCAAAATTTATCTTGCGTAATCAAGAGTACTATACGGTAGCGGTTGGTTTACAGACATTCATAAATGATGCACGAAATCAACGTGTTGCATTATTTGCGGCAGGCGCAATATTAATTGCCCTACCGATTTCAATTTTGTTCTTTATGTTACAAAAGAACTTTGTTTCTGGTCTGGTTGCGGGTGGAACTAAAGGTTAAGGATTCGAGAAGGTATCTCAATTTCTTATGTGAAATTGAGATACCTTTTTATTTAATAGATATGTTACAATTCAGTAAGTTAGAATAAAAGAGGTGTAAGTTGTGGAAGTATTCCCATTAAATTATTTACGTAATAGTTTTTTGCCAAAATTAAGTTTTAAGAATCGCAATTATTTAAAAATTTGGCAAATGATTGTATTAATCTTAGTATTAACGGGCTGTCTCTTGATGCCTATTTCAATTAGTTTAGGAAAAATTAATCAAGTGACTTTGATTGATTATGTTCCTAAGGCAATGAATCTGGTTTCAGAAGAATTAGTTCAGGAAATAAATCAACTCTCATTTAATGAACAAACATTGCTCATAACTGAAGAGCAGATACTGATGGACAATGACGAAGGTTTGCTTGCTTTGTATCCAGAAGAGGTGGATCTTCCAGTGGCTAAAGATTTTATAATCTTTACTCCAACCACTTTTTATATTCAGGAGGTTGATCGCCCTTTAATTTCGCAACCATATCGATCTGTTGAGCGTTTGACATCAGTCAATTCAACAGAATCGTTGATTCAAGAATTGTCCCAACAATGGTTTGAAAGTAACCGTATGGCAGTTGTTTTGACAAACTTTATTAATGTATGGGTATTAATATTCTTGAGTACACTGATGGTTATATTAGGTTCAAGTTTATTTATTTCATTTATGCGTTTTAGCGATATCTTTAGTATTAAGAGCTACCGAGAAGCAATACATTTAAGTTTACATAGTATGTTGATACCAACACTAATAGCAGCGTTTGTCGGCTTGTTGACACAAAATCCTACAACCATGCTAACATTACAAGGCATTGCTTTTGTGCTCGTCTTATTATGGGTTTATTGGAAAACGCACTTTAGAGATGAATATATTTTAAAGCAAGAAGAGAAAGAGAAGCATAATATTATTAACTCTGGTGAAAAATTAGTTGAAACAAAAAGTCAATATCACCAAAATAAACGTAAGTAATAGTCTAAAGAAGTTAAGAGCTCTTAAGTAGCTTGCTCTTAGCTTTTTTTGATTATATAGGAATATAAGTTTTATGTTGATTTATCGACTTTTTGCTTGGCTCAGCGTAGTGTTTTTCCAAGGCGCTGAGCTATTTTAAGTATTCCAACAGAAGTAAATTCATAATCACGGGACAATGCCCGATTTTTCTTAGTGTGTTGTAAATATGGTACAATGAATGAAATAATAAAAGAAGGTGAGCGAATTGAAACAAATTGGTTTTATATCGGATTTACATATTGACTCAAGCCATAAATATCAACCAGCAGATTTTTTAAGTACGCTCGCCCAATTAATGACGGATCGTCGTCTTGATCAATTAGTGATTGGCGGAGATATAACTAATCATTACAGTACGACAATTCAGTTCGTTGAAAAATTACAAAATCAAACGGGAATACCGGTTTATTTCATACCTGGTAACCATGATTACTGGGAAATGGGGGAGAGAACTCCGGATTCTGAAAAAGTTCACCAAATATTTGTCGATCATCCGCAATCTCTTATGAACAAACCTTTAATTTTAAATGATGAAATAGGTCTTGTAGGTAATCCGGGTTGGTACAATCATGCCTATCACGATAAACGCTTTTCGAAAGAGGAACTCGAAGTAGGTAAATATCGTATGGCAACTTGGCAAGATAAGGTTTACACAAGATGGCAACAATCGGATGCAGATTTATCTAAAAAGTTTATTTTTGATACAGAACAAGATATTCTGCGTGTAGAGCGACCAAAAATTATATTAGTCACACATGTTATCACGATTCCTGAGTTTACCATTCCACTACCTAATAAAATTTTTGATTTTTTTAATGCTTATATTGCAACCGATGATTTCGATGAAATTTATCAGAAATACAACGTCACCCACAGTATTATGGGGCATGTTCATTATCGAGGAGAAATTAACCGAGACGGGACTCGTTTTGTGACAAATTCACTTGGCTATCAAAAACAATGGTGGACAAAAGAATTGTATCGAGAACTAACGGACTCTTTATGGGTATTTAACTATTAATTATATAAAATCTAATAATCGTGTTGAGTTATGGTGTTCAAATTGAGATAATAGCTAAAAGGGTTTAAATTTTCGTTCAAAGGAGTAAAGTATGCATATTAGTAATGTTATTGTTGCGTTCGTCAATCAAGTAATCGTAGAGAACGATCAATTTGAAGTGATGGATCATATTTATCTATGTAATCAAGTGTTAGCACTTATCGGAGAAGAGGATTTTTCGCCAAACGAAGAATCTGTTGAAACATCTGAACTAACACTTTTAGCATTATTGGATATTTTAGTGGATAGAGCAGTGGAGAATGGTATTGTTGAAGATTTCCAATCTTCACGTGAAATCCTTGAGAGTCAGTTAATGAATCTGCTTACACCACCACCATCTCAAGTTAATCGTAAATTTTATGAGCTTTATGAAGCATCAGCAGAAGCTGCGACAGATTATTTCTATGATTTAAGTCGCAAAAACGACTATATTAAAACACGAGCAATCGCACAAAATATTGAATTTTCTGCAGATACTGAATATGGTCAATTAGAAATTACCATTAATTTATCTAAACCAGAAAAGAATTCAAAACAAATATTAGCGGAAAGCCAAGCACAGACATCGAAATATCCTCAATGTCACTTGTGTATGGAAAATGAAGGTTATTTAGGTAAAGTAAGTCATCCAGCAAGAACAAATCACCGTATAATCAGAATTGATTTAGATGGAGAAGGCTGGGGCTTCCAATACTCACCGTATGCTTATTTTACTGAGCATGCTATTTTCCTTGACCAAGAACACTCACCGATGGCAATTACTAAAAAGACGTTTGCTAATCTATTGAATCTGGTTAAAGTTTTCCCGCATTATTTTGTCGGTTCGAACTCAGATTTACCAATTTCAGGTGGTTCAATTTTATCACACGATCATTATCAAGGAGGACATTATGACTTCCCTATGGCGAAAGCTGAGATTGAATATACATTTGAACTAGACAAATGGCCAAGTGTTCATGCAGGCATTGTCAATTGGCCGATGTCTGTTATCCGATTACAAGGTGAAAGTATCGATGACTTAGTCGAAGCTGCTAATCATGTTTATGAAGAATGGAAACAATACTCTAAACCGGAATTATCAATTGTAGCCTATACAGAAGATGGGGTACGTCATCATACGTTAACACCAATTGCACGACACAATGGTCAAACTTTTGAGTTGGATTTAGTATTACGTGATAATAATACATCAGAAAAATATCCTGACGGTATCTTCCATCCCCATCCAGAAGTACAGCATATTAAACAAGAAAATATTGGTTTAATTGAAGTGATGGGCTTAGCAATTTTACCACCAAGATTAAAAAATGAACTTGCTGAAGTAGAAGCATATTTAGTTGGTAATGAAAACCAACTAGATGAGAAACACAAATCATGGGCAGATGAAATTCAAGCTGCACATGAGATTACAAGTGATAATGTTGATAGTATTATGAAAAGTGAAATAGGGAAGCGTTTTGCGACAATACTTGAACACGCTGGTGTATTTAAGCGCAATAACGAAGGAATTGACGCTTTCCGTGAATTTGTGAATCTGTTAAATAACTAATAGAAAGTGAGTTCTGTCTATGATTGTAAAAGAATACGCTTTAGGAATTGATATCGGAGAAACTAAAATGACCATTTCTAATATTGATAAAAATGGTCAATTATCTCAAACTTATATTGTGACTAGTAATGTCTAGGATTCGGAGCATTGTTTTAATGTATGTATGTATTTTCAGGTAAAACTGGCTTCTTGCCGACTTATCAAAACGGCAAGATGGCTAAACATGAAGATGTAGATGCAGAACAGACAATACAAATAGCAGGGCAAATTGCTTACGCTGATACTACTATTACGACAAAGGAACTTTACTAGATGCGCTGAAGAGGACGACCAAGCTGTGGCTATGATTGAAATTTGGGCAGATAGCAAAACTTCTACTATCTATTCAATTGTTTGCATTATTTACCTAGGCTGTATATGTTGGGTGGGAGCGTCGCATTCAATCAGCCAAATTTTGTTGAATTAATTAAAACAAAACTAGCCACAATAGTACATGAAGTACAAAGTAGCCTAGTCGATAATATTCATGTAACAAAACTAGGTAGTCATCATGGTGTGAAAGGCGATGGTTTGATGTTTTTTATCATTAAACCGTTCTATAGAGTAAATTATAAAGAACCTCACAAGAGATTTTAATAGTCTCAAGAGGTTCTTTTGTCTTTTAAGCTTGCAGATAACTGAGTAGCCTTCGTTCTTCAATATAAGTAAAGCTATATGATCAAGTTAAACTGCAAAACGGACCGGTGGATTAGCTTAATGAAGCTAGCCACTTCTAAAAATTCATAGAATATACTACGGAAATTTCATATTATATTGAAGATACCACTAAACCCCAATCGACATGGATGAATTCACATGATGCAAACACAGTTTAACATAGACTCACGAAAAGTATAACACCCCTCTTATCAAGAGAGAGGCAAAGTGCGATTCTAAAAAGCGTATTCCAACCGAGCCATTGTTATGTTGATTAATTAAGCATGATACTTCACGCATCAAATTGTTTACAAGGCGTTGACTGTCTTCACAGCCTTACATTTGGTATTTCACGTACAATTCACGGTCCATAATATAATAAAAGATGCAGAACAAATCTTAAGCATTCTGGCGTAGTTCGTATTTTCATACTTGGATTTCGAATCAACATTCTAAAAAGAATAATGGTATAATATTTCCATATGTTAGTTTGGCGAATAAGTATAAGGAAGGTTATATATGATAAAGAAAGAATTATTCATTTTTGATATGGACGGCCTGATGTTTGATACAGAAAGACTGGTTTATGAATGTTATCTGGAAACTGCTAAAATTCATGGTTTTGAAGTGAAACCTGAAGTTTTTAACCATGTTTTAGGAAAAACACAAGGTGATATCATTAAAACACTTCAGTATATTTATGAGGTTGAAGAAGAGGTTGTGAAGTGGCGCAAAGATATTGTTGATTTGAAATTTCAATTGATTGAAGAGCGCAAAACGGTAAGAAAGAAAACAGGCTTACTTGAAATATTGAACTTTGCGAAAGAACAGCAAATTAAAACTGCTGTCGCATCTTCATCTAAAAGAAAAGTCATTGATTTATATTTAGGCTTAGAGGATATTACACCATATATTGATGTGATTGTAGCTGGGGATGAAGTCTCAAATGGCAAACCTAATCCAGAAATATTCTTGACTGCTTGTCATAAATCAGGTGTTAGTCCAGACAAAGCGATTGTGATGGAAGATTCACCTGCCGGAATTAATGCTGCACTCAATGCTAAAATTACTTCATTTCACATTAAAGATGATTTGTCAGATATGCCTTCAGTTAATGGACCAATTAAAATTGCGAAGAATATTAAGGAATTAATTTTACCATCCTTGAAACCAGATTATCGAGTAAAAAGTCTATTAGATGTTCGTGATTTCATGCAAACTCATGAACTGACAATTTAGATAAGGAGTTATCTTATTGGAAAAACTAAACGAAAAAGAAATCGTTAAGATTGCTTCAATGTATTACGAAGAAGGCTTAACACAAGCTGAAATTGCGAGACAAAGAGGCGTTTCACGCTCTCTCATTTCTAAAATACTGTTAGATGCAAAGAATGAAGGCATTGTTGAAATCATTATTAAAAGTGAGAATGCTTATACAGCAAGTTTAGAAAGAAAATTAGAGAAACAGTTCAATCTTAAAAATGCAGTGGTAATTGATACTTTCAATTTGAAACATGAAGAAATCAAAAAAATTGTTAGCCAACAAGCCGCATTGTATTTGAATAAAATCGTACAAGATTACCGCAGCATTGGCATATCTTGGGGGAACTCACTAAGAGGTTTGGTGGATTATTTTGCCTATACGAATCATCCAGATGCCACGATTATTCCTTTAATAGGAGGCTTGAGTGATGATTATTTCGATATTCAATCGAACCAATTAAGTTACGATCTAGCACGAAAAATGCGTGGGAAGGCGAAATATCTTTATGCGCCTGCTTTAGTTTCCAATCATTTATTACATGAAGAATTAAGTAACAATCGTGCCATTCAAAGTGTCTTAGAAGAAGGGCGATTTGTGGAATTAGCTTTAGTTGGTATCTCGAGTTTAGATCAAGAGACCAACATGCGTAGAATTGGTTATTTAAGTGTTGATGATGTTGTTGAGTTGACTGAAAAAGAAGTTGTGGGAGTTATTAATTCAAGATTCTTTGATGCGAACGGCTTAGAAGTTGAAGCAGATATTAATCAGAACGTTTTGGGTTTGAGTCTTAAAGATTTAACTCGAATACCAATGGTTATGACGGTTGTTTATGGAGACCGCAAAGCTGAAGCTGTAAAAGCTGCTTTAGAAAATCAATTAATTAATGTCATTGTGACAACAGATACTTTAGCTGAAAAAATCATTAAATCAGTTGAAGAAGTTGAAAAAGAGAGTAAGTAGATTGGAGAATATATTATGGCAAAAGTAGAAAGTTTTTCATTGGATCACGATATTGTAAAAGCACCATATGTACGCTTAGCAGGAAAAGAACAACATCAAACAGGGGCAGTCATTCAGAAATATGACTTGCGTTTCTTGCAACCGAATAAAGAAGCATTAACAACTGCGGCGGTGCATACCTTAGAACACTTCTTAGCGATTCACATGCGTGACGAGCTAGAAGGCTTAATTGATATTTCACCAATGGGTTGTCGAACTGGTTTTTACTTGGTAATCTGGGATGAACATACGCCTGCTGAAATAGCACAAGCTTTGAAAAATGTTTTAAATATTGTTTTAGAGGCAGATACAATTGAAGCAACGACCGCAACAGAGTGTGGTAATTATAAAGATCATTCATTGTTCAGCGCAAAAGAATATGCCAAACAAGTATTAGCTGATGGTATAAGTATTGACGCATTTGAAAGAGTTGTAATCTAGAATAAATACGCAAAAACCTCGAACTATTCGGTTCGAGGTTTTTGTGTATTTTGCTAATTACTTAATTTTTATGTGGTGTTAAATGCCAAATCTCTTCGTTATATTGATTGATCGTTCTATCTGAAGAGAAGAAGCCAGCTTTTGCAATGTTCACAATCGTTTTCTGAGTCCATGCTGTATGATCTTCATACTCAGCAAGCATTTTTTCTTTGGTTTCGATATAATCTTCTAAGTCTAAAAGAGCCATGAACCAGTCTTTAGAAATGATATCGTTATATAAACGATTTAGTCGAGTACTGTCACCTAACGCTAACATTTCATCGCTAACGATAAAGTCAATGATTGGCTTAATTGTATCACGTTGGTAGAACGCGTTAGAGTTGTATTCACCAGTATTATATAAGTTAATGACATACTCACTTGATTTACCGAATGTATAGATATTCTCATCACCAACTAACTCATGAATTTCAACGTTTGCACCATCCATTGTACCTAAAGTTAATGCGCCGTTTAACATGAACTTCATATTACCAGTTCCACTTGCTTCCTTCGAAGCTAATGAAATTTGTTCTGAAATATCTGCAGCAGGAATTAAGTATTGAGCGTGAGAAACATTATAGTTTTCGACCATTACTACTTGCAAGTGTGGACTTACTTCTGGATCGTTCGCAATCAATTCTGATAATGTCAAAATCAAGTGAATAATATCTCTAGCAATTGTGTAGGCATTCGCTGCTTTACCACCAAATAGAATTGTGATTGGTGTTGCTGGAATATTACCCGCTTTAATATCAAAATATTTATAAATGACATACATTGCGTTCATTTGTTGACGTTTGTATTCATGGAGACGTTTAATTTGGACATCAATTATTGAATGCTCATTAATCTCAACACCCATAGTATCTTGAAGGTGTTTCTTCAAACGTAATTTGTTATTGAATTTAATAGCACGTAATTTTTCAATGACTTCAATATCATTTTGGAAATCTAATAAACTTTCTAGGTTTTCATTGTTACGCCATTCAGTTCCGATTAAATTGTCCAAGTAGTCCGCTAACTCTTTATTCGCATCCATAATCCAACGACGGAAAGTGATTCCGTTAGTTTTATTTGAGAATTTCTCTGGATAGATTTCATAGAAGTCTTTTAATGTTTCAGCTTTAAGAATATCACTATGTAATGCTGCAACACCGTTGACACTGAAACCATAATGGATGGCAATGTTAGCCATATGTACGTTACCGTGAACGTCGATAATTTCAACAGCTGTATTACCAGGGAACTCAGCATTCTTGCGTGCGTCTAATTGACGAATAATTTCAACAATTTCTGGTATAACATCTTCAAGTGCATCAATAGGCCATTTTTCTAATGCTTCAGCTAAAATTGTGTGGTTTGTGAAAGCGGTCATTGATTGAACGATTTCTACTGCTTCATCAAAATCGATACCACGTTCTGTTAATAAACGAATCATTTCAGGAATAACGAAAGCAGGGTGAGTATCATTAATTTGAATGACAGCATAGTCTGCTAAATCATGCAAGTTACTGCCTTTTTCAATTGCTTCATCAATAACTAATTGAGCACCATTGGATACCATAAAGTATTGTTGGTAAATACGTAACAATTCACCTTCATGATCTGAATCATCAGGGTATAAGAATAATGTTAAGTTTTCTAAAATATTTGTTTTATCAAAGTCTATTGTACCATCTTCAATGATATCTGCATTCACAGAGTCTAAGTCAAATAATCTTAAACGATTGCGTTTGTTTTGGTTATAGCCTAAAACGTCAATATCATAAAGTGTTGATGTTAAAGTAAAGTTTTTAAAAGGCACATCATAGGTTTTACTGCTCTTAATTAACCAATCATCGCCCGTAATCCAAGGGTCTTTAATCGCGTGTTGTTGATTTTCTTTAAATACTTGTCTGAATAAACCGAAATGATAGTTTAAACCAACACCGTCACCATTCAAACCGAGGGTAGTAATTGAATCAACAAAACAAGCTGCTAAACGACCTAGACCGCCGTTACCTAATGAAGGTTCAAATTCTGCTTGTTCAATATCCATGATATTTTTACCGTTAGCGATTAATTCATCGTTAACTTCATCGTAAATGCCTAAGTTCAATAAATTATTCGATAATAATTTTCCGATTAAGAACTCAGCTGAGAAATAGTATAATTTTCTTTTATCTTCGTGTGTAGGTAAGTCTTGAGAAGAATCACGCACTAAATCTAATAAAACTTTGTATAATTCTTGGTCCGTACATTCTCTAATTGGTTTATTAAATAAGTCTAAAGTGTACTGTTCTAATTTTGTCATTGTTTTTCTTTCTCCTTTTTGGTTTGCCTTGCGCCAATTTGAATTTTAAATTTGCTACCTGCTAAGTAAGGGTGTAAATGTGTGTGTGTATGGTATTTAGGTTACTTAGCAAATAACTTTTAACCATTAATTAATTTCTGTTACTAAAGCATCTTCATTTGGCTCAGAAACTTCTGTTTCTTCTGTAATAATATCATTTGTTTGGTTTTTTACATTTAAACGGAAGTAAGTATCCGTTAAAGCATAAAGATCACGTGCTAACTCATCAGTAATCGCATTGTCTAACATACGCCACTTCCAGTTAATTCCAATTGTCGATGGTGTATTCATTCGTGCTGAATTATCTAAATTCAATAAGTCTTGCATCGTATAAACAGCCAAATAACTTGGTGAAGCAGCAATTCCACGGTTTAAAGCTTGAGAAACTGTTTCAGAATCGTGGCGATGTAAGTAGCGATTTACTTGTGCCTGAACTTCTGGGGAAGCAGAATCTTTATACCAGCCAAGAGCTGTTTCGTTATCATGCGTTCCTACATATGCTACAGAGTTTTCTACATAGTGGTGAGGTAAGTCAACACTGTCAACAGTACTAAAGCCGAATTGAAGGATACGCATACCAGGATAGCCTGTGCCTTCGCGCATATCGATCACTTCTTGAGTCATGAAACCTAAATCTTCAGCAATAATTTTCACATCACCTAAACGGTCTTGGATTGTATCGAAAAGTGCAATTCCAGGCCCTTTTGCCCATTTACCAGAAGCAGATGTTTTTGCATCGGCAGGAACTTCCCAATAAGATTCGAATCCTCGGAAGTGATCTATACGAACAACGTCATACAGTTTAAAACTTTCTTCCATTCGCGTCACCCACCAATCGAAGTTATGACGTTTCATATACTCCCAATCGTAAATTGGATTACCCCAGAATTGTCCATCTTCAGAAAAGTTATCAGGGGGTGTACCAGCGATAACAGTAGGGCGTTTCTTAGAATCAACTTTAAAGAATTGAGGTGTTGACCACATTTCTACACTGTCACCAGCTACGTAAATTGGCATGTCACCTATAATTTGAATATTCTGTTTGTTAGCATAGCTTTTTAATTCATTCCACTGTTTAAAGAAGAAAAATTGTGTGACACGATGAAAATTCATTTTTTTAGCTAACATCATACGATACTTTTCTAATGCATCCTCATCACGGTAACGAATGTCTTCATCCCATTGATCCCAAGATACTAAACCAAAATGTTCTTTAATTGCCATGTACTCTGCAAAGGGTTCAAGCCAACTTTCATTTTTTTCGACGAAAAATTTAAACTCATAAATATCTTCACTATTTAAAAAGTTTTTAACTGCAGTTTCTAGAATCGGTCTTTTGACATTAAAGATTAAACCATAATCAATGTTTTCTGGATCTTGACCAAAGTCTACACCAGCAAAATCAGAATCTTTTAAATAACCATCTTTAACAAGCAAATCAAAATCTATGAAATGAGTATTTCCAGCAAATGCTGAAAATGACTGATATGGAGAATCACCATAGCTAGTTGTTGTTAAAGGTAATATTTGCCAATAAGTTTGACCGGACTGAACGAGAAAATCAACAAAATCATAAGCTGATTGTCCAAATGATCCGATACCAAATTTATTCGGTAAAGACGAGATGTGTAGTAACACACCACTCGTTCTTTCCATAGAAATCCCTCCTTAAATTTTTTTACAATTTCATTATAATGTTTTGCAACGCTAAACGCAAACGTTTTCGTAAAAATTAGTGAAATTCTAATAAACTTAATAAGCTGAACAAAAATTAAACATTATAATTGCAACCTTTAAAGCGGTTCCGTATAATGGAATTATAGGCGCTAACGTTTGCGCAATTGAATTTCAAAAATAAATATTAGGGGGTTGAAGTCTTGGCTGTTACAATTAAAGATGTAGCACAAAAAGCAGGTGTGGCACCTTCCACAGTTTCGCGTGTTATCCAGAATAATCCTTCGATTAGTGACGCAACAAAAGAAAAGGTTCGCCAAGCAATGAAAGAACTTAAATATTATCCAAAC
The DNA here is from genome assembly GCF_009659375.1 of Fundicoccus ignavus. Taxonomy (GTDB): domain Bacteria; phylum Bacillota; class Bacilli; order Lactobacillales; family Aerococcaceae; genus Fundicoccus; species Fundicoccus ignavus. The sequence goes on from NZ_WJQT01000003.1 coordinate 144,264, forward strand.
CTTAACGCAAGAAGTCTAGTAAGTAAGAAGTCTTTTGTTATCGGTTTGGTTTTACCAGATGCAACGGATGCTTTTTATCAGAATCCCTTTTTCCCCACGGTACTGAGAGGTATCAATGATGAGGCATCAAAATCAGGTTATGCATTACTGATTGCAACTGGTCAAACAAGTAATCAACGTCATGGGAATGTTGAAAAAATGGTGCATGGCAGGCAAGTGGATGGTTTAATCTTTCTTTATGCTTCAGATGAGGATCCAATCTTTAATTTAGTTCAAGATTTGGATTTTCCTTACGTAGTGATTGGAACACCGTCTTCAAAATATGTTAATTTCGTTGATAATGATAACCAGGGTAGTTCGTTTGAAGGGACAAAGTATTTAATCGAGAATGGTGCTAAAAATATAGCGTTTATTGGAGGAGATACTAATCGAATCTTTATCCGTGATCGTTTAATGGGCTATCAACAAGCGTTGAAAGAAGCAGGCTTAACACTAAATGAACAGTGGGTTTTTAATGAAGTGCAATTTGTTCCTGAAGATGGGTTTCATTATTCTAAAATCATTAAAGAGCTTGACTGTATTGATGCGGTTGTAATTGCCGATCAATTAGTAGCAAAAGGTTTTAAAGCTGGTTGGAGACTTCAAGGAGAAGAAACGATTCCTGCTTTAACATTTAAAGCATATGACTCAAGTGATTTGTTGATGACGCATGAAGATGCGTTTATAGATATTCAAGCCCAACAATTAGGACAAGTAGCATTTCAAATGATGATGGGAGTGCTCGAAACCGAGAATGTTAAACCTAGAAGATTTGCACATGAGTTTATTCCACATGTGCTTGTAGAAAAATAAAAAGAAGTTACCGAAAGCCAAACGAAGCATACTACATGAACTCTATAGAGTCAGTGTAGAAAGTTCGTAAAGCATAGGTAACTTCTTTTTTTATTTGTAAGTTTCTTCTAATTTTGACATCCATTTTCCAAGAGCAGTTCCTAAAACAAGCATTAAAGCACATAAAAGGTATTGAACAATTGAAAAACCGGCATAATTAGTTGGGATAATCATAATAGTTGAAGCAATTACAATTCCTACAATGAAGTGGAAGAAGTAACTATAATAACGTTTAAAAATAGCTTCAATTAATTTAGATAAAACTAAAATGGTAACTAATCCACCAATTGCAATCGGAATAATTACAGATAAATCTAAGCTTTTAAAACCATCAGCCATTGCTGTGTAAAGTCCCATATAAACAATAAAATTTGATGGACTCAAGCCAGGAACTAAGACTCCTAGGGCAATTAAACCACCTGAGATGAACCAAGAGATGAAACTTGGCGCTACAGAACCAGTAAATTGTTGATTACCTATAAACAATAGTATAAAACCAACGATGAAAGACAGGAAGAAAACACCAATATCTTTCTGGCTGCGGCCTTCTTTACCAGCTTCTTTCCATAAAGAAGGTGCTGTACCGACGATACAACCTACGAAAAACCACAAGATAATGGTTTCGAAATTGCCGAGTAAGAAACTCACTCCAAATGATAGAATGACAATACCTGACAAGCCACCTAATCCTACTGGTAAAAAGAATAGAAAGTTATCTTTAAAATCTTTTGTGATATTGGCTAAGAATCGAATGATTCTTTCATACATTCCGAAAATAGCAGCCAGTGCGCCACCACTAACTCCTGGTAAAATAAAACCAGATCCGATAAACATACCTTTAATAAATCTGAGTATCCAGTTTTGTGAAGATGATTCTTTCATAAATTCCTCCATAATAAATGTTTACTTAACATAACACTTTATCATTTTAGCGTAACTTTGAAAAGACATCAATGAATCAAAGCAATTGGTTATAAATTGTTTATAGATAAGTCACTATTTTGGAAAGAGTTTTGTTGATTGTATAAATTTGATAGGACTCCATTAGTGATAGTCATATTGCTCGAAATATTCTGTAAGGTTTTAGTATAATAGAAGAAAGTTTAAGTATGTTACAAAAGTTAAGTCAGGTGAGGAGTGATTGGATGGAAAATAGAATGCGAAGATGTTTAACGACGGCGATGGTCTTGATGTTAACTGGTTGGGGGTGCGTACATTCTACCGCATCAGCACAAGACTCGACAGACAATGAAGAGACTACTAGTGAAACTGTCGAAAGTTCAGGGTCGGCTAATGATAACGAGAATGTTAAGTATGAGCTTTCAGAAGAACAAGCGAATGCTTTAGCTTTTTATTTGCAACCTACTGAAGATTTTGACCAGAATTACAATTTAAGCCATAAAGACATAGAAGAAAAATATTGGGCTTTAGTTGAAGCTGGGAGTAATGGGGAGCCAATATCAGAAGAAGCTATCATTGAAATTTTAGGTGAACCTGGTTATGAGAGTAGCTATGCACAAAGTCGTTTTCTTCATTATTTAGCTATAGATGCTGAGTCAGCCATTCAGGTGAAAGTACAATTGTATGAAGGTGAAGGACTCTATCAAGTAACAAAAGAAACACGAGACTTAAGTGTTTTCGATAGTTTGAATATTACATCAGAGGAAGCGATTGACTATCACGAAAATAAGGGTGTTACTTACGAAGAATTACTTGAGAAGTTAGGTGAACCTACACAAACGGGCTACTTTTTCGGAAGTGAAACTTATGAAGTCATTTGGTTGTCGCGTAATATGACGACCACATCGACCGATGAAGAAGATAAAGTTGTAAGGTATATTGCAGTGAATTTTAAAGAAGCTGATGAAGAAATTACGAGTTTTTATTCAGATGCAAGCTATGATGCTTTAAATTCTTCAGAAGATGACACTCAAGAGGAAAATGAAACTAATTCAGAAGAATAATAGATGAAGCGTTACAATTTATCTTTTTGTAACGCTTTTTTATAACATAAGGTTTTATAGGATTTATGTTGATTTACCAATCTTTGTTCTTCGCTCAGCTTGTTGTTTTCCAAGGCGGTGGTCGCTTTCAAAGCCTCATTGACGATTGTGCTTTTCCAGCTCAATCGGCTAGGCTCTGTCTACTTCGCTTTCTTTGTTGATAGACAGAGCAAGCAATTCTGTTAGTAACGATGGATTGCCCTTTGTACCGCTATGGAAAATAAGTCGCTGATCTATATTAAATATTCCAACAAAAGTAAAGCGATATAATCAAGTAAAACTGCTAAACGGAATTTAAAGTTTTCGGAATCGTCCGAGGTTTTCTGACTAATAAATATTCAAAAGTATTGGAGTGAGATGGATGAATAGAAAAATAATCATTTTAATGATGAGCATAGCTACTGGGATAGTAGTATTTTCGACAACACCTTTTGAGGTAAGGGCTAATCAATTGAGTGTGGACCTATTGAGTAAAGTAACTGACGAAAATTTAGATAGTAAATACATGATTGAAGCATTTGATGTCTACCAAGACGCCGTTAAGAATATGGAGTTCCATTCTCTTGGGTCTGGTGAGTGGACGGGAGACAGTATAGAAGAAGTGCGAGCGAAAGTCTCAACAGACTTAGAGCCAGTTGAATCAACTATTGAGGGTGCTTTAGATTTTCGTTTCTTATTGTATAGCTTCACGGATAGTGCATTGGATGTTGCAGAAGTAGGTTTTTTATTTGCAGAAGGGCATTTAGTTTTTGTAGGTCTAGGTAATATTGTGACGAACTTTGATGATAATATCTTAGCAAATGAAATCGCCGATGAATTGGCTAATGCTGGTACGGATTTTGCTAAAATTGTTGATTCTAATGCTGTAATTAAGGCCTTTGGACATATTTCAGTTGACGAAGAAGGTCGTGATATTGTAGCCATTGATAGTGGAGAATCAAGTATGGAAGCTAACACTTATTTCTATATGTTAGCTGATGGGAAAGTCGAAGCTCATGATAAAATGGATATATTCTCAGCAATGCAAGGTATTCAGACAATAATGTTCGATCAACTAGCTTTTCATTACGTAGATGGTCAAATTGGTAGTGTGTCGGAACCAACAGCTGTTAGTCTAGAACCAATAACAGTTGAAACAGATTTAACGGTGGATCCTTTAAAAGACTTAATGACAGACACTACTATTACAAATCCCAAATTTGTGGAAGCATGGGAAGGTTATCAACTTGCTTTATCAGACTTAACATTTCGTGATTTAGCCTCAGAAGAACCACTAGGTTCATTAATAAAGGATGTAGAAGAGAACTTTGATCCAGGGATTAAGCCACGATATGTAGAATTTCCAGATACACCAATCAAACTGTTGGTGTATACTTACGAAGATTCTGAGGTTAATCCTAATACTGGTATGCCTGATGTAGGAGAGTTTGCTTTGTACTTTTTTGATGATTTATTAGCATATGCGAGTGTTGCTAATAGAAGTTTAGTAATCGAAGCAGAACAAGTTTTATCCATAGAAGAAATCGATCAATTAACTAAAGAATCAGCGTCCTTAGATGCGTTAATTTCATTAAATCCACAAGTTATCTCAATGGGCTATATGTATCAAAATACTGAACCACGTTCAATTGTCGCTATTCAAAGTGGTGATCCTTATGAAAATCGACAAGTCTCTTTCCTTTTTTTAAGAGATGATTTAATTCGTGGACAAGAAACCTACGCAATAGAAGAAGTGATGCAAGATATTCAAACAAACATGTTATTTAGTACGGGAGATTTCTTTACTAATGAAGCGAGACAATTAGATCAAACAGAATAAACGTTATTGAAAGCTAATGAGATAATATTACTAGTATCGAATGTGATATAATTTTGTTATAATAGTGAGACATAACGAATAGATGGAGGGATTATTTTGGCAAAGCACGTACTATATTATAGTGATAAATGTCCAGATACAGCGGCATTTGTAGAAGAGTTAGATAAGCAAGGTTATGAGTATGAAAAAGTAAATATAACAGAATCGATGGGAAATCTGAAACAATTTTTAAAATTACGCGATACTCGTCCGCAATTTGAAGATCGTAAAATGTGGAATATGGTAGGAGTACCTGTTCTGCATTTAAGCAATAATAATTTTATCTTTGAATTAAATGACTTGAAAGGTTTTTCTTGTACGTTAACAGAAACTAACTAGTCGAAAAGCAAATTCTTATGAGAAAGTAGGATGAACGTGGAAGTTAAACAAATTGAAGAGTTGATGTCTCAAGCAAGGGAAGTTATGAAAAATTCATACTCTCCTTATTCAAAATTCCCTGTCGGAGCAGCACTGCTGACAGAAGACAATCAGGTATTTACTGGAGTAAATATTGAGAATGTTTCGTTTGGTGTTACAAATTGTGCTGAAAGAAGCGCAATATTTACGGCGGTTTCAACTGGTTATCGACCTGGCTTTATCAAAGCAATCGCAGTAGCAGGGGACACTGAAACTTTCTTATCACCGTGTAGTGTTTGTCGTCAGGTAATGGTTGAATTTTGTAAACCGGATACACCAGTGTATTTAACACGTAACGATGGCGAAATATTTACTACAACTGTAGAAGAGTTAGTACCCTTTGCTTTTGAAAAACTAGATATGTAGTTACATTAACTTTTAAGGAGAGAATTTGATATGACACAAACATTATTACACGCTTGTTATCGAGTGCATGATTTAGAAGCATCATTAAAATTTTATACAGAAATATTCGATTTTGAAGTAAGTCGTGAGAGAAAGTTTCCTGAACATGGTTTTGACTTAGTGTATTTAGTGGTTCCAGGAAGTAATTTTGAATTAGAGTTAACTTATAATTATGGAGCAGACCCATATACAATTGGTGATGGTTTTAGTCACTTGGCGCTAGGAGTGGATGATTTAGAAGCTGTCCACGCGAAATGTTTAGCTTCAGGTTATGCAACTACAGAAATGAAAGGTCTACCAGGAACACCGCCTACTTACTTCTTCGTAAGTGATCCAGATGGATATCGTTTGGAAGTTATGTTAAATAACTAATTGTTTAACGATTGTGAGTTAATCTTATGAAAGATTGGCTTGCAGTTATTGAATGCTTGTGATAATATATTGTTCATGCGATGAGTCGAATAACAATCAGATAGATTGTGAAGGCAAGGTATCAGAGTTTAAAACTCAGCCAGGAAGGCGATACGATTACTGATTGCTGTGAACAATCAGTTTTAATTATTAGCAATAATAATTTTGCCGCTCGAAGAGTGTTTAACACTCATAAAAGACTTTAGACCTAATAGGTTTAAGGTCTTTTTTTATTTTAAGGGAATTTAAGTTTTATGTTGAATTACCAGGTGTGTACTTCGCTCATCTTGTTGTTTTCCAAGGCAGTGGTCGCTTTCAAAGCCTCACTGAAGTTCGTGCTTTTCCAGCTCAATCGGCTAGGCTCTGTCTACTTCGTTTTGCTCATAGTCAGAGCAAGCTACGCCGATTGCCCTTTGTACCGCTATGGAAAACAATTCGCTGATCTACGTTAACTATTCCAACAAAAATAAAGCGATATAATCAAGTTATACTGCTAAACAGAACGGCCTCATCCGAGGTTTTTTGAGGTGCGTGGACTTGACGGAATTTAGTTCTAACGTGTCGACTGGCGAACTGAGTTGGCGCGTTGGAGTTCCAACGTGTCGACTCAGAATCTGAGTTAGTACATTAGAAAATATTAGTGAAATATCTGGTGGATTTTGCCTGTGAATGGGTGTATTTGTCTATAAAAAGGTAAGGGAAAGCAAAAATTTGAAGTGGATATTGTTGAATTTATTTCTAACGTGTCGACTGGCGAACTGAGTTGGCGCGTTGGAGTTCCAATGTGTCGACTCAAAATTTGAGTTAGCATATTAGAACGAATGCGAATCAAGATAATGATAGAATAGGTGAATAAAACGATAATAATTGGGGAAGTACTTAAATTCAGCTCCTAACGGCAATCTTGAAAAATTGCTGCCTATCGAAAATTCCCTTTTTAAGGGTGACTTCTTTAGAAAAAGAAGTCATTCTACAAAGATCTTTATTAAGTGACTGTACTAAACCAGAAATTAATCCCGATTTATAACGATGTAATTAGCTATTTTTTAGACTAAAACTCAAGAACGAAATGAAAGCGGAGACATTGTGTCGGGAAGTAGCTTAAATAAAATGGTGTTTGAGATTATTATATATTAAACATATTATCCTTGAACTTTTGAATGAATAAGGTTAGAATTTAGTTAAAATAAGATTATAGTTTGATAAATAAAACAAATGTCATGACAGATATTATTTTTTATGAATACTTTTTAAAAATTGCTTCGAATGTTTTGTTAATCTGTTAAATAAAAGTTCAGTATTTAAAGAATTTTTATTTTAGTTACTCGATTCTATTTGTTTTCATGGAAAATATTAAGATTATTCATGAAAATAAAACGCTTACATGATATAATGTTTTTAACTAGGAAGGAGTCAAAATCTATGGAACAGTCTATCGTTACATTGCCAAATTTCGAAGAAAATATTTATTTTTTTAACCATGGTAATCATGCAGAATCCTATCGATTTTTAGGAAGTAAAGTTCACGTGCACGATGGTGTTAAAGGCTATCAATTCAGTGTATGGGCTCCAAATGCTTATAAAGTATATTTACAAGGTGATTTTAATCAGTGGGCCAATCAAGCAATGAATCAAATTCCTGGAGGAGTATGGACATTGTTTGTCCCAAATGCAGAGCAAGGACAGTGTTATAAATATGGGATAGATCATGGCAATGGTCATATTGAGTATAAATTAGACCCTTTTAGCAATCGTTTCGAAATAGCGCCTAAGGATGCAAGTATTGTCTGGGATCTTTATGATTTTAAATGGCAAGATGACGCGTGGATGCGACGACGTGCTAAGAAAAATAAATATGAGACACCTCTACAAATATATGAAGTTCATGCTACTTCTTGGAAGCAACATGCTGATGGAACGTATTATAGTTTTGCAGAACTGGCAGCATTCCTGATTCCATATGTTAAGGAGATGGGTTATACACATATTGAGTTTTTACCATTGATGGATCATCCGCTTGAAGCTTCTTGGGGCTATCAAATTACTGGTTATTTTGCTGTAGGTGGACGATTTGGCACAAACGAAGAGTTTAAAGAATTTGTTAATTTAGCACATCAAGCTGGAATTGGTGTTCTATTAGATTGGGTTCCAGGACATTTTTGTCGAAATGCTAATGCACTTGCTTATTTTGACGGTACACCTACTTATGAGTATCCGGATGTTAATCAGGCTAACAATATCGGCTGGGGGACATTGAATTTCGATTTGGGTCGCGACCAAGTGCATAGCTTCTTAATTTCGAGCGCTTATTATTGGTTAAATGAGTTTCATGTAGATGGTTTAAGAGTTGATGCTGTCTCAAATATGCTCTACTTAGATTTTGATCAGGGACCTTGGACACCTAATGAAGACGGCACGAACGAGAATAAAGCCGGTGTCAGATTTCTCCAAAAGATGAATCAAACGATTCATCAATTACTTCCAGATGTACTGATGATTGCTGAAGAAAGCACTAGTCGAGAGAAAATAACTCATCCAGTAGAAGAGGGCGGTTTAGGCTTTGATTTCAAGTGGAATATGGGATGGATGAACGATACCTTAAAATTTTTCGAAATGGATCCTCTCTATCGGCCAGCGAATTTAACTCTAATTACTTTTGTTTTCATGTACCAATTTAAGGAACGCTATATACTTCCCTATTCTCATGATGAAGTTGTCCATGGAAAAGCGTCAATGTTAGGTAAAATCCCTGGAGATCGCTTTAACCAATTTGCGACACTCAGAGTCATTCATGGCTACATGTTAGCTCAACCTGGTAAGATGCTACATTTTATGGGGAATGAGATTGGACAGTATTTAGAGTGGAGATATTATTCAGAACTTGAGTGGATTGATTTAGATAGGCCATATAATACGGAATACCAACATTATATGAAGACTATTAATCAAATAGGCTTAAAAGAAAAAGCCTTTTATCAGTTAGATCATGACGAAGCTGGTATTACTATATTAGATGCTGATAACTATGACGAAGGCGTTTTAACGTTTATTCGTCATGGCAAACGAGCACGAGATTTTGTAATTGTTGTATGTAACTTTGTGCCTGTGCGACGTAGCTCAGTAAGAATCGGAGTACCTTATCATGGACAATATGAAATTTTGATGAATTCTGATGCCAAAGAATTTGGTGGGGAATTATTAGATAGTCACCAAGTATTTAAAACAGAGCCAAAGGCATTTAATAAGCAACCGCATTCGATTGTGGTTGATGTACCTGCCTTGTCAGTTCTTTATATCCGTCCCAAAAGAATTTATGGCGTTAAAAAGTAAGGAAAGGGGATAGAATATGATTAAATCAATTAATTGTTTTAATCCGTCTAGCCAACGTACAACATATTCTGACAAAGCTTAATGAAAAAAGAAATTATCTCTATGATACTTGCAGGAGGGCAAGGAACTCGTTTAGGTGTTTTAACTAAGCAAACTGCCAAACCTGCAGTGCCATTCGGTGGAAAATATCGTATCATTGATTTTGCTTTAAGTAACTGTGCTAACTCAGGCATCCGCAATGTAGGAGTGGTTACACAATATCAACCTCTAGAATTAAACGACCATATCGGAAATGGTAGTGCTTGGGGGTTAAGCGGACGCGATAGTGGTGCCACAATATTACAGCCTTATTCAAGTTCTGATGGTGAAAAATGGTTTAAAGGAACAGCGAACGCTATTTTTCAGAATATTGATTACATCGATTTAATGGATCCTGAATATGTTTTAATCTTATCTGGAGACCATATTTACAAGATGGATTATAGCGAAATGTTGGAGCAACATAAAAAGAATAATGCCAGTTTAACGGTAGGTGTAATACCAGTTCCTATTAAAGAAGCTTCGAGGTTCGGTATTATGAATACAGATCAAGCAAATCGAATTATTGAATTTGAAGAGAAACCAGCTGAACCTAAGAGTAATTTAGCTTCAATGGGTATTTATATCTTTAATTGGGCAACGCTAAGACGTTATTTAATTGAAGATCAAGCTAAAGCTCGTGAAATGGAAGACTTTGGAAAAAACGTCATTCCAACTTATTTGGAAAATGGTGAAAATTGTTTTGCATTTGCGTTCGAAGGTTACTGGAAAGATGTAGGAACAATCGAAAGTCTCTGGGAAGCGAATATGGAATTTTTAGATCCAGACCACCCATTGAATATCACAGAAAAAGAATGGCGAGTGTATACGTCGAATCGAGTTGCGCCACCACAATTTATAACAGAGCACGCAACATTACGTTCATCATTGATTGATGATGGTTGTTATATATCGGGGAATATCCAACATTCTATTCTATCTCAGAATACTAAAGTGGGTGTTAACTCACTGGTGAAAGATTCAGTGATTATGTCGAATGTGACAATTGGAGAAAATTGTCAAGTCGAATATGCGATTATTGGAGAAAATGCTGTAATTCCAGATGGTGCTAGTGTGATTGGAACAAGAGACAATATAGCGGTAATTGGGTATGCAGAAATAGTAGGGGGGCCAAAATATGATGGTGAAGAATAGATTAGCAGCAATACTAAACTTAACAGAAGACAATGCAGCCTTTAAACCATTAACGAATACACGACCAATAGCGGCATTACCATTTGCTGGCCGTTATCGTATAATTGATTTTTTATTATCCAGTATCTCTCATGCAAACGTTCCATCTGCAGCTTTGTTTATAGGTGATTCGGGACGTGCTATATATGATCACATACGATCTGGAGACGCCTGGGATTTCGATTCACACACACAAGGAGGTATTTTTACTTTTTCTCAACAAAATTGGAAATTATCTCATCATGAAGAAAATGATGATGAAGATTTCTATTATAACCATCGAATTTACATGCATCGCTCTCGTGCTAGTTATGTTTTTGTAGCTGGTAGTAAAATTATTGCTAATATAGATATCAAGTCAGCTCACAAACAACATCTCGAGAGTGGAAGAGATATTACAGTGATTTATAAAGTTTTAGATAGAAATCAGATTGGTAAATCACATCCATTTGAAAGATCTTTAACATTAAATGATGAGCGTGAAGTAGTAGGTTTAAAAGAAAATGGCCAACTAACTGATGAAGTAGTGGTTAATCAGAGTTTGAATATGTACTTGCTATCGATTGAAACTGTGAATGAAATTATAGATCAGGCTATTGAAGACGGCGTATATACGAGTTTGGATCAGGTGATTCAACGCTATTTATTGAATTATTCAGTAAATGTCTATGAATATACAGGTTATATTGCAAATATTGATTCAATCGAGAGTTACTATCAAGCAAATATGGATATGTTGAAACGTCAAAACTTTTCGGCATTATTCTACACGAGTCAACCAGTTTTAACTAAAAGTAAGTATGGTAGTCCAACGTATTATTGCGAAGGTTCTGATGTTAATTCATCGATTGTTGCTACTGGATCATCAATTTATGGAACTGTGAACAATTCAGTTATTCATCGACGAGTCAAAGTTAATCGGAATGCAGTTGTTAAAAATAGCGTCATCATTCAAGGGACAGAAATTGGTGAAGGTGCGCATGTTGAATATGCAATTATTGATAAAGATTGTATTATTCAACCAAATGCACGCGTGATCGGAAGTCCCGATAATTTAATCGTCATTGGAAAGAATACAATAATTGAGGCAGTGGAGGATCAAGCATGAAAGTACTATTCGCATCAGGAGAAGCAGCACCTTTTTTCAAAACTGGAGGCCTAGGAGATGTTGCCTATGCTTTACCTAAGGAAATGGTGAAGCAAGGGGTTGATGTTCGAGTAGTCTTACCGAATTATTCTCAAATGCCACAAAAGTATCAAGAGCAACTAACTGAATTAGTTCACTTTAGATTTCAATTAGGCGATAAGAATGTCTATTGTGGTATTAAAACTTTAAATCACGAAGGTATTCTATACTATTTTGTCGATAATTTGAGCTATTTTGATCGTGCAGGTATTTATGGTGAATGGGATGATGGCGAGCGTTTTGGCTTCTTTTCAACGGCAATCATTGAAATGTTAGAGGTGATTGACTGGATTCCAGATATTATCCATTGTAATGATTGGCATACTGCGATGGTTCCTGTTTTATTAGTGGATCGCTATCATTGGAAAGAGAGATTACGTAATATTCGCAAAGTATTAACGATTCATAATTTGCGTTTCCAAGGTGTTTTTGATCCAAGTATTCTGACTAATGTTTTTGGAACAGGGTACAATACTTATACAGATGATGGTTTGAAATATTTTGACCGAGCTAATTTTTTAAAAGGTGGAATTAATTTCTCAGATCGTGTGACGACGGTAAGTCCAACGTATGCGATGGAAATAACTACTCCAGCATTTGGAGAAAATCTTGATGAGGTTCTGAGATATAATAATTGGAAAATCCATGGGATAATTAATGGCATTGATTATGATTTGAACAATCCGAGTACAGATCCGATGATTCCTCATCACTTTGATGCTAAAGATTTGAGTGGTAAGTACTTGAACAAAGCTGAACTTCAGAAACAAGTAGGTTTGCCAGTCAAGGATGACGTTCCTTTAATTGGAATCGTTAGTCGATTAACCGATCAAAAAGGCTTTCAATTAATTGAGGAGTTATTGGACGGCTTACTGCATGAAGATGTTCAAGTGGTTCTGTTAGGTACTGGTGATCCTCATTTCGAACAAGCATTCCATTATTTTGGTCAGAAATATCCAGATAAAATGAGTAGCAACATTACATTTGATGTCAAACTGGCACAACTAATTTATGCTGGAAGTGATTTGTTCTTAATGCCGAGTGCGTTTGAACCTTGCGGTTTATCTCAGATGATGTCTATGCGCTATGGAACTTTACCAATTGTGCATGAAACGGGTGGTCTAAAAGATACTGTTGAGCCGTATAATAAGTATACTGGCGAAGGCACAGGCTTTAGTTTTTATGGATTTAATACGCATAATTTATGGGATACGATTCAAAGAGCATTAGACGTCTACCGTAATAATCAATTTGCTTGGCGGACATTAGTGCAAAACGCTATGAATAAAGATTTCAGCTGGGAAAAACCAACAGAACAGTATATTGCTCTGTATCAAGAGCTGCTAGATGAATAAATTGGATGTTAAGCTGAGGCGAACTTTGAGTTTGTCTCAGCTTATTTTTTTCTATGCGGTTGCTACTAGTATCGCTTAGGAAAATCAATCAGCTAAATAAAGCCATTATTATTCAGCCAAAATACGATTTCAAACGGCATGTATGTTGGGCAATGCAATAAAAGCTAAAGAAAGAGAATGGTTCACAGCATATGTTAAATTTGCTTTAAAACTTTCTAGCAAATTCACGAGAAATTAAGCGGAAGTATCAATAATCAGTTATAATGAAGTTCGACTATTAAAATCAGTCGCTAGCATGAGGAATCTAGCTGGATTGAATGAGATAATCTAAATAAATTGTATAAGAAAGTGAGGCATGACAATGAGTGATCATTATTATAACCCACATGAAATGTCTCGGTGGAAAAAAATATGGCAAGGCTTTAAGAACCTTTGGGTTTATTATCGAGGCTGGAAATGGTTAATATTTCTCGGGATGTCATTAGCTTTAATGATGTCGACGTATTTAGTAATTATTGCTAAAACGACCAGTGTCGAAACTTTACAAGATGGCTTGATGAATCAAACAACGGTTTATGATGTCTATGATGAAAAGGCTGGGACGCTCTGGGCTCAAAAAGGAACCTATGTCACATTAGATCAAATATCGCCACAAATGCGAGAAACATTAGTCAGTACAGAGGACAAACGTTTTTATGAACATAATGGTTTCGATACGATTGGTATCGGGCGTGCGTTTGTTAGTTTGTTATTGAAACGTGATTTGTCGGGTGGTGGGGGTAGTACCATTACACAACAGTTGACTAAAAATGCCTTTTTAACACTAGATCAGACTTTCCAAAGGAAATTTAAAGAGCTGTTTCTAGCGCTAGAAGTTGAGAAGCACTATACCAAAGATGAGATTCTTGAAATGTACTTGAATAATGCCTATTTCGGTAATGGTGTATGGGGCGTTGAAGATGCGTCGATGAAATACTTTGGACATTCAGCTGTCTATTTAGATTGGAATGAAAGTATGGTTTTAACGGCTACTTTGAACGGTCCTTCCATATTTAATCCAATCGATGATTATGAGGTTGCAATTGAAAGACGTAATGCGATTGCAGAATATCTAGCTTCTGAAGGAATCATCTCTCAAGAAGATTCAGCTTATATTCAGAGTAGTGCCATCGAGTTATATGATGCGTATATTCAAACAGAACAAGGACATGAATATCCGTCATATTTTGATGCGGTAATTAATGAGGCTGTAAGTCTTACGAACATACCTGAATCTGATTTGTTATCGAAAGGTTATCAGATTTATACGAATTTAGAACCTTCAGCGCAACAAATGTTGAATGCTTCTTATGATAATAATAGTTGGATTTTCGGTGATGATGGGACAGGAACTCCGCTCGTGCAAAGTGCAAGTGCTGTCGTTGATCCAGATACTGGTGGGGTAATGGCAGTTTATGGTGGTCGTGGTGACTATAATTATCGTGGTTTTAATCGTGCCACAGATATGTATCGTTCACCAGGATCGACAATTAAACCTTTAGCAATCTATGTTTCAGCCCTAGAAGCAGGCTATAGTATACATTCTGCTGTACCTGACGTCGTCCAAAGTTACGGAAGTAATAACTATACGCCAGAAAACTATGACTTATATACAGACCCAAGCGGAGAAGTAGAATTATATTATGCTTTAGCTCAGAGTAAAAATACGTCAGCAGTTTATTTAATGAATGAACTGGGAATTAATCGTTCTGTGCAAAAGTTAAAACAATTTGGAATCAACGTTCCTCAAGCAGATCAAACGTTGACTCTTGCTTTAGGTGCGCTTCAAACGGGTGTGACACCTGTTCAATTAGCGAGTGCGTATGCAACGTTTGCGAATGAGGGTGTACGAATTGAAAGTTATTTCCTTCGTCGTATCGAGGATTCATCAGGTAAAGTCGTTTATAACAACGAAAAACCGGCCCGCCACATGGTGATGACTAAAAACGTAGCCGCGGATATGACTAGTATGATGTTAGACTCTTATAGTGGTTATGGTACTGGTTATGGTGCTGGTCCAGATTGGGGTCAAATTGCTGGTAAAACAGGTAGTACTGAAGTATCTGAAGGTAACATGGAAACGCGTGATAAATGGATGGTTGGTTATACGCCAGATTTTGTGATTGTAACTTGGGTAGGTTTGGATGAAATTGGAGAAGAGTCGTTAGATGATTTGATGCCTTCAGGAATGGGGACATTATTCAATATTCAAACAACGAATCTGATGTCTGTATCAGAACAGACACCATTTGATGTGACTTATGCTTCTCAAATGAATGAAACAACCAATATCTTGCAAACAACTAGTTGGTCCGATGATTGGCAAGAAGCTTTTTCAGAAAATTTAGATTTAGCTCGAGAGAAAGCAGGAGAGTTGTGGCAATCAACGAAAGAGGTCACCGTTGATCTGATTAATAAAGGTTCAGAGTGGTTGGAGACGATCGACTTACCATTTTAAAAAATTGTATTGTTTACTCAAGGATTATTAAAAATATTTTGTTAAAATTACGTCTTGTTTCATGGAAAGTAATAGCAATATTTGCTATGATAGATAGTGAGTAGAAAGGGAGTATGACATGACAGCAAATAATATTTATGACACAGCAAACCAATTAGAACGAGATATTCGTAATTTACCAGTATTTAAGGACTTGCAAGAGGCTTATACTGCAGTACAATCAAACGAAGCATCCAAAGAATTGTTTAATCAATTTAGAGACACATCACAAGAGTTACAAATGAAACAAATGCAAAATCAAGAAGTAGGCGAAGAAGAAGTAGCTGCACTTCAAGAATTATTCATGAAAGTAACGACTGATGAAGCTATTTCAAAATTAATGAGTAGCGAACAACAATTAAGCCAAGTGATTGAAGATATTAATAAAGTTATCGTCAAACCACTTAACGAATTGTATCAATCTTAAAATTGATGATAAGACTTTGTAGTCATTTTTTTGTATCAGCTGAGAGTCAATCGAATGCATTCGATTCAACTTTCAGTTGATTTTTTTCAATTATGTATGTTGAATCGTAATGACTAATAAGGAAAGGAGTAGTGCTTTTAATGAAAATTATGCATGTTGCTGACTTGCATTTAGATAGTCCGTTCAAAGGAATGATGAAACAAAGTAAGGCGATTCATAAGCAATTAATCCAGGCGCCTTATCAAGCTTTTGAGAGATGTGTATCAATCGCTATTAACCAAGAAGTTGATTTCATTGTAATAGTAGGCGATGTTTATAACGCCGAAAAGCAAACGATTTATGCTCAAAACTTCTTTATGAACCAATTGACTCGTTTGAACAAAGCAGGTATTCCTGTAGTGTTAAATCATGGTAATCATGATTATCTGAGACCAGATAAGAAATCACCGATTTACCCCGATAATGTGTATGCCTTTCTTTCTGAAGATGTAGAACAATTTGATTTAACATCAAAGAATCAAGAGACTGTGCGTTTTTATGGCTTTAGTTATCTACAAAAATGGATTAAGGAAAGAAAATCGCAAGAGTTTCCTCTAAATCCCAGAGAAACCGACTACACAATTGGATTATTACATGGCGCTTTAGCTGATGGACAAGCCAAAGATGCGGGTAATTATGCGCCGTTTACAGTACAAGAATTAGTAAGCAAGCAATACGATTATTGGGCTTTAGGCCATATTCATCAAGCGGGCGTATTGAATTCAGTCCCTTTAATTCAATATTCAGGAACTATCCAAGGTAGACATCGAAATGAGTTAGGTGATAAAGGGGCGTACATTGTTGAGCTAACAAAGAACTCACCGGCCAAAAATGAATTTATTTCATTAGCGCCGATATTGTGGCAAAGTGCTACAATTGAGTGTCAACAAGATTGGCAAGCGAATGATATTGTTCAACAAATTGAACAAGTAATTGCTAACTATCGCAGTGAGGCGGAAGCATCTTCTCAGTCACAAATTTTGACAATTACACTATCAAACGGACAAAGATTAACTCAAGAACTACAAGAGCAAATCGAAAAAGGTGAACTTTCTTTTGCTTTTGAAACAAGTGGTGTTGAAGTAGATGTGCCTTTTGTGGCGGTGGCCAAACTTTATTTAACCCAGAATATGACATTAGATGCTTTTCAATATGATGAAAATCTTAACCAAAGTTTTCATGCAGCCAGTCAGCGCCTAATTGAAGGGAATGCTTATGATGATATCATGAAAGACCTTTTTCAACATAGTATTATTCAGAATTGGTTACCAGAGTTTAAGGATGATGAAGAACTCAAGCATTCAATTATTGAGTCAGCTCAACAATTAATGATTCAAACAATTGGCTTTGATATCAAGGAGGTAACCCATGAAGATTAAAACATTAGATATTTATGGATATGGTAAATGGGTTAACCAAAAATTTGATATTAGTGATGGCTTACAATTATTTTATGGACAGAATGAAGCTGGAAAATCGACATTACAATCGTTTATTAGAAGTATGTTGTTTGGTTTTCCAACTAAAAGACGACGTGTGAATCAGCTAAATCGTTATGAACCTAGGCACGGAGAAGTTTATGGTGGACGACTATTACTAACAGATACTTCATTCGGAAGTATTTGGATTGAAAGAACGAACAAAATATTCACCGTTACTACAGAAGAAGGCGAACGTTTACCAGATAATACATTGGAAAAAGTATTAGGCGGCCTAGATGAAACACTATTTGATAATTTTTATGCATTCAATTTACAAAATTTACAAGAACTTTCTAATATTGATGCAGATAAAATAAGTGATTATTTCTTAAGTATTGGTGCACTTGGAAGCGATAAGTTTTTAGCTATTGCTAAAGAATATGAAAAGGAAACAGATGGCTTATATCGCAAACAAGCTCAAAATCGTCCATTAAATCATATGCTTTCTGAATTTGAATCACTTGCGGAAAATATTCAACGAATAGAAACGAATATGGCACGCTACGATTCTTTAATTGAGCAACAAGCTCATCAAGAAACAATCATTAGGAGTCTTAATCAAGAGATTAATCGTTTGGATCTTGAAATAAGAGAAAAAGATAAGTTAGTTGGAAGGTATGATATTTACTTAAAAGATCGTGCTGCCAAAAGAGAATTGGAACAACTTGTTTATACAGAAATTCCAGAAAAAGGGATTGAGCTTCTTGAACTTAATCGTAAACGTATTGAAGATAGTAATACTGCAATTATTCAAAATGAAGAACGTTTGCGCAATTTACAAGGTGAATTAGGAACCTTAACACGCTTGAATTGGGCTAATAATCATGTAGATGAGCGTAGAAAATGGATTGTTGAAACTCAGAAAACTAAGGAAGCGCAAGCTAAATTTGAACAGACCGTTGAAAGAATTCAAGAACAAAATGAAACGATGTTGCAATTGGCACGCCGCGGTCAATTCTATCCAGAAAAAGTATCGCAAGATTTAGAATACAATGAAAAAGTTGAAGAAGGCTTAGCAATCCAATCTCAACTTGATGATTTAGAAAAACACCAAGAAGCTGTAAAAGCAGAGCGAAAAGTTTATATAGATCAGCGAAAAGAACAACAAAACTTCAGTGCAATCGTGAGGCAGCAGGTTGCGAAACTAGAAAATCAGCGTTTAAACGAAGAAGCACAATTAATGCAATCAACTAGCTTAAATCATTATTTCTTAGGGTTTATATTCTTATTAGTTGGTATTGTTGTTGTGATGATTAATTTCTTTTCAAGTGAAGGCGGCCCATCCATTTATACTTGGCTTGGCTTAGCAATTGCAGTATTAGGTTTCCTTAGTATTACTTATATATTTATGGAACATCGTAAACACCATGCTGCATTTAAGAACAGCCCTATTATTGAGAAAATTACAGAACTACGTAAAAAAGAAGTTCAGTATCATGAACAAAGCAAAGCGTTAGGAACAGAGATTAATGAAAGAGAATCAGCATTAGAGGCTATTACAGCTGAAATTGAGAATGTACTAACTCAACAAAAGCGTTGGTTAGTTGCAATTGGTTTTTATCCAACTGCCGATCCTGAAATTATATTAAAAACTAATCCAGTCAAACAATATTTCGAAGCCAAAACCCAACGAGCTCATTTTGAAGCAGAGCGTGAAGCATTGAATGAAAAGATATCTAAATGGCGTTCAGAAATTCAGCCATTACTTGAAAGATTTCCGCTTGTTGATGATAGTACCCGTTCGTTGATTCGTCATGTTGAAGAAGTTGAGGTAGCACTTGCTCGTTCACAAGAACGTGGAAAGGCTATTCAAGAAAGAATGGAACAATCACGCGAACTCATTGAGAAGAATAAAGTTCTAATCAAAGAGAGCGAGGCCATTATTAGTAAGTTATTTAAGGAAACTGATAGTGAAAATGAATTGGTTTTCCGTCATAAAGTATCGACTAATCGACTGATTGAAGATTTGCAAGAAAAACGTACACTGTATAAAGATCAAATGCAAGGTTTCGAAGAAGCGTTAGCTGAAGTTGAAACTAAACAAGCACTACAGGAAGAGTTTCAAAGTTTAGAACAAGAACTAATTTTAACAAAAGAAAGATTGACACCACATCATAATGAACGTGCAAACTTGATTGTTGAAATCAACTTACTTGAACAAGACGGAACTTATCAAGAGCAAGTTCAATTAATGGAGAGTAAAAAAGAAGAACTACGCGAATCGATCTATGAGTGGGGACGCAAACGTGTGGCAATGGAATTGATTTATCAGACATTAAGACACGGTATGGATAATCCGGTTCCCGAAATGAATCAACAAGCCGATGAAATATTCTCAACATTAACTTATGGACGTTATACTCAAATTAAGTTAAATAAAACTGGTCTAAAAGTTAAACAATTTAGTGATATCTTATTTGAACCACATGAATTATCTCAAGGTACATTGGAGCAACTTTATGTAGCGTTAAGATTGGCTTTCGTTGAAAATGCCTTAAAAATGATTAATATGCCGATTCTAATTGATGATGCATTTGTAAACTTTGATGAGATTCGTAAAACTAGTATGTACCAAGTACTAGAGAGGTTCTCAGAAAAACATCAAGTGTTGTTCTTTACCTTCGACTTACAAGCTAAAGAATCTTTTGCAGAACAACAGAGAATTGATTTAGATGAAATTGATCACACGGTAGAGAATATAGAAAATTCTAATGAAAAAGACAGTGAAGAGTCTGAAAAACTTCAAATAGAATTGGAAGATTAAGGAGGAGAGAGATGACACAATTATATGATTTACAGAATGGCGAAGAATTTAGTTTGTTTGTTCTAATTAAATCAGCGGATGTTAGAATTGCTAGAAATGGCAAACCATTTATCGCATTCAGTTTTCAAGATCGTTCCGGCTCAATGGATGGAATGTATTGGTCTGCAACTGATGAAGAGATTGCTCGTTATCAAGCTGGACATGTCGCTTTCTTAAGAGGTGAAAGAGATACTTATCAAGGATCACCACAAGTCAAAATCAAAGCTTTACGTTTGGCTGAAGAGGGAGAACCAAACGATCCGACTTTATATGTAGAGAGAATCTCTTTGAAAAAAGATGATATAGATGCTGAGTTAAAAGAAGCGTTATTTTTAATTCTAGAACCAAACATCGCAAGAATCGTCCGCAAAATATTACATCAGGTTGATGAAGATTTTTATACGTATCCAGCAGCTAAACGTCATCATCATGCGTTAGCAGGAGGTTTAAGTTTTCACACAATTAGTATGTTAAGAATTGCGCGCTCAATGCTGAAAATTTATCCACAATTAAACGCAAGTTTATTAATAGGAGGAATTATTCTTCATGATATTGGCAAAACGATTGAGTTAAGTGGACCAATTTCGACTGAATATACTTTAAAAGGTAAATTGATGGGGCATATCGTGATTATGAGTGAAATGATTGATCGTGCATGTGTAGAAATTGGCATTAATCCTGATAATGAAGCGGTAGTATTATTGAAACATGTCATTTTAGCTCATCATGGTAAACAGGAGTATGGAAGTCCGGTCTTACCTCAAGTTTTAGAAGCTGAAGTTATTCATCAAATTGATAATATGGACGCAACAATCAATATGATGACGACCGCTTTAGATAAAGTCGAAAAAGGAAATTTCAGTGAGCCGATCTATGCTTTAGAGCGTAGACAGATATTTAAACCTGATTTTAAATAGGAACTGGAGTGAGAATATGTCAGAACAAAATCATCATCATGACCATGAACATCACCATCACCACGAACATTGCGGTTGTGGTCATGACCACCATCATGATCATTCGTCAAGCTTAGACGATCTATCAGTTAAACAGGGGTTAACGATTGAATTTTTTGGCACTTTTAATGCCAGTCCAGACTTACTGTGGAAAATGCTGACAGAAAATAGCCAGTTAAAACGATGGTATCCTGGTTTGGAATTTAAACAATTAAAACCCGGAGGTTCTTTATTAGTTAAGCACAATAATGGTGAGTTAGAGGAAATGATGGTTCTTGATGTAGAACCTTCGAATTATTTGTCTTTTGCTTGGGGAATGAATACTATTTCTCTTGAATTAAATCCATCCGAAAAAATCGATCAAACGGATTTAATTTTTACCAAGTGGTTAGCTGATGTTGAAGAAAAAAGTGCAGAAGAAGTAACCAACTGGATGGTGCATTTGCATTCATTAGCAAACCTTTTGGAAGAAAAAGCAATTGTGTCTTATGAAGAAAAGTATCAAGAATTATATCCACAAGTAGTGGAGATGATCAATCAACAAAACGAATTTGAATTTTAAATAAAACCATCTTTAAAGCATTTTAAATTAATTGCTTTAAAGATGGTTTTTAATTGTATATTGAATTATAAATATTATGTTTTTATCAAGTATTGTGCTTCGATCAGGATTGTTTACCAAGGCGGTGGTCGCTTTCAAAGTCGAAAAGCAAGTTCGGCTTTGAAAGCTCAATCGGCTGGGCTCTGTCTACTTCGCTTGGCTCATAGTCAGAGCAGCTGTGCCGATTGCCCTTTATAGCGCTTTGGAAAACAAGTCGCTGAGCTACGGTTAGAATTCCAACAAAATTAAAGTGATAGAATCAAATTAAAACCATGAAACTTAATTTAAAGTCCTCGGAGTAGCTCGAGGATGGGATTATAAGTTTGAGTTAGAGATACTACGGAAAAGATTAGGTCTTTCCAAAAAATAAAAAAGAGAAGTACCATTAAAGTACTCCTCTTAAATATAGTTATTATTCTGCGTCTTCAGTAGTTTCTTCTGTTACTTCCTCTGAAGATTCTTCAGTAGTTTCTTCTGTTGTAGTTTCTTCTGTTGTAGCTTCCTCTGTTGCAGCTTCTTCTACAGGTTGATTCGCTAAATCAATTAAATCTTGAATTGCTAATTTTAAGTCTTCATCGTTAATTTGTACGTCAGCAGACTCAAGTAATTTTCCAATTACAGTATAAGAGAAATTAGAGTCAGCTAATTTACTTTCAATGTATAGGTTTGTTACTTCTTCTTTAATGTCCGCTAAAGGAGCTTTTTCTCCGTTATCAAGTGTTTTAATTACATGATAACCATATTGAGATTGAACTGGTGTTTGTGTAACTTCACCATTAGCCTGTGCCTTAACTGCTTCTTCAAATTCAGTAACCATTTGACCAGTAGTGAATGGACTTAGTAATCCACCGTTAGATGCAGAAGAATCAAGTGATAATTCTTGAGCGACAGCATCAAACTCTTCACCACCATTAATTCTTTCGATTGCTGCTAGGGCTTCCTCTTCAGTTTCAACTAAGATATGTTGAGCCTCCATGGTTGGTGAATACTCATTGTCATAATATGTTTGGATTGCTTCATCTGATGTATCAACTTCGCGAGAAACAACTTCTTCTAACATTAAACTAACGTAGATTTGGTGTGTGAATTCTTCAATTGATCCTAAAGATTGGTAAGCAAGTAATTGAGTGAAGACTTCTTCACCACCTGATTGTTCCACTTGTAGGGCAACTTCTTCTTCAGCAGCAGCTAAATTAGCAGCTGAATCTTCTACTGATTGCTCTAAGACTGATTCTAAAATTAAAGTACGTAAGGTAGAATTACCGTAATAAGCTTTCATTTCTTGATAAAAGTCTTCTTTAGTAATTTGTTTTTCACCTATTGTTGCGATTATGTCGTCTTGGGCAAGAACAGCGGTTTGAATAGGTGTTGCAAATAAAATTGTTAATGCAGCTGCGCTTGTCGCAACTCTTAATAATGCTTTTTTCATATGGATGATCCATCTCCTAAAAATATAATTTAACACTTCTATTAAATGAAGTAGTTTTGTTGCTTAATCAATACTATAACATAATGAACCTTAACTGAAGCTTAAAATTTCAATTAAGCACATAAAAATCAAATGTGTGAATTTTTCTCTAAGTTTTTAACTAATAAATCTGATTTATCCATTACTCTACGAATTCTTGGTTGAGTTTCTTCATTAAAATGTTGAAGCGTTGTTTGGATTTCCTCATTAATAATCTTAGAACTTTTGATGCTCTCTTGTTGTAAACGTTGAATTGCCACTTTAAGATTATCTACTTTAAATCTGAGGTCATTAACGTCATCAGTTGTTTGAGTAATATAATCTTTAAGCATCTCACGTGTTTCTTTTCCGGGACGAGGGGCATTCATTAAACCAGCTAAACCTCCGAAAAATGCTCCCCAGAGTAAACCGCTTTTAAAGCTTGACATAAATATCTTCCTTTCTATACTAGAAACAAAATTTAGATATTTTGAGAAATTTTGTTTGCTCTGTCAGCATATTCTTCTTGAGAGTATGATGTTTGATTATTCTCAAAGTTTATTGCAAAATTATCTTGTTCAAAGCGTGGTATCAAGTGAACATGTGAATGGAATACTGATTGATAAGCAAATTCACGATTGTTATTCACAATATTCATTCCTTTTATTTCAGGAAAGGCCTTTTCTATTGCGCGTGCAATTTTAGGTACTCGAGCAAATAAATCTGCTGCTGTCGATTCATCCATAACAAATACATCTTGCACATGTTCTTTAGGAATTACTAAGGTGTGTCCTGGTGTTGTCTGAGACATATCTAGAAAAGCTAAAACTTTTTCATCTTCATATACCTTAGCGCTTGGGATTTCATTATTAATAATTTTACAGAAAATACAATTTGTCATAATCATAGCTCCTTTATAAAACGCAAAAATAGTTAGCGTATAATTTTCATTTCTATGATAGAATAACATATTAGAGAGTGAACATAAACGAAAGAACCGTTCAAGTTAACAAGACGATATGAAATCTTCATAAAAAAAACATATTTTATTCATAAACTTCAAAAATAGTGCGTATAATTTCAAAATTATTTCCACTAAAACTCACTTAAGTCGAGAAAAGAATATGCTATAATATGTTTGAACAGAAGGTAATCGTATAGAATTTATACTTATTACTTAGAAAGGGAGGGAACAATTTTTGACTGAAATACTAACTTCTAATAAGTTAATTAAAATATCAAAAGTTGGACTAATGTTACTAACGTGTGTGTTAGTTACAAGCTGGCAACCAGAAATAATCTTTGCGAATGAATCTAACTCGACTGAAACTGAACAGGTGGTTAATAAAAATGTATCCTTTAGTGAAGTCGTTCCATATTCACAATTTTTAAATTATCAATATCTAGGTGATGGAAGTGAATTCTCATCTCAAGATATTATCATGGAATATACTCCAGACGCGAATGGAATCTTTCAAGTAGCAGCCTTTACAGAAGCCAAAGCTGTAGCATATGTTTATCAAATTAGAAGTTCTGGATTATATGAATTAGCTTTTTATGATAACTATAATGTCGTTCAGGATTTAAGATACTCGGAACTTGCGAACGATGGGAATGAATCCTTAATTTTATCGAGTGATTTAAGTGTGGGATCTTCATTTTATTCCGGCTATCAAAATGAAAAAATAAGAACTGTAGTTGATGTGATTGATTATTATGTATCAGGGAATACTCCTTATGAAAATGTAGTAATTGTTTCTGAATCACAACACGTTAATGGTCAAGCCATTCAATTGAATTATTATATAGCACCTAATTACGGCATTGTTTCTGTAGAACGAACATATGGTGATGGTAGTGTTGCTAGAATTTTAGAATTAGTTGATACACAAGGTTTCCTTAATTAATTAGTCATTGATTGATTTTATTGGTCTCTCAGAAATAAATAAATTGAAAAAAGCTTGCAGTCATTTAAATGACTGCAAGCTTTTTATTATTCTAACCAACTGATTTGATTTGTGTTTGAAATTAATTCTTCATGATAAATTCGTAAGCGACTAATTTTGCTTAATAAGTAGTTGCCAACAAAGCCAACTGCAAATCCCGCTAGAATTCCACTAACAGCAAGAACTGGCATGTAATTGAAAACAGACCATGATCTAGCAAAGAGAGCAGCAACAGCCAATTGGCCGAAGTTATGCATAACGCCACCCATAGTAGAAATTCCAATTATACTAACACGGTTAGGACCTAATAATTTTACTAGTAGCATTGCAAAGTAGCTCAGAAAACCACCAATTAAACTATACATGAAAGTAGAAAGCGTACCACCTACTAACATAGTCACAACAATTCTAACCGCAACCACTTGAAAACTGTATTTATTAGGTAAGGTGAAAATAGCGATCACTGTGATTAAATTCGCTAGTCCCAATTTTGCTCCTGGAGCAAAAGCAAATGGAGAAGGTATCATTTGCTCTAGAATGCTAATAACTACAGCTTGAGCAGCAAGCATAGCAATGTAGACTAATATTTGATACTTACTTTTTCTCATAAACTGTTCCTCCATAGAGATAAAATGTACGAACTAGAAAAGCTTTGTGAAAGGCTTTTAAACCAATTGATTGAAAATCTAAAAAAGCTTTATAACAAGCTTTTTGTTTAGCTTTACTAAGTAAAATGAACGCCTCTGAAGGGAATCGAACCCCCATTTCAAGAACCGGAATCTTGCGTGATATCCATTACACTACAGAGACTTAACTACTCAATAATACACAGATTCAAATTCATTTGCAAGAAAGGAAATGATTTTATTGAAGAGAATATACATAAAATTGAGACTAATAAAATCCAAAACGATTGTTTGTTCAATCACATATTTAACCTATAATTATTAGAAAATTAGAAACAAATCAACTGAGTAAGGATTTAATGAGCTATTGCTACTACTGAACTAATATTTAAATTAAAATTAAAAATTAGTTGTCTTTTCCGCTTGTGAAAGGTATACTTAATGAGGATAAATTTTGAAGGGGGAAGTGGAAATTTTGGCAAAAGAAATTGTTATTGTTGGGGCTGGGTATGCAGGTATAGCTGCTGCTCAAAAATTAGGTAAGAAGTTTAAGAAAGATGATTCTGTAAATATCACTTTGATTGATAGACATTCATATATGACTTATATGACAGAACTACATGAGGTTGCTGCAGCGCGCATCTCTGCTGATGAAATCAAATATGATTTACAACGTATCTTTAACAAATACAAGAAAGTTAATCTTGTAACAGACTCTATTAAAGAGGTTGATCACGATAAGCAAGAATTAGTTGGGGAACAACGCAATTATAAATATGATTATTTAATTTTAGCTATCGGTGGTGAAGCCAACGACTTTGGTGTTGAAGGTGTTAAAGAACACGGATTTACTTTATGGTCAATGGAAGCAGCTGAGAGAGTACGCAATCATGTTGAAGAAATCGTATATGCAGCATCGCGCGAACATGATGAAGTAAAACGTCGTGCAATGTTATCATTTGTAGTCTGCGGAGCTGGCTTTACAGGTGTTGAAATGGTTGGAGAATTAAATGAATGGTTACCAATCTTAGCAAAAGAATACAAAATTAATACAAATGAAATTTCAGTTCATAACGTTGAAGCAGCACCTTCAATCTTAAATACTGTTACAGAAGTTGAGCAAGAACGTGCATTAAAATTCATGCGTAAAGAAGGTATTCAAGTTTCATTAGGCGATGGAATTGTAAAAGTTGCAGAAGACCACATTGAATTAGCTTCAGGACGTAAAATTCCATCTTATACTACAATCTGGACTGCTGGTGTTCAAGCAAATCAAGAAGCAGCAGAATGGGGATTTGAAAGAGCTCGAGCTGGACGTTTAGTTGCAGATGAATTCATGCAAGCTAAAGGTTATGATAATGTATGGATGGCAGGAGACGTAGTTTATTACGAAGAACCTGAAACTGGACGTCCAACACCTCAAATCGTTCAAGCTGCTGAACAAACTGGACATACAGCTGCTGTAAACTTAATTGCAGCAATTACTGGAGAAGAAAAAGAAGCTTACAAAGGGAAATATGATGGAAACATGGTTTCAATCGGTTCTCGTTACGGCGTAGCTTTATTATATGGAAAATATCATTTACAAGGTTTCTTAGCTATGTTTGTTAAACATGCAAGTAACGTAATTTACTTTTTAAGTATTAGAAGTTTATACTATGCGGTTAGATATGTTAAAGATGAATTCTTCGATGTAAAACATAAACGCAATATCTTCCGAGGGCACACATCAACTAAAGGAAATATTCTTTGGTCAGTTCCTATGCGCTTGTTCTATGGTGCAATGTGGACTGTTGAAGGATTGAAGAAAACTTTCGGTATGTTCGATGGTACATCTTGGTTTGGAGATACTGTAGTATTCCCATTCCCATGGCTACAAGATGTTGTATCAGGTGCATCAGAAGCAACTTCATCAGCTTCAACTGCTGCAACAGAAGTTGCTAATACAGTATTTAGCTTGAACTATGTATATGGTGAAGAACCAATGTTAGTATTCGATTCAATGCCAGGTTGGTTTGCTTCAATCATGGAGTTCATGATGCCAAACCAAGATGTTGCATTATTTATGCAAAAAATGATGTCATTAGTAGAACTAGGAATTGGTTTATGTTTAATGGCAGGTCTCTTCACTTGGTTAGTAAGTGCAGTTACAATTGCATTAGTAGCAATGTTCTGTCTATCAGGTATGTTCGTATGGGTTAACTTATGGTTCGTTCCAGCTGCTTTAGCAATTATGAATGGTGCAGGTAAAGCATTTGGATTAGATCACTGGGTGCTACCTTGGTTAGGGAAAATCCTAGATAAATGGGCTTATGGCACACCTAAACATATTTACAAGCAAGGTGTCCAATAATTAATAGACTTTAAATAACAGTACTGGTAATACTTTGGTGAGAAAGGTTGGCACATGATACGTCATAGCTGCTTAAATCACCGTAAGTACTATCAGTACTTTTTTATTTTTGAAACTATAATATATTTCGTTGTTTACCAATCAATGTAGTATAATATAACAATCATAGTAGAACGGGGAGAGATAGGCTTGGTACATGCAATTTGGCGAAATTACCCTGAAATAGAAACAGCCTTATATGATGTGAAGAAGATAATTCACGATGAATTAGCGATAAGTTCTCCCTCTGTAAGTAATAAAATACGAGAGTATGTAGATGCACCAGGAAAATACACTAGAGCAGGTCTTTGTTTAATGTTTGCAAAATTAAATTATAAGAAATTGCCGAAAGAAATACTATATGTCGCAGCCGGAATTGAAATGTTACATCTTGCAACTTTAATTCATGATGATGTAATTGATGAAGCTGATAATCGACGAGGCATCCAGGGACTTCATAAAACGCACTCTAATCGTATTGCGATATACGCAGGGGATTATTTATTAGCTTATTCTGGCAGGTTATTTAAGAAAGCGTATAAGTTGTTTGAAGGGGATAGTATAGATGATTGGGCGATGGAAAGAATATTAGATGGCGAAATTAGTCAGTTACAAAATCAATTTGAACCATCAATTTCTATCTACCAGTATTTAAGACAAATTAGAGGAAAGACGGCAATATTATTTGCTTTGGCCACTTATTCTGGGACTGCTCATCCAGAAGTAAGTAGATTTAAACGTCGTCAAGCATTTTATATTGGGTTAGAAATAGGTATGGCTTTCCAATTAACGGATGATCTAATTGATTATAAAATAGATCAGACTGCGTCAGGTAAGCCACAATTACAAGATGTTCAAAACGGAATATATACTGCGCCTTTAATTCTAGCAATGCAAGAGAATGATTTTAATTATAGCTTGCTTTTTTCTAGAGGACATCTTTGGAGTGAGAATCAACTAGATGACTTAGTAATAGAACTTAATAAATTTGAAGTGTTTGATAAAACAGAAGGATTTGTTAAGGCTTACTTGAATAAAGCATTAAGTAAAATGGATAAATTTTCAAAAAGAAAAGAAATGAACGATATAAAAGAATTGCTAAGCGTTGTTATGAAAAGAAATTTTTAATGTTAACTTAGCACTTTACTAGACAAAATGATTAAATTGTTTTAGTATAAAATTAAGATCTAGTATAAAACTATTTTTTTAGTAAAAGGAGAGAAATTAAATGGAAATGAAAAAAGTTTTTCTTAAAAGCACATTACTATTAGGTTCGGTCTTTGTTTTAGCGGCATGTGCCGGCGATGACACAGCTACTGAATCAACAACTGAGGAAACTTCTAGTGTTGTAGAATCTGTTTCAGAAGAGACAGTTGAAGAGACAGTAGAAGAGGAAACAACTGAGGAAGAATCAGTAGAAGAGGAAACAACTGAGGAAGAATCAGTAGAAGAAGAAACATCTGAAGAAGAATCAGTAGAAGAAGAAACATCTGAAGAAGAATCAGTAGAAGAAGAAACATCTGAGGAAGAATCAGTAGAAGAAGAAACATCTGAGGAAGAATCAGTAGAAGAAGAAACATCTGAGGAAGAATCAGTAGAAGAAGAAACATCTGAAGAAGAATCAGTAGAAGAAGAAACATCTGAGGAAGAATCAGTAGAAGAAGAAACATCTGAAGAAGAATCAGTAGAAGAAGAAACATCTGAGGAAGAATCAGTAGAAGAGTCAACAGAAGCTTTAGTTGATGGCGAATATACAGCTGTTTCGAATGAAGATGAGAATGGTTGGTCAGTATTACACGTAATCACTGTAGAAGATGGAGAAATTACAGTTTCAGACTTTAACTACGTGAATGCAGAAGGCGACTTGAAATCTGAAGATGAAGAATACAATACTATGATGGAAGAAAAATCTGGTGTATCTGCAGCAGATGCAATGGTTCAATTAAATGAAGCATTAGTTGAAGCTCAATCAGCTGAAGTAGACGTTGTATCTGGTGCTACTGGAACATCTGAAACATTCGTTAAATCAACTAAAGCATTATTGGCAGCAGCAGCTGAAGGTAATACTGATGAAATCAATATTGATGAGTTAAGCGAATTACAAGATGGTGAATATACTTTAACAACAGAAGCTGACGAACGTGGTTGGGCTCACCAATTCACAATTGTTGTAGAAGGTGGCGTAATCACAGAATCTAAATACGACATGGTTGATGCTGATGGTAACTTGAAATCAGAAGACGAAGAATACAATACTAACATGGAAGAAGGAAGTGGAACTTCTTTCGCTACAGCAGTAGAAGAATTGAATGCTGCATTAGTTGAAAAACAATCACTTGAAGGTATTGAAGTAGTTTCTGGTGCATCAAGTACATCTGATTCATTCTTGAAATACGCAGAATTATTATTAGCAGCAGCTGCTGAAGGTAACACTGACCCAATCGAAGCTGAATTAGCTGAATAATTTACTTTTATAAATTTAGGCTGGAAGGAATCTTAGGATTCCTTCTTTTTTGTTGATTTTTACCATTAATACATAGACAGCTATCCCTTACTTACTTAAATGTGTTAAAATATTAACAATCGAATGATTATAGTTCTAAGGGAGAATGGTTAATATGATAGTTAATAAACAAATGAAAATAGGCGTTTTATTGTTAAGTGTGTTTACGCTTTTGGGTTGTGCAGCAAACGATGAAACTGAAAAAGCAACTGATGTAGTGAGTCAGGCATCACCTACAACAGAAAATTATGTAGGTGATCCTTTAAAAATTACGAAA
Organism: Fundicoccus ignavus; assembly: GCF_009659375.1. Taxonomy (GTDB): domain Bacteria; phylum Bacillota; class Bacilli; order Lactobacillales; family Aerococcaceae; genus Fundicoccus; species Fundicoccus ignavus. Next base: position 175,426 of record NZ_WJQT01000003.1, read on the forward strand.
ACACCGACATCGAGAACCGAAACGTTGTTACATACCGCAGTGCAAATTCAAGTTTTTCACGAAGGCGAGGAAGTAGAAGCAGCATTGAATGATGCATTTGATTATATGGAAGCAATGGAAGTACAATTCAGTACTAATTTAGAAGGTTCGGATGTATATCGAATAAATCAAGCAGCTGGCGTAGAATCAGTTGAAGTAGATGAAGAAACCTTCGCAGTAATTAAACAAGCATTAAATATTGCTGAACAAAGCAAAGGTAAGTTTGATATTTCCATTGGTGCCGTTACAAACTTGTGGCAGATTGGATCTGAAGATGCGCGTAAACCTAGTGATGATGAAATAGATGCGGCATTACCTTTAATTGATTATCGAAAAATTACCATAGATGAAGAAAATCTAACAGTTAAACTAGAGGTAAAGGGTATGGTCATTGAATTGGGAGGAATATCCAAAGGCTACATCGGAGGTAGAGTTCGAGATATATTAGCTAGTCACGGTGTAACGACCGCTATCATTAATTTAGGTGGTAACGTTGTTGTAATGGGCACATCACCCTCTAATGAAGAAGGTTGGAATGTTGGGGTTCAAGATCCAGATGAAACAAGAGGACAAGTCGTAGGGACACAAAGAGTTACAAATGGTGCAGTCGTAACTTCAGGAATTTATGAACGCTTTGTCGAAGTAGATGGCATTAAATATCATCATATCTTAGATCCGTTGACTGGATATCCTTTGGACAATGAAATTTCAGGTGTAACGGTATTTGCTAATACTTCTTTTGAGGGAGATTCTTATTCAACGGCATTATTCTTGTTTGGTATTGAGGATGGGATAAATTTTGTCGAATCCATTGAAGGTTTAGAAGCCGTTTTTGTAGATAAAGATCATGGTGTCCATCTTACATCCGGATTAAAAGACACTTTTGAATTAACTAATGAGGAGTATCACTTAGCAGATGAATAAAGAAAAAATACTAATATTTCTAGAGTTTGTAGAATTAAGAACTAAAATAGCTAGCGTTTTTCCAATGATGATTGGTTTTTTGTGGACGTATTATCATTATCAACAATTTAATTGGTTAAATTCAATTTTATTTGCGATTTCAGTCATATTTTTTGATATGTGTACAACTGCAATAAATAATACTGTTGATTATCATAAAGCAATAGATATGAATTATAAGCATGAAGAGAATGTGATCGGTAGAAATAATTTAAGTTTTAAAACAATGATTATGATAGTCTTTGCTTTATTAGCGGTTGCGACTGTGTTTGCGATTAGTTTAATTTTTCTCACTGATTTTTTGTTATTAATACTAGGGGGAATTTGTTTCTTCTTGGGAATCACTTATACATTTGGCCCAACCCCAATTTCAAGAAGTCCTTTTGGCGAAATCATGTCAGGTGGGACGATGGGATTTGGAATATTCTTTCTTGCGGTCTATATGACCATGTATGAAAAGTTATTGACATCAGTTCACACAATGGGAAATATCAATATTAGCTTTGCTTGGTTTGAGGCAATGAAGATATTTATGATGAGTATCCCGTTGATTTGTTTAATTGCGAATATTATGTTAGCCAATAATACACGCGATTTAGAAACAGATATCATTAATGAGCGTAAGACATTAGTTTTCTATATAGGAAAGAAAAATGCAGTTATTCTGTACCAAATATTAAGTTTATTACCATGGATAGCATGGTTGTTGTATATAGTAAGTGGGATTTTACCAGTGTGGTCAATAATAAGTTTTGGTTTAATACCTAAACATTATGGTAGTGTGATGCGTTTTAAAGAGAAACAAACAAGAGAAACTTTTCCAGAAGCGATAAAAAGTTTCACCTTGTTTGCAAGTATGTATGTAATTGTATTGCTTTTAGCAAGCATCATTGGTTAACGGTCATAGGGGTAGAATCAACTCATCCTCACTCATGGTTCCAAGGATTTCAATAATAAAACCGTGAGGGAGACAAATTGCAGTTTGTCCTGGGCGGCTAATCCATCCTGTTTTAACGCCAACTTGATCAGGACTATTATCTTCTTTAATGCGTATTCGGTCGCCTTGCTTCTCGATTATATTATATTGACCTGGATTAGGATGGTATGTTTTTATTTCTTGCTCAGAACCTTCTTCTAAAATAAAACGGTCAACTTCTTGGCCGTTTATTTTTATAATTGCCACAATTTCTTGGTTTTCTGATTGATTTCCATAGACATAGGCAGTTACTAATGTTGGTGCAAAAGAAAGAAGTAAAGCAAGACCAATGATGACAAAATCAAAAGGTCGAAATTGTTTGAAAAATATTTTCATTTAATCACCTCTATTTTCAAAAGAATTACACTTAACTACTATTGTATTCCAAACACAGAGCCTTTTCTAGCTTTTGTATGTTTTTTTTGTTATCATTATTAGTGTGCAAAAATTATTATTAGGCATTAATAAGAAAAAAGGAGATAGATAATTATGGCAATTAAGGCAGATGTAAGAAAAAGTACTGGTACAAGTGCTTCTCGTAAAGCGCGTAAAGTAGGTTTAATTCCAGTTACCTTATATGGGAATGGTATTGAAACAGTTTCTTTAACTGTAGATCGTCGTGAGTTTGACGCTTTGTTGAAACGTGAGGGGGCAAACGCAGTCTTTGATCTTGAGTATGATGGCAATGTTCAAAAAGTTTGGATCAAGGATTTTGCTAAAGCATCATTACAAGATGAGTTTTATAGCTTAGACTTAGAGGCGATTTCTAAGGACCAAAAATTAACTGTTGATGTTCCTTTAGTACTTATCAATGAAGAAACATTAAAAGAGGGTATTGTTGAATTAATCGCTAATACCGTTCAAGTGGAAACAACACCGGATAATATTCCTTCCAATATTGAAATTGATGTTGAAGGATTAGTAATTGGTGATGTTAAAACAGTTGCTGATTTAAGTATTCCTGCAAACGTTGAAGTTTTAGATGATGGGGAACAAACAGTGGTAACAGTTTCAGCTCCAACAGAAGTTCCTGAAGAATCAGATGAAGAAGTAGCTGAGCCAGAAGTTATTGGTGAAGAGGAAACTCAAGAAGATTAATAGATGTTAAAAACACGTGCTAAATTTCAGCGCGTGTTTTTTTATGAGAAAATTATTGTATTAGGTTGACTTTATAGAATACACATACAATAATATAAAGTGAAAGGGGGGAGGATAATGAGTCAAACGCTAAAAGAAAAAATCAAATTAGCAGCTAAAGAAATCGGGATAGATAAAATAGGTTTTACGACAGCTGAACCTTTTGATCATTTAAAAGAATCATTAGAAGAACAACAAGCAGCTGGACATTCAACTGGCTTTGAACATAGAGTTTTAGAAGAAAGATTATTCCCAGAAAAGATATTTGATCGCCCTAAAAGCATCATTTCTATTGCATTGGCTTATCCAAGTAAGCTAAATAATCCTTTCCCACAAGATAAAGAAAACAGACGTGGATCTTTTGCAAGGGCATCATGGGGAATTGACTATCATGATATTCTTCGTGATCGAATGAATAAACTGATTGATTTTATTAAGGAAGAGGCATCAACTGCAACTTTTAAGCCTATGGTTGATACTGGTGAGCTAATAGACGTTGCGACAGCTGAACGAGCTGGTTTGGGCTTTATTGGGCGAAACGGCTTACTAATTACGAAAGAGTTTGGTTCGTATGTTTATCTAGGTGAAATTATCACTGACTTAGAGTTTGAACCTGATGAAAGAGTCCCGTTTGGTTGTGGTGACTGTATGCGATGCATTACAGCGTGTCCACCAAGTGCACTCTTAGGAGATGGCCGTATTAATGGACGTGTATGCCTTTCTTATCAGACTCAAACTAAGGGCTATATGGAAGAAAAATATAGACGACAAATCACTCATGTAATTTATGGGTGTGATATTTGTCAGTTGGTTTGTCCATATAATCAAGGTATCGATTCACATATTCATCCTGAAATGGAACCCACTCCGGAAGAGGTACAACCGGCTTTAAAACCTTTGTTGACCATTTCAAATAAGGATTTCAAAGAACAATTTGGACATATGGCTGGTTCTTGGCGAGGGAAAAAACCATTACAAAGAAATGCGATTATTGCTTTAGCGAACTATCGCGATCAAACTGCATTACCGCAACTTATTGAAGTGATGGAAGAAGATCCACGGCCAATGATTAGGGGAACTGCTGCATGGGCAATTGGCCAAATCCAACGTTATAAAAATGAAGCACTGATTGAATGTGTAGCTGATCAATTAGCTAAAGAAACAGATCCAGAAACGGTAGAAGAAATGACCAAAGCGCTAGAGACTCTTAGGGCCAAAAGGTTACCTCGTTCAATGCGTTAATAATATTAAAGAAACTAGGGAATAAATTGAAAAATCATATTGTATTATTTGAACCATTAATGCCTGCAAATACAGGTAATATAGCTAGAACTTGCGCTGGAACAAATACGGCTCTTCATTTGATTGAGCCTTTAGGTTTTAGCACAGATGATAAAATGTTAAAAAGAGCAGGCTTAGATTATTGGCATAACGTTGATATTACCTATCATAAAGATATGGCTGCTTTTTTAGAGTTTGTTGGCGAGCGTAGTTTATACTTAATCACTAAATTTGCTCCGAAAATTTATAGCGATGAAAATTTAGCTAGTAATGAAACTGGTGAACAGTTTTTCTTGTTCGGTAAAGAAACGACTGGATTACCTATTGAGTTAATGGAAGAATTAAAAGATGCTTGTTTACGTATACCGATGAATGATGAACATGTACGTTCTTTAAACTTATCAAATACGGCTAATATCATTATTTTTGAAGCGTTACGTCAACAGAATTTTGCTGGCTTGGAAACTACTCATCATTATGACGATACGGATAAGGCACAACAATTGAACTGGTAGTAAGCTTGACTTTTATTGTGTCTGAATTATAATTAAGTAAATATGTAACGAATAGTAATTATGGTGTTTGTTCAGAGAGACGGTGGTTGGTGAGAACCGTTCAAACTAAATAGTGAATCCACGTTATCAAGTAGCCTATGAAAACATTTGAGTAAGTAGTGCCGGTGTTCGCCGTTATCGATTTTGAGAGCATAACAAGTTTATTTGTTATGAACACGGGTGGTACCGCGAATTTAGACCTTCGTCCCAGATTTTGACGAGGGTCTTTTTGTGTATAAATGTATCATAAAATTAGGAGGGAATATTATGTTAGATCGTAAATTACTACGTGACCATTTTGAAGATTTGACGAGTTTGTTAATTAATCGAGGTATTACACTAGAGGTATTAAGTGAGTATCGTGATTTAGATGAAGAAAGATTAGCATTGTTGAACGAAGTTGAGCAACAAAAACAAACGCGTAATCAAGTAACACAAGAAATTGCTACTTTAAAACGTAACAAAGAAAATGCAGACGCTAAGATTTCTGAAATGCAAGAAATTGGTAAAGTAATTAAAGAAAATGATGAAAAGTTGAATAAATTAACTGGACGTATAGAGGAAATTGAGCATCGATTACCAAACATTCCTCATGAATCAGTGCCGGTTGGAGAAGATGAAGAAGATAGTGTGGAAATACGCAGATGGGGAACAAAGCCAGAATTTGATTTTGAACCGCTAAATCACTGGGATATTGCAGAAAAATTAGATATCTTAGATTTTGAACGTGGGGCAAAAGTTGCTGGAAGTCGTTTTGTTTATTATAAAGGTTTGGGGGCGCGTCTTGAAAGAGCCATCTATAACTTTATGTTAGATCAACATACAACTAATAATGGGTACACTGAAATGTTACCTCCTTATATCGTTAATGAACAAGCAATGTTTGGTACAGGACAGTATCCTAAATTTGTTGAAGATACATTCCAATTAAATGATGATCGTAATTTTACATTGATTCCAACCGCAGAAGTGCCGTTGACAAACTTTTATGCCAATGAAATCTTAGATGAGGAGCAATTACCGGTTAAATTTACAGCATTAGCGCCATCTTTTAGATCAGAAGCCGGAAGCGCTGGACGTGATACACGTGGATTAATTAGAATGCATCAATTTAATAAAGTTGAGCTCGTAAAATTTGCGCATCCAGAACATTCATATGAAGAGTTAGAATCAATGACGTCAGATGCAGAGGGAATCTTACAAGCCTTAAACTTACCATATAGAACAATTGTACTCTGCACAGGAGACATGGGTTTCTCAGCTGCCAAAACGTATGATATTGAAGTTTGGGTCCCAGCACAAGATACATTCCGTGAGATTAGTTCTTGTTCAAACTGTGAGGCATTCCAAGCAAGACGAGCTAAAATTAGATACCGTAATGCTGCTGGAAAAGTTGAAAATTTACATACTTTAAATGGGTCAGGATTAGCAGTAGGACGTACTGTTGTTGCAATATTAGAAAACTATCAACAAGCTGATGGAAGTGTAAAGATTCCAGAAGTATTAGTACCGTATATGGGTGGCGTAACTGAAATCGCATTGCCTAAATAATTCAAAAAAATCGTACTGCAATATATTTTGCAGTACGATTTTTTTAGTTAAATAGGAAATATAGAATAACTAACGAACCAAGTACGATTCTGTAGTAACCGAATACTTTAAAGTCGTTACGTCTAATATAATTTAACAAGAATTTAATTGCGATTAATGAGACGATAAATGCTACCAACATACCTGATAAAAGATAAATAAGTTCTGCTTGACTGAAATCAAAACCGAACTTCACTAGTTTAAGGAAACTAGCACCAAACATAACGGGAATACTCATGTAGAATGAAAATTCAGTTGCTACGTTTCGATCCATACCGATTAATAAACCACCAATAATCGTTGAACCAGAACGTGAAGTGCCTGGAATGATTGATAAAGCTTGAAATAGTCCTATTTTGAATGCGTGTAAGTAAGTTAAATCATCCATCGAATCAATTGTTAATGAATGCTTGCCTTGGTGTTTGTTTTCAATCCAAATAAAGACAAAACCATATACAATTAATGCAACTGATACTACCCAAGGATTATAGAAGTATTCATCCATATAGTCATTTAGAATTAATCCGAAAATTACAGCTGGAATACTTGCTACCACAACTTTAAACCAGATAATCCATGTTTGTTTCTGAGCTTCTTTAGTTTTTTTACCAGAGAAAGGATTTAGCTTCGTAAAGTAAATGACAATTACCGCAAAAATAGAACCAAGTTGCACAAGTACTAAGAACATTTCTATAAATTCTGGTCTTAAATTTAAACGAAGAAATTCATCGATTAAAATCATATGTCCAGTACTGCTGACTGGAAGCCATTCTGTTATACCTTGAACGATACTCAAAATAAATATTTTTATAAGTTCAATCACGTTAAAATTTTCCAAAAAAATTAAACCTCATTTCTTTTTGATTAAAAACATTATACACTAAATTGCCAAAAATAGAACCTTTCGGTAAAAAGAGCCACTAGTGATTAATATTTAAGGTTCTAAAAGTTTATAAAAAAAGATAATGATGATTTTTTCTAGAAAATAATAGCTTTTTCTACATGTTTTTACGTTATTCGTTTATAATAGTAGTGGAAGAACAAATGAGGAGGAGTGAAAAATATGTTTGGTTTATTTAAGAAGAAAGATAAAAAAGAAGAAGTAGTGAAAGATATTGCAATTTATGCAGTTGCTGACGGTGATTTAATTAGTATTGAGAATGTAAATGACTTAGTTTTTGCTCAAAAAATGATGGGAGACGGTTATGCAGTTGTTCCCAACAATGGAACAATTACATCACCAGTTGATGGTAAAGTAGGTACTGTTTTTCCTACGAAACATGCAATCGGATTTGATTCAAATGGGTTAGAAGTATTATTACACATGGGGATTGATACGGTGTCATTAGACGGTGGACCATTTGAGTCAGCGGTAAGCGAAAATAATCAAGTAACAGGACAAACAGTAGTTTCTAATGTTGATCTTAAAGGTTTAGAAGCAGCAGAAAAAGATAATGTCATGATTGTAATCTTTACTAATGGTGACGAAGTAATTGAGGCTATTAATATCACAGCTTCCGGACAAGTTAAGAGAGGCCAACAAATTGGTACTGTAACCTTAAAATAAATTTCAAAGAAATAGCGACCTCTCTTAGAGGTCGCTTAAATTATTTTTCTTAAGTTATTTATGTAGATGCGATACATACACATTCAGGTGCTTTTGTCTCATTATTTAAGAATTTTAATTCACCAGTTGCTGAATTACGTGAGAAGATAGAAATATAGTCACTGTCTTGGTGTGGAACTAAGACGAACTTCTCTGTACTATCTAAAATAAAATCACGTGGAATTTGACCAATTGTGTCAATTTCCTGAATTTTGGTTAATTCGCCGTTATCTTTATTAACAGAAAAGACAGTTATCACATTATGAAAACGACTTGAAGTGTAAAGGAAGGAAGCATCAGAGGTTAGTCTAATTGCTGCTCCAGCAGATTCTTCTACTTTTTCTTCAGGTATATTGATGACTGTTTGTTTAACAGATAAGCTACCATCGTTTTCAATGTTTAACACAGTTGTCGTACTATTTAATTCACCAATAACGTAAATAAGAGGTTTTGCAGGATGTAATACTAAATGACGCGGACCAGTTCCTGCTTCAAGTTTAAGCTCGCTGCTTACTGTAAGCTTACCTTGCTCATCTATTTGGTAGGTTGTAATAATATCTGTACCTAAATCACATACATATAGTTTTGTTTGTTCGTTATTCATGTCAGCAAAATGAACATGTGAAGATTTTTGGTTTTCATGAACGCTTGAACCTTCATGTTTAACACTTTGGATATGGTGCAATTGGTCTGCATCATCTAATTGATAGACATCAACAGCACCTTCATGGTAATTCGAAACATAGAGCGTTCGCGTTGTTTCTTTAAAACTTACATGACAACCTGGAACTTTACTTCCGAATGCACGGCTGATTTCTTTCCAATTACCTTCGATAAAGCGAAAAGCAACAATTCCACCTTTATCATCTTCTTTATGAATTGCGAATAAAAGAGACTTATCTTTAGAGAGTGCAACATATGTTGGACCATCCAATATAGCGATTAATTTCGAATCAGAAAAAATCTGTTTGTCAGGATTAAAGTAAATGCTAGAAATGCCTTTGTTTAATCTTTTGGTATAGCCACCTAGGATAAAGTTTTGAATCATTTAGAACTTCCTTTCTTACCACACAATATAAAAGAATTATACCACATAAAAATAAAATAATCTGTACAAGCCTTTAGGCTGATGTAGAGTAATTGACATTAAACTATGATAAAATTATTAAATAAAGCTAGTCAGGAGGTTTATTTTATGAGACGTAATGCGAATATGAATAGTACAATCCGTAATACTTGGTTTTTTCAACGCTTTTTAAATAACAAGGCTGTCATTAGTTTATTAATTATTTTGATAAGTTTGTTGATTATACAGGTTTTTACGAAAATTGCTTATCTATTTAGTCCGATTACTCAATTTGTTAATTTTATAGCATTTCCAATCATTGCGACAGTAATACTATATTATTTAGTTGCTCCAGTTATTAATAAATTGGATCAAAGAGGAATTAATAAAAGTATTTCAATCATCGGTTTGTTTATTGTAATTGTTTTGTTGATTATTTGGGGGGTATCTTATTTAGTCCCTATTATTCAAAATCAAACTCGTTCATTTATGGATAACTTACCAGTTTATATGGAAACACTTGAACAAATGGTTATTGACTCACCTTTTATTCCAAATACAGAAGAACTTTTTCCGAATATAAGCAGCTATTTGGAAGATTTTAATTTAAGCATGATTACGGAACAAATAAATCCAATCATTACTTCAACATTTGGAAGTTTGAGCAATGTTATTGGGACAATTACCCAATTAGCGACTGGATTGGTAATGATTCCGATTTTATTGTATTATATTTTAGTTGATGGAGAAAAAATCCCCAATACAATCTTATATTACATACCAACTAAGTATCGTGTTAGTGCTCGCCGTATCTTGTATCGTGGGAACTATCAAGTTTCACAGTATATTAGAGGTCAAATTTTAGTAGCAACTATTGTTGGTATTATGTTTGGTATAGGCTATACTTTTATTGGCTTAGACTACGGTGTAACTTTAGCGGTGATCTCAGCTCTGCTAAATGTAATCCCATATTTGGGTTCTTTCATTGCTGTCGTACCAGCTTTGATTATAGGATTGTTAACATCGCCTTTGATGTTCGTAAAAGTAATCATTGTTTTAGTAATTGAACAGACAATTGAAGGTCGAATTGTTTCGCCTCAAATTTTAGGAAACAGTATGAAAATTCACCCAGTCACCATTCTATTGATTTTAGTAGGAGCAGGCCATATCTTCGGATTAACTGGTGTTATCCTAGGGGTTCCCGGTTATGCTGTAATTAAAGTGATTGTATCTGAGTTATACGATGTATTTCGTGAACAATCAGGACTTTATGAAGAAGAACATCCAATTTCTAGCTTAGATATGGAAGAAACTGATCCTGAAGAAGATGACTTAGAATCGGTTGAATAGAGGTAACAATATAATTTAAAATGACTAAGAAAGTTGGACAAAAATGGTAAAGCAACACAATTCCATAAAAAATAAAGGTTTAAAAAAAGGGCTAGGTTTAATGTTTGCTTCGATTTGTTTAATTGGATGTGATTCAATTTCAACGGGGTATGACGATTTTATCGAGAATAGTGCAAATGAAATAGATAATTCTAGCCAATTGACCTCTGTACAAGCCGATACTTCTGATGAAGGGTCTGTAATGGAATCATCCACAGATGATTTTATTGATACACGACTTGTTCCAGAGCAAAGTATGGTTGAAAATGCATTGTTAGCTAAGGAAGAAATTACAATTGATGAACAAGTTTTTTCTCTAAGTCAGAACTTTATTCAAAAACAACAAGCTTTTGAAGTATCCGTTGATTCAATAAAGATGTTTGAGGTCGAAGAGTTTGATGAATCTTTAGCTAGCGAATTTAATTTTTCGACAGGTAAAGGTTCAATTGTTTTGCTACATGCGACGATCACTAATACATCTGATGAAACTTTTTATTTTCCAATTGAGGAACTTAGGTTGTCTTACCCAGGAGCGATTATCCAAAATTATCCAAGTGCTCAGCTTTATCCGATGGAAAGTGGGAATTTAGCACAAATTCTGCTTGCGAATTCGGGTGAAATGGCACCTCAAACTGCGGTAGAGGGATACTTAGTTTATGGTATCGGTCGTGAGGAAACAGAAGAGATTTTAGACTTAGGGAGTTTTTATTTAACAGTCGTACCGCCACGACAAAGTTTAAATGAAATTGTTGGATTGGGTTCTAATCCATTAGGAGACGAACTACCACTTCATTTACCGATTAATGATGAGAATGGCCAACAATTATTATTAAATACCACGTATATTCAAGATCGTTTAACAACTGAGTGGTGGGGAAACAAAGAGATTATTGCTTCTGAGGATTTAAATGCAAGTATTTCGACTGATGATGATGTGAAAATTACTTTATTAAGGGCAGAAGTGTCTGATTTCACACCACATAAAAGCTATGAAGATGCTTTTCAATACTTTAATTATGGACAAGTAATCGTTTCTATCGAATATGAAGTAACAAATAATTCTAAAAATGATTTATTACCTATTGACGGTAGAGCTAGCTTAGTAATAAATGGTGACGAGATTTCTGATGATTACGTATTAATAAATGAAATGTATGGTAAAACACTTAAACCAGGTGATTCCTATAAAGTAGTTAAAACCTTTGCTTTGGACAAAATGACTTATGCAGATTATTGGCAAGGCGAAGATGTTTATATCAGTATTAATGTACCAACAGTTGAGGATTCAACTGGTGAATCCTCAAAGACTTCAGAGACATTATCTGACGAAGAGTCAGTGAGTGAAGATTTATTGGCTGAGGAAGTGTTAGAAGAAAGCAAGATTGAATACTATGCTGATTTTGTCTGGAGTCCAAGTTATCAATTTTTTGTTGATGAAGCGTTTGAGTTAATACCTTGGAGTGAGAGAGAAAACATACAAGAATCTGAATTTGATGAAGATGAAGAAATTGATATTGATGAAAACTCTGACGAAGAATAATAAAAAACGAATATAAACATTTAAATACTGAGAATCAGAGAATATAATCTGGTCTTCAGTATTTTCTTGTTGTATAGTGAGAAGTATTAAAGATTAGGAGGCGTTAAATGGGAGCGATTGTAAATGCAGTAGCAATTATTATTTGTGGAAGTTTAGGAATTCTTTTTAAAGCAGGAATACCCGAAAGGTTTCATGAGAGATTAATGCAAGGAGTAGCTTTGTGTGTCATTACTTTAGGTATTAATGGAGCGATTCAAGGTAAAGAAACGATTATTATGATTTTATCTATCGTGGTTGGGATTCTAATCGGTGAAGGTATTGATTTCGATTACCATTTAACGAAAGGTGTTCAAAAGCTTGAAGAAAAGGTACAACATCTATCTAACTTTAAAGACTTAGGACAAGGATTTATTAGTGCGTCATTGATTTTCTGTGTAGGTTCAATGGCAATTCTAGGTTCATTAGAAAGTGGTTTAACAGGTGATAATACAACTCTTTATACGAAAAGTATCCTTGATGGTATCACCTCAATATTGCTTGGATCATCGTTAGGAGCAGGTGTGTTACTCTCAAGTATTCCAGTATTACTGATACAAGGTTCATTAACTTTATTTGCATTTGTTTTAGAACCTTTACTGCCGGTGGAAGTGATTACGGAAGTTATTTGTGTGGGTTCTATATTACTAATTGGCTTAGGCTTAAATATGATAGGTTTAACAAAATTAAAGATATTAAATTTTACGCCAGCAATTTTTTTACCAATATTATTTATGTTATTCATATAAAAAGCAGTAGAAATCCATTTGCGATTTCTACTGCTTTTTATAATGACTTAGTTTAATTGTTTAATCGTTAAATCAATCAAATGCTCAGCTAACCATTTATTACGAACTAATAGAGGACCGTGAAAATAAGAACAAAAGACATTTTTATAATGTAAACCTTCAGTTTGATCCTGGCCATTGTTTCCGTTACCTTTGATTACTTTTCCTAATGGTTGTAAGTCACCGGCTAAATGAGTTACGCCATTGTGATTTTCAAAACCTACATAGGTTTGGTTATTGATTTCATCATAGATTTCAATGTCACCGATGAAGCGTGAATTAATTTGGCGTTCTGTATAGAGAGGTAAAATTCCTAAAGCATTAATTTTTTCGCCCTTTGCTGTAACATAATATTCGCCAAGTAGCTGATAGCCACCACAAATGGCAAGCATTACACCATTATTCTCAATGTAAGATTGCAACTCATTTTTTAATCTTTGGCTATTTTTTGCAATAATTTTTTGTTCAAAATCTTGGCCACCACCAAAGAATACAATGTCATAATCAGCAGCGTTAAAATCATCGTCTAAACTTACAATCTTTGTATCAACTTGATAGCCTTTCTTTTTGGCGTAGTATTGAATCATTAGTAGATTACCATTATCGCCATAGGTGTTTAATAAGTTTCCGTATAGATGACATATTCTGATTGTTTTCATTGTAACTCCCCGCTTTTACTTGATAGATTTTATAAATGGTTTTTCTCTTGTAGAATCTTACGTAATTCCAGCATTGCTGTATAGGTTGCTAGGATATGTACGTGTTCTTCAGAAGAATTTTCAATCGCTTCGATGATGTCGTTCATTGAATTTAATTGAGTGATCGATTCTTCTGGAATACCTGCGACTGTTAAGCGTAATTTCATTTCATCGGCTTTCATCCCGCCAACGACTGTTTCTTTAATAGGGAAATTAACCATTTGCTCATAATGACCATCCCAAATCCAACTAACATCCGTACCGTCAGCATATTGATTGTTTAGTATTGATACTAGCATAAATGGATTCTTTTCAAGACCAACTAATTCAATTACTTGGTTAAGACCAACTGGATTTTTTACTAAGTTTAGAAGCACTTTTTTGCCATTAATATTGATGATTTCTTGTCTCCCAAATACGCGTTCGGCTTGTTTAAAACCTTCACGAATATCATTTGGTTCAACGCCTAAAAAGCGTGCCACGCTATAAGCAGCGAGAGCATTGTAAATATTATATAAACCAGCAACTGGAATCGTAAAAGAATGACCATCAATTTCAAAAGTAGAATGTGTCAAAGTTAATTCTTCAACTTTATTTATTGAATAGTCTAGATTAGGGCGTTTGAAGTCACAATGTTTACAATAATATTTACCTAAATTAGCATAGGTTAGATTATGATAACTTAGAACATTATTACAATGAGGGCATAAGATACCGTCAGTATTATAATGTGGTTCAACATCATGGTCCACCTTATGGTCGAAACCAAAATATTCTCGTGGATTAGGTAACTCCATTGAATTAAATAAAGGTGAATCTGCATTAGCCAGCACAGTAGCATTTGGAACGGCTTTAGCGGCATCAGCCATTAATTCATAAATAGAATAAATTTCTCCATAGCGGTCCATTTGATCTCTAAAAACATTTGTATGAACAAATAGTTCCGGTTTTAATGCATTGACGACATGTTTTAATGAACCTTCATCTACTTCAAGTACAGCAATTCCTTGTTCTCCATCTTTAAGTTTAGGAGCAGTAAGAAAAGTACTGACAATTCCTTGTTGCATATTTGACCCCGTAGGATTAGTTAAAACTTGAGGGTACTTTTGCTTTAGAGCTTGAACTGTAAGAGCAGTCGTAAGTGTTTTTCCATTGGTTCCTGTAATTACGACTACTTTATAATTTTTAGTTAACGCCTCTAGAACGTTAGGATCGATTGTTGTTGCAATTTTACCAGGTAAACTACTTCCTCCGCGGGTAAAGGTAGTTAATCCCCATAGGGCAAATCGTCCCGCATTAATTGCAAAATTACTTCTAAGTGTCATTGGCTATTACTCCTTATCATGTCATCTTTTGGATGCACGTCATATTTAAAACGTGACTGAGTCGACGTTTAATTAACATTAGTATTTTAGCAAGCAATCCACTGAATTGAAAGTGTAAGTGATAAATATCGATTAAATTGTAATGAAAATTTACATATTTTGTGAGGAGTAAACGGGTCTTTCCTTATAGAAAATGTATAAAAAAGTGTTTGTTTAATTGACTAAAGGAGGTAATTATTCTATTATGGATAGTTGAGTAAGTCTACTAGATGAAGTAATTTAGAGTGAGGAGCGCGAAGGTTTATGGCACAATTTTATTTTAAGTATGGTGCAATGAATAGTGGGAAATCGATTGAGATTTTAAAAGTTGCCCATAATTATGAGGAACAAAATAAGGCAGTACAGATTTTTACGAGTGCGGTAGATGTGCGTTCTGGCTTGGGTAAGGTAGCAAGTCGTATTGGTTTCGAAAGAGATGCGATTGCTATTACGGATGATATGGATTTATTTGAAACAATTCAAAGTATTGAGACAAAGTTGTATTGTATTCTGATTGATGAAGCACAATTTTTAACGAAAGAACACATCCTTCAACTGGCGAGAGTGGTTGATGAATTAGATATTCCAGTTATGGCTTTTGGTTTGAAAAATGACTTTGTTAATAATTTATTCGAAGGGTCGAAATACTTATTATTGTATGCAGACAAAATAGAAGAAATTAAAACTATTTGCTGGTTCTGCCATAAGAAAGCTATAATGAACTTGCGTTTTTCTGATGGTAAACCTGTTTATGAAGGCGAACAAATTCAAATCGGTGGGAATGAATCCTATTTACCGGTTTGTCGTAAATGTTATAAAAATCCAACACGTATGGATGAAAAGTAGTAGAATTACACAAGAGGAGTGAAGAAATGTTTGAACAATTAGACACGTTAATCTTTAGATTTGATGAAATACATGAATTGTTAAGTGATCCGGCCGTAATTTCGGATACGAATCGTTTAAGAGAGTTAACGATTGAAGAAGCGGATTTAAGACCAAAAGTTGAGAAAATTAAACAGTATAAAGAAGTTATTCAAGGTATTGAAGACACTGAAGAGATGTTAAGTGAAGGTCTAGATAGCGA
The DNA here is from genome assembly GCF_009659375.1 of Fundicoccus ignavus. Taxonomy (GTDB): domain Bacteria; phylum Bacillota; class Bacilli; order Lactobacillales; family Aerococcaceae; genus Fundicoccus; species Fundicoccus ignavus. The sequence goes on from NZ_WJQT01000003.1 coordinate 191,540, forward strand.
AATGGCAGAATTAGCTAAAGCAGAGCTATCTGATTTGAAAGACCAAAAAGTGGAACTTGAAGAAGCAATTAAAGTGATGATGTTACCTGAGGATCCTAATGATGGAAAGAACATTATCATGGAGATTCGTGGTGCTGCTGGGGGAGACGAAGCGCAACTATTTGCTGGTGACTTATTAAATATGTATACACACTATGCGGATGGTCAAGGTTGGAAGGTTGAAGTTTTGGATGCCAATATTACTGGAATTGGTGGTTACAAAGAAGTAACACTTATGATTACCGGCAATAAAGTGTATTCTAAATTGAAGTTTGAGAATGGTGCTCACCGTGTTCAAAGAGTTCCAGAAACGGAATCGCAAGGACGTGTTCATACTTCTACAGCAACGGTTGTGGTTATGCCTGAAGCTGAAGAAATCGACTTTGATCTTGATGATAACGACATTCGTGTAGATATTTATCACGCAAGTGGTGCTGGTGGTCAGCACGTTAACAAAACAGCTTCAGCTGTACGTTTAACACACATACCTACTAATACGGTTGTTGCAATGCAAGATGAGCGTTCGCAATTAAAAAACCGTGAAAAAGCGATGAAAGTGTTACGTGCGCGTGTATTTGATAAAGTACAATCTGAAGCACAAGCCGAATTCGATGCAAGTAGAAAATTAGCGGTTGGTACTGGTGACCGTTCTGAACGCATTAGAACGTATAACTTCCCACAAAATAGAGTAACAGACCACCGTATTGGTTTAACAATTCAACAATTGGATACGATTTTAAGCGGTAAATTAGATGAAATTGTTGATGCGTTAGTTTTATACGACCAAACTCAAAAGCTGGAGGAACTAAATGGACCTCAAGTCTAGCAAGCATCTGGTTGAAGCTCAAAATAGAGCTTCAATTTTTTTGGACGAAAATGGTTTAGATGGTACGTTAGCAAGACAATATTGGTTAATGTTATTTGATTGGACTTTAACAGAGTATGTTCAACAGTTGCAAAAGCCAGTAGCAATAGATTTATTAGAACAATATGAAGTGGCTTTAAAACGTTTAGTTAAACATGAACCCATTCAATATATAGTGGGGTACGCTGATTTTATGAATGAGCGATTTAAAGTTACGCCAGATACTCTAATCCCACGAGAAGACACAGCTGGATTGATTGAACTAGCAATGAACTTCCTTCAAAACAATCCCACTTCTAGGGTCTTAGATATTGGGACTGGTACGGGGATTATTCCGATTAAACTGGCGAAAACTTTTCCTACAGCAGATATTTCAGCCTGTGATTTAAGTGAGGCTGCCTTAAAAGTTGCGATTGAGAACGCTGAATCACATAATGTTGAGATATATTTTGTCAAAAGTGATTTGTTTAATCAGCTAGATTCGGAGGCTCCTTTCGATGTCATCATCTCAAATCCGCCATATATTTCTGAGAACGAAATTAGTTTAATGGATGAAAGTGTTAAGAAATTTGAACCTACATTGGCTTTGTTTGCCGAAGACGAAGGTTTAGCGATTTATCAACGCATAGCCTTGGAAGCCCATAATTACTTAAACCCTAATGGATTAATTTTATTAGAAATTGGATTTCAACAAGGAGAGGCTGTTAAAGCGATTTTTCAGTCTGAGTATCCTAATGCAGAAATATTGATAGAAAAAGATTTAAATTCATTAGATCGCTATGTTAAAATTCAACTGTGAAAGGAGTGAGCGAATGACAGATTTAAATGTTGAGGACCTAAATAAAGCAGTCAATACTCAAGTGTTTGATTATTCAACACTGAAAGATGCGGCAGCGTTATTAAAACAGGGTAAATTGGTCGCTTTTCCAACTGAAACGGTTTATGGCTTAGGTGCGATTGCGAATAATGAAACAGCAGTTAGAGGTGTCTTTCAAGCTAAAGGTCGCCCGGAAGACAATCCTTTAATTGTTCACGTAAGTGATATTAGTCAAGTTCATGATACGGTTGCTAACGTCAGTCCTTTAGCGCAAAGATTAATGGAAACATTCTGGCCAGGACCTTTAACGATCATATTTCCGCTGAAAGAAGGTGTTTTTGCACCCAATGTCACTCCTGGTAAAAAGTCGGTTGCTGTTAGGATGCCACGTCAAATGGAAACGTTACTCTTAATTGAGATGGTTGGTTTTCCCTTGGTAGGTCCTAGTGCAAATTTATCAGGTAAACCGAGCCCAACCGCAGTGGAACATGTGTTAAATGATTTTTCAGGTACTATCTCAGGAGTAATAAAGGCTCAGTCCCCAATTTCTGAAATTGGCGTCGAATCAACAGTAGTCTTAGCAGATGATGAACAGATTGTTATTCTGCGACCCGGCGCAATTACGCAAAATATGCTTAAAAAAATAGCACCAGTCGTTGAGATGACGGCTAGTCAGCAATTAGCGAATAAGGATGTCCAGTCCCCAGGTGTGAAATATTTACACTACAGTCCGGAACAACCTGTTTATTTAATTCCGATTGAATATACCGTTTCCGACTGGTTAAAAGAAATGGATAAACAAGATCGAAAAATAGGAGTTTTAGCGGATGAAAAACTACTTAAAGCGCTCGAAGCAAATAAAAGTTTTTATAGTTCGTATTCTTTAGGGAGCGAAGGAGATGTAGCTTCTGCAACGCGTCAGCTCTATGCTGGCTTACGTTATCTAGAACAATCTAGTTGCGAGATAATCTTCGCTCAGGCACTCTTAGATGATGATGCGGGGCATGCTTATATGAATCGTCTCACTAAAGCTTCAAATTATGTGCTATAATAATTAAAATTTGATAAGGGGGCAATGACTTACATGCCAATTGAGAAGGATTTTATTTTTGATATTATTCGTAAAGAAGAAACAAGACAATTAGAAGGTATCGAATTAATCGCGTCAGAGAACTTTGTTTCACCAGCTGTTTTAGAAGCACAGGGTAGTATTTTAACGAATAAATATGCTGAGGGTTATCCAGGTAGAAGATATTATGGTGGCTGTGAATTTGTTGACGTTATTGAGCAAGAAGCAATTGATCGTGCTAAAAAATTATTTGGCGCAGAATTTGCTAACGTTCAACCACATTCTGGCTCTTCTGCAAACTTTGCAGTGTACCGAGCGTTTTTAGAAGTGGGCGACCGTGTTCTTGGGATGGATCTTTCTCAAGGAGGACACTTAACCCATGGTTCGCCAGTGAACTTTAGTGGACAATCTTATGAAATGTATAGTTATGGTTTAGATCCAGAAACAGAACAAATTAATTATGATGAATTGGAAAGAATTGCCATTGAATGTCAACCAAAGATGTTAATTGCTGGAGCAAGTGCTTATTCTCGTTCAATTGACTTTAAACGAATGGGTGAAATTGCTAAAAAAGTAAATGCTATTTATTTCGTCGATATGGCGCATATTGCTGGTTTAGTTGCAGCAGGATTGCATCAAAATCCAGTGGAATTTGCTGATGTAGTTACAACGACAACGCACAAGACTTTACGTGGACCTCGTGGAGGTATCATTTTAGCAAAGCAAAAACATGCTAAGAAAATTAATAGTGCTGTATTCCCAGGGATTCAAGGTGGTCCTTTGGAGCACGTCATTGCAGCAAAAGCAGTTGCCTTTGGAGAAGCATTAGAATCTAACTTTAAAGTCTATGCGGAACAAATTATTAAGAATGCTCAGGCAATGGTGGAAGTTTTCTTGGAAAGTCCATTGAAAGTTATCTCAGGTGGTACGGATAATCATTTGTTTTTATTAGATGTAACGCCACTCGGAATTACAGGTAAATGGGCTCAAGAACGTTTGGATCAAGTAAGTATTACAGTGAACAAAAATTCAATCCCTAACGATACGCATTCGTTTGTTGAAACAAGTGGGATTAGAATTGGAACGCCTGCGATTACAACCCGCGGATTAAAAGAAGATGATGCAAAAATTATTGCAGAATTAATATTAGAAGCCTTGCAAGCAGATGAAACTGACTTGCCTTCTATTCAGGAAAGAGTTCAGCAATTAGTAGCTGACAAACCTTTATACAATCAATAAAAGAACACTTTAGGAGGAATATTATAATGGCAAATTTTACGGTGGTTAACCATCCATTAATTCAACATAAACTAACAATTATTCGAGACAAGAACACTTCAACGAAAGCTTTCCGCGAGGTAACGAATGAAATCGGAATGTTAATGGCCTATGAGATTACGCGTGATCTTCCTTTAGAAGATGTTGTGATTGAAACACCTTTAGTTGAAACAACTCAAAAACAATTAGCAGGTAAAAAATTAGCAATCGTACCAATTTTACGTGCTGGTTTAGGTATGGTAGACGGAATGGTAGATTTAATTCCTTCAGCGCGTGTAGGCCATATCGGTTTATACCGTGAACATGACACGTTAGACATTGTGGAATATTTTGTTAAACTACCTCAAGATATTACTGAGCGTCGTATCTTTGTGGTCGACCCAATGTTAGCAACTGGTGGTTCTGCAATCGCTGCTTTAGATCAATTGACTAATAAATACAACTGTAAACCAGAGAATATTACATTTGTATGTTTAGTGGCTGCTCCAGAAGGAATTAAAGCTTTACAAGCAGCACACCCAGGTGTAGCAATCTTTACAGCAGCCTTAGATGATCGTTTAAATGAAAATGGTTATATCTTACCTGGTTTAGGAGATGCTGGCGACAGAATTTTCGGAACAAAATAATTATTTATAAGTGAACACACTGTGCAAAAAAACACAGTTGTGTTCGCTTTTTCTATATTTTGTGGCATAATATATATGTGAATTTGTTTATAGTCAGAAATATAGTAGATGGAATAGGAGGCTTTGAATGAATCAAATATTCAATGGTTTTTATAAAAAGACACCAAAAGAAAGATTAGAGATACTCCATAAATTAGGGTGGTCTAAAATTCGTCTTGATTTGTCTGATGAGACTGGCTTAGAGGAAGTTCAGTCAATCGACGATATTCAATTGCCAAATTTGGTAGCTGACCAAATGATTGAAAATTATGTGTTTAATTATCAACTACCCTTAGGAGTAGCGGTTAATTTCATCGTGAATGATATACCTTATTCGGTTCCAATGGTTGTTGAAGAACCGAGTGTTATTGCGGCGGCAAGTAATGGAGCGAAAAAGGTTGGGAATATTAAAGCTAAAATGCTCAAACGCGAAACAATTGGTCAAATAATATTACCAACCGTTGAAAAGCCAATGTTAATTCAAGAAATTATAAACTCGAATGAACAAGAATTGATGAAAATTGCCAAAGCCGCCAGTGAGAATATGGTTAAAAGGGGTGGTGGTCCACGTAAAATTTGGACACAAACCTTCGAAGGTGACAGTGGTGCCTTTGTCACAACTTATATTTCGTTTGATCCATGTGAAGCTATGGGAGCTAATGCTCTAAATACTGTACTGGAGAATGTTGCACCACGAATTGCCACGTTAACGGAACACGAGCCATTAATGAGTATTCTTTCAAATTATGCTACTGAAGCAATTGTAACAGCTCGTTGTGAAATACCGATTATTAGTTTAGATAAGGATGCTATGTTAGCGGAAGAAATAGCACACAATATTGCTCTAGCGAGTGAATATGCACAAATTGATCCTTATCGTGCCACTACACATAACAAAGGGATTATGAATGGCATTGATGCAGTGTTAATTGCAACTGGGAATGATTGGCGTGCCGTTGAGGCGGGGGTTCACGCTTATGCCTCTCGTTCAGGTGTTTATCGTGGCTTGTCCAAATGGAAGATTGACCATTCAACAAATGAGCTTGTTGGCGAAATTGAATTACCCTTACAATTAGCGACAGTAGGTGGAACGATATCTGTTCATCCTACAGCCCAATGGGCTTTAGATTTATTACATCAACCTACTGCGAATGAGTTAGCTGAAATTGTCGCTTCGGTAGGTCTGGCACAAAATTTTGCTGCGATTCGTGCATTAGTGACAGAAGGCATTCAAAAAGGTCATATGGCTTTACAAGCACGGAGTTTAGCTTTACAAATAGGCGCTGATTTAACAGAGGTCGATGAAGTTGTAAAAAAACTACGTGAATCCGGCATAATGAATAGTACTAAAGCGAAAGAAATACTGAGTCTTTTGAGGGGAAAATAGTTTTATTAGGCATTAAACTTTTATTAAGATATAATAAAATGACAGTTTTTACTTATTTTTTTCGTAAATAATGGTAGAATATTTAATGCTGGCTAATCAAGCAGTTGATTAGCATTTAAATTGTAAGATTGATGGAGGAATGTAATGGATACAAAAGTCGGAATAGATAAGATGAGTGTCTATCTACCACACTTTTATCTTGAGATGGAAGAATTAGCGACAGCTCGTGGAGTTGAAGTTGAGAAATATACTATCGGAATTGGTCAGAATAAAATGGCAGTTCCCACAATCGAGGAAGATATTGTGGCACTTGGTGCTAATGCTGCCAAGCAAATATTAACTGAAGAAGATAAAGGTGCAATTGATCAAGTTATTTTTGCAACAGAATCAAGTTTTGATTATTCTAAAGCTTCAAGTACTTATATACATGAGTTACTTGAAATTCAACCTTTTGCTAAATCTTTTGAAGTAAAAGAGGCATGTTATGGTGCAACGGCTGCTTTACAATTAGCCTGTGATTATGTCCGATTACGTCCTAATCGTAAAGTTTTAGTTATTTCAGCAGATGAAGCACGCTATGGATTAGAAACGGGTGGCGAACCAACTCAAGGCGCAGGGGCAATCGCCATGTTAATCAGTGCTGACCCACAAATCCTTGCGCTTGATATGGATAGTATTAGTATTACTGATAATCAATTTGATTTCTGGCGTCCGGATTACTCTGAATATTCAATGGTTGATGGTAAATTTTCAACAGAGTTGTACAAAAATATATTCACGAGAATTATGACGAAAATGGAAGCGACTCAACCAGAAAAGTTAAAACAATTGAGAGCAATGACATTCCACTTACCGTTTACTAAAATGGGTAAAAAAGCATTAGGTAGCTATGAAGAGCTGGCAGACTCAGTCTTTAATGAAGAAGAAAAAACAGCGTTATTAAATACGTGGAAAAGTTACTTTGAAGAGAGTGCAAGATTGAATAAAGAAGTAGGGAACGTTTATACAGCATCGCTGTTTTTAAGTTTAGTTTCCTTATTGATTTTTGCAGAAGATTTAAAGAGTGGTGACCAAATTGGTCTATTCAGCTATGGTTCAGGAGCGGTAGCTGAACTATTGGTTGGTACAATTCAAGATGGATTTCTAAATGCACTTAACAAAGATGTGATCGTTCAGCATTTTAATAATCGAGAAGCGATTGATATTGAACGTTATGAAGCGATTTTTAACGAGGCGGTCCCAACAGATGATTCAAAAACAACGATTAAAGGACCGATTGAAACGGCTGGTTTCTATTTAGCTGAAGTAGATGCGCACCGACGTTATTATAAATATCGTGATTAATAGAAAGCTATTTGAGTATACATATTGTATATTCAGATAGCTTTTTTATTGTATTAGGAATTATTAGTTTTAGGTTGAATTTCCAACCTTTCTGCTTAGTTCAACTTATTGTTTTCAATTCGACGGTTGATTATTACGCGCCTTCAGGCCCACCTATTCGTCCTATCGAGTCTTTCAATATCCAATTGGAGTCCACTGGTACGCAGATCGAGTCCAGTAAAATAGCCATGCCAATTTCAGCATGACTATTTCATATACTGAGACTTGGCTTGAATACAAATGTATTTTTAAAAAAAAACTCCACATCAGGAAGAAGATGTTCCTGAGTAGAGCTTTGTATCTAAGATGGAATTAGATGGAGATCAACCGGCCCCCTCATATCAGTGAGTCTAGTCATTGACCTAAAAATTAAGCCATTCTATTAAACAACAAATAGACGAGGAATATTGTTAACGCAAAAGCAATAATTGCTTGGATTTTAATAAATAATAAGGCATTATCAGCAGGTTCTGCATCCTTATATCGGAAACCACCTTCTATATACCAAACCCACCTCGGTTTAAACCAACCAATTAATCCAGCAATCAACGTGAATAAAGGCAACCAACCCCCGGCTAGTGAAAGCCTAAAATTATGTTCCTGATCATCCCCCTCTTGTTGTTGAGCTAGGCGAACCATTCGCACGAAGGTTTCGTCCTCCAATTCCGTCGGGTTCTGTGATAGAACGACAGTATCTTCCGTCTCTTGATACTCAATCACTTGATCACCATACTGAATGATTTGATTGTCTAAATGAACCGTTGCTTTGAAAATCTCCCATCGTCTTTCACCACCCATACTAAACATGCCATTTAAACGTTCATATTCAGGGTAAAGTGGATCTCTTGTCATGTCTTTCAAATTATCTTCATACTCATCGTAGAGATACTCATTTAGTTCACGGTAACGATCACGTTGTTGTTGATCATAGGCTTCATCATATGTAGCGACTTCCTGAGCACTCTCTGTACGACATCCTACAACGACTAAAGTCATTGACAATAAAAGAAAAATGAGTTTAAACAGTTTAGACACCTGACCCACTCCTTCGTCTATATTTACTCTATTATAATTGTTTTAGTGACTTCTCACAAATGAAAGACTCTAAGATCCTTCCTTTCAAAATAAAAACCTCTATCATACAATTTAAAAATACCATGATGATTAATTCTTTTTTGCCAAAAAATTTAATTAAGAGACAGCTTGCTTAATAGATGATATAATTTAAATAATTAACTAAGAGATTTTTTAGAATAAGGAGGAGCCATTATGGCTATTAAAAAATATGCAATACGTCTTTTGAGTGGCTTATATTTAGGATTATCACTTATGTCCCCGTTTTTGTACTCGACTAAGATGGGGCTTTGGCAAAATAATACAAGTCATCACATTGTATTAACGCCCTTATACTTAATCATAACCCTAACTACTTATATTTTTTTGAACGCTTCTAAATATGCTATTTATGATTTACTCCAAAATCGATTGAATGTTTCAGAAGTAGAAAGTAAAAACGAGATGGATAGAATTAGTTTATTGGCTAACCTCACTGCAATTATTTTATTTGTAAGTGTTCTTTTCTCCAGAACCTTTCCGTTGGGAATTAATGATGAGTTTATAAAATTAACCGTCATTTTGACTATCTTACTCATTGGGATAACCATCAATCATTTTTTAGATAAAAAATTTAGATACAACGATAGGGATTTTGAATTTGCATTTATCCACTACATTCTAGCCGTCTTAATCCTTCTATTAAATGCAATAGCTTTACTGGCTATAATCATTTAATCGCCTTTCATTCTAAGTAAAAACAGGAGCCCTGTATTTTGGCTCCTGTTTTTATTTATTAAATTAGATTACTTAATTTAAGTCGCTCTCTTTAATGAGTACTCGATTTCGCATAAATTGACCGATTAAAGGCGTATGAATGGCTGGTATAAGAAAATCAAGACACCGGTCATTGTTGATGAAAATAAGACCAGTGGTGGTGCTTGTAAGGCATAAGCGACGCTACGCCGATAGCGGAACCTGTCATCGAATTTGCAATCAGACAGACTTCATGCATAATGAAGACAATACAGTCGAGATGAAAATCTTCTACGATGCGGATACTGAAGTCATTCTTAGTGCACAATTCTTGTCTACTGCGGATGTAACACAAGTTGCGAATACGTTGTCATTAGCGATTACGCTAAAATGACTTTAACCGACTTAGCCCAAGCAAACTTCTTCTTCCAACCAGGATTCAGTCGTCCATGGCACTTCTTAAATATTCTGGCTCTAAGAGCACAAGGACAAGCATACGGTTCAACAAAAATGTTGTTTTAATTATCAAATGGCGGTATTGATCAATATGCCTTTGATAATCTTCGCAGAATTTAGTGTATCCAACCGGGATACCGTTGGTATCCTTACAGAGATCCACATACTCTTGCCATAGAAGCTTAAGGGTTACTCCGACTCCTTGTAGCTCCTTATGGATCTTTTCGTAATCAGGAAGTGTATACAACACCTCTGATTGATGTCGTTCAGGGAAGAACTTCCGATAGACTTCATTGTCCGAAAGCTCTTCAATATCTTCGTAGGTCAACTTTAACTTATCTGCCCGTTTGAAGACTTCGCTCACAGAACTGCGCCCAACTTTCTGTGTCTTAGCGATCATGTTTCGAGAAAATCCCTGGTCTCGATATTGCATCACTAATTTCACTGGTATTTTTCTGGTCATAAAAAAATAGCCTCCTTCGTGTATTTTTTTAGAAGTATCCAACTTCTAAACTAACTATACACAAAAGAGACTATTAAGTGGACTCGAAGCGCGAATCAGTTGCCTTGAAGGGCGTATTTAGTTCAAAAACAGGGGTGGACTTGATTGGCGAATAGGTGGACTCGAATTGGATATTGGCGGACTCGGGAGCGCGAAATAATCACGACGGTCGCTTTCAAAGCTCTATTGATGATTGTGACTTACGGTCTTTTCCAGCTCAATCGGCAAGGTTCTGTCTAAATTGCAGTGCTCAAAGTCAGAGCAAACTACACCGATTGCCTTTTGTACCGCTTGGGAACAACAGTCGCTGTGTTACGCTTAATATCCCGGTAAAAGTAACGCAATATTATCCAATTAAGAATGCTAAACGGAAGCTTAATTAACCGTTCTTTCTGTAATAGTATTGAAAAATCGGAATAAACTTAAAAAATGCCGTAGAGTTCATACTCTAAAAGAAATGACTTTAGTAGTAATTAATAATACGTAATCGATAAAAGCGTGAGCTACATAGCAGATTGGATGAGTGAATTTTTCATAAAATAATAATTTTAATATGTTAATACTTAAGAAGAGATAAAATTTCATACAATGGATTAATTATGGTATAAATAATTTATCGAGTGAGTTACAAAAATCAAATGTATTGAAGGAAAGAAACGTATGTTTACTTAGACAAGTATGGATGAAAAGGAGGTAAGATATTATAAAGTTGAATTGAATGAAATAATTTTAATGATTGTAAAAAAATATATAAAATTATAATTAAAAATGATACACTATGGTTTCAATCTCGTTTAATGCTTATAGAATAGTCTTTTTAGTGAAGAGAGTTATGGTGACATGATAAAAATATTAAACTATCAATATCAGCGGAGTGGAAGAAAAAAAATAATTTTTTGGATTTGTAAACGTTGTCTTGATTTGTATTCGTTTGAACAAAGTGCTAGAATGAGTATCGCAAGTCAGTGATTACGCATTTTACAAGCATTCTTAGAAGATTTGTCGAGTGTGAAATCATAATAAATTAGGAAAGAAGGTTTAAATGTGGAGGAAACACTTGTCATTAACGTATTAGGCTTGTCAATTGGGGTTAATACATTGATTTCATTAGTGGCTACAGTGCTTTTGGTTTGGGTCTTCTGTATGGTGAGTACAAAAAACATGTCAGTTGATAAACCGGGGAAAGCTCAGCTTATGCTTGAGTGGGTTTATGATTTTGTTCGTGGTCTCGTAGGCGGAGCTATCACTGATTCAAAAGTACAGATGTATAACTTATTAGGCATGACATTACTATTGTTTGTATTTATTGCCAATATGGTAGGTCTTGGCTTTATATTAACAATCAAAGATTACTCTTTGTGGAAAAGTCCAACAGGCGATCCGATTGTTTGTTTGGCTTTAGCGCTTATCATGATTATTATGTCGCACTATCTTGGTGTCGATAAGCTAGGTTTTAAGCAATACATTAAATCAAGTTATATGCAGCCAGTATCATTTATGTTGCCCATCAATATTATTGAAGAGTTTACAAACACGCTAACTTTAGCATTACGTTTGTACGGTAATATATTTGCTGGTGAAGTTTTATTAGGCTTAATTGCGAGTTTGGGTGGATCGTTCTTCCCAGTAACTTGGGTTATAGGTATACCGTTACAAATGGTATGGCAAGGATTTTCGTTGTTTATAGGATCTATCCAAGCCTATATTTTCGTAACGCTAACAATGGTTTATATGTCACATAAAGTTGAAACAGAACATTAAAAGATTAAGAGGAGAATGAATAAATGGATGCATTAGCTGCTGCAATCGCTGTATCAATCGCTGCTTTAGGAGCTTCAATTGGTAACGGTATGGTTATTTCAAAAACAATTGAGTCAATCGCTCGCCAACCAGAATTAGAAGGTAAATTAAGAATGACAATGTTCTTAGGAGTTGGTTTGATCGAGGCTGTTCCAATCATGGCTGTTGTTATTGCCTTTATTTTAGTCTTTAGATAATAATAACAATAAATTGGAGGAGCGATAATTTTATGTCATTTTTATTATTAAGTAGCGGCAATACCGCTTTAGGTCATACCGTGATGACGATGATTTCTTTTATCGTCCTGCTTTTAATTATTCGTAAAGTTGCATGGGGACCATTAATGAATATTCTTGAAGAACGTGCTAAGAAGATTACAGATGATATTTCAACTGCAGAAAACGAAAAAGCAGAGAGCGAAGAAGCTAACCGCGAAGCTCAAGCAGATTTAAGACAAGCTAAAACAGAGGCAAGTCAAATCATTTTACAAGCAAAGAAACAAAGTGTATTAGTTCAAGATTCTATGATCAACGATGCTAAAGCAGAAGTTGAACGTATGCAAGAAGCTGCAAGACGTGAAATTGAAATGGAACGTAAACGCATCATGCATGAAATGCGTGAAGAAATTACAAGCATTTCAATTGAAGTTGCTGAGAAAGTATTGAATCGTGAAATTAAAGAAGAGGATCACCGTCGTATAGTAGATGATTTTATTCAAGGAATGGATGATTTATAATGGCCGGGGAAAATAAAGTTGATTTAAATAAAGTAACAGAAACACCTCAAGCAAAGACGGGATCTATGCGAGAAAGAGTCATCGTCAGAGAAAAAAAACATGAGGATGAGTTGTTGAGAAAAATCAAATCAGAACAAGCGACTCAGAAGGTAGCGAAAATTGATAATGCTTTAAAAACAACTAGTACCTCTGCAACAAATTCTGAAGCGGATTTGTTGAAACAAGTCAAAGATTCAGACAACTCTGATGTATTTGTTGAAGACATTTTAAAAGATAATGGTACTGCTGAATCATTGATGATTACGAGTGCCGTTCCTTTAACAGATGATGAGAAAGAAAAAATTGTTCGTAAGTTTATTGAAAAAACAGATAAAACTTTAAAAAGAATCACTACAGTTGTTGATGCAAATTTAATCACTGGGATTCGTTTACAAAGTGAATCTTTCTACTATGAAAATAGTGCTCAAAAAACATTACGTGAATTACAAAGCTACATTGAAAGAACTTGGACACAGGAGGATGAGTTGAATTGACTTTTGAAAGATTAGATCAACAATTACGCCAACACATTCGACAATTCCAAAACGATGAGCATATTCAAGAAATTGGAACCGTCACATATATTGGTGACGGTATTGCACGTGCAATAGGCCTGGATAATGTTATGTCTGGGGAAATGGTTGAGTTTGCTAATGGATCAATAGGTATGGTACAAAACCTTGAGGCAGATGATGTTGGAATTATTATCTTTGGTGAATATATCAATATTCATGAAGGTGACTTAGTACGTCGATTAGACAGAATTATGGAAGTTCCAGTAGGAACAGCTTTACTAGGTCGAGTTGTTAACCCTTTGGGAGAACCAGTCGATGGTCTAGGTGAGTTAGGCACAAATAAAACACGCCCTGTAGAAGCTGAAGCACCAGGGATTATGGACCGACAATCAGTAGCTGAGCCTTTGCAAACAGGGATCAAAGCAATTGATGCATTGGTTCCAATTGGACGAGGACAACGTGAGTTAATTATTGGTGACCGAAAAACCGGTAAAACTACTTTAGCAATTGATACGATTATTAACCAACAAGGTAAAGATGTCATATGTATTTACGTTGCGATTGGTCAAAAAGAGTCGACTGTTAAGAATATAGTAAACACTTTAGAACAACATAACGCAATGGATTACACAGTGATAATGACAGCGAGTGCTTCGCAACCAGCTCCATTACTATATTTAGCCCCATATGCTGCAACAGCAATAGGGGAAGAATTCATGTATAATGGTAAACACGTACTTGTGATTTATGACGATTTATCTAAACAGGCGGCGGCTTATCGTGAAATGAGTCTACTATTAAAACGCCCACCAGGCCGTGAAGCTTATCCTGGTGATGTTTTCTACTTGCACTCACGTTTATTAGAACGTTCAGCGAAACTTAGTGAAAAAATGGGTGGCGGTTCTTTAACATCGTTACCAATTGTTGAAACGCAAGCAGGCGATATTTCTGCATATATTCCGACCAATGTCATTTCAATTACAGATGGTCAAATTTTCTTAGAGAGTGACTTGTTTTATTCAGGAGTTCGTCCTGCGATTAATGCCGGATTGTCAGTATCTCGTGTGGGTGGTTCAGCTCAAATTAAACCAATGAAAAAAGTTTCAGGTACGCTACGTATCGATTTGGCGAGCTATCGTGAACTAGAGGCATTCTCACAATTTGGTTCTGATTTGGATCAACAAACACAACAAAAATTAAATCGTGGACGCCGTACGGTTGAAGTATTAAAACAACCACTTCACAAACCGGTCCATGTAGCACATCAAGTAATTATTTTCTTTGCTTTAACACATGGTTTCTTAGATTCAGTCCCTGTCGATAAAATTAAAGATTACGAGAGAGAATTATATCAACATATGACTGATCAATACGATGTCTTTTTAAAAGAAATCGTTGTGAAACAAGTCATTCCTGACGAAGAATATTTAATCAAAATACTAACAGATTTTTCACAACAATTTAATCCAAGTACAAGTCGTGGTAGCAATGCTAAATAATGTGAAGGAGGGCTATCAATGTCATTAAATGAATTAAAGAAACGAATTGATTCTACAAGCAAAACAGCCCAAATTACGAAAGCAATGCAAATGGTTTCGGCTTCGAAATATAATCGTATGGTTGAGAATAGTAAAAGTTATTTTGTCTATTCTAATCGTATCAAACAAATGGTTGCTCATATAGGTAAACAACAGTTTGATTTGTTAGATAATGGGACACCCATCAATGATGATATTGTTAACTATGTTGATTTTCACGATATGTTATTGACGCGACCAGTGAAAAAAATAGGTTACCTTATTATTACATCAGATAAAGGTTTAGCAGGAAGTTATAATTCCTCTGTACTTAAATCGGTAGAGAGAATGTTTGAACAAGATCATAAAGACTCAAGTGAAGTAGTTGTCTTAGCAATTGGTGAACCAATTGTGAAGTTTTGTAAAGAAAATAACTATGAAGTAGTACATGAATTGCATCACTTACCTGACAATCCGAGTTTTACGGATGTTCAGAAATTAGTTAGAACAGCTGTTGAGTTATTTAAAAAACAAGTGTTCGATGCTTTGTATGTTTGCTATAACCACCATTTAGGTCCATTATCTTTTCAATTCCGTGCCGATCAAATTTTGCCAGTTTCGGAATTGGAACTTGCAGATGCAGTTGAGGAAGCTGACACTAATATCGATTATTTAATTGAACCTGATGAGACTGCTGTATTGGACTTATTATTACCCCAATATGCTGAAAGTCAAATTTACGGTGCGATAATTGATGCTAAAACAACGGAGCATGCAAGTCGTATGAATGCGATGCGTAGTGCAACAGATAACGCGTTTGAGATGATAGACAATTTACAACAGAAATATCATCAAGAAAGACAAGTTAAAGTAACGAATGAAATTTTAGAAATTATCAATGGCGCGAATGCCTTAGAAGACAATAAGGAGGGCAATAAGTAATGCGCGTAGGTCGAATTGTACAAGTTATTGGTCCAGTAGTTGACGTTGAGTTTCCATTGGAAAATGGACAACCTAATATTCATGATGCGTTAATGGTAATACGTAATGAAGAAATTGATGCTGAGACTGATTTGAATAAACTAGATAAAACAGATACGATCACTTTAGAAGTGGCTTTAGATATTGGGGATGGTATTGTACGTACTATTGCAATGCAATCCACTGAAGGGCTTAGACGTGGTATGCAAGTAGTGGATACCAGCAAACCAATCTCAGTGCCAGTCGGAAAGATTACATTAGGACGTGTATTCAATGTCTTAGGACACCCGATCGATGATATGGGTACGATCGAAGAAAATCACGACGTAAAAAGTATTCACCGTGATGCACCCAAATATGCAGAATTAAGTAGTAACTATGAGATTTTAGAAACAGGTATTAAAGTAATTGACTTATTAGCCCCCTATATCAAAGGTGGTAAAATCGGCTTGTTCGGTGGTGCTGGTGTAGGTAAAACCGTATTGATTCAAGAGTTAATTCATAATATCGCTGAAAAACTCGGAGGTATTTCTGTTTTCGCGGGTGTCGGTGAAAGAACTCGTGAAGGGAACGACCTTGTGTTTGAAATGCGTGAATCAGGCGTAAACAAAAAAACTGCTATGGTATTTGGTCAAATGAATGAACCTCCAGGCGCGAGAATGCGTGTAGTATTAACAGGCTTAACGATGGCTGAATATTTCCGTGATGAGTTGCACCAAGATGTACTATTATTTATTGATAATATTTATCGTTTCACACAGGCTGGTTCAGAGGTTTCTGCCTTATTAGGTAGAATGCCTTCGGCGGTTGGTTACCAACCAACGTTAGCTAGTGAAATGGGAGCTATGCAAGAACGTATTACTTCTACACATAGTGGGTCAATTACGTCAATTCAAGCAGTGTACGTACCCGCCGATGACTATACGGATCCGGCTCCAGCCACTACATTTGCTCACTTAGATGCAACAACGAACTTGGAAAGAAAAATGGCAGAGCAAGGTATCTATCCAGCCGTTGACCCTCTAGCTTCTTCATCAAGCGCTTTATCTGAAGAAATTGTTGGCGAACGCCATTATGATATTGCTCGCCGAGTTCAAACTGTTTTACAAAGATACCGTGATTTACAAGATATTATCGCCATCTTAGGAATTGAAGAACTAAGTGACGATGAGAAAATTGTCGTAAAACGTGCACGTCGTATCCAAAACTTCTTGTCTCAAAATTTCCATGTAGCAGAAGCATTCACAGGGATCCCCGGATCATTTGTAACAGTTCAAGAGACATTACACGGTTTTGAAGGATTACTAGATGGGAAATATGATGCTTTACCTGAAGATGCTTTCCGTAATGTAGGTAGTATCGAACAAGCGATTGAAAAAGCTAGACAAATGGGTACTGAATTACCGCTAGATTTAGATTGATTGGAGGAAGCTAATGGCTAATCAAACTAACAAAGAATTGATTGTACGCATCATTTCACCACTCGGAATTGTCTATGAACATCATGCAATTGCTTGTTCGGTTAGAGCAATCGATGGTGGGATGACACTGCTTGCAAATCATACACCGATTATGGCCGCATTGGAAATTTCTCCAGTCCAGGTTAGGAGAACCCATGATGATATAGTTGATTTCATTGCGATCAATGGTGGCGTTATGCAAATGAGTCATAATGTGTGTGAAATCATTACAAGTTTTGCCATTCGTGCTCGTGATATAGATGAAGCAAGAGTGGAATTAGATAAGCAAGAAGCTGAAGCAGAAATGAGAGCAGCGATTACTAACAAAGATTCTCAAGCCTTTAAGAGAGCTAAAATTGCTTTGGAGAGAGCGATTAATATGATTTCAATTAGTAAGAACAAATAGATAGAGAGTTTATTCAAAATTATATGAAAGAAAAAATTCCGAATGAAAAACTATTCGGGATTTTTTCTTTATATATTTTTAAACTTTGTAACATATTTATACTTAACGCCGATGTATCATGTCAAATGTGTTACTTTTATTAATTGTCTTTCATATTTGGAGTAAAATTTGAAACGATAGAGACCTTAACTTAATAAAATATATTTCATTATGTTAAGAATTTGTGCTATTATAAATTTGGACTAGAAGGGGAGATTAGAATGTTAACAATTTTTAACGGTATGGCAGTACTGGTGATTCGCATTCTATTCATCTTTGTCGCATATTACATACTACGTAAAGTCAATTGGCGTAAGCTTTTTACAGAGCGTAATTATTATGTCGCTAATTATTTGTGCATTTTGACAAGTTTAGCATTAGGACACCTAGCTGGTTCTTTTTTCATTACGATCATAGAACTACTTCAAACTTTATTGTTAAGTAGTTTCTTATAAATAAAAAATAGATTTTTGAACTTGTCGTCCACTCCAAAACGACAAGATAATTTAAAGGGGATTATTTAAAGATGGAAGAGATTATTGTACAAGGTGGTAATCGTTTAGAAGGAACTGTAAAAGTAGAGGGTGCTAAAAACGCAGTATTACCTATTTTAGCAGCAGCTATATTGGCAGAAACAGGAAAAGTGCATTTGAAAAATGTACCTATTTTATCTGATGTCCACACAATGAATGAATTGTTAAATAATTTAAACGTCTTCAATACATTTGACAAAGAAAATAACGAAATGCATATTGATGCAACAGGCGAAGTATCAACTAAAGCAGATTATGATTTTGTCAGTAAAATGCGTGCTTCTATTGTTGTGATGGGTCCTATGTTGGCTCGTTACGGACATGCTAAAGTTGCAATGCCAGGTGGTTGTGCAATTGGAACTCGTCCAATTGACTTACATTTAAAAGGTTTTGAAGCGATGGGTGCCGAAATTACAAGTACAGCAGGTTATGTTGAAGCGAAAGTAGACAAATTAAAAGGCGCAAGAATTTATCTTGATTTCCCAAGTGTTGGGGCAACTCAAAACATAATGATGGCTGCAGTTTTAGCTGAGGGCATTACAACATTAGAAAACGTAGCAAGAGAACCAGAAATTGTTGATTTAGCAAACTTCTTAAATAAGATGGGTGCGAAAGTTGTAGGTGCTGGAACTGAAACAATTAAAATCACGGGTGTTAAAGCACTTCATGGTGCAGAACATTCTGTTATTCCAGACCGTATTGAAGCTGGAACTTTCATGGTTGCAGCAGCTGTAACAAACGGTGACGTGTTCATTGAAGGTGCAATTGCACAACATAACAAACCATTGATTAGTAAATTGTCTGAAATGGGTGCTACATTTGAAGAGTATACTACTGGTATTAGAGTTGTTGGACCAAAAGAATTAAAACCGACAGATGTTAAAACGTTACCTTACCCAGGTTTCCCAACAGATATGCAAGCACAAATGTCAATCGCTCAATTGTTAGCGCCAGGCAGCAGTGCCTTAACAGAAACGGTATTTGAAAATCGATTCATGCATTTTGAAGAATTGCGTCGTATGGGTGCTAAGTTTACAATTGATCGTCAAACTGTAGTGATGTATGGACCTACTGAATTTAGTGGAGCTTCAGTGAAAGCTACTGATTTACGTGCTGCTGCTGCTTTAATTATCGCTGGTTTATGTGCTAAAGGCTTAACGCGCGTTTCAGAATTAAAGTACTTAGACCGTGGATATTATCGCTTCCATGAAAAACTAGTAAGTTTAGGTGGGAATGTTGAGAGAGTTAATATTCAACCCATTGAAACTAAGGAAAAAGCAGTTTCCTCAACTTTGGATTAAGTCAAATGAACTGATAGAGGGATAATACAATGAGCAGAGACATCGGAATTGACTTAGGAACTGCAAATGTTTTAATCCATCTAAAAGGGCGTGGAATCGTCTTAAATGAACCTGCAGTGGTGGCTGTTGATAGTCAATCGCAGGATGTTATAGCTGTTGGTCGTGAAGCATATGAAATGATAGGAAGAACACCACCGTCAATTCAAGTTATTCACCCACTGAAAGGTGGCGTCATTGATGATTATGATATGACGGAAGCAATGTTAATGTTATTACTTGAAAAGATGAATTCACGTAGTTGGTTTTCTAAACCAAACATTTTAATTTGTGCACCATCTAATATTAGCGAAATTGAAAGAACCTCCCTTGTTGAAGCAGCCGAAAGAGCTGGTGGGGGAAGGATTTATATTGAAGAAGAGCCTAAAGTTGCCGGCATTGGAGCTGGAATTGATATTCTAGATCCTTCAGGCAGTATGGTCATTGATATCGGTGGCGGCACGAGTGATATTGCCGTTATTTCATCTGGAGAAATTATTTCCAGTGAATCGATAAAAATGGCTGGTGATCAGTTTGATGATGCAATCACTCAATATTTTAAAGATAATTTTCAATTGTTGATTGGAGAAAGGTCAGCAGAACAAATTAAGATAAGTTTAGCTTCCGCGTTACCTTTAGAGGATGATATGGTAGAAACACATGATTTGAAAGGTAGAGATTTAGTTACTGGCTTACCTAAATCTATAAATGTTAATTCGAATCATATTTATGAAGCTATAAAAGATCAAATTATTATTATAGCCAGAGCTGCTAAACGAATATTGGAAGATACTCCACCAGAGGTTGCAGCTGATATTATTGAAAAAGGTATTATTTTAACTGGTGGCGGAGCCATGATTTTCCAAATGGACACATATTTAACAGAGTATTTGAAAGTAAGTGTGTTGAAGGCGGAGCAACCGATGAACTGTGTAGCGATTGGAACAGGTTTAATGCTTGAAATGATTACTAATGGTAAATTAGAAAGAACGAACCCGACACGACAACAAAAATTTGTTAAATTTTTAAAACGACTTAAACGAAGATTAATTGGTTAGTTGTTTTTGATGGAGATGATAATTTGAAAGAACGATATTTGAAAGATTCGACATCTCTCAACGTAATAAAAGCCATTGGTAAGATATTATTTTATATCATACTAGTCATTCTTTTCTTTTTAGCTGGTATTTTTATCGGCTATGCTGTAATTGGAGATGGGAATTTCTGGGAAGCATTGAATCGTGATACATGGCAGCATATTGTTGATTTTATTAGTTAGTGAATACACTCATGCTTGCGTAATGTGAGCATGAGTCTTTGTTTATTCATAAATGAATTGAAAGGATTAAATGAAATGGCGAGTAAATTTCAATGGATTGAGATAATTTTATATTTAGCGCCAGTCCTCACAGTATATTTTACACAGAAATATTTTAAACATTATTTGAAATACTTTAAAGGTTGGCCGCTTACGTTGGCGATTGTGCTGATACCTTTATGGTTAGTGATGATCCATAGTTTTGGTTGGCTAATCTTTGATTATAATCTAGTACCTTATATATTATTTCTTACTGCATTTATGTTAGGGGTTCAACTTTATGATTATGTCAGAAGAGTTGACGAATTTTGGTACAAAGACTATTATCAACCTGCTAGTCAATTGGTGTTTACGTCTTTTACAGCTTTTTTAGTAGGGTTAATTTTGCTTAGATTTTTAACATATTTTTTCTAAAGAACTTTTGCATATTGCAAAGGTTCTTTTTCCTACTTTTAGTCAAGTACTATTTAGAGAGACATTTGTAGAATGATAGGCATGCCAAATAATCCTTCAAAAGACTACTTTTTTTTGAAGAAACTTGGTACAATTTAATTAATCATAGAGAATCTACTGATTATTTTGGTGAGAGATCATAATCATATAGTTTCCCATGTAGTACTAAATAGTGAATGGATTTTAGAAATCGGTCCATACATCCAATCAGA
>NZ_WJQT01000040.1 GCF_009659375.1 Fundicoccus ignavus
TTGAATTAAATGATGATGTAAATTGGTTTAATAATATCAGAATCCACGGAACGCTTGGTTATAAAAGCCCTGTGGAATACCGATTACAGACCTTATAATATTTGTTTGATTTAGTGTTGACAATCCAAGACATATCCCTGCTTGCATAATAAGAAGGAGTCACTTAATCTTTAAACTAAGTATACTCCTTTTAATATTAGTGGGAGTTCTTATGTGGTCCATCAAGAACATTATAACATCAAGATTTTAGTCTCTAACCTTTTGCATCAGCTACACTTTGTTACGCAGCTAAGGCTGTATATCGCTAAGCTCTAACAGCCTCAAGCAATACGACACACTCAGCAGACGACTTCTACCAATCAGACTGCGCCTATCGACTTGTCTTCTTGGGAAGTCCGTGCATGGGCGGAACATCTACTTCTTCTGTCGCTAATGCTCTTTCACAAGTAGTGTTACCGTCTCAACGTGGGACGAGTTGATAGAATTGATGTATTTATGATTTTTAGTGAAACTGTCGTATGCGGGAACATATCGACTAATTTGTACGTTCGTGGGAACATAACGACTACCTTTCTAATGGTTGCCAAAAGTATCGAAATATAATTCTAGTTTAGAATACTTCTATCCTTATCAAATATATGAAACCTGTAATAATAAAAATTATTTAGTTTCATCGATTAATGTTAAAACCTACAACACCAGAATTTAAATCGTTAATTTACACGATTTACTATTC
Organism: Fundicoccus ignavus; assembly: GCF_009659375.1. Lineage (GTDB taxonomy): Bacteria > Bacillota > Bacilli > Lactobacillales > Aerococcaceae > Fundicoccus > Fundicoccus ignavus. Next base: position 737 of record NZ_WJQT01000040.1, read on the forward strand.
AATCAATTTAAGCTCCTTCATTCATATCCCGTCTACTATAACCCAAGAAACCTATTACTATTAAAGCAATGCTAATCATAGTAACTGTAAGAAAAACTGATGCTTCAAAATCATCCATTGGCATTTGAGGCATCCAACTTTGTATAGCAGTATTTAAAAACCATTCCGGAAGGTCTATTAAGCCGCTAAAATAATTTAATAAAAAAGAGAATGTAAGATAAATATACACTATTTTACCTAGTTTCGGTGCCCATCCAAGAGCTAACGCCGCCAGACCTATAAAGAATAAAACAGAAGGGAAAAGGTTAAAGCCAGCAGCAAAAAAGTCAACTATATCCATCTCTCCGCTATTCCCCATCGCAGAGATAGCAGTACCCCCAAGACTACCTGCTGCTAATAAAACTCCTAATAATCCTCCTAATATCGATAACCCTATACTAGTCCAATACAATTGACTGCGGGTTACTTTTGTTGCATAAATCTGACTTAAGTGTAATCGTCTTTCTTCAGAAAAGAGTTTATTTACAATCGCAATTGGTAGAATAGAAACCAAACTAATCAAAACCATCATAATTGTGCCAGTGAATGATTCTTCTATAGAAAATCCTGCGTGAGAAAACATTTGTTTCATCATTTCATTACTTTCTATGAATGTCTTCATATCTCCATAAATCGAACCATAGGTAGCGCCCATAACAACAAATGCGATTAACCAACTAATGATGACACCTTTATTAACCTTTATAAATAATCCCCGGACGGACAGCAAAGACTGCTTTGCACTTTCACGCCCTTCTCTTTGCGGTAAATATCCAGCCCCCATATCGCGGCCACCTTCAAGTGAAAAAGCTATGAACACCACTATTATACTGAAAATCAAAGCAAAAATAAGTGGAAACCAATTATTATCTGTAAAAGGAAAAGTTAAATATGTCCATCCCAAAGGATTCATCATAGATAAGTCAACATTGGAGACATCTGTTCCAGCACGAACAATGTAAAGTAATCCTACAATTCCTAAAGATGATCCCGTTGCAGCCGATGACGTGGGCATAATTTGTGCCATTATTAGAGCAATCCCAGCACCAATAATCCCTGCCATTCCGATTGATGCCCCGTATAACACGGAACCAAAAATAGAAATCGTATCGGCCCCGAAACTTATCATTACTCCTGCAATAAACAGTGCTAGTATACCATTGATGCAGACTATCTCTGCTATTGCTGCAAGAGAATTTGCTTGACGACCTATTTGAAATGAACGCACTAGCTCAGTAAGGCCAAGATCTTCTTCTTTACGAGTATGGCCTATCACGTGTAAAATAGATATTATCATCGCAAACAAACCACAAAACAACAACATTTCATGCGCATACATTGCTCCTAAGGTATAATCAGCTCCTGTTTCAACTGGAGTCGGACCCACCATAGAGATCATTGCGGGGTTTTGCAAAGTTTCGAACATTCCGACTAAACCTTGCCCTTTTGCTATTTCTTTGAAAGCTGGAACAAATCCAGCCGAAAACATGCCAAGTCCCAATACCCATATAATAATTTTTTTCCAATCTCGTTTTAAATACTGTAAAAACAATGTGTCCCAACGAGCGAATTTTTCTTTTATAATAATTTTTCCTCCTTCCCACGGCTTAGCTTTCATAATGACGCATAAACAAATCTTCGAGTGTTGGCGGTATAGATTCAAACCTTGTGACACCTAATTTGCTAGCTTCAATCAAAATATTATTGAGATATTGATTATCGGCAGAGAATGTTGCTTGGCTATCATTTTGAATAAAATCATGTACTCCATCTACAAAAGCCATTTTTGATACATCTCCACTTGTCACTAAAGTGACAGTAGACCGAGTTAAATGTCGTAATTCATCAAGGGTTCCAGTTTCAACAATTTCACCTTGGCGTATAATTACAACCTTATCTGCTAATCGTTCTACCTCACTTAAAATATGGGAGGACAATAAAATAGCTTTACCAGATGCTTTAATTTTTTCAACTTCTTCTTGGAAAACTTGTTCCATTAAAGGATCAAGACCAGATGTCGGTTCATCAAAAATATATAAATCAGAATCAACAGATAATGCTGCAATCAATCCAACTTTTTGACGATTTCCTTTTGAATATCCTTTGGCTTTTTTCTTAGGGTCTAAATCAAAACGTTTAATTAAATAATCGCGCTTTTCTTTATCTCCACTACCATGTAATTTGATGAAGAGATCGATAATTTCTCCCCCCGTTAAACTTCCCCAAAGGGCAACATCTCCAGGGACATAAGAAATGCGCTTATGAATTTCAAGACTATCCTTCCAAACGTCCTTACCGAATATCTCGGCAATACCAGCATCACGTTTTATAATACCTAATAGGGCACGAATAGTTGTAGATTTCCCAGCACCATTAGGACCAATAAACCCAACCACTTCCCCCGACTTTATCGTGAACGACACGTCACGCAATGCTTGAAATTTACCAAACTTTTTTTGTAATCCTTGTACCTTTACAATATCGGTCATAATATAGACACCCTCTTTTAAAATTTTTTAGATAAAAATCTAAAGCTACTATGTTTTCATTTCAATACACCTTTAATTCAGTTTTATTTATAGAAGCTGTATTTCAGTAATTCGGCATAAACGTTCCACTCTTCTAGATATTTCTCTCCAAATTTACCAATATCCTCAAAGGTAACCAATTCCTTTAGTCCTTTCTCTCCTATACCAAACATCGTCCAATTCAAAATCTCAATTGCTTTTTCAATATCAATTCCTTCCCGGAATTTAGAGTAATCAATGTCTTTATATAATTTATTCATGGCTTGATTATAGATTGGATTGAGCCTTTGTTTAATGATATCCTTTACTTCTACAGACTCCTCTTGTTTAGTTGATGCCAAGAAATCCAATACCTGTGGGTACTTTTGTTGAATATAGAACTTTTGTAAACCAACTCTTTCGATTCTTTTAAATAGATCATTTTCAGACAAGTCAATTTGTTCATTTAGATTCACGATTACTTGACTACCATACTCAATCAAGTACAAGTAAAGATCCTTTTTACTGTTAAAATAGTTAAACAGCGAGCCTTTTGAAATATTAGCTCTTTTTACAATTTCGTTAGTAGATGCTTTTTCAAAACCACTTTGGACAAATTCTTTTATTGCTGCGTTAATAATTTGCTTTTGTTTTTCTGGTTTTAAGTTATTAAATTTTGAATAAATGCTCATAACCACCTTTCTTTATAAACTGATGACTCAACCGGTCATTTAGAGGATATCAAGATTGACCGTTCCAGTCAATATGAAATGAAGCAATTAAGAATAACATATCCTTAAAAATAACTATTCATTTACATCCATCTACATAATTTTTACCAGCTATTTTGTCAACTCACCACATCAACAATTATTTCGGCTGATATTTTTTTATTTCATCATTGTTGGATAACTTCCCTCAAAGCAAAAATCCGTGATTATCCTTCCGGCTTAGAACCAGATCTCAAATCACGGAAAGCCTTTATTTACTTATCTTATTACACGCTTACTTATCCACCCGTGACATCAATACTACCGTCTCAACATGTGATACTTAGGCTATTTCTGAAACATATCCAAAATCAGTGAAAACGCCTGAATTTACTTACATCTTCATTTGTCATTCAATAACCTAATATCAAATCTGTCGCCTCACATAAGTAGGCTATTTCGTTTTACATATGGAGTGCAAAATGAAATTGACCGTTCAATAGGCAAGCGGGATTTCGAAAAGTGTATGTATACGCCTATCAATCTCCTTCATCCACATACTGATCTTTTCCTTATCGCCTGCTTCAATTGAATGACGCAGGTTATTATCATTCCAGATGATATCAGCACTCCAAAAAGCATTGATAACGGCATATAAGTACGGATATATCTTTTTCTGCATATCTGAAAAAGTACGTTCGCGGTTATAACCTCTTAAAAATGCTGGAAGAATCAGTTCCTCACTTTTACCGGTGTAGTTATCAGGATAATTCATCAGGCGTGCTACAAAAACGGCTTGCATAATGGCATCAAAATATAGGTTATTGTCACCGCAACGATTGAAATCAAACATTCCTATTTTGCCATCTTCAGTTTTGTAAAGATTGCAATCACTGATATCACCTTGCACAGCATATCGAGGTTCATCCCGGAAAACAGATATTCTATCTAGGCATTCTTCATATTGATTAATAATACTCTTATACAAATCAGGCTCAATAGACATCAATTGATCCTTATACCGAAGGAATTCAATAACACTGAACAAGTCATTTTCTTGCAAAGGGTTAAACAAAACATCGTTGTGAACATGGTAATCAGCGTGCTCAGCAATATTGTGAGTTCTAGCAAGCAACCTTCCCGTCACTTCTGCAATTTCACTATCTATATATCGAAGCTCTCCTTCAACAAACTGTTCCACAGTTACGATTACATCATAGTTACCAACTGAATACCATTTTGCATAATTTCCACCGCAACTGTATTGTTTCGGCGTTTCAATGCCATTTTTAAGCAGAAGACTGGCAAAGCGACTCTGGTTTTCAATGAGCTCAAGCGTTACACCTGTCTCGTTTTTGAACCTAATTACAATTGGTAATTGATTATTCAATTCGACCTTTATAATCAGCCGTACCTCTTTTGATTGAGGATCGTGCTTCTCATAATGATATCTCTGCAACTCTATAAAGGATTTAACCTTTGTATCTATTCCGAAGTCTGTAAGAATTTCTTCTAACTGAAAAATATCAACTTTAAACATTTTCTTTCCTCCTAAAAATAAGATTTTTTATTTCTTCTTCGAACTATATTTTCTACTGCTGCGACGTGTACCGTCATCATCTGTGACAATATTACTTCGCTTCTTCTTTTCTTCCTGAATAGCCCTGAACTCGCTCTCCGTAATGATCGGCGGATGACATTCTTTCATTTGGAACTCATATTGCTGTGTAGCAGAATCCAAAAGCGAGACTGTACCAGTATACTTCTCATTTTCAAGCATTTTCTCTATCGCTCGCTTATTCCATTGTTCCTTACCGGCAGGAGACGGTATGCCAGCTTCTGACAACTTCTTAATAATGCCAAGCACACTGGCACCATCCAGATACCATCTGAAAATGTCCCGCACAACCTTAGCCTGTCCATCATCAATTATAAGCTCGCCATCTTTGTTCTTTTTGTAACCATACAACTTTCTTTTGTAGAGTCCAGAAGTTCCGTTTGCTGCTCTCATAGCAAGTCCCATGCGGATATTTTCGCTTCGGCTCTCATTTTCAGCCTGGGCAAAGGATTCAATCACCGAAATCATAAGATTGCTGTCAATTTCATCGGTATCCAGGTTTTCTTCTTCAAATATTATTCTGACACCGGCTGCCTTCAACCGATTGATTGCTGATAAGGTTTCAACCGTATCTCTGCCAAATCTGCTAATGCTTTTTGTGAGGACAACGGAGATATTGTGAGCTTCACATTCTCGAAGCAGTCGTTCAAATTCCCGACGAGGTATTTCTCCATTCGCTGAAGCGATATCGATAAAAACATCTGCCAGTCTCCACTGACTAACATTCGCAACCGCTCTTGTCAAAGCGGAAATCTGTGCTGCAAGGCTATAAAGCTGTTCTCTTTCGTTTGTACTGACCCTGCAGTAAATTCCGACTTTCTTTTCTAAACGGTCATTCTTTACCGGGATATACCAGATTTTTGAATCCACAAGCTCACCTCCTGTTTTAATATAGCCTAATTAAATCACGTTTTATCGCCAATGATAAGTAGGCAATTATTGCTCTTTAAATGCGTGAAATCACAACATATTGTGTCCGCGTAATCTCTTTCAGCTACATATTGCGCGTTATCAATACGACCGTCTCAACATGGCTTGAGAGGACAGAATGAATGTCATTTGAGTATGTTCGTTCTCGGAAACATATCCACTGCGTTTTTAGCACTTTCGGTAGACGGGAACATATCCATTCATGATAAAAAATAACGTGTCTAATTGCATAATCATGATTGAGTAGAGTTGTCAAAAGAATAAACATAACGTATTTCAGTAAGTTTTTTTTCCTGTAATTTCAATAATGCATTCATCGTCTTCATTGCATCGCCACTTATTCTTCCGGCTGAATCAATACTACCCTCTGCTCTGAGATGACAATAATGATATCACCTGAAGCTGGTATCCCCTTGTTGGAAGTATATCTTTCAAAAAATTTGACAATACTTATCATCTAGTACAATTTCCATGCCTAAAACCACAATATTAATATCCCTCGACTACTATTACTTCACCTTCTTCATCAGTTGGGGGTTGAAAATGATCATAATAAGTGGAAGCTGTTTGCTCCGT
>NZ_WJQT01000041.1 GCF_009659375.1 Fundicoccus ignavus
GTGTTCATTAACAAGTAATGAACCCTTACACATTTTGGTGTTTGTCTTTGTTCAGTTTTCAATGAGCTTTGTCAGTTGCGAACTCGTTCGCTGTGACAACTTTTATATTATAGCATGTTTCGTTTAGGCTTGTCAACAACTTTTTAAAAGAAATTTAAGTTTCTTTTTTGTTATCGGATGGCCGCGAAGCGCATCTCCTTAACGGAACTTTTATATAATAACATCTTTCTTTGTCGCTTGTCAACACTTTTTTAAAATTGTTTTAAGATCTTTACCAAAGTGTTTCGGTTAGATGAAATATTCTTTACTAATTCCTCTGCCCTCTTAACGACAAGAAACAATATACCACGGAACACTTCTTCATGTCAAACAAATTTTTGAAAGTTTTTTATTATTTAGTATTAATTTATTTGATAGTTTACTTGCAACCCTTTAACAACAGTCTTTTATACAAATCACATTTTTTAATTAGTATTTTTTACTTTCATGTAAAAATAGTTATTATCCATTAATTCCCGACACTTTAAGTAAGTATTTTTTAAATTTGATTGTTTCCTCATCTCATCAGAAACCTCGGCTGAGTCCGAGGACTTTAAATTTTGTTTAGCAGTCTTAACTCGATAATACAGCGTTACTTTTATTGAAATACTAAGCGTAGTTCAGCGACTTGTTTCAAAAGCGGTATAAAAAGCAATCAGCTCAGGTTGCTCTACCTATGAGCGAAGCACAAAGGCTATTAAATCACTCCAAAACTTATAATCCCTTATACTATAAAAAATTGGCAACTTTCTAACTAGAACAAGTCGCCAATTTATTTTATAGGGTTTGTGATTATATTTTGATTTTAAGAATGGTTATAAAAATAATTTAGTTGCCACTGCTGTGTAGCGAGAGCTGTTTTATTTAATTCGTCGCACCATGGAGGATAAAACCTCATCCCCATTTTACCTACTTGCTTTTCTGTAGCTAGCAGACCATGCTTTACAGCTCTCTCTTTAGGTATTATGAATATACCAGCTTGGTCTCCATCGTTTATGATTATTGCCGTCTCACTTGGAGTATCACAATCATAATAGGGACGATTTTTATTTAAATGATCTTTTTCCCAGAAGGAAACAAAATATCCTGGCTTTGTAGGAGTTTTCTTTCCCAAACGGCACCGAATTATCTTATTATCTAATGTTTCTATAAGAACTCCTTCATATTCTTTGTTTTGTTCCTCGTATTTTATAATTTTAAATTGCCCATACTCTTTTATTAAACTATTCTTGGACTTCATGAAACACCTCTTGCTTTCTATAAGGCATTAATAAACATTCTTTTTATTCTAAACTAATTTATTTAATTCATCCCATTCTTCTCTTAAAAGTCCCATTCGAATCGAATCATAATATTCGCCCTCAAATAATCTTACTTTTCTTATCCGCGCTTCTAGCTGCATACCTAATTTTTCGGCTACTCGAATCATCCGCTCATTACCCGACCAAGTTGTTAATCCAACTCTTACTTGTGGCAACGTATTGAATATATGATCCAGCCAAAGCTTAAGAGCACGAGTCCCTATACCTTTATTCCAGTTTTGTCCTTCATGGATAACAATCCCCATTTCAAGCCACACTGACTGATTATCTTCAAAATAATAAGATACAATCCCACAGACTTTTTCATCAACCGTAATAACCCAAAAATCATCCTGTTCAATGTATTGGGACGATTTCTCTAAAAATTTTTCATAAGCCATTGCATTATGGGGAAAATAGGGCGCATCCCATTTCTTCCATTCAGGCGCTGATTCTTTAAAAATTAACTCCCACATTCTTTTTAAGTCTTGACTAATCGCTGGACGAATAGCTAGCTCTTGATCTTTAAGCATAAACCTCTCCTTCTATTACTGTTATATTGAGACTTATATTCACTCTGTTCTTTCTAACTATATAAATCACTGCTTCTCTTTTACATTTAAGTCAATACATCCCATCTGTATGCTTTCGAAAAACTACTAAAAATCTAATCAAACATATAATCAAAATACTAACCTGGTGGAATGTTTATTTTAAGTTCTTTAAATAATCCTGCTTGTCTTTTAGAACCTCTGATATAGTCATATCGAATGAAGGATGAACGAAACATTCGATTGAACAGATCTAATATTTCATCTAATGTATACTCCTCAAATAAATCTGCATGTTCCATTTAATGTTTTCGTTCGGACACTAATATAAGGCTAAATACTGTATAAATATTTTTCCTTTTAACCCTTGCTCAGATGATTCTCTTAAACGGCGCATATTCAAGTGGTCTTTTAAATTCATAAATGATTTTTCAACCTGAATTTTATCTCTGGAATGACTTAGTACTTGCTCACTCGTCATCCGACTTTTCGATAATAAAACAAAATAGCCCGCATTAGCTAACTTCTCAGCGATTGCTTCATCCTTCACGCTTACTGAGACCACTTTGCCTTATTCTTTTGTGACTTTAAAGTAAGGATTATAAGCTTTTGAATTAGCTTCAATTAAGTGATTTGTTTGTAATTCACGTTCCCAGGCCTGAAGCTGTTTATGAAAGCTAATGCATCCTTCAGTTGCTCGTTCACTATCTAAGTAAGCATGGAGCGTCACTGGATAACAGGATGTTTCAGATGCTTTGAACACCTGATTGATGGTAAGTTGTTGACTATATAAGTTGGCCGCACCATGATAACTTTGGTAGTGTTCTATCATAGCGGTCAATTGGCTCAATAACATAAGTCGTATCCCTTTGTTTATTTTTACTATAAATTAATTTAGCCATTCGCTTCACCTCATTATCATCGTTATGAGTATTGTATTTTTTATAACAAAGGCTTGTCAATTAAAACCTCTAGCAAATACTTTTAAATCAGAATTTATTCGAGTTATTTCGCGGCGTCTTATAAATTTAACTGAAATTCAAGTTAATTATATGAAACCTTCGGCCGAATTCGAGGGCTTTAAATTCTGTTTAGCAATTTAAATTGGATATTACAGCATTACTTTTATTGGAATACTAAGCTTCCCTCAGCGACTTGTTTTCCAAAAGCGGTATCTAGGTCAATCGGCGCAGCTACTCTGACTATTAATAAAGAAAGGGAATTAGACAGAGCCTGGCCGATTGAGCTTCCAAAGCCTTAAAAAGCAACAAGCTGAGCGAAGCATAAAGAGTGATATACCATCATAAAACTTATAATCCCTTATATTGAAAAAACCAAAAAAACCGTTACAAACGATGATTTAACAACGTTTGTAACGGTTCTAATAATTCAATCTGAATGTTTTTAATAACCTCTATAAGCCACTTGCCGGGATCGAACCGGCGACCTCTTCCTTACCATGGAAGCGCTCTACCTGCTGAGCTAAAGCGGCACGTCTAAAAAAAGCTATAAAAAAAACTCCGCAAGTAGGGCTCGAACCTACGACATCATGATTAACAGTCATGCGCTCTACCAACTGAGCTATTGCGGAATAAAATAATTCTGTATAAAAAAAAATAACGACACTGGCGTGGCGACGTCCTACTCTCACAGGACCAAAGGTCCAACTACCATCGGCGCTAAGAAGCTTAACTGCTGTGTTCGGCATGGGAACAGGTGTGTCCTTCTTGCCATCATCACCACACAGTG
>NZ_WJQT01000042.1 GCF_009659375.1 Fundicoccus ignavus
GTTGATCATTGAAAACTGAATACACAAACAAATCTTATTAATTAATTCAATGCGAGTTAGTTAATAAAACCAAAATTATAATTTCAAATAGAAAAGATATAATGAACCGAGAATTGACCGAGTCTATAGAAATATAGAACAAAAAAGCAAGACCAAGTAATAAACCGATGCGAAAGCATCAGCGCAAAAATGTGGTTAAGAAACAAAGGGCGCACGGTGAATGCCTTGGCACTAGGAGCCGATGAAGGACGGGACGAACACCGATATGCTTTGGGGAGCTGTAAGTAAGCTATGATCCAGAGATTTCCGAATGGGGGAACCCAACAGTCGTTATGGACTGTTACGCGAAAGCGAGGTAGACGCAGAGAACTGAAACATCTAAGTACCTGCAGGAAGAGAAAGAAACATCGATTCCCTGAGTAGCGGCGAGCGAAACGGGAAGAGCCCAAACCAGTGTGCATGCACACTGGGGTTGTAGGACTCCAATATGGCAAGAACAGACATAGCAGAATCATCTGGGAAGGTGAGCGAGACAGGGTGAGAGCCCCGTATGCGAAATGTGTGTGAAGCTTAGGAGGATCCTGAGTACGGCGGGACACGAGAAATCCCGTCGGAATCCGCCAGGACCATCTGGCAAGGCTAAATACTCCCTAGTGACCGATAGTGAACCAGTACCGTGAGGGAAAGGTGAAAAGCACCCCGGAAGGGGAGTGAAAGAGTACCTGAAACCGTGTGCCTACAAGTAGTCAGAGCCCGTTAAGGGGTGATGGCGTACCTTTTGTAGAATGGACCGGCGAGTGACGATAGTTGGCAAGGTTAAGTTGAAGAAACGGAGCCGTAGCGAAAGCGAGTCTGAATAGGGCGAAAGTCAGGTGTCGTCGACCCGAAACCAGGTGACCTACCCATGTGCAGGTTGAAGGTGCGGTAAGACGCACTGGAGGACCGAACCAGGACACGTTGAAAAGTGTTTGGATGACATGTGGGTAGCGGAGAAATTCCAATCGAACCTGGAGATAGCTGGTTCTCTCCGAAATATATTTAGGTATAGCCTCAGAGTGAGAGTCATGGAGGTAGAGCACTGTTTGGACTAGGGGGGCTTCTGCTTTACCGAATCCAGATAAACTCCGAATGCCAAGGACTCATCTCTGGGAGTCAGACTGCGAGTGATAAGATCCGTAGTCGAAAGGGAAACAGCCCAGCCCACCAGCTAAGGTCCCCAAGTTATTGTTAAGTGGAAAAGGATGTGGGGTTGCATAGACAGCTAGGATGTTGGCTCAGAAGCAGCCATCATTTAAAGAGTGCGTAATAGCTCACTAGTCGAGTGACCCTGCGCCGAAAATGTACCGGGGCTAAACAATACACCGAAGCTGTGGATTCAATATTAATATTGAGTGGTAGGAGAGCGTTCTATGGGCGGTGAAGCAGTACCGTAAGGAGCTGTGGAGCGCATAGAAGTGAGAATGCCGGTATGAGTAGCGCAAGACGGGTGAGAATCCCGTCCACCGATTGACTAAGGTTTCCTGGGGAAGGCTCGTCCTCCCAGGGTAAGTCGGGACCTAAGCCGAAGCCGACAGGTCTAGGCGATGGACAACAGGTAGAGATTCCTGTACTTGGGTAACATGTTTGAACGATGGAGGGACACAGGAGGTTTAGCCACGCATCCGGATGGAAGAGGATGTAGAAGCACTAAGTGGGGTTGTGAGTCAAATGCTTACGACTATCCAACCACGAGGTGTGACCTGGAGCGAATTAAGTAGCGAAGGTGGTCGATCAAACTGTCGAGAAAAGCTTCTAGTGAGTGTTAACCAACCCGTACCGCAAACCGACACAGGTAGTCAGGAAGAGAATTCCGAGGTGATCGAGAGAACTCTCGTTAAGGAACTCGGCAAAATGACCCCGTAACTTCGGGAGAAGGGGTGCTGACAGCAATGTCAGCCGCAGTGAATAGGCCCAGGCGACTGTTTATCAAAAACACAGGTCTCTGCCAAATCGAAAGATGACGTATAGGGGCTGACGCCTGCCCGGTGCTGGAAGGTTAAGAGGAGTGCTTAGCGCAAGCGAAGGTACGAATTGAAGCCCCAGTAAACGGCGGCCGTAACTATAACGGTCCTAAGGTAGCGAAATTCCTTGTCGGGTAAGTTCCGACCCGCACGAAAGGCGTAACGATCTGGGCACTGTCTCAACGAGAGACTCGGTGAAATTATAGTACCTGTGAAGATGCAGGTTACCCGCGACAGGACGGAAAGACCCCATGGAGCTTTACTGTAGCTTGATATTGAGTGTTTGTATGACATGTACAGGATAGGTAGGAGCCTAGGAAGTGTGGACGCCAGTTTACACGGAGGCAATGGTGGGATACTACCCTTGTGATATGAACCCTCTAACCCGCGTTTAAGAGAACGGGAGACAGTGTCAGGTGGGCAGTTTGACTGGGGCGGTCGCCTCCTAAAGAGTAACGGAGGCGCCCAAAGGTTCCCTCAGAATGGTTGGAAATCATTCGCAGAGTGCAAAGGCAGAAGGGAGCTTGACTGCGAGACCTACAAGTCGAGCAGGGACGAAAGTCGGGCTTAGTGATCCGGTGGTACCGCATGGAAGGGCCATCGCTCAACGGATAAAAGCTACCCTGGGGATAACAGGCTTATCTCCCCCAAGAGTTCACATCGACGGGGAGGTTTGGCACCTCGATGTCGGCTCATCGCATCCTGGGGCTGAAGTCGGTCCCAAGGGTTGGGCTGTTCGCCCATTAAAGCGGTACGCGAGCTGGGTTCAGAACGTCGTGAGACAGTTCGGTCCCTATCCGTCGCGGGCGTAGGAAATTTGAGAAGAGCTATCCTTAGTACGAGAGGACCGGGATGGACACACCGCTGGTGTACCAGTTGTTCCGCCAGGAGCATCGCTGGGTAGCTATGTGTGGGATGGATAAGCGCTGAAAGCATCTAAGCGCGAAGCCAGCTTCAAGATGAGATTTCCCATCACGTAAGTGAGTAAGACCCCTGAGAGACGATCAGGTAGATAGGCTAGAAGTGGAAGTACAGCGATGTATGGAGCGGACTAGTACTAATCGGTCGAGGACTTAACCACGAACAATTTGAGGAATGGTAGGATTTGAGTGTATTCAGTTTTGAGTGGTGAACACTCTAAAAAAATAACATACGCACTGTGTGGTGATGATGGCAAGAAGGACACACCTGTTCCCATGCCGAACACAGCAGTTAAGCTTCTTAGCGCCGATGGTAGTTGGACCTTTGGTCCTGTGAGAGTAGGACGTCGCC
>NZ_WJQT01000043.1 GCF_009659375.1 Fundicoccus ignavus
AAAAGTTTTCAACCGTTTCGCATGTCACTTAGACAGAAGATTTTGTTTAGTTTGTGTCGCCTCGTGACGACAAGAAATAATATAACATGCTTCGCCTATTTCTGTCAAACCTTTTTAAGAATTTCTTTAAAATTTTCCGATTTTTCTTTATATTCCCTTTGCGTCCTGCTTTCTTGAGATTTTTATGCGTAATTATATTTTTACTTTTATTATTAACATTTATATTGGATAACAATTGTAATTAACTCTTTTAGATCTGTATTTTGCTTATGGTGTAAACTAGAAGTTTATACGCTTATCCATTTTAATTCTATCTGAAACACTTACTCACTACTCACTACTCACTACTCACTACTCACTACTCACTACTCTAATTATCGCTAACTACATTCAATAATCAGTCAAAAGGTAACATTTCTTAACTTTTTATGATTATAGGGTTAGAATATCTTGCTAAACATTCTAGAATCAAAGTATTAGTTGTTTTAAAATCGCAATAAAGTTTTCCTGTTTTTCACTCGTTTTTATATTTTAATGCGTATCAAATTTGCTACTGATTTTATTTTTTATATATTATTTTTTTAATCTAACTGTTAATTTAGAATAATCAACACAAAACTTTTTTGAAAAATTCACACCTATTTCGATTACTATTTCTTATTTTCAAAATTAAAAATGAACGGGTAATTTTGATAAAAGTTATTTCAACTTTCAAATTGAGTTCTTCACATCCACCAAACATCTATACTTGTATAATTTCTTTCTAAATACTAAATCATTTAAGAAAAAGGTTAAAGTTCTCATCTCTAATTTTTCTATCAATTCGAATGGCTGTTTTTAGTTCAAGAAATAACCAATAGCTATTCACTGGTAAACATGCCATGTTAATTTAAATTTACGCGCTAGTTGTTCCACTTCATAAAGAACTAAATAAATTTAAGTAATTGCTTTTGCTGGAAATAAAGTACTCTTCCAACTCTTTAGCTATTAAGGGATTAAGTTAATGTCAGATTAGATAATCGTTATCGTTAGTCATCATAATTATTACTTTCATGATGAATTATGATAAGGATTGAACTTAAAAATATTGAGAGAGAAACTACTTACAATAACAAACGTTTTTTAAGTAGTGTATTACTTTTTTTATACTAGTTTCTTAATATCATCTAATTGCTTAGGGTGGCACACAGACATTACCCAAAGATCCGTCCGTCTAGATAGGTTACACTAAGTTAGACAGAAAAATTAAGGCCTGGTTGAATTAAACTAAAGAACCTGAAAACGAGAGTTTAAAAGCCAATTAGTCAGACTATACGAAAATGGAAAACCTCGTGTGGATATTTTAAGAGAATATGAACTTATGCCATCCACCTTCGATAAGTGAGTGAAGTAATTTAGAACATCTGGTTCTTTTAGTAAAAAGGATAATCGTACACCAGAAGAAGATGAATTAATGAAGTTGCATAAAGAAAATCAACGCTTGTTAATGAAAAATGATATTCTAAAGCAAGCAGTGCTGATTATGTTCAAAAGTAGATGTGATTGGTCACAACCGATGTCAGCAATGAGTAAAGTCCTGGAAATTGCAAGAAGCACTTATTACTATGAAGCTAAAAGGAAAACGACAAGTGATCGCAAGTTAAACGAAACAATTATTCGAATTTTTAAAGCGAGTCGAAACATTTATGGGACAAGAAAAATTAAAGTCGAACTAAAAAAAGAAGATTAATTTTATCAAGAAGCCGTATTGGCCACATCATGGCAGAAGAAGGCTCGATTTCTCACTACACAATCGCTCAATTTAAAGCAACTACTTCCAATGTAAACGAAGAAAAAGTGACCAAAGTTCTTAACAGAGCGTTAATTCATCAACCTGAATTAGCAGTTGTCGTGAGTGATTTAACCTTTGTTCGAGTAAACGTCAAGTGGCATTATGTTTGCTTATTTCTTAATCTGTTTAATCGTGAAATTATTGGTCATAGTGCTGCGCCAATAAAACTGTAGCACTCGTTTATAGCACTATTTCCAGCATTAAACGACCGTTGCATTTAATTGAACTATTCCACACAGATCGTGGAGTGAATTCAACAACTAATTAATTTAAGAGGCCTTGACAACGTTTGGCATTCAATGCTCTTAAAGTGCAAAAACATGCCCTTATGACAACGCAGTAGCTGAAGTAATGTTTAAAGTGGTCAAACAGAATTTACTAAAGGTCCCTATTTTAATAGTTTAGAGCAAATAACACTCGAATTAAATAATTATGTCCATTTGGCTAATCATATTAGAATTCATGGAACACTCGGTTACCAAACACCTGTCGAGTATCGATTACAGACCTTATAATATTTGCTTGAAATAGTGTTGACAATCCAGAATTAAAATAGACTCAATATCATTCAGAATCTGTAATACCTTTAAATATAACAGCTTTAATCAGTTTTTGTGCCTATTCTAGCTAAAAATACACTATTGGGGCTTAAATTTCGGACAATTTTGCGGTACTATGTATATATGCCAAGTGAATTCTCCTTTTGATGGTTGTGGTGACTATATTAAAAAGGAATTCACTGGCTTTTTTTGTACAAAATAAAAAAGAGTGTCAGTAAGGATTTCCTCACCAACACTCAAAATTTTAGAACCGATTAAATCAGCATTTGTTAGAGTTACAGTCTAACGTCTTGTTAGATTTTCGGGAATTCAGCCTAAAAAAATAATGTTAATGGAAAGCCTAAGGTTTCCACTAACACTAAACATTCTGAAAAATATAAAGGACCCCAATGTAATATACACTAGGGTCCTTCGTAATACCGGTGGCCGGGGTCGAACCGGCACGCCCGTGAGGGCACAGGATTTTGAGTCCAGCGCGTCTGCCTATTCCGCCACACCGGCATAAATAATTCAGTTGTAGCTAAGGCGGTGATCGGATTTG
>NZ_WJQT01000044.1 GCF_009659375.1 Fundicoccus ignavus
TGGTTATTGCATTCAAATAGAGCCACTTCGGCGGAGATTAGAGCCACTCAATGCATAAAATAGAGCCACCCAGTGCGGAAGGTGAGCCAGATAAATCAACTTATTTATTACAACCTCTTGTATAATTATTGAACATACCAAATGGTATGAATAATTATATAGGAGGTTTTTTGGTTGATTCAATATCGTAAGGTTTTAGAACTTTATTTTAACGGTTCTTCTCAGCGAACCATCAGCACAATGGTTGGAAGTTCTCGTAATACAATTAAGTCTATTATAGATCGTGCTGAGGTGCTTGGATGGACAGAATTAAAGAAAGAAATGACTGACTATTCATTGGAAGAGATGCTTTTTCCTGAGAAGACACCTACGGTTAAAGGGTATTTCAATGAAGATTGGGAGTATATTCATAAAGAATTATTGAAAAAGAACATGACGCTTAAATTGCTTCATACTGAATACGAGCAACGTGCTAGAACAGCTCATAAGATTCCTTATGCTTATCGAACATATTGTGAACATTACGGCACCTATGCCGCTAAACACAAGCTTACAATGCCCGTTAAGCGAAAGCCTGGTGAGATTATGGAGGTCGATTGGGCTGGGAGTAAATTACATTTAATCGATCGGGAATCTGGAGAAAAAATTGATGTGTATATTTTTGTAGCTACCTTAAGTCACAGCAAACTTAGTTATGTTGAGGGGTTTTTAGATATGAAATCTAGCAACTGGATTCGAGCGCATGTTCACGCGTTTGAATACTTTGAAGGGGTTACAGAAACGTTAGTACCTGATAATTTAAAAACTGGTGTCATTAAACCTAATGGAGCAGAACCGATTTTAAATGAAGCTTACCGTGAATTGGCCGATTATTATCGGACAGTCATTGTGCCTACTCGTGCGGTCAAACCTAAAGACAAAGCTAGTGTAGAAGGATCAGTTGGCTTAGTATCGCGTCAAATCATCGCTGCCCTAAGAAACATCCAGTGTTTTTATTTAGATGAATTAAACGAGCTCATCTGGGAGAAACTCACGGAAGTAAACAACGCACCTTTTCAAAAGAAGAAAGGTTCAAGACGCAGTGTATTTGAAGAAGAGGAAGAACCTTATTTACAACCACTTCGTTATCCTGCCTTTCAAATAACGGACTGGAGAATAGCTAAAGTACAATTAAACTACCACATTCAAGTTGACCGAAACTATTACTCCGTCCCGTATGAATATGTTCAATGTTCGGTTGAAGTCCGATTGACAGAGAACTTAATTGAAGTTTACTTTAAACAAAGCCGAATTGCATCTCATAAAAGGCAGTTAGCTTTGATTGGACAATATAGCACATTGGTCGATCATATGCCCGATCACCACCGTTTATACATGGAACATACTCCGGACAGTGCGAGGGAGTGGGCAGAAGACATTGGTCCTTTTACGTTATCTTTTGTTGAAAAAATCCTCAGTAATAATGTTGAAAAACAAGCGCTGAAAGTCTTATTAAACTTTCAAAATCTGACAAAGAAGCACCCACTATCCTTAATTGAAACGAGTTGTGAAATTCTTCTGACAATCACCGAACAACCCACACTATCGACTTTTAAATCAATACTCACGAGACAAAAGAAACGTCTTGATAAAAAAGCAACTACAACCAACCATTTGGTTGATGATAGCCACGGGTTTGTCCGTGGTGCCACATACTTTGGAGGGAAATAAATGAGAAACGAAGCAACCTTAGAAAAACTGAAGCAATTACGTTTAAGTGGTATGGCCGCCTGTTATGAAGAACAAAGTCAGTCTAAAGACTATCAAAACCTATCGTTTGAAGAACGATTTAAATTACTGGTTGATTATGAATACGCGCGTCGCCAGTCTAACAAATTAGCAGCACTCATTAAAAAAGCTGACTTCAAAGAACCTTCAGCCTGTATGGAGGATATTGAATATCACCCAGACCGTCACTTAGATAAAGAATTACTAACTCGCCTTTCAACGGGACAGTATGTTCTCGATCATCATAATATCATCTTGATGGGAGCCTCTGGCAACGGTAAGACTTGGTTATCTAATGCGTTAGGTGTACAAGCTTGTCGTCAGTTTCATAGTGTTAAATATATTCGACTACCCGAATTAATCGATGAACTTAAAGCGGCCAAATATGAAGCAGATGGTAGCTATCGAAAACTCGTGACAAAGTATCGGAAGTTTAGGGTCCTGATTTTGGATGAATGGTTATTGTCTTCATTATCCGCAGAAGACTCTTTACATGTGTTTGAAATAATTGAGGCTCGGTTAAAGAATGCATCCACCATCTTTTGTTCTCAATTCGCACCGGAAGGATGGCATACGAAAATTGAAAACCTTCAATTAGCAGACGCGATTTTAGACCGGATTGTCCATGATTCCTATAAAATTTTGATAGATGGCGACGTATCGATGCGTGAACGTCATGGGATTAGGAGCTAACTATAAAAAAAGAAATAGATTATAAAGACAAATCAACAGCAATCAATATTTAAAAAATTAGTTGTTAAAATGATTTATGATCAAGCAAATACCCCTAGCTTATCTCAATGGCTAGGGGCATCTCTGTATTTACTGGCTCACCTTCCGCACTGGGTAGCTCTGTTTCATGCATCAGGTGGCTCTAATCTCCGCTCAAGTGGCTCTATTTATCCGCAATACTCA
>NZ_WJQT01000045.1 GCF_009659375.1 Fundicoccus ignavus
TGATTATTCCGCGCTCTCAGATCCACCTCTCCAGCAGGACGAGTCTTTGGATAGCCATTTCGAGTCCACTAGTCCGCATATCAGGTTCATTTGTTATTCTGTTTGAGCATTAAATTCGCGCATATTCATCTTTCCAGTATCGTACCAAAAGGCTTTATGTACAATTCGATCCATAATCGCATCGGCGTGAATACCACCACCTAATCTTTGATGCCAATCTGCTTTTCGAAATTGTGTACAATAGATTGTGGAGTGAGTATCGTGGCGTCGTTCAATTAGTTCAAAAATAAATTTGAGATCTTCGTCCAAAAGATCGTCAAGAAGCCATTCATCAAGCACTAACAGGCCGTAATTAGAATATTTATTGAGGAGTTTCGCCACTCCTTGTTCTTTGAACGATGCTTCATCTCGCTCTATTAATAAATCAGGTAACCTTATATATCGTGTGCGAATTTCTAATTTACATGCTTCTTTAGCAAGTGCACAGCTCAAGTATGTCTTACCTGAACCAGTAAAACCTTGAAAAATGACATTCATATGGTGCTTAACAAAGTTACAAGTACCTAGATCCTGAAGCATCTCGCGATTGATATCTCGATGCTCATATTGAATCGATCTTAAATCTGCTTCTTTGATTCGTAGTTTAGCACGATGTATGATTCCTTTGATTCGATGATTATATTTCTCTTGATAGAGGTAATCTGTCGCTATCTGAAACCTGTCATCGAAGGTTAGATGGCGTGTCTCCATATCGGCTTCTTGTAACTCTAAAGCAGCAACGAGTTCTCCTAAGTCTAATTGTCTTAATTTACGTATGGTTTCTGAATTAATCATGTTGTTTACCTCCATAATAGTCTGAACCTCTAACATATCCCATGCGAGTAACGGGTGCTTCTAACTCCATCGAATTAAATAGTGATTTATTCACTGGATTTGTCAATATAGCATTCAACTGACGATATCTTGGTGAATGAACTCGCTCTAACGCAATCTGGCAAGCTTTATTTAAATGATTATCCGAATATTTCTTAGATAGATTTAAGACAGATAAAGCAGATTGATACCCTTGTTCTTTGATTTGTACACTCTCAAAAATTCGTGTAATGACTTTGCATGTAAAAGGACCGATTTTTTCTGCCCATCGTAGTAACCGTTGGTCATTCCATTCTGGTTGATTAAATTGATCTGGCAGATGTTCAGGTAAGGTAGAGAATGCATATTCTTGATAAACTGGAAACCGCTTATGTGTCGCTATTCGTTCATGTTGATAGAAGATTTCGACTAAGTGGCTCGTCACCTTCAAATCAACTGTTTTCTTCAAGTATTGATAGGGGCACGAGTAGTTATTCTTTTGGAATGTTACATGACAATCATATTTCACCTTACGTCCATAGACCCAGTCCGCAATTTCATAAGGAACCGAAGGCAGTGGACGAAGTTTATCCCGTTCAGTTTCTTCGAAGACAAGCTGACGACTCCCTTCGCGTTTTTGGAAAGGTCTCGCGTTATAAATAAGTAACTTTTCTCGAATTGCTTCTTTCAGCAGCGCAAAAGAAGAAAAGGTCTCATGGCGTAGAGAGGCGATGAGAGCAGTCGCAATTTTTCCTACCGCACCTTCAACGGCTGCTTTTTGTTTGGGTTTTCGAACTTGAGCTGGCATAATGGCCATCACATAATGATTCGCTAGGGCTTCATAGTGTGCATTTAATACAATATCTCCCTCTTTAGGATGACTCACTACGCCTACTTTGAGATTGTCGCAAACTAGTCGGATCGGCGTTCCACCCAAAAATTCAAATAGATTGACATGGCATTTGAGCCAAGTATGACTCTTCATATCCAATGTCGCTTCTACATAAGTATACTGACTGTATGGTAACGTTCCTACAAATAAATAGACTGGAATAACTTCTCCAGTATTTAAATCGACTAACTGCATCGTAGAGCCTCCCCAGTCCACCTGCACCGTTACCCCTGGTTTATGGGTCAGATGATTCGTCAACCGATACTTGGCAATGTGCTTTTGATAATCGTTACAGAATTTTGAATACCCAACCGCGATACTTTCTTTTGTTCGACAACGGTCAACATATTCCTGCCATAGGATTTTTAAAGTGACACCAACGCGCTGAAGTTCTTTATGAATGTCGTCATAATTAGGAGCGTCATACAAAATTTCCGACTGATAACGCTCTGGAAAGAAGCGACGATAAGCTTCGATATCTGTTAATGACTCAATGTCTTGGTAACATAGTTGAAGCTCCTCAGCCCGTTTAAAAACCTCACTCACTGAACTTTTTCCAACTTTCTGTGTCTTCGCAATCATATTCCGCGATAAACCTTGATCGCGATATTTCATTACCAGTTTCACAGGGATTTTTCTAGCCATAAAAATAGCCTCCTTTATATATAGTTAGAAGCAATTACACTTCCAAAGTAACTATACATAAAAGAGGCACGAAAAGCGGACTTGATCCATGGATAGGTGGACCCGATGTGCGGATTTAGTTTGGTTATTACGTGAATTTAACGGTTGGCCTGGTGGACTCGATATGGATATTGGTGGTCCTGAGAGCGCGGAATAATCA
>NZ_WJQT01000046.1 GCF_009659375.1 Fundicoccus ignavus
TTTTATTTAAATTTGATTTATCGGAGTCAATGCCATTACATATCAGCCGGATCAATAGTATTTTAGGGATTATTTATTTAGCGACTAAAAATAAGCAGGTCATTAAGATTTTATCTTTTACTGGTTTTTTTGCTTTATTAAGTTTTCTCTATCCGAGCCGTGTTCAAGGGATTACTCATCCATTAGGCGTGAGTTTTTTGGTGAATCATACCATTACACTGCTATTGCCATTCTTTGCGATGATAGCCTATGATTTTAGGATTCAAAAATCGGATAAGCAAATACCTTTTATTTTTATGATGGTTTATATGATGACTGTTTATTTTATTAATCCATTGGTTAATGGCAATTATTTTTATTTAGTGATGCGACCATTTGCTTTTTTAAATGGATTGCCAGATAGTTTGTATTTAGCCATTTGTGCGATTGTGACTTTTGCATTATTCTCAGTGGCGGAGGTTTGTTATTATAGTTTGAGTGAATATTTAACAGAGCGTGAGTTTACCTCTAAGCAATATCAGTCAATCAATCAACCTTAAGTAATTTCTGTTTGAAAGATCCACTCCCTGTTCTTACACCTTATCGAGTATAATCGGTAGGGTGTTTTTTGCTTAATTCCAAGGTAAGCATGGTGCTAGTCTAATCGCTCTCTTTGTATTCCCTGTATACCATTTCGGATTTTAAAAAGCTTAAAACTTTCATCTTAATTGGCAGATTCTTAATCAAATATTAACTTCTAGGGATTGACAGACGAGATTCTTACTGATATCATAATGATATCAAATAGATTTTAGAGGAGAGAATATGAATACAGTTGAGAAAAAGCTCAGCCAGAGCGATAACATTGAAGAAATTCAATTAAAAGGCAAAAATAAAGGTTTCTTTGTACTAGGGTTGTATTTTGTTCTACTCTTAGTTTCAATTGTTTTATTTATCGTGAACGTTAATGTTCTTGATAAAGGGGATGGCAATGCACTGAATGTCGCTTTATTAGTGATCAGTATCTCATACTGGGTGCTTGGATGGATTATGTTATTGGGGCTAAAAGTATTGAAACCACAAGAATCATTAGTGCTGACATTATTTGGTAAATATATTGGGACACTTAAAGGCGAAGGATTTTACTTTATTAATCCATTCTCTCAAACGTTTAACCCGGCAGCCAATACCAAATTAAGTCAAAGTGGCGACGTTAAAGAAGAAAATCGCTCCATTTTGAAGACGGGTAGTGAAGGGGTTAGTGTTGAATTAGGAAACAAAAAGATTTCTTTAAAAGTCATGACTTTAAATAATAGCAAACAAAAAATCAATGACTATTTAGGGAATCCAGTGGAAATTGGGATTGCGGTCATGTGGAAAGTGAATGACACAGCCAAAGCGGTGTTTAATGTTGATAACTTTAAAGAATATTTATCACTTCAAACAGACTCAGCCTTAAGAAACATTATTCGTCAGTACCCTTATGATGTAAATACAAACTTTGAAATCGATACGACTGGAGACGGTGAACCGGATGATGGTTCATTACGTGGCTCAAGTGAAGTTGTAGCAAGTCGTATTAAAGATGAAATCCAAAGACGCGTTGAATTTGCAGGTCTTGAAATTATTGAAGCGCGAATTACCCATCTATCTTATGCGCCTGAGATCGCAGCCGCGATGTTACAAAGACAACAAGCTTCTGCCTTAATTGATGCACGAGCGATGATTGTAGATGGTGCGGTAGGAATGGTCGAAATGGCTTTAGATAAACTTCAAGAAAACAATGTCGTCGAATTGGATGAAGAAAGAAAAGCAGCAATGGTGTCGAACTTACTGGTAGTCTTATGCGGCAACAGTGAAGTTTCACCAATTGTTAACTCAGGTAGTCTTTATTAGTGGGTGCCAAAAAACAAATCCCGCTTAGAGTTTCTGCAAAGCTCTATGAACAGATAGCGGCTTGGGCGGAAGATGATTTCCGTTCAATTAATGGACAAATTGAATACCTCCTAACGGAGTGTGTAAAGCAACGGAAAAAAGATGGCAAGTATGTCTCAGAAACT
>NZ_WJQT01000048.1 GCF_009659375.1 Fundicoccus ignavus
GGTTCTATAATTTTTAGTGTTGGTGAGAAATCATCAGCACTATTTTTGTATACACAAAAAGCCAGTGATTTCCGTTATGATGTAAGTACGACCAAACACATAAGAAAGGAAATCGACATGGCTTACTTACATTCTACCGCTCTTTTACTAGGAATTAAAGACCCTCACATTAAATTAACGCATGGTTTACAAGAAGAATCCTATGGAGATGTTCAACAATTTCGTCCATCGGCTCAATCGGCTTCCCTTGACGTGAAGGGGTCCCATCGAAAAGTCCTCACGGTGACGGGGCATCTCGATCACCTGCCTCAAGCCTGTTCTCATTGTGGCTGTCTAAATCAAAGTAGTCACGATATCATTCGAAACGGTACGATGAATTCCGTTGTTTTATTGGGACAATACAACTTTCAACCTGTCTATTTAAAGTTAAAGAAACAACGCTATTTGTGTAAACATTGCCGTCGGACCACAGTGGCCATCACTCCCTTAACTCGTCGGCATTGTTTTATTTCTAATGCGGTGAAGTATGTCATCATTGAAGAATTAGCTCAGATGCAGTCCATGACCTTAATCGCCCAACACCTGAATGTTTCAACTACAACGGTCATCCGTCAATTAATAACCTATGGGGACAACCTAAATCCTAAGCCTAGCCGCTTACCGTCCCACTTGGCGATCGATGAATTTAAATCGGTTAAAAATGTGCCCAAGGCAATGTCGTGTGCGTTAATGGATAACGCGACACATCAAATGGTGGATATCCTTGAAGACCGAACTCAAGGGTATTTAAGGGATTATTTCTTACGGTTCTCACTGGAAGAACGGCGGCAGGTGAAAACCATCACCATGGACATGTATTCCCCTTATCGAGACTTTTTACCGCGGTTATTCCCGAATGCCCATGTCATTATTGACCGCTTCCATATCGTTCAGCTCTTAAACCGAGTGTTAAACGCGTATCGCATTCGGGTTATGAATCGGCTACGCTATACTCAGCCCCGGGATTATACCAAGCTTAAACGATTGTGGAAGCTGCTCTTGAAGCCGCGCGAAGCGTTGGATTTTACCCACTATCATCCCCATCGATTATTTGATGGGTTGATCAGTGAACAAGGCATGGTAGACTATTTAATCCAACTGGATGCTCAACTGGCACGTACTTATGACTTTGTGCACCGACTGATTGAGGCCATTCGCTACCGGCGTTTCCAAGCTTTTGAGAACACCTTAATAGAAAGTAAAAAATATGTCTTCCCACACAAGGTGAGAACAGCGTTTCGAACATTAACTTCCTACGCGTTGGATATTGAAAACAGCTTAACTTATACACTCTCGAATGGCGTTGTGGAAGGTACCGTAAACAAAATCAAGATGATCAAACGATCTGGCTATGGTTATCGCAATTACGGTCACTTAAGGTGTCGGATTTTAATCTCAACCCAGCTTCAACAACTTAATGCTGAACTTGTACGCCCATTGTATTTTTGTGACGAAGCGGCTCTATAGACGAATATACTCTAATCCAACAGATGACTAATATACTTACATCAAAAAAAGACGATAGAACTAAATCTATCGCCTTAAATATTCACCAACACTATTTGACAAAGAACC
>NZ_WJQT01000049.1 GCF_009659375.1 Fundicoccus ignavus
GAAAGACTAACTATATAAAGTCAAGCAATAAGTTGTAAAAACATTACGTTAAATTTTAGAAATTGAGGGCACACCAAATAAGCTCAAAGAGTGTATTTTTTAAAATTTACTGTAATCGAACTTCGTACGGTTCATTCTTTTTAAGTATAGCGTAAATAATGTAACAGAGTTTGCGTGAAACGGCTCCCAAGGCTGTAAGATGATGTTTACCTTCAGATCTTTTCTTATCGTAAAATGCTTTTAATACTGGATCGTATCTTGAGGCTACTAATGCAGCAGAAAATAAAGCCTTTCTAAGATAAGGAGAGCCTCGTTTACTCATAACGTTATGGGTTCCTTCGAACTCACCCGATTGTCTTACAGACGCGTCAATACCGGCATAGGCAACTAATTTAGCTGGTGAGGAGAATTTGTTTATATCACCGATTTCTCCTAGTATTGTCGCACCGTTAATTGGACCGATACCTGGGATTGTTTCTATCACAGAATCAATATCATCCATAATCTTTTTAATTTCTTTTTCTGTATCTGTTATTTGCTTTTCAAGAAATTTCAACTGTTCAATCATTGAACGTAATTGGAATGTGAATGCTTCCTGGGCAAATTTAATTCCAAAGGAGTGTGAGGCAGCGGTTTTTAGTTCTTCAGCTTTCTTCATACCTAAGCGATTTCTACTGGCTTCCCCCAATAAATCAGCTAGGGTCCCTGCAGAAATATGATTGATAGCATCAGGAGAACTCAGTTCTAACAAAACTTCCTTTGATGCTTTTCCAAAAATGCCCACTTTACTAAAAAGTGTATCGTATTCTGGAAACACCTGATCTAATACTGCGATAATTTTCCGTTTAAAGTCACTAGCGGTACCGACAAGATAGGTTCGGTAGCGAGAGAGTTGTTTTAATGAAAAGATATTCTCATCTGATAGAGAGGTTTCTACAAACGTTCCATAGCGGATGAGATCGGCGATTAATACAGAATCGATAATGTCATTTTTTCGCTTACGAATCTCGGTTCCTTTACGCCAGCCATCGGTTTGAATAGGATTAATAACATGAGTGTTAAAGTTAAATTCATCCAAAAAGGAGAAAAGGGACAGCCAGTAATGACCCGTCGCTTCCATTCCCACTTTAAATTGATCAACGGTGGATATAGAGGTAACTTTTTGGAGAAGTTTTTCTCCACCTTCAGATGAATTGGGGAACGAAAAGCCTTTGATTACTACTTTTCCTTCTTCATTCATAACAGAAGCTACATGACTTCGTTTGCCAATATCAATACCTAAAAAGAACATTTCAACACCTTCTTCAACTAATTTTGGATTGAATAGCCACTCGTCTGAAAAGCGTCACTACCTTGTTATAGATACGGAGTAAAGCACAAAGCTTTCAACATCTAACTCATTCGCAATCAGCTTATCAGAGAGAGGAACCAGTCTTTCGATTACGAGTTCAAGGACTCAAGGATGAAACGGCTAGCCTCTCAATCCAATAAACTAATTATCTCATATCTTAGGAGATGAGGTAATCGAAAAGAGGTTCATAGGGTTATCCAGTAAAAACCGGAAGGTTAAAACCCTAAATATAATATACAAGGATGA
>NZ_WJQT01000004.1 GCF_009659375.1 Fundicoccus ignavus
AAGAACATTCCATCAAACCGAATCTCGTTCAACGACAGTTCAAAGCCTTTGGTCCACGAACTGTTTTATTAACAGACATTACTTATTGCTTATATGGTCAGGATAAGCGAGCTTATTTATCCACCATCAAAGATGCTTATACAAATGAAATCTTAGCGTACCAACTCAGCGCTTCTTTAGAAGTTGAATTCGTCCTCGCCACGATTAATCAGTTAATTGAAGAAGAAGGCATGACGTTGAATCATGAGGCGATTATCCATTCAGATCAAGGTTCACACTACACGAGTATGAGATTCCAAGAACTACTTGAGGATCATGACCTGATTCAATCGATGTCTCGACGTGGTAACTGTTGGGATAATGCCCCTCAAGAATCATTCTATGGTCATATGAAAGACGAAGTAGATATCGCAGGATGCCAGACATTTGAAGCATTACAAGCAGCTATCGATCACTATATGAACTATTACAACCATGGTCGCTACCAATGGGGCTTAGCTAAATTAGCTCCTCGTCAATACTATGAATTTGTGACAACAGGCTATTATCCATTAGCTGATTTAATTGAAACACCAGAAATTCCAGCAGTCAGAACTTGTGATGTGAATGAAAGTGCAATGTAAATTGAAGGTTAAACCTTATAAAAGGGAGGTTTTTAAAAAAGAGAGGCCGTTTTGAAAAATGTCCTTGACTAAGGGTCCAATTTACTCTAATTGTGCTCGAGTTTTTCAAACTGGAACATGATACCACTCTAATCGTGCTCGAGTTTTTCAAACTGGAGCATGATACCACCCTAATCGTGCTCGAGTTTTTCAAACTGCGGCATGATACCACTCTAATCGTGCTTGAGTATTTCAAACTGGAGCATGATACCACCCTAATCGTGCTCGAGTTTTTCAAACTGCGGCATGATTCCACCCTAATCGTGCTCGAGTTTTTCAAACTGCGGCATGATATCACCCTAATCGTGCTTGAGTTTTTCAAACTGCGGCATGATACCACTCTAATCGTGCTTTAGTATTTCAAACTGGAGCATGATTCAATCCTAATCGTGCTTGAGTATTTCAAACTGGAGCATGATTCCACCCTAATCGTGCTTGAGTATTTCAAACTGGAGCATGATACTACTCTAATCGTGCTCGAGATTTTCAAACTGGAACACGATACCACTCTAATTGTGCTCGAGTTTTTTAAACTGGGTCATGATACCACCTTAATCGTGCTCCTATTCTTGAAGCTCAAGCACGATTCACTTCCAGGACTACACAACGTTTATAAACTACCAGACCTAAGTCACGAACCTCCCAGCCCCTACACGAGCCCCTACTTAACAGCCTCCCCATGGTCGTTCGTCAGTGGTTTACGGATGGTGGCTGAAAGGGGCGCCTTTTTACGGGGGCGTTGTGGGAACTTATTTCGCCTAGGGTATTTGAATGTTTGGAAAAATCTTGTATGATAGGTGGAGAGAAGTGAGGTGGCGTGTGTGAATATTCAGCAGTTGAAGTATTTGGATTATATTGAGCGGACGGGTTCGATCAATCGGGCGGCGGAGTTGTTGTTTGTGTCGCCTTCAACGATTTCGGTTTCTTTGAAGGAGTTGGAGCAGGAGGTTGGGCAGCAGCTTTTTGTGCGTTCGAGTAGTGGGATGACGGCTACGCATGAGGGGTATGAGTTTATTTCGCAGGCGCGACAGATTTTGAATCAGCTGGATATTATGCGGGATATCTTTGTGGATAATGAGTCGGAGCGTCAGTGGTTTTCGGTGTCGAGTCAACATTATGATTTTGCTTCGGAGGCTTTTAGTAAGTTAATTGCGGCTCAGAATAGTCAGCGTTTTGTGTATCGTTTCTTTGAGGTCGATACGTATTCGGTCATTAAGAATGTGGCTCAGAACACGAGTCAACTAGGTTTTGTATATTTAAGTGAGTTCAATCGTCGTGTCTTGATGCGTTTGTTCGAGCAGGAGAATTTGCAGCATCATGTGATGTGGGAATTCCAACCGCAAGTGTTTGTTCGCAAGGGTCATCCTTTGGCGGGTCGTTTATCAGTCCAATACAAGGATTTGATGGAGTTTCCGGCAATTACCTTTGAGCACAATGATCATCAGAATGATTATTTGACCGAGCATCCGTTGGAAGTGCAGGCCAACCATCGCAAGGTGGTCGTGAGTGACCGGATGAGTGCGATTAATATTATTATGGGATCGGATGCTTATTTGACCGGTTCGCGGATTATGACCAACTTGATGACTGAGCGCCATGTCGAATCGATACCGCTCGAAACGTCGGAGAGTCACTACATTTGTTGGATTGCACCGAAGAATCAGAAACTGTCTGAGCAAGCCAAGAACTATCTGAAGTATGCTGAGGAATCGCTTGGCAATCGTGTTGAAGTACTCCAATCCATTCACTCGCCTGACTATTATTCAATCTAAATGTTGAGCCACCTTTTCATCGAGAAGGTGGTTTTTTTGCACCCTTTCAAAATATGATCCGACACCGCCGAGCGTAATTGAGTGGGAAAAAGAAAGTTGGGAGTATTTGGAATCGTTTGGTTATTTTAAGTTTATGAAAGTTTTCGTCAGCTGCATTTAGAAAAACTCAAGGCTAGCATCAAGTTATAACTAATACACAGAAAGACGAAAGAGCGTATAATATGATAAAAGGATTAAATAGAAATTAGAAATAATCCATTGTTATCATTATAAGAAAGGAATCGATATGGACTTAGAGTTTATCATCAAATATATTCCACTTTATATTGAAGCAGCCAAATTAACCTTCACAATTGCTTTGATTGGGATAGTTGGAGCGATAGTCGTGGGGCTGATCACGTGCTTATTACGATATTTCAAAGTGCCGGTACTAGCCCAAGTAAGTAGTGTGTATATTGAGTTATCGCGAAATACCCCGCTATTAATTCAATTGTTTTTTTTATATTTTGGCTTACCTAAGGTTGGCATTTTATTGAGCTCACAAACGTGTGGGATTATTGGCTTGACCTTTCTTGGAGGAAGCTATATGTCGGAGGCTTTTAGAAGTGGACTTGAAGCCATTGAAGCGATTCAGCTTGAATCTGGCTTGAGTATTGGCTTGACGAAAGGCCAAGTGCTTCGGCATGTATTATTACCTCAAGCACTTACAATTTCGTTTCCAGCTTTACTAGCGAATGTTATTTTCTTAATTAAAGAAACTTCTGTTTTTAGTGTGGTGGCTTTACCAGACTTGATGTATGTAGCGAAGGATTTGATAGGTCTTTATTACAATACAGATGAAGCTTTATTGATGTTAGTGATTGCATATGTGGTTATTTTATTACCTATTCTCATCATCTTTCATTTCGCTGAAAGGAGGTTAAGATATGCTGGATTCGGGCATTAATGTTTTATTTCAAGGGC
The DNA here is from genome assembly GCF_009659375.1 of Fundicoccus ignavus. Lineage (GTDB taxonomy): Bacteria > Bacillota > Bacilli > Lactobacillales > Aerococcaceae > Fundicoccus > Fundicoccus ignavus. Next base: position 3,398 of record NZ_WJQT01000004.1, read on the forward strand.
GTCATTTTGTGCGATTACTTGAAGGGTTATGGGTCACAGTAAGTATTTCCTTAGTATCCGTCCTAATCTCGTTAATATTGGGCTTAGTGTTAGGCTTTATCATGACAATTCGATATCCCTTGATTCAGTGGGCGACTCGCCTTTATATTGAGTTCATTCGGATAATGCCTCAATTAGTATTATTGTTTTTGGTTTATTTTGGCTTAACGCGCTCATTTGGTATTAATCTATCTGGTGAAGTATCTGCGATTATTGTCTTTTCAATTTGGGGAACTGCTGAGATGGGAGATTTGGTGCATGGAGCGATTCAATCTCTTCCTAAGCATCAAAAAGAAAGTGGTTTATCGATTGGTTTAACCAAGCAGCAGGTGATGTTTTATATTATTTTGCCACAAATATTTCGACGTTTGTTGCCGTTAGTGTTGAACTTGATAACGCGAATGATTAAAACGACATCGTTGATTGTATTAATTGGTGTGGTGGAGGTTGTGAAGGTTGGTCAACAAATTATTGAGACCTCGCGGTTAACTAACCCTACAGCTTCCCTGTGGATTTATGGGACGATTTTCTTTATGTATTTCGCTATTTGTTATCCCTTGTCACTAATCTCCACGAAACTAGAAAAATATTGGCAGACATAGAGGATTGAGAAACGAGATCTTAAAGGAGGCAAGTATGAGTCAAGAAAAATCATTATTGGAAATAGCTGATTTGAATAAGCGTTACGATCAACATCAAGTGTTGAAGCAATTATCACTTAAAGTGAAACAAGGGGAAGTTGTTGTAATTATTGGCCCCTCAGGGTGTGGAAAGAGTACGTTGCTTCGCTGTATTAATGGCTTAGAAGCGATTCAATCTGGCAGCATTCATTTAAATGGTGAGAAAATTAGTCACCGTCAAAAAGATATGCACCTGGTTAGACAAAAAATTGGGATGGTCTTTCAAAGTTATGACTTATTCCCACATTTAAGCATAATAGATAATCTTTTACTGGGACCAGTAAAAGCTCAAAGACGCAATAAACAGGAAGTCATTCAGGAAGCTGAAGCATTGCTTACTAGAGTAGGTTTGTTAGATAAAAAAGATGCTTATCCACGTCAATTGTCTGGTGGTCAAAAACAAAGAGTTGCCATTGTACGTTCCTTGTTGATGCAGCCAGAACTGATGCTGTTTGATGAGGTGACTGCTGCATTGGATCCTGAAATGGTTCGTGAGGTTTTGGATGTGATGCTGGAATTAGCGAAGGAAGGCAGTACGATGATTATCGTAACTCACGAGATGCAGTTTGCTCGTGCTGTAGCAGACCGAATTATTTTTATGGATAAGGGGGAAATCGTCGAAGAAAATCAACCAAATGAGTTCTTTAATCAACCATGTACAGAACGCGCCAAACAATTTTTAAATATGTTTGAGTTCTCAGTAGTTATCTAAATAAGGCTAATCAAAAAGGAGAAATATAAATGAAAAAATGGATTAAAATCGTTCTTGCTGCACTGGTCACTTTAACGTTCACATTGTCTAATCGAACCGTCGCAGAAGCCAATGGTACAGCTCGAAACTTAGATGAAATAAAAGAGAGTGGTAAAGTAATCATTGGTGTATTTAGTGACAAGAAACCGTTCGGGTATGTCGATGAAAATGGCGAATATCAGGGCTATGATATATATTTTGGAAATCGGCTTGCTGAAGAATTGGGTGTTGAGGTAGAGTACGTAGCGGTTGATCCAGCTAGCCGTGTAGAATATTTAGAAACAGCTAAAGTGGATATTATTCTAGCAAATTTCACAGTAACTGAGGAACGCAAGGAAAAAGTTGATTTTGCGTTACCATACATGAAAGTATCGTTAGGGATTGTATCACCTGAAGGTGCAGTTATTACAGATGTTGAAGCGTTAAATGGCAAAACATTGATTGTGGCTAAAGGAACAACTGCGGATATTTATTTTACTGAAAAATATCCAGAAGTAACCTTGCAGAAATATGATCAATATAGTGATGCCTATGGTGCACTACTTGATGGTCGTGGTGATGCTTTCTCAACAGATAATACGGAAGTATTGGCGTGGGCAATTGAAAATCCTGGCTTTACAGTAGGTGTTGAATCATTCGGAAACCTAGATACGATTGCACCAGCTGTCCAACAAGGCAACACAGAATTATTGGATTGGTTAAATGAAACAATTGTAGCTCTCGGTGAAGAAGAATTCTTCCATAAAAACTATGAAGAAACCTTAGCACCAGCTTATGGAGATGCGGCTGATGCTGATTCTATCGTCGTTGAAGGTGGAGAAGTCGACTAATCATTCGAAAAAATTGAAACAGTACGTAGGAGTGTTGGTCCAAAAGCCGCCACGATTCAACTATCTAGCGGTTCTAATTCAATCGTCCTGGACTATGGGACACGACACCGCCTTGGTTGTCTTCCGAAAAATCTTTTGTGTTTCATCTGGAGCAACAAGTCGGCGTTTCAACTAGACGAACACAATACGCGCCAAGCCACAGACCATTAAACGTACACAATAAAAGCAGCAAGTCCAACATCATTTGGGACTGCTGCTTTTGTTAGTTGGCTAATCATTCTACGTCGTGTCTTAACGAAAACTCAGTGATGATCACCAAAGTCATGGAAAATCACGCTTCCAGCATCATCATCGTCATTTTCATCGTCAGCATCGTCATCTTCATCATCAAACGCGTCAAAATCAAGACCGAAAGGATCGTCGTACAGATTCATCAAATAATCTACCAATTCATCATCCGATTCAAAGCCAAGTGAATCAATCAAAGCTTGTTTAGCTTCAAGCGTCAATGAATTGAGCGTATTTTCAAATTCCGGATTCTGGAAGGTCGTAACATCACCCGTCACAGCAATTTCAGCCAGCGATAGATACGAATGCTTTTCAGAATAGTTCATGATTAATTCTTTAACCGTCTCCATAATCGCATCTAACATTAACAGGGGACGCATTTGTTTTTTCTTATATTGGAGAATTTTTGTCTTTAAATCCTTATCAACAAACCGTCGTAAAGCTTTATCTTCTTTCGCACTTAATTCTAAAAGAGCGAGATTATCCATTTCCTGATAGTTTGAATATTTTTCTTCCGTAATTAATGAGCAATAAATCGACGTCGCCTCACTAATTCCGTAATCCGTCAATTGATACTTATCCAATTCTATTTCGAAATCGACAACAATCATCTGTGGTTGCTTGGACATATTCTTCACTCCTTGTTATAAGTTTGTATGCCTATTATAAACCAAACACTGCCAAAATACTTAAACAAACCACCAAGAAAACCTGGGACGAGGCCGAGGACGTTATATACCATTGAGCCGTTTTAACTTTATAATAGAGTTTGGCTTTAGTTGAAATACTTAACGTATCTCGGCGAAGTACAAAGAATGATAAATCAACATAAAACTTATAAACTCTTATATTACAAAAAAGTTGCCCCTTCACCAGAGGCAACTTCTGCAAATTCTATTCAGGATTGAAATAGCTAACGAACGTATTGATCATGTAGTCTTGTGGCGCACTGAGGGCTTCATTTAATTCAACCGGATAGCTGTCGAAAACTTGGCCGTTATAAATCACCATGAAATCAATCATCAGATTACCTTCGACATCACTGGTCGGAATCATCAAGATTTGGAAGAACTCGCCATTGTATTGTACGTGAGACATCCCCGCCACACGTGGAGTGGCTGCCGCAACTTCTTCAATGCTTGCTTCTTGACTAACCCACTCAATCAGCAACTCTTCGTCAATAATTCCAGCGCTCAAATCTAAATCTAAATTGGTGAGGCCGGCATAATACATTTCATCATCAATGTAATACAACAAGATTTCAGCAGCATTGGTATTATCTTCTGTGAAAAGCAAATAACTCAAGTAACTTTCGCCGGGCTCTAACTCATTATAAGTAGGTTCGGTCGCTGTTTCGAAGAAGATTAATGCATCCTCAACAGTCGATCCGCTCGCTTCTTCTAAGTAAATATCATGGAAAATAAAATTTTGAGTTAGACTGACAAAATCTGGATAGAGGGTCATGAAGTCGTCATTTTGCACCGTATCTTCCGACACAACAGCATCTAAAATGTAATCGATGGTTGAAGAATTCTGTGTAGACAAATTACTAAAACGTTGGGCAGCTACCGACGAAGCTTGTGGCAGCAGAATTGTAAGCAACAAAAGACTGACTAAGGTCCGTAGTCTTAAATGTTTCATGAGGACACCTCCTAATGTTTAGGCTAAAGATCAAGCGATAAGCAAGTGGCGACAGAAAAAAAGTAATAGCATTTAGTCATCGCCCCCTTTCAGGAGAGTTATGTTTTTCTACTTTAATTATAATCGATTCCGTAACTATTTAATATCCTTAAGGCTTAAGCTTTGTTAAAGCTTATTTTGTTAGGTAAACTTAAATCCAACACAATTTTTCGGAAAATAGTCCCCAGCTTTTGTTAAGGAAAGCGTTATTGCTCAGTTAGAATGTTAAAAGTTGTATGTTGTAAAGGGGAAAAATGTTATAATTGGATATAAGTATAAAGGGGTGATGTGATGGAAAACTTAGGACAGGCCTTGGATTGGGTGAGGCGTAACCGCAACATGACGATAGAAACTTTGTGTGAGGGCGTCATGTCGCCGTCATCTTATTCACGTCTCGTTAACGGAAAAACCTTCGTGTCATCCAAATCCTTTATGACCTTGATTTTTCGTTTAAACATGACATTCGCAATGTTCCTTCAAGACTACCATAACTTCTTCCAGAATAGGCACGACTACGCCTTGCTGATACATGCGCAAGCATACGAGGATACTGAAATGTTATCAGCTTTATTAGAAACTTATTATCATCAAAAACAAGAACAGAATAAAGATTGGAATAACTTTGATGAACGTTTGCTGAAAGTGACGGCCGCTTTGTTGGATCAATTACAGGAGTCGCCAGATGCCGCAAGCAGTTTGGAAGCAGTCAAGTTAGAATTAGCGACTTTGAGTCATTTTACAGATAACGACTTTACGGCCTTTCATTTATTACTCCCTTACTTGGCCTTAACGGAGGCTGACGAAATCTTGCAGGTTCCTTTGGGAAAAGTCACTAATTTACAAGAACCGGCTTTGCCAGAAGGTTTGTACCATGTGTGTGGTGATTTATTTACACGCCACTTAATAGCAGATAATATCGAACAAGCAGAATTTTATTACCAGAAACTCACTGAGATTTATATTGATCCGACGGACTTTAATTGGAAAATATCACGTAAAATTCATCAGTCAATCTGGCAATATTTTACGAGTGATCAGGATTTAGCTTGTCAGAATTTGCAGCGATTATTTGAATTATACGGTGAATTGGAGTTGTTGCATTTACAAGAAAAAACGCGCCAAACCTGTGTGGCGTTAGGCGTACCCATTGGCGAGGTGATAAGATGAATGATCTAACAACTAAGCAGTCAGTGGTAGAAGAATTACGTAAGCGCAAAGGTTTTTCGATGAGTGAAATATGCGGTGATTATGTCTCGCACTCTTCTTATTCGCGCTTTATTAACCATCAACAACTGATGTCAATCGATAAATTAATCTATATTTTGAAACGAATGGATTTAAGTTTTCGGGAAGCAACATTGTTTGATCATGTCATCCAGGCTGCTAACGAAGACTGGTTATTGATGGAACGCTTGTTAAAAGAGGGGGAGTTGACCGAGATGGCGGCGACCGTCGAGCGTTTTGAAGCAGCTTCTTACCGTGAATACGATGCGTATGGCATGATGGCGATTCAAATCCGTTTAAAAATGGGCGGAGAGGTGGCGGATAAACAAATTGCTTCTCTGAAAAGATATTTATTCCAAGTACACAATTGGACTTACAAGGAAATGTATTTGTTCACTTATATTCTAGATCAAGTCAGCACGCAAATTATATTATTGCGTGTCAGAAGAGCCTTTCAACGAGCGGCCGACCCGTATTATATAGAGCGCAATTTAAACTTGATTATATTATTAGAGGCGGCTCACCTGGAATTATTGAAACGCCAAGAACTCACGGCAGCACAAGAAATATTTGACAAATTGGACCAACTTTACGTCAATAAAGCTTACATTGGGCAACAAGCCTTTCGCGCGGTTAATCGCCTCCTTCACGAACTGATAACGGATGAACAACCTGATACACTGCCACGGCTTGAAGCTTTGTATCATAATTTTTTATTATGTGAAGCCGATTTTCTAGCCTTACGATTGAAATCGCGATACACAGCGCTACAGACGGTCTATCAACTACCAGATTTGACTTTGGAACAATGATTGTACGGTGTAGCTGCGCCCGCAAAGGACCATCTTCATCAAATTGTGCATTTATGCAATGAAAAAAACCAAAAGCTGAAAATTAGGTTATGATAAAAGAAGAGTCAGTCGGCTCTGCTACCTAATGATGAGGCACCTGCGAACGCTGTGTCGAGCTGGTAACTTGAAACAGCATGTAGGACTCTGCCTGTAATTTTTCGGTTAGGTTATGCATAGGACTTAAGCCGGAAACGCGAATGTTGGTAGTCAAATTTTGCTCTCGGATCACACTGAACCCCTTCAGTTGTGGTCCTTTTTTGTTGCAAAATATGACCCTTTATCATACAGGCGAGTCTGATCGATACCGGGCATAAAATGAACCCTAAAATAATTCAACGGTAATCGATTGTTTGCACATTGTTCATGATTCTCAAGACTTCCAATTACTTGCTTCTATGAGCGAAGAGCAAGCGGAGTGTCGGTCAAACTGACCGACACGAATTCAAAGATTTGCGGTTTTTGTATAATCGTCGTGAACGAGAGAGAACGACACCGCTTTGGTTTTCTTACGAGTAAAAATGACTGGCGCGAGTGGCTTAAACTAGCCGAATGTTTGCGGTGATCGGCTAGATTCGGCGTTAAACTAGCCGAAAGTTCGAGAGAATCGGCTAGAATAGGCATTACTCTAGTCGAAAGTCCGAGAGAATCGGCTAGAATAGGCATTACTCTAGTCGAAAGTCTGTGAGAATCGGCTAGATTCGGCGTTAAACTAGCCGAAAGTCTGTGAGAATCGGCTAGATTAGGCGTTAAACTAGCCGAAAGTCTGTGAGAAACGGCTAGAATAGGCGTTACTCTAGCCGAATGTATGCGATGATCGGCTAGAATAGGCATTACTCTAGCCGAAAGTCCGAGAGAAACGGCTAGAATAGGCATTAATCTAGCCGAAAATCCATGGGAAACGGCTAGATTATTGTCAAGTCCAAAGTATTGTGTAAAATAGTCCAGATGCTCTCTAGTCTTGTTTGATAGTCTCCCTTTAGTTTTTTCACCGAAGTGGCGTAGCGTACCCTTGACCATGAGCTGAGGCATGGTAGTCTATTTAGACAAGCTAATTTGTTGCTTGCTTAGCTCAGTAGTCATGCCTCAGGAGGCTCGTGGTCAAGGGCACTGGGCAACGGACAATTAATCTCTTGAAAACTGTCTTCCAGCTTTCACCCATTCTTCATGATAATCTAACAACAATGACCCGATAAGTCGCTCTGCAGAAGCAACGTTTGGGTAAATTCCAATGACTCTATCACGCCGACGTATTTCACGGTTTAATCGTTCAACCGAGTTAGTGGTTCTGAGTGAAACATGATACGCTTGCGGTTCAAGTTGATATTGAATCGCATCTTCAAAACCGTAATCTAAAATCTCAAGTGCTTTTTCAAACTTAGGATTATCTTGTACCATTTCTTCAAATACGGCTTTTAATTCTCGAGCATGTTGTTGTGTAGGGGCGCGCAGAATCTCTTCGACTAATTTACGTTCAGTCTTATTATTCTTTTTAGGCATTTGATCGACAATATTACGTAAAAAATGAAACGTACAACGTTGCCAAATAGACCCTACAAATACTTCACGGATGGCGGTTTTTAAGCCCGCATGAGCATCTGAAATAATCATTTTAGGTGTTTGTAAACCACGAGCTCGTAACCCCATAAAGAATCGGGACCAAGCGGTAGTCGATTCTTCTTCAGCGACCATAAAGCCTAGAATTTCTCGTTTATTCTCTTCGTTAACACCTTGTGCAATATAAGCTGCTTTGGATATCACATGGTTATTTTCACGTATCTTAATGTACATCGCATCCACGTATAGATAACGGAATGTTGAATGAGAGAGCGAACGTTGCTTAAATTTTTCAATTTCAGGGTCGAGTTCTTTCATCACGTCTGATACGAATGACTTCGACACTTGTTCACCGCAAAGTTTTTCCACGATATTCGTGACTTTTCTTGTTGAGACGCCGTTCACCACCATTACTGCCATGCTCAACACAAAGGCTTTATCTTGACGTTGATAGCGCTCAAAGACTTCCGTACGAAATTCGCCAGAACGTGTTCTAGAAACACGTAGCTTTACTTTTCCAGCACTCAACATAAAGTCTCGTTCATAATAACCATTGCGTTGATCCATGCGGTGATCAGTTCTTTCGTAATTCGCTGCTTTAATAAAGCGATCACGTTCAACTTCCATATAGGCGTTAAATCCAGTCACTGTGAGTGATTTCATCATAGAAGTCATATCGCTATTTAAGACTGCGTCTGTTAATTCGTCTAATTTAAGGTAATATTTAACTGAGCCATAATAATCTCCTTTTTCAATGTAGTGTAGGAACTTTCATTGTCTAGAGATTATCATGGTTTTTCTTTTTACATAATTAGATGGACATTACCTGAAAGTCACAAGGTAGTTAAATAATTATTTTTATTAGAAGCGTGGTACAGCGGCAGGCTCAGCATAAATGGGGGAGCAGGTGGTGGGTGCGTGAATGTTGAGGGACTATTTTGCCTGGAGAGTTTCGTTTGTTTGGATTTACACAAAGTTGACGGAATCTTTACATTTCGGTGGGTAAAATTTACATGTTCTTTACAAAGTTTTGTTAGTATTTGAATTGAAGAAATTCATATCACATATTTGAAGGAGCGTCTGTAAAATGAAGAAATCACTTTTATTGTCGATGTGTGCGTCGGTTTTACTTTCTGTTGTGTCGCCCGTTGTATCGTCTGCTAAGCAAGAGGAAGGTCAATTTGCTGAATTGCCAGTTGTCACGTTAGAAGAAGGTCGTGCGTTAACTGAAGATTTATCATTAGTGAGTGAAAACCAAGCGAAATATGTTTTCTTATTTATTGGTGATGGGATGGGGAACATTCCTGTGTCTGCTGCAGAGTATTACTTAGGTCCTGATAATGGTAATGCTGGTAATGGTGTGGCTCAAGCTCAGCCTTTAAACTTCTCTCAGTTTCCAGTGATTGGTTTACAAAATCCTACAGATGCTGACCACTATGTGCCTGATTCGGCTGCAACTGCAACTGCGTTTGGTAATGGTGTAAAAATTAATTCTAACGTGATTGGTTTAACGCCTGGTTTTACTGAGCAGACGGAATCGATTGCTGAAAAAGCAAAAGAAAGTGGTAAGTCAGTGGGTATCTTATCTACTGTGACGTTAAACCATGCGACGCCAGCTGCGTTTTATTCTAACGTTGAGCACCGTAATAACTATTACGAAATTGGTCAACAAATGGCTGCTTCTGGTTTTGACTTTTTCGCGGGTGGTTCTTTAGGAGCACGTACGGGTAGCGATGGGTCTGAGCAAGATTTATATGAAGTGTTGGAAGAATATGGTTATACAGTGGCTGACACTCAAGCTGAGTTCGAAGCGATTACGGCTGATACAGAAAAAGTATACGCACCAGCTGAAGCGTTAGCAGGTACTGCGATGAAATATGCGATGGACCGTGAAGAAGGCGAGCAAACTTTAGCTGAAATGGTTGCTAAAGGGATCGAAGTATTAGAAACAAACGAAGAAGGATTCTTCATGATGACTGAATCAGGAAAAATTGACTGGTCAGAACATGCGAACGATGCTGCGGCAGCTATCAAAGAAGTGATTGATTTCCAAGATGCAATCCAAGAAGCGGTTGATTTCTACTATGAGCATCCAGAAGAAACGTTAATCGTTGTAACTGCTGACCATCCAACAGGTGGTTTCACAATTGGTAACTCTGAAACGGGTTATAACAGTTACTTCCACTTAATCGATAACCAACAAGTCTCTCAAGAAGTATTCGACGGCATCTTTGCTACTGCCCAAGAAGAAAATCCTGAAATGACATTCGAAGATTTCGTGCCAGCTTTAGAAGAAAACTTTGGTTTTATCTTTGACTTAGAAGCGACTGAAGAAGTATTGACTCATGGTCAAAAAGCTGAAGCTGAAGCTGAAGAAGTTGATTTGATGACGATTACTGCGATGGAATTAGAAGAATTACGTTACGCCTTTGACCAATCAATGTTAGCTTACGAAGATCGTAATGCTGGTCAAGCTGATATCATCAAAGGTTACCATTCTTACTTACCAATCTCAATTGCAGCGACCCGTTTATTAGCTAACAAAGCTGGTTTCGCTTTTACAACAGTTGACCACTCGCCTGAGCGTGTGCCTGTGTACGCAATTGGTGCTGGTGCAGCAATGTTTGAAGGAAACTTCGAAAACACTGACGTTGCTTACAAATTATTAGCGGCAATGGGCTTATACGAAGGTGGCGACACAACAGCTCCTCGTATCGAAGTCACAGCAAAAGCTGATGCAGCCACTGAAGAAGCAACTGACGAAGAAGCAGTTGAAGAAACAGAAGAAACAACTGAAGAAGAAACAACTGAAGAAGAATCAGCAGAATAATCTCCCAACTAAGCCCCGATTTAAACGATTATAATAAGAAGCGCAGCGTATCCTCTCACACGCTGTGCTTTTTGATATGATAGACTCAATGATGAATGAAAAATAGACTAGGATGAAGGTAATTATATGAAAAGAAGATATTTAATCAAATTAGTGTTCGTCTTATCGATGTTTGTGCCTAGTCAGACGGGCCAAGCGCAAGCCCAAGCCGAAGCGGAAGCAGACACGATGACGCTGTCTGATTTGCCCTTTCAAGGCTATTTCGTTGCGACTAGTGACTATGCGGTAGAAGGATTGTTGTTTGAAGAAAACCAACTGTTTATTTACGTGAATCACCAGCTGTTGGATGATGACCCTGGACACGACCACGGGCACGACGATGATGATGACGACGATTACCATGTTGGGCATGAGGCTGAGGATATTCTAGGCCAAGACTGGCTAGACACTTTGGAAGAACTGCATTCTTTCCCTCATCCAGACTTGAAAAATTACTCTGAGAGTGTGCGTCAGCGCTATTTAGAAGAGCTTGATTTACCTTATGATTTACAAGTGGTCTATCAAGAGATTGCCGAACAAATTACACCAGATATGTCACAAGCCGATATTAAACGCATGATTGACAATCGGGTGCCAGGCATCTACTATACAGAGAAAAATGACTATCAATACTATCAAATTGCGAATCCAACCGTTATCATGGAAGGGGATAGTTATCAGATTCATCTGTTCGGTGAACATCTGTATACCTTTGAATCATCAGACAATCAAACAATGATTCAAGATCAAGCAGGCGTGACCTATGACTATATACCAGGCATCAATCCCTATTGATTCCGACATAAAGGAGAATGATCAATGAAAAAGTATCTGACATTTACCCTCTCGTTCCTCTTAGCGAGCCAAGTTTTATTGCTGAACGTATTGGCAGAAGAAAACGACCATCACCACGACCATGGGACGTCTTTTGCAAACTTTATTCCAGATAAAATTCTTAACCCAGACGACAGTGACTACGTGGCCCCAGCGGAGACTGCTGATTATGTCGGCCTCTACACCGCAGAAACGGCGATTGACGTCTTAGGTGTCGACTTGACATTGCTGTTACGGATTCAAGAGGATGGCCTGTTTAACCTAGCCTACTACTTTGAAAACGACGCTGACAGCCAAGGCCTGCGCTTTTATGCTAACCCGGCGGGCGAAATTGAAGAAACAAGCGCCATCTATCAAGACCTGACTCTTTTAACGGGAGCCTTGCGTGAGATAGAAGACGGCCTAGGGTCCGGCTTAATTCGCGAAACGCTAGCGCCAGTGGTACTGTTGGACGAAACTGGTCAAGCACAAGAGCTCTATGCCTACCAAGAAATGGCCTACGGCTTGCGCGAAAATTACCAGAATGCCCGCGTTTACCAAAGTGTCGGCCTGTATATTTCAGAAGACGGCCAAATTACCATCGACGTGCCACACTTGATTGGCCTCGACACCGAGGAAGACTTGTTGGTGCCCTTTGAAGCAAGCGACCAACACGAGGCTGAACTGCTAGTGTCGACACCAACCTTTGAGCTGCTGCAACACAACTTTGACACCTACCTTGAGGACCACAACGACTTTCGGATGGCATTTGACACACCCAACGATTTTGTCCAAAAAGTCCTAGCTATGCACCTGGAAACGAACGCAAGCTTCCCACAAGATACACAGGTAACAAGCGTTGACGCAAGCCTTGAAGACAGCGACGCCACATACGCACTACTGATTAATGAGGAACTTCTTTACGCCTACGACGCCGACAACCAGAAACTGTACATGGCCACTGACTTTAGCCAAAACGACACGAACCAGTACACAGCCAACGAATGGCTCACCAATTAGAAACAAAGGAGCATTCTCATGAGACAAAAGGACTCTTATAGAGACAGCAAAAAGTTAAAATACTTAGCGAGCAAGGATCCTCACCGCCCAAAACCGCTCGAGCATTCTGCGAACGATCGTAGAAAAGAAGAGCAGCCAACCGGCAAAGAAGACGCTAGATTAAGTACTGACAGCAGCTTGAGCCACGACCCGCATGACCCGTCACATCCTCGCAACCGTGAGGCAGTTGAGGCGGCTGATAATGCTTCTGGCGAGTCTGTAAGTAGCTTGAGCCATGATCCACACGATCCGTCGCATCCTCGTAACCGTGAGGCAGTTTGGGCGGATGATAATGCCTCTAGCGAGTCTGTTGCCAGCTTGAGCCATGACCCGCATGATCCGTCGCATCCTCGTAACAAAGAATAAGTAACCGAAGAAGGCGTTCTTCACCCTTGGTTCAGGGCGATTTGAAAGAAAGTTATCTTTTCTAAAATCATCGCTGAACGTAGTGCTGGGATACCTTCTTTTTTTATTGACCAAAATACGGGCTGTAAAGTTTTGAGTGTTGGTAGCTGTAGAAAGTCAGAGTGCTTCGTCACTTTGGCTTTTTTTCAGCATAATATTGTCGCGCATTGATAAGATTTAAGCAGCCATTGGTTCATCTGAAAAGAGTATCGGTCGGGCCAAGTGTCCGGTTGTACAAGATCTCATCGATGTCTATCAAAACAAACAGGCTGCTTATCAAAGAAATGCCGATAATCAAGAAGGTTGGTCTAACTACGACGAACTCTTTTTAATGGTCGCCACAGCTCTAGCTAGACAACTGACGCAAAGCCCTCAGGGCCAACAAGATCTTGAAATTGTCCAAGAACGTCTGAAAAGCTTCAAGCAATTTAGTGACAATGACGACATTGCCCTGAAACTCCTCCTCCGCTTTATGTCGCTCAAGGACGCGGAAGCGGTTGTGAAAAAACCATTGAAGCTGTTAACCGATTTGAAAGAACCGGGTTTGTCTGAAAATTTATATTATGTCTGCAGCATTCTTTACATTAAACACCTGGCTGCCAAGCAATACAAACGAACCGAACACTACTATAAAATAATCGACGAAATCCAGTTGGATTCAATCGATTTAGGCTGGAAACTATCGCGACAATTTATTCAGAACATTCACTTGTATTTTACCGATGATAAAAACCGTGCAGTCGACCAAATCAATAAACTAAGTATTTTTTACAATACCTCAATCTGGCCTACCAATCGTGCTATGTCGCGCAAACTTGTCGCGACTTATCCATTCCCCACCAAGAAGTTGAGGTGACATTATGAGAAAAAGCCATAAGGAAATAATCGAGAGTTTACGCAAGAAGAAAGCTTTATCAATGCAAGAAATTTGTGGCGATTGTATTTCGCATTCGTCCTATTCGCGCTTCGTGAAAAACGGCCAAACCCTTGCGATTGACAAATGGAGCGCCTGTTTTTCTTGAAAGATATTATCGGTTTTAAAAAGGAGGAGGACTAAGATGTGGTGGTTCTTTGTGGTTATGGGACTGTTAATGTTATATCCGAAATTGGATGATATCATCGATGCCTTCAAGAGTAGTGATCCAGGTTATCAGAAGAAAAAGCAGCTTGAAGAGCGTGAACAATTAGCACAACAATTGGATCTTGCAAGGCGGCTGGAAGAATTGAAAGGGCAAGTCTGTCAGTTAGAAAGTAGTCAGTTCTACCTAATGTCTCTTCCGACAAAAGTCCAAGCAACCATTCAACTGGTTGATCAAGGTTGGGTGGAATTTACAGTTGATAAAAAGAAGTCGGACACTTACATTGTAAAAGTTGAAGCAATCAGTATGGTCGCAAGAATGCTATCAGAGACAGCGTGAACTCTCGCGATTTATCCATAAAAAAGCACCCACAAAAAAATTGTGGGTGCTTTTGAGTTAGGACCGTAAAGTAGTGTGACCTATTCTATCGATTTATGGTTCTAAGGCTAATAATTCTTCAATTGTCACCGACTCCGGCTCATAGCCATCCACGTCGAAACCTGATAAATTATTGAATTCCTTGATAAAGATATCGTAACCCGTTTTCTCCGTATTGAAGTTGTCCGCGCTAATTTCTTTAATCAATGCTTCGGTCGCAGCTTGCACTTCAGGATCTAGTTCCCAGCTATCGGGACGTAAACGACCTTGGGCGTCGTATTCCGGTTTATCTCCGTATAACATGTCGCGGTAAATACGGTCCTGATGCATAATTGGCGTTTCGTGCGTGCCATTATCGACCATCACGCGGTAAAGACCTAGACAGTAAACAGGGAAGAATGGAATGACTGAACTGGCTTTAGTTGTGACAGCTGTCGCGACAACGATTGTGGCTTTACCTTCAATATCAGCCAATAATTCATTGATATTATCTGCTTTTACTTCACAGTCCGCTTTAGCTTGTCCCAAGGTACCGCCACCATAATAAGGACGGTTCAATTCAGAGCCAAGGTAAGAATAGTTGACAGTTAATACGCCATCCGCCAAGACATCGGCTTCCTTCAAGGCTTTTAACCATAATTCCCAGTCTTCACCACCCATGACTTTGACGGTATCCGCAATCTCTTCGTCCGTTGCCGGTTCTAGCACATGTTCATGGAATTCAGCTTTCTGAATATTGACATGCGGTCCTTCAACTGTTTGACCAATCGACTTGATAACGGAGTTGAAACGCTCGCCCGTATCCGGATCAACGCGCACACTCGATGCTAAACTATACACGACCAAGTCAATTTTGCCGTCCCACTCGCTTTTAATGTACTCAATCACATCTTGTTTCGACTGATGACCGAACGCATCTTGAACAAAGTTTTTTGCCACTAAGCCCTCAGCCTCTGCCGCTTGCTTGAAGTACACATTATTGTACCAACCAGCCGTCCCCAAGTTACGCTCTGACTTGGGTTCTTTTTCAAACGAAACGCCAATCGTATCCGCACCAGCTCCAAATGCCAAAGTAATTCGCGTCGCCAAGCCATAACTCGAAGAAGCCCCGATAATCAAGACTTTCTTAGGACCTTCATAACGGCCTTGTTTCTTCACATAGTTAATTTGATTCGCCACGTCCTGCTTCAAGCCAATCGGATTGACTCCCAAGGACACATTTCCACGCAGTTTAGGTTCAAAATTCAGCATAGTTCCCTCCAACTTACTCTTAATAATCCAAGCATACCAAAATATGGCCCCGAATGGTTAGCCAGAACCCCCTTGGAAACGGGTCCCGGTTTTAAAGTTCGTATTTTGGCTTAGGGATTGAGTGCTTGTACGGCTTTCATACCGCCTTCAATGACAACCGACTGATAGCCTTTAACGGCTAAAAATGAAGCCGCAGCCGTAGCACGATTACCCGAACCGCATAACGTATAAATTGTTTGGCCAGGCTGGAGTCTTTCGTAGTTAAACGCGAGTTCTTCTAAAGCAATGTTTTGAAGTTGCTTTTCTGGAGCTGGACGCGTTATTTCATCTGGATGACGAACATCTAACAAGGTAAAGTCTCCGGCTGGTAAATTAATAAAATCAGCTGCTGTAATCGTTGCTTGAGTTTGTAGGTCTGCTTGTGGAACATCCGCTATCAATAAATATCCCGCAAGTTGTGTAAAACCTTGTGAGTCAAGTTGTCGTTCTAATTCAGGTAGTTGATTTTCCAAATCGGCATCTAAAACTAGCGCAATGGGTTGCTTCGCTTGTAAAAGGTCGCCAGCGTATTTCTTAAAATTTCCAGGAATTAAATTTAAAGCACCTTTAAGATGACCCGCTTGAAAAGCGGTTTGTGAGCGCATATCGATCCATTGATAGGGTGCAGTTGCTTGATAAGCTAAGTGTTGCATGAAATCCCTCCTTTTCTATCAGTATACAATATCTTTCTGAAATTGGAATAAAAGACACCCAAACGTTACCGCTTGCGTGTCTAAAATAGTCTATTCTGCGTCTTCCGCAGCTTTTTCTTGTGCTTCACGGACGATATCCCAAGCTGGAATACTGCCGCCATTTGTTACTTCGTTGATGACTTCTGCTACATCCTCTTGTTGGTACAATTCAACGATTTTTAAGTAAGTCTCGTTGTCAGCATCTTCAGCACGCGCTGCAATATTGTTCACACGCGCAATATTGATGGTTTCAGCTGTATCACCAAAGACATAAATCGCATCGCTTGGTTGGAAATTTGTTGCGCCTAGGAAAGAATTATCGATGAATGCAGCGTCAACATCCGGCACAATCGCAGGAATATTAGCCGCATCGACTTCGATAAACTCAATGTTCTTAGGATTGTCAACCACATCGTCCGGCGTCGGTAATAATTCACCTGTATCACCTAAAGAAATCAAGCCGGCTTTTTCTAATGTCTGCAAGTTGTAACTTAAGCTCGTTGGAGCGTTGTTGACCGCAATTTTCGCGCCATCTGGTAGATCATCTAATGAATCGTATTTCTCTGAATAAATGCGTGTCGGTACCGCAACCGTATAACCGATGGTTACTAAGTCGCCGTCATTTTCCTTGTTCCAGTTTTCCAAGAATACATCGTGCTGGAAAGCGTTCAAATCAAGGGTACCATCCGCTAAAGAGATGTTCGGAATGTTGAAGTCTGTCAATAAGATAACGTCTAATTCAATATCTTCTTCCGCAGCTTTCTCTGCAACATACAACCAAACTTGTTCATATTCTTCACCGACCACACCAATTGAAACTTGCTCCTGTGCAAAGGCGGTCGTGCTTGGCCCCAATAATAAAGCAGATAATAATAATGATGTTAAGATTTTTTTCATGTGTCTAACTCCTATTCTATTTTTGTTTATCTACTATTTTTCATTTTTCAGAACACAAAAAAGTCCCTTTATCATACATTTATGTATGATAAAGGGACGGAAAGCTCCGTGTTACCACCCAGATTCATGCAGCCCTCGCGGACTACACCTCAGTGTTTCAATTGAAACATGCAGGCTAACGGCTGCCGCCGACCAGAAAGCGTAAACCTTCAAGTAACTCCAAGCTCATGTTCATTTATTGCGATAGACCCGTTTACAGCGATCCGAGCTCTCTTAGCTATCCTCAATAAACTACTAACTCTTCACAGTTATGTCTAAATGAAATTTAAATTAGATATTAATGAGAGTATACGACGGTTCACGGCAAATGTCAACATAATTCGTCAGATATAGTATATGATAGAAAGACCAATAAAGGAGCTGATCACATGACGGACAGAATACGATTAACCAACGGCTTTGCGCCAGTTTATAATAGCGAATCGCGCGTGCTAATCTTAGGGAGTCACCCCGGTGTGCCATCCTTGAAGAAGCAGCAATATTACGGTAATCCAGGCAATGCCTTTTGGCGCGTGGTTTTCTCAGCACTTAATGTAGACGATCCGCTGGATTACCAAAGTCGCTTGAATTTATTACTAGCTAACGGCATTGCCCTCTGGGATGTCTATGCCCAAGTTGAACGCGAAGGCAGCTATGATCACAAAATCACCTATAATGTCCTCAATGACTTCGAGTCATTGTTAGCGCAATGTCCGATTCAACTGATAATCGCGAACGGAAAAACTGCCTATAACGAAACCCAACGCCACCCAATCTTTAATGACTACCTCGTGAAAAGCGCCTTATCTACCAGCGGTTTAAATAATGGACGTGAACAAGAACGAATGGCCCAATGGCATGACTATTTACACGAAGGGTTGAAGAAGTAGAGCTGGCTGGCCTGGGTTAATCGATTTGAGAGCTTGAGCCAACCTTGAATGGCGCCCATAAATAATCGTGCTCCAGTTCTGCAAACTGGCACATGATTCGGTCGTAATCGTGCTCCAGTTTTTGGAAGTGGAGCATGACTCGGAGGTAATCGTGCTCGAGTTTCTGGAAGTGAAACATGATTCGGAGGTAATCGTGCTCGAGTTTCTGGAAGTGAAACATGATTCGGAAGCTATTATGCTCGAACAACAATTACTCGAACATAAAGATGGACGCCCACATTTTGTAATTAAAATTGTAAGAAAAACAATAAGGTGTGGGCCGGTGGCCCACTATTCTATTTGAACGAGTGAAAAATGATAAGTGGGTTATGTGTAATATTTTGTCGTAATTGTAATCTTTGAGAGTTTGTGTGATAGAAATATTACAGGGAAGATTCAGTTTGTTTAAGTTGGGCGTGGAGGGGTTGGCATGGTCTAATGGACGTGCTAATGTAGGTCTATCAGAAATGAAGGAAGAGGTACGTCTAATGAATTTTAGGAAAAAGTTGTGGTTAGGTTGTTCAGTATTAGCTTTAGCGGGTCATGCATTAGCAGTACCAGCACAGGTAACAGCTGTTACTTGGCAAGCAAGAGACTTAAACGAAGTATTGTCAGAGGTTGAAGTAACCGAAGAGAATGCCCTTAAATATACAGTAAAATATGGAGATACATTGAGTGTCATCTCTGAAGCGATGGATATTGATTTAAGATATTTAGCCGCCATTAATGAAATTGATAATGTTGATTTAATTTTTCCCGATACATTGTTAACAGCTCAATTTGACGATAATCATCAAGTCGATGGTTTGAGTGTTAATGCACCGAGTGGTGAGAGTGTTGAAGTTTATATTCCAGTAAACTTATCACCTGTTGAAGCAGTTGAAGAGATTGAGGTTGTCGTGGTAGAAGCAACGCCAGCTGAATCTGAAGAAGTTGTGGAAGAAGAGATTGCAGAGGAAATTATCGAAGAAGAGGTTTCTGAAGACATTGTTGAAGAATCTATACCTGAGCTAGATGAAACTTTACCATCGACGCCTGAAGTAGGCGAAGGTAATCTTGAAACAGATGTGCCTACAGAAGAACCAGAAGCGGGTGCGGTGACTCCTGAAGAGGAAATTGAAACTCCCGAAGTAACGGAACCAGAGGAAGAAGTAGAAGTTCCTGAAGAGGAAGTTGAGACTCCAGAAGTTACAGAACCAGAAGAAGAGGTAGAAGTTCCTGAAGAGGAAGTTGAAACTCCTGAAGTAACAGAACCGGAGAAAGAAGTAGCAGTTCCTGAAGAGGAAATTGAAACACCTGAAGTTACAGAAACCGAAGAAGAAGTAGCAGTTTCTGAAGAGGAAATTGAAACTCCAGAAGTTACAGAACCAGAAGAAGAAGTAGAAGTTCCTGAGGAAGAAGTAGCAGCTCCTGAAGAGGAAGTTGAGACTCCGGAAGTAACGGTACCAGAGGAAGAAGTAGCTATTCCTGAAGAGGAAATTGAAACTCCTGAGGAACCGGAATACGTGGAGCCTGAGGAACCGGAGTACGTGGAACCTGAGGAACCAGAATACGTGGAGCCAGAAGTCATCGAAAGAGATCCAGCAGGCTTATCAGCTAACGCAGCAGCTTTCCGTGATTTGGTAGTTAGCATGTATGGTGTCACAGCTTATGGCTTACGTTCAGGCGACAGTGGCGACCACGGAACAGGACTTGCAGTTGACTTTATGGTGCCAGTTGGTTCAGAATTAGGCGATGCAATTGCGAACTTTGCGATTGCAAACATGGGCTCTTATGGCATTTCTTATGTCATCTGGGAACAACAAATTTACGGAGACTGGAGTTATTCATGGGTCCCAATGGAAGACCGTGGCAGCATCACGGCTAACCATTATGACCACGTCCACGTTTCATTCAATTATTAACCACCACCCCCCTTGCATAAAGGGGGCTTTTTGTACAAAATATTATTCACCGTAACCTGCTTCCCTAAACTAGCCGAATGTCCGTGATAATCGGCTAGAATACAAACTAAGCTAGTAGAAAGCCAGCCTTAGTTCTTTAACGCCTCCTACAAGTTAAATTAAGCTCACAATCACCAAACAATGTATAACATTTTCAATGAGCAGCTGTGAGATTTACTCTTAAAATAGAAAAATAAAGGAGAGATGGATAATGACTGAAGCAATCGAGGTATTAACTAACAAAGTAGCAGCCTGTCAGAAAGCTTGTAACACTTGTTTTGAGGCTTGTTTAAATGAAGACCATGTCCAAATGATGGCTGAATGTATCCGAACTGACCGTGAATGCGCAGATATTTGTGGTATCGTTTTAAGTTTCACTCAACGTGAAAGTCGCCTTTTACCAGAACTCATCACTGCATGTATTAAAGCTTGTCAACTGTGTGCTTCTGAATGTGGACAACATGACCATGATCATTGCCAAGCGTGTGCTAAAGCTTGCAGAGAATGTGAAGCGGCCTGTCAAACTTATCTAGACTCATTGGCATAAATAGTAAACCCTTAACCAAAGTGAAGTGTTCAATACACACACGCTTGGTTAAGGGTATTTTGTTACTGTAAATTAGTAGCTCACTAATTTGACCTACATCATCAATACGTCGTATCGGTGCTAAACTTCAACTCCAAGTTAAAATATAATCAGGAAAATTAAAACTCTAACTGGTTGGGGGCAGTATATTTGCATAAAAGGGGGCATATGGCCTTGGGTAGTATGATCAAAGCTAACAGAGGTAAGGCCAGTCCTGAAAGCGACCGGTAGAGGTAAGCATAAAGTTGGGGGCAAGGGTGGCCATTGAGAAGTGGAAACTGGAGGGAGCTTCAGACAAAATTGTGTGTAAAGGTTCCACGCGTCCGAATTGAAATCTGATCGAAATCGCCCATTGCAGGTTCTTTAGTTGAGTATTCTAGAGTGTAACATTTCGATCTCAATTAGCCTAACCTATCCAACTTTTGATAAAGTGGTGAATAAAATAGTCTAATAAGGCATCCAAACATTCAAAGCAATGTTAAGATAAGGGGTAAAGACATCAATGAACACATTGATGTGAATTTTTTTAAAGGGTGGTCAACTATGCAGGATGAAAATGTAGGTAAAGTGATTGATGATATCAGACGTAACCGTAATATGACGGTTGAAACGTTGTGTGAAGGGATAATTTCACCTTCGACATACTCTCGATTTGTGAATGGGAAAACGTCTCTGGCATCAAATTCGTTTTTGAAATTGGTATTTCGTCTTCACATGACCTTTGCGATGTTCTTGCAAGATTACTTAGACTTCTTCAGAATTAAGCATCATTATGCCATTTTAAATAATGCCAAATCTTACGAAGAGCTTAGTTCAGTTCTAGAGCTAATCGATGACTATCAAGCCAGATTTGCAGCTTTTCAAAAGAAACCTAATACTAATCATACATGGCAAGTGCAAGATGAACGCTTTTTAATGGTCGCAACTGCCTTGGTTAAACAATTGACAAATAGTCTGGATCGTCAACAACATCTTGAAATATTCCAAAAACACATGATCCAATACACTGGTTTAAGCGACAATGATTTTTTTGGATTGAAACTTTTGTTGCCTTATATGACAATCAAAGAAGCCGAAGCCATTGTTAAAAAGCCAATGAAACAACTAACAAGTCTTAAGGACCCTGCCTTAGCCGAAAACTTATTTTATGTCTGTGGCATCTTATATATCAAATATCTGGCGGCCGGAGATTTACAGAAAGCGGATGACTATTATCAAATGTTAGATGAGATATACCTTGATTCGCTCGACTTAGGTTGGAAATTGTCGCGAAAATTATATCAGAATATTCATCTCTATTTCACGGGTGATACTGATATAGCAGTTGACCAACTAAATAAGCTGAGTCTCTTTTATACAGACTTAAATTTACCCCATCAGTCCCGATTTATTGTTCAAACATGTCGAGAATTAAATATTCCGCATCAAGAAGTGGAGGCAATGAGATGAAAACTAGCCACAAGGATTTAATTGAGACTTTACGTAAGAAGAAAGCTTTATCCATGCAAGATATCTGCGGAGATTATGTTTCGCATTCTTCTTATTCTCGCTTTGTTAATAAAGGCCAAACGTTGGCGATAGACAAGTTGCTTTATATCTTGCGGCGAATGGATTTAAGTTTCCGAGAAGCCGGTTTGTTTGATCATAATATCCAAACTTCTAATGAGGATAAGGTGTTGATGGCAGAAGTTGTGGCCAGTCATGATCTTAAACGGATGAGCGAAACAGCAACTCTCTTTGCCAGTAAAGCTAAGCGCACTTATGATATATATGGTATGCTGGCGATTCAGTTACGCCTTAAAATGGGAGGCGAAACGGCTGACCAACAAGTACAGGTACTCAAAGACTATCTTTTTAATGTCCAAAATTGGGATTTCAAAGAGATGTATTTGTTTACTTTTATCATGGACCGCATGGAGAGTGCTGTCATCCTCCATCATGTCAATCGGACTTATGATAGAGCGGCTGCCCCTTATTTTCTTGAACGTAATTTAAATCTAATTATCTTGATTGAAAAGGCGCATTTCGAGTTCTTAAAACGAAAAGAAACCAATCATGCCCAGAACATGTTAGATAAACTTGAAATTCTTACCATTAATCGTACGTTTCATAGTGTTCAAGGGCGCTTTACGATTTCACAAGCGCTACATAATATTCTGAAAGAAAACAGACCAGAAGATTTTCAGAAAATAGAACGTCTCTACCGTAATTTCATCGTCATCGAGGCGAATATCTATGCAAGATTATTACAGAGCGGCTATCAAACGCTCCAAAGCATTTACCAATTACCAGAAATTAACTGGCAAGTTACGAGCGACCAGTTTTAACAATTGGTCATCAATGGGATTTATGCCTTATGAATAGGCAGTCTTTTTCAGTATTTTATCTATTAAAGGAGATGGTTAAAAAGTTGTCTAAGCTAGGTTAAGGCCATCGACATTCAACCGAAGGTAAATCTGTATGGACGATTTGCTAAAAGTTAAAGATTATGCAATTTAATAATAAGTTAACAAGTGAATTGACCGGAATCACGGCACACAGGCGACTGATTAGAAGATGTAAAAGCATGCGGTGTCGACAGACTTCAAGGTAATCTGTCGGTGGCTTGTCGTTAAGCGGTTTGAATGATGGCGTGATAAAGAATAAACGACTCAGTAGACAGCGGAGTTGAGGCGTACGCTAGGCTAGATCAAAGAGTTTGACTAGATTTCTATCGGTAATATTCTGTGATAGAATACTTTTATGGGGAGGGAGTACTGTGGTTACTTTAAATGAAATTGCTCAACGTGCAGGGGTTGCCAAAAGTACCGTATCGCGTTTCTTGAATAATGGGCCGGTCAGTGAGAAAACGCGGATCAAGATTCAGGAAATTATTGATGAGACGGGCTATGTACCCAATCAGTTTGCGCAAAGTCTAAAAGCACAACGTTCGAATATGATTGGAGTTGTGTTGCCGCGCTTTGACTCACCTTCGACGAACCAAGTCTTGAAAGGGATTGATGAATTAGCCTATGAGAAGGGTTATCAGTTGGTCCTGACTAATTCGAATTTAGATAGTCAGCGCGAGAAAGAGAATATAGCTTTATTAGAGCGTCAAAAGGTTAGCGGGATTATTTGGATTGCGAGTTTTTTTGATGATGCGATGATGGAGCAGGTGAAGAACTTGCAGGTACCGATTCTGATAATTGGTCAGAAAATAGAGGGGGTGCCTTGTTTGGTTCATCAAGATTATGAAGCGGGAGTACAGATTGCCGAACATGCCTTAGCTTTGGGGCACCGCGATTTATTATATGTTGGGGTCACCCAAGACGATAATGCGGTAGGGGTCTTACGTCGTGATGGATTTATCGAAACGGCCAGTCAAGCTAGAGCAAGGGTAACAGTAATCGAAACGGACTTTTCGCGTAAGGTGGCTTATGAGCAGGCATTAAATTATTTACCAGAGCTTAGAGCCTCTTATATTGCAGCGGCGACGGATCAGATTGCGATAGGAATTGCGAATGCCGCACAGGAACTGGGGCTTTCGATTCCGGCTGATTTTTCGCTATCAGGATTTGGTGGTTATAGTGAGACTGAGTATGCCTATCCAAGGATTACGACGGTCGATTATCCATTTTACGAGATGGGTCAGCGGTCTTTAGAATTATTAGAAGAATTAATTCGTGAGACCCCTATACCCATGGTCCATACGATGGCCAATAAGTTACACGTTAAGCGATCCACTCAGAATATGAAAGCAAAAGAATAAAATTAAATAAAACGCTTGCATTTCGCAAGCGTTTGTCTTAAACTGTAATGGAACCGGTTCCTTCTGAGCGGTTTAATTCTAAAAATGGAGGTTGTAAAAATGGGTAAATACGATCAAACACTTGAGCAATTATTGGAAGTTATTGGTGGTAGAGACAATATTAAGAATTTTGAGCATTGTGCAACACGTTTACGGATGATTCTCAAAGACGACAGCAAAGTAGATAAAGCAAAAGCAGAAGCCATTCCAGAAAGTAAAGGTTATTTCTTTTCAACAGGGCAGCACCAATTTATTTTTGGGACAGGCAAGGTCAATGAAGTTACTGCAGAGTTACGTGATTATTTAGGCGAAGGAACCACAACAGATACTAGTATGAAAGACGATGTCTACGCGAACTTAAATCCTGTTCAGAAATTTGTGCGAATTCTTGCAGACATCTTAGTACCTCTAATACCAGCATTAGTCACGACCGGTTTATTAATGGGAATCCGTGGTTTATTGGTGGAATTAGGTATGACCATGACAGATGATGTAACGGCTTTATTTGCGATGTTGACGGATACGGCCTTTGCTTTCTTACCTGTTCTGATTGCTTATAGTGCCACACGTAAATTCGGTGGGAATCCTTTAATCGGGATAGTAGTTGGTTTAATGATGGTGGCTCCTCAATTACCGAATGCCTATGCGGTGCGCGGTGAGACGGCCGATCCATTATCGATATTCGGAATTGATGTTTATGGCTACCAAGGATCAATATTCCCAGCGATTATCGCCGGTTGGTTAGTTAGTAAGTTAGAAAGCTGGTTGCGTACTTGGGTGCCTCAAGTCGTCGATTTAATTTTGACGCCTTTCTTAACAATCACTATTTCGATTTCTATTATATTATTCCTATTAGGTCCTATTATTCAAATCGCTGAGAGTTCTGTAATCAACAGTATTATTGGTTTGATTAATGCGCCATTAGGGATCGGCTATATTGTTTATGCTGGACTCCAACAATTAATCGTGGTAACTGGCTTACATCATTCTTTAAGTTTAATCGAAATTAGTTTATTGAGTGACACCGGTTATAATGTGCTTCAACCACTAGGAACCGCAAGTATGGCAGGCCAATTTGGAGCAGCTATTGGGACTGCATTCTTAATGCGTGACCAATTAAAACGTTCAAACATGATTAGTGCAGCTGTACCGACTTTATTCGGTATTACAGAACCTTTATTATTTGGTGTTAACTTACGTTCGCTAAGAATTTTTGCTGCAGGTATTGTGGGAGGAGCTGCAGGTGGCTTCTTAACTTACTTCTTCGGCCTAAAAGCGACGGGAATGGGCATTACATTCATTCCAGGTTTATTATTGTATACAGGAAGTATCGCAGCGTTAATCCAATATATTGTAGTTATTCTAGTAGCTTTCGGTGTTGGTTTCTTATGCGTTCGCCTTCAAGCTAAACAAATTCGTTCTGAAATTTAGACAATTTTTCTAGGTGGAAGAACAGCGATAATAAAGGAGCAGGTAATGAATATGACGAAGAATGTGAAGATGAAGAAAGATATGCAAGCTTACTGGGAGTCTTTGCCAGAAGTTCAATCAGTTTTAAAGGAGAAAGTTACCGCCGATCCTTGGCGTTTTACTTACCATCAAATGCCAGTAACTGGATGGTTGAATGATCCCAATGGTGCCGTTCAATTTAATGGAACTTACCATTTATATCACCAGTATGTACCCGAAACGCCCAATGGTGGAGCGACACATTGGGGGCATAAAACTTCTAAGGATATGGTGCACTTTAAAGAAGAAGCGATTTTTCTATCGCCTGACCAACTGTTTGACGAAGACGGTGTCTATTCTGGAAGCGCCTTTGTCCATGATGACAAGATTCACTTCTTTTATACAGGCAATGTTAAACATGAAGGAGACCACGACTACACCTACAGTGGACGTGAACAGAATACGATTCATGTTGTCTCGCCTGACGGGTTCACAGTGGAATCACGCGAGGTAGTCATTGCACATGCTGACTATCCTTCCGGTTACACGGATCATATACGTGACCCTAAAGTCTTTGAGCATGAAGGTGTTTATTATATGATTTTAGGTGCTCGTACACGGAATAACTTAGGACATATTCTTTTATATCGTTCAGATGATTTACATGAGTGGTCATACCAAGGGGTCTTTTTAGCCGGTAATGAAGATCAAGGATTTATGTGGGAATGTCCCGATTATTTCGAGTTGGGTGATCGTGAGGTATTACTATTTTCACCGCAAGGGCTCTTACCGACGACTTATCACTATCATAACCCACATACAGTTGGCTATTTGACTGGAGCAGTTAATTGGGATGACTACACCTTTGAACCCAAAACAAAATTTATTGAATTGGATCATGGTTTTGATTTTTATGCTCCCCAAACATTTGAAGACGAAAGTGGGCGACGTATCTTATGGGCATGGATGGGCATTGGCGATACAGAACCTGAGTATAGTAATCCTACGGTTGCGAGAGGTTGGCAACATGCGATGGCTTTACCTCGTCAGTTGACCTTGGAAAATGGGCGTTTGTTACAACGTCCTCTACCGGAGTACCAGTGTTTGAGACACAATATTAAAACGCACCGCTTGTCTGAAATCGACGAGTCAACCTTAAAAGGCGAAGTATACGAATTGATATTAGAGTTTGATGAAACGCCTAGCTCTTTTGAATTAACCTTACGTCAAGATACCCAACTGACTTATCAAGATGGCCTATTAACTTTAAAACATGGAGAGAGTGGCTTCGGAAGACGCAAGCGAATGATCCCATTGGCTGACTTATCACAACTACAAATCTTTTCGGATACATCATCATTGGAAATTTTCATCAACGATGGTGAATACGTTATGACGAGCCGAGTTTACCCAAAACAAGATCAGCAGCTAATTCACGTCAAGGGCGATGCTCAAGGTCAAATTACTTATTGGGACTTAAAACTTTAGGCGCCACAGTCATGATTCATGAGTGGAACAGATGTATGAAAGAGGAATCCTATTTTACATAGGATTCTTTTATTTAAAACAAATTCTCAAAAAAAGACAAAAAAAAAAGTCTACCTCATGTTATAATGAAGGTGGAAAATTTTTAATTTTTGGGGACTCCTATGCTATTGCCGTAGCTGGAGTCTTTTTTTGTTGCCATGGGGTGTAAGTTTCTCCCGTTTTGATGAGCATGTAGACTATTCTGAGTAATTTATGGGCCAAAGCCACCACTCCTTTGCCTTTCTGTTTGCGCTCACTAAACTTAAAATAAATCGCTCGGAATTCTTGGTGATTCGATCGACCAGCTGTCAGTCCCGCTCGACAAAGAGCCGCTTTGAGATAGCGATTACCTCGCGTCGTTTTTGACCCATATTGAATGCCAGCTGATTCATAACTCCCTGGACATAAGCCCGCCCACGAAGCGAGTCGCTCAACGGTTTCGAAGGCCTCCACGGTCGGTCCAACTTCTGCGATGACCACTTGAGCCGTTGTTTGACTGATGCCAGAAATTTCTAGGAGCCGAAGATACAGGTCTTCATAAGGTTGAAGATGTTCTTCAATGAGTTGCTCACATTCCTTAATTTCATCAGTCAAACGTCGAATGGTCGCTAATTCAAGCTGGAGAAGTTGCCGGTTAATCGTGGTTAAGGAGCCATTCATCGCCTCAAATAATTGCCGAGGACTCGCGTGAACTCTTTTGGAAATCGTCTCTTCAATTAACTGCTCATTAATGACTTCACCATTAATAAATAGGCTTAATAACCGCTGACCCGTCGCTCCAAATATATCCGATAAATAACTACTCAACTTAATATTTGAGCGTTGTAAAATATCATGCACTTGATTTTTACGACGCGTCAAATCTTCTTTCAACGATGAGCGGTGGCGCGTAAGTTGTCTTAAATCTTGAATGTCTCGCTCAGGCACATACGAGCCACTCACGAGTCCACAACGGCCTAACTCCGCGATCCATTGGGCATCTCTCATATCGGTTTTCCGCCCAGGGACTTGCTTAATATGTTGGGCATTCGCGAGAATCATCTTAAACCCATAAGGTTCCAGAATATTCCACACCGGTCGCCAATATTGTCCCGTGCTTTCCATCAGCACGGTGGTAATATTTAGCGACTCAAGCCACTGCGCACAGGCTTGTAAATCTCTTGTCGTGGTATCGAACTCTTTAGTTTGTTTCTTCGGTTTAGATCGATTAAGGGAACCAACTAACGTACAGACGGTAATTGTCTTCTTGTGCACATCAATTCCAGCACATCTTTTAACCATCACTTCCATCATAATTCCTCCTAAAAATGAATTAAAAGCAGGGAAACATTCTGGTAAAGTGTATTTTTATTTAAATGCTCGAAGCATAGTCCATTCATCTCAAAGAATGTTTCGTCCATTTTTTTATCCGGGTGCGGTAACACCACTAAACGCACGCACTTGTCTGCTTTCACTTAAATTATAACAAGAAAATGGTGCACAGTGTTTTAAATGTCATTCGGATTGCGAAGCAATCTCATGATTTTTTATGCTATAAGGGATGAGAAGTTTACTGTTGATTCGTCAAGCTTTGTAGAACTTATTTTTATATTAGTTGAAACAAGTCGCTTCGATTGGGAGGCGCTCTACCGAAGCCTTAACGAACGGGAGTGTGAACTATATCTGTCACTCTTGTAAAGAAGAAGAGCTGATTCCGTAGAATGTAGTGGAACATTTTGATTTATTAGATGGCAGGGATCCCCTGGATCCACCAAAACTTTGTTTTCAAAACTGTCAAACCCAAATGGTTGCGCAATATTTTAGAAGTCATACGGGGATAGTATGACAGTCGTGTGGGGGTTAAAGAAAACAAGCAAATCTAAAGAGACCTCGGGTTTTGTCCGAGGTTTCCTTACGGACGATTTGTTCTTCTGGACGGCAGCGGACTGTTCTATCTACCAGTGTCGTCCAGTGACAGGTGCAGATAGAATTCTAAATACCAGTGTCATCAGATGACAAGTGCTTTTAGAGGGTTTACGCTCGTTTATGAATATTATTCACAATGTAAGGCTTCCAGACAATTGGATGATATCACTGTTTTGTGAAAGCGTTTAGTTGCTTATATTAATAGGTATCCGTAAGCTGATTTTTCATATGTTATATTTTGGATAAAAGAACTAATTTTCGTCGTAATTTTAGCAGAAATGACTAATTGAGCTTGTGGGCATACGTGATATTATGAACATGTAAAGAAGAAACAGATAGTCAGTTTAAATTAAAAAGGAGCGAGCGATATGTCAGAAGAAAAATTAATCAATGTCAGTGCAAAGGAATTAGAGGATTTGATTCAGGCTAAGTTGGAGTTGGCAGGTTTGCCGGAAGTTCAAGCGGTTGAAACAGCCAAGCATTTAGTTTATGCCGATTTATGCGGCGTGCATTCACATGGTGCGGTCCGGGTGGAATATTATTCTGAACGCATCAATAAAGGCGGTATTACACGTGAGCCGGAAATTAAATTTGAAAAAACTGGCGAAAGTTCAGCTGTCTTGCATGCTGACAACTCGCAAGGGCAATATGCAGCCAATTTAGCTTTAGAGCCTGCCATTGAAATGGCAAAGGCATCAGGTGTGGCAGTTGTGGGCGTATCTAAGTGTGGACATACGGGTACTTTATCCTATTACTTACGTAAAATTGCTGAAGCTGGTTTAGTCGGTATGGCGATGACACAATCGGATCCAATGGCAGTGCCCTTCGGTGGAGCGGAAGTTTACTATGGAACCAACCCTATCGGTTTCGGTGCACCAAGTTCGACTGAAACGCCATTAGTGTTCGACATGGCCACAACGGTTCAAGCATGGGGTAAAATTTTAGATGCACGTTCTAAAGGCCGTGACATTCCTTCGGACTGGGCAGTTAATGACAAAGGGGAGCCGACGACGGATCCTAATGCGGTGAGAGGTTTAATGCCAATTGCTGGACCAAAAGGTTATGGCTTGATGATGATGGTAGATATTTTCTCAGGTATGATAATGAACTTACCCTTCGGCAAGCACGTTAGTTCAATGTATCATGATTTACATGCCGGCCGTAATTTGGGTCAATTATACATTATCTTGGACCCAGCTCGTTTCGGTAATGCAGAGATGTTCAAAGAACATATCACACAAACCATGCAAGAATTAAATGACATCAAACCAGCAACAGGTTACTCAAGCGTTCGCTACCCTGGTCAAGGGTCTAACCAACGTTATGAGAAGCATTTGAAGAACGGCATTGAGATTCCAGAAAGTATCATCAACTATCTAAAATCAGACGATATTCACTATAACAATTATGAAGGCCTAGGGGCTTTTGCTGACTAAGCTATTTAAATCTAAGGAATGTGAGGAAAATATTATGTTTAATTACGCAGGGAAAGTAGTCGCTATTACAGGTGCATCAAGTGGGTTAGGTGTGCAAATGGCCAAAGGTTTCGCCGCTCAAGGGGCAAAAGTAGTGTTAATGGCTAGACGTGTGGAACGTTTAGAAGGATTAGCAAATGAATTAAAAGTAGCCGGTGCCGACGCTTTAGCAGTTGCTTTAGATGTGACAGATGAAGCGCAAATCGATCAGTCATTGCAAACCATTCTAGATACGTACGGTAAAGTCGATGTATTAGTTAACAATGCCGGTGCTAGTGAAGGTGGCGCCATCACTGAAATGACTAACGATGCTTGGAACTTCACGATGGATTTAGATTTAACCAGCGTTTTTAAAATGACACGTGCTTATGCGAGAGTAATGAAAGAAGCGAATTATGGCCGAATTATCAATATTTCGTCAATGTATGGTTTGGTTGGAACGAACCAATTGCAAACCGCTTATCATGCATCAAAAGCTGCCGTCATCAACTTCTCGAGAGCTGTAGCGGCTGAATTAGCTCCTTACAATATTACATGTAACACAATTTGCCCAGGTTACTTTGAAACAGAATTAACCTCTGGAACGTTAGATACACAAGAATTTCAAGGTTATATGGATGTCACGGTACCAATGAGACGTTATGGAAAAGAAGGCGAATTGAATGCCGCAGCTATTTTCCTCGGTTCAGAAGAAGCAGCTTATGTCACAGCTGTGACTTTACCAGTTGATGGTGGTTGGTCAGCAACTAAATAATCAGTCTAACTAGCGATTTAAACAGACCGGTCCTTTGTAAATGAGGGCCGGTCTGTCTGTTTGTCTATTGTTTATTTTGCCTATTTTGTCTGGAGGGTGAAGGGATTAAGGTTTAAGCGCGATTAACTCTTCAAGTGTCACGGCTTCGGCCTGATAGCCATCCACGTCGAAACCAGAGTTAACATTGAACTCCTTAATAAAAGTATCGTAACCTGTCACTGGGTGTTGAAATTTTCAGCTGTAATGGTATTGATGAGAGCTTCCGTTGCAGCTTGTGTTTGGGGATCCAACTCCCAATTATCTGGACGCAAGCGGCCTTGTTCGTCATACTCTGGCTTGTCGCCATATAACATGTCGCGATAAATGCGGTCTTGATGCATAATCGGCGTTTCGTGTGTGCCGTTATCTTCCACAGTGAACGACACCGCTATCTTTATTGTGCAAAAGGTACGACGATTTCTTCAGACAAGCCACTTGGCGTATAGTAAGCGTCAATGCGAATAATCAAAGGAGACTCAGTATCTTCAATAATCGGCTCCTTCACGGAAGTCACTTCTTCCACCGCCTCACCCGACGTTTCTTCAAGGTTTTCTGCTTCCATCATTTCATCAGTCGGATAGTTTTCCATCGCATATTCAGCGTAATAATAGTAAGCATTCTCGGTTAAAGCCAACGTCAACGGAATCGTTGCGCCACTCTTTAAGCGAATGTTGTTTAAGAAAGTCTCGCGACCTTCTACTTCAAAAGCACGCTCGCTGTCCAACCACAGTTGCTTAATCGTCCTTTCATCTTCGCGCGCAAAGGTAATCATCCACATTTCGTTGTAAATATCCAAAGGACCTTTCGAATCATTGGTATAATCCAAATCAATCAACAGACGATTGTCTTCAATACGTAAATTACTGAATACGAGTGTCGCATTGGTCGTTTCAAGTGTGTATAAACCTTCTGTGTTCGCACGTAATACCTTTAATTCAGCACGCTTTTCCTTAAGCGATGCTTCAAGACTCGCGATGTCCTCTGTCAAAGTAGCTATGTCATCTGCTTGAGCATTCACCATTATAGGAGCTGACCAAGCGAAACCGAGCAATAAGCACACGAAAATTAAAACTTTTTTCATCACACTGCACCTCACTTTATCTCTTTTCTTCATTATACCTCCTTCCTGCTAGTTTGTTTCAAATCAATAAAAATTTAAACTTATCCTAAATTTCACCAAACAACGAGCTCAGACAAGCTTTTTGGCGCCATAACCAGTAAACTTAAACTAGCGTACATACTAGCAACACTATGGAAAGGAAGAGGAAGATGGAAATTATTTTGATACGTCATGAGAAAGCGGAAGCACTTCAAGAAGGAAAGACGGACCGCGAACGCCACCTGACAGATAGCGGTGTTCTAGCGATGCAGGCGGTAGTTCCAGCTCTGAAAGCTCACTTAGGCACAGCGCCTGTCTTGCTGTGGACGAGCCCAGCAGTCAGAGCGCGCGAAACGGCAACGGTTATTATAGAAGCACTCGACTTAGAACCGGCAACGGAACACGACTTTATTTATACAGGAGAATTTGCGAAATTTGAAGCAGCTCTTGTTGATTTAGATGTTTCAGATGATGCGAAACTCTTAATATTCGGTCACGAACCGACGCTATCCGACTGGATTCACAAGCTGACCGGCGAACACGTCAAGATGAAGAAAGGCGATATGGCCAGCCTCTACCTCACCTCAGAATCACCATTCACTGCCAATTATTCCGGCAAAATATGACCCCACATAGCACGCGATATAAAATCATATTTTGGCTAAAGCCTCTAGACTAAGTAGTTGGTTTAGGGGCTTTTCGAGGTCTTATATTCCTAGGCTTCCACTTCAAAGTGGAAAATGACTGTTTATGAAAACCTTTACACGGGTAAACTTTGGCAATATGATTAGGTCAGCCAAAGGGTAATAGATTTACCTAAGTGGACTTCCACTTCGAAGAGGAAAAAGACGATTTCTGAGTGCGTTTACAAAGAGAACTGATTTTAACTATACTGAAAGCTCAGAAGTATTATGAGGAGGAGACGCAAAGTAAAATAGGTGGTCAGCAGTTAACAGGTTTGTTTAGGAGGAAAAAAGATGGAAAACAATTTTCTGGATAAATTATCAAATTCGCTCGGGGCTGTAGCGAATCGTATTAACAATTGGCGTTACATCAAAGTAATTAAAAATGCATTTGCGGCTTTACTACCGGTGATTATCGCTGGAGCCTTTGGAACGCTATTCTCAGCGATGGTCTTCGATTCAACCAATGGTTTAGCACGTATCGGCTTCTTAAGTTGGTTAGAACAATTGAAGCCAATTTCCGCATCGATCAGTTATGTCACTTTAAGTTTCTTAACCATTTATGCCGTATTCCTGATTGGGATTGAATTAGCTAAATTGAACAATGTCAAAGGGGTCTTCCCAGGGATTGTTGCGGTTATGTCTTACTTGGCGATTAACCCAACATTCGTAGAGTTTGCGGATGGCGACACCATGCATATTGTAGAGAATGTCCTAGGTAAACAATATACGGATACTAAAGGCTTATTCTTAGGGATGTTTGTCGCAATTATTTCGATTGAATTATATAGCTGGTTAGAAAACCAAGATCGCTTGAATATTAAAATGCCTGACAATGTGCCGTCTAACGTGTCTGCATCGTTCTCAGCATTATTACCAACTGTTTTAACCGTTTCGGCGATGGCTGCATTAGGTTTTGCAATCAAAGCTACCACAGGTTTATACGCCTATGACATTATGTACAAGATGATTCAAGAACCGCTTGAAGGCATCATTCAAGGTTTACCAGGAATCCTCTTCTTAATCTTTATTGCACAGTTATTCTGGGTAATCGGGATTCACGGAAACCAAATGGTCAAACCAATTCGCGAACCACTTTTACTAGGCGCAATTGCGATCAATACGGACGCATTCAATGCAGGTAAAGAATTACCAAATATTATTACAATGCCATTCTGGGACATGTACATGAGTATCGGAGGTTCAGGTGTAACGATTGGTTTACTAATCGCCATCTTCCTTGTAACGAAACGTAAAGATTACTTACAAATTGCGAAAATTTCTGCAGCACCAGGTATTTTCAATATCAACGAGCCTTTAATCTTCGGCCTACCGATTATGTTGAACCCAATTTTAGCGATTCCATTTATTTTAACCCCAATGGTAACTGGCGCGATTGGTTACTTCGCGACTGCCGTTGGTTTTGCAGGCAAGGCCGTTGTGATGGTTCCTTGGCCAACACCACCGATTATTAACGCCTACATCGCAACCGCTGGGAATATTGGTGCTGTGATTACGCAAATTATTTGTATCGTTGTCGCAGTTTTAATTTACTTACCATTCGTAAAAGTTGCAGACCGTATGGTTAAAGAAGAAGCCTAAGCCAAAATACTAATTTAGACACTTCTCGCATTAAAATACATGATGATAATAGGACGTATTCTGGCAGTGGAGAGAAGGAGGCAACATGAATTATTCGATACCGGAAAATTTTATCTTAGGTGCTGCGGCATCTGCTTGGCAAACGGAAGGTTGGTCTGGCAAGCAAGCGGGGCAAGATTCCTATTTGGATGCCTGGTATGAAGCCGAACCCTTTGTTTGGCATCAAGGCTATGGCCCAGCAGTTGCCACCGATTTTATGAATCAATATAAGACAGACGTTCGCTTGATGGCAGAAATCGGTTTGACGCATTATCGAACGTCCATTAACTGGTCACGCTTCTTTACTGATTATGAAAATTTGGTTGTCGATGAAGCTTACGCCCAACATATTAGTGATGTGATTAACGAATTATTAGAAGCCGGTGTAGAGCCGATGTTTTGCTTGGAACATTATGAATTACCGAAAGCTTTGATGGATCGCTATGATGGCTGGTCCTCTAAGCACGTGATTGATTTATTTGTGGAGTATGCACGGATTGTTTTTGAAAGATATGGCGACCGTGTGAAACATTGGTTTACATTTAATGAACCGATTGTGGTGCAAACTCGAGTTTACTTAGATGCGATTCGTTGGCCGCATGAACAGAATTCCAAGAAATGGATGTTATGGAATTACCATAAAGTACTGGCAACAGCGCGCGTCGTTGAAGTGTATAAAGCTGGTGGTTATGCAGGGCGCATTGGGTGTATCTTGAATCCAGAAATGGTTTACCCACGTTCTAGTTCGAAAGAAGATCAAGCAGCTGCACATTACTATGACTTATTGTATAATCGCGTATTCTTTGACCCGTTGGTGTTAGGTCAGTATCCGGAAGAGTTACTTGCATTGTGTCGTGAAAATGATATTTGGTTTGAGCCAACATCAGAAGAGTTGGCGCTGATTCGAGAGAATACCGTCGATTTTCTAGGCGTTAATCAATACTATCCTAAGCGGGTCAAAGCACAGCGGTTTGCTTGGGCGGAAGGTCAGCCTTTCCATCCGACGAAATATTATGAAGAGTTTGATTTGCCAGGTAAACAGATGAATAACTCTCGTGGATGGGAAATTTATCCAAGTATTATGTACGACATGGCAATGTATTTAACGGAAAACTATCCTGATTTAGATTGGTTTGTCGCTGAAAACGGAATGGGTCAAATGGATGAACAACGTTTTACAGATGAAACGGGCGTCATTCAAGATACTTATCGCATAGAGTTTATTCGTGAACATTTACGCTATTTGTTGAAAGCTGTTGAAGCAGGTGCTCGCTGTGAAGGCTACATGTTATGGGCCTTTACCGATTGTGTGTCACCCATGAATGCTTTCAAAAATCGCTATGGCTTAGTGTCTATTGATTTAGAAAATCAACGTGCTCGTTCTAAGAAAGCATCTGCAAATTGGTACGCAACTTTAATACGTGAGCGCCAATTACAAGTAGCTGACTTATCTGACGAGCCGAAATAAAAGAAAGAAGATGAAGGAAATGAGTAAAGTAAATATTATTTTAGTATGTTCTGCAGGTATGAGTACGAGTTTGCTTGTAACTAAGATGCAGAAAGCTGCCGAAGCGCGTGGCTTAGATGCCCATATCGAAGCGATCGCTTCTTCAGTTGCGGTGGATACATTGAAAGATACACCCGCAGATGTTTTATTGTTAGGCCCACAAGTCCGTTTTCTAGAAGCTGATTACAAAAAACGTTTCAATGAAATTGAAGTTGCGATGATTAGTCCTCAAGACTATGGCATGATGAACGGCGAAAAAGTATTAGATCAAGCACTTAGCTTAATCGGTTAATAGTCAAGTCCCTTTCTTTTAATAGGAGAGGGGCTTTTCTTGTAGTATAAAAGGAGTGTCGGTCTCCAGACCGACACGATTAGGGTATCTAATGTTGATGATTTAATCAAGGCGGATCAAAGAGTGGGAAGTTAGTGAGGAAAATTAAAAGCTCGGAAGAAATCGAATGTAGTTGTGTAGGGTATCAAGATATTAACTCTATTTTGTAATTATATTTATGATGAGAGGATATTCAATATAAATTAGCACTGACCTGGTCACCCGAACAGATTGTGGGTCGCGATTATCAAGAGAAACTATCCTTTAAAACAATCTATAACTGGATTTATGAAGGCATCTTAAATGTTTCCTTACAAGTTCTAAGACACAAAGGTAAACGTCGCCAACCTCAAGAAACACGTGGTAAGTTCAATATTGGTCGGCCTATCTCCAAACGACCTAAGTCAGTTAGAAACAGACAAGAGTTTGGACATTGGGAATTGGATACAATGGTTTCTTCACGTGGAAAGAGTAAAGGCTGTTTAGCGACTTTTGCAGAGCGTAAAAGTCGTTTATTCCTTGCTTTTCTGATACCTAACCGCACTAAAGATGCGATGCACAATGTAATTGAGCAGTTAACAAGTAATCTGCCTGAGCACGCCTTAAAATCATTTACTTCCGATCGCGGGAAAGAATTCGCTTGCTATCCAGAAGTAGAGGCATCAGGCATTGATTTCTACTTTGCGGATGCCTACAGCGCTTGGCAAAGAGGGACAAACGAAAATTCGAATGGCTTAATGCGCGAATTCTTTCCGAAGAAAACTGATTTAGCTAAAGTGAGTGAAACTGAATTATTCACGGCTTTATGGATAATGAATAATCGACCAAGAAAATGTCTGAATTATCAAACACCTTTAGAAAAATTCATGCACGAAACTTCATTGATTGAGTAAATAAAAAATTGTCGCAATAATTATTGCAATTCGTCTTATAAAAAAGGGATTCAATGTTCAAATTCGGAGTTTGAGTTTGAACATTGAATGATTGATTGCACGTGCCTCAGCTACTATCACAACCTTTGAGCGTAGCGTGGTGAATCATATTTTTCCTATGGGGTTCCGCTTTGAAGAGGAAGAAGTTCGTTTTTGAAAACCTTTACTCTTGGCTTGGGAAGCAATACAATTTAAGTAGAAAGAGGCCATTAGGAGGTGTTTCAACGTGGCAAATGTACAATTGAATCCAACGGAATTAGCGATTGTTCAGTTTTTGTTTGAACATGCTCATGATTATCAGTCGAGTAAGGTGTTGGCGAGTCAGATGGCAGTGTCGGATAAGACGGTGCGCAAGTATATTCGCGAGTTGGAATCGGTATTAGCGGCTTATGGTGCGAGCATTGAGATGAAAAAGGGTAGCGGCTATCGTTTGATTGTTGAGGATAATCAAGTATTCTATCAATTGATTGAGGCAATTCGTGATCAAAGGCACCAATTTGAGGATTCTTCTTTATTGGCAGATAATCAGGACCGTGAGCGTTATTTGTTAAATGCGATTCTATTGGAGAATCGTCAAGTGACCATTGAAGACTTAGCAGAGCAATTATACATTAGTAAGTCGACTGTTTCGACGGTCGTGCAAATTATTAAAAATCGAATTCGAAAATATGCGCTGAATATTGCTTATGATGCCGACGGTTATATTCAAGTTGTCGGGCAGGAAGTTGATAAACGACGGTTTATCTTGAATTATTTTTTCGCGCCGAAGTCAGTGGATTCGTTGAATGCGGATTTAATTGATTATAAATTTGACGGTTTTTCGACAGAAACCATCTTTATTATCGTGTTAGAAAAATGCCGTGAGTTTGAAGTGCGGTTATCGGATTATGTCTTACAGAATTTGGTGCTGCATATTGCGTTAGCGATTAAACGTAATGAGAAAGGTTTTGTTATCAATAAAACGTTTGATGACCAGCAACTTGAATACAGTAAAGAGTTATTTGTAGCGGAGAAAATCGTTAATAGTATTGAAAGTCTCATAGATATCAAGTTTCCAGAAGATGAAGCGAAATATATCGCCTTGCATTTGAAATCCAAGGCCAATCGCTTGGACACCTCAGTAGCGAAAACTGATTCTGGAACTGATTCGGTAGCGGGTGCTGAGATTGGAACCAATCAGCCAGCTTCGAGCGTGGCAAGCCCGACGCAGGCATTGAATCAAACTAGTTTGACACTCGAAAAGCAACTGACATTAGCTTTGATGGTCATGCAAGAACAAGGTGACATTCAGTTTAATCTAGATCAACAGTTGTTGATGGGTTTGATGGTTCACTTTGAACCTTTGTTGACTCGATTGAAAACGGGGATTTCTTTACAGAACCCATTGTATGATGAGCTAACGACTAAATACCCAGAAGTGTTAACGGCTACTAAAAAAGGCATGCAGAATCTACAGGTCTTACAGGACTACGAGGTCAACAATCATGAATGGGCATATATTTCCCTGCATATGTTGGCCGCATGTGAACGGTATAAAAATGACCATAAAGTGAATGCGATAGTGATTTGTGCAACAGGACTAGGGAGTGCGCAAATGTTAAAAAGTCGTCTTGAACATGAATTCGCAGCCAACTTAGTGATTGTTGATGTCATTTCTTACTATCAATTAAAGGATGAAATGTTGACGGATATTGATTTGATTATTTCAACTATCGATATCTCAACGAGCTTTTACAACATTCCCGTCGTGAAAGTGAGTGTCTTTCTAAATAAACAAGACATTGAAGCATTGAATTTACATATTGAAAGACAAGGACGAGGTATTGAGAGCAGTGGAATGAAACGAGGACCTGAGACAACTCAATCACTGTCAGCCATAAGTAAACATACCCCATCTACACAAGATGAATTGGAGAATATTTTTAACCGCTACTTAAGTCCAGAACGGTTTATTATAATCGGCGATACGGATGCAACGAGTGGAGTTGTTGAACTAAGTGAGACGAATGAAGTGGCTGAGACAAACACCGCAAACAACAAGCAGCCAATAAGTGAGCCTACTCGCCAAACGGTTCTGGCTCAACTGATTGAGAAACTGAGTGACCCGCGACATAACTTAACGTTCGTGACGGATTTGTTGAATCAGATTGAAATTCGTGAACGCTTTGGTTCGGTTGCCTTCACAAAACGTGTGGCTTTTCCGCACCCAGCTCAACCGGTTGGTTTAACGAGTGAAATCGTGGTCGGCCTAATTCCAGGTGGCATGCAATGGGATGCGGAGCACAGAGAGATCCAAATGGTTATTCTCATGTCGCATTCGAAAATTGAAAACAAAGGCTTGGACGTAATCAATAGTGGTCTAGCCGAACTAATTAAACACGAAGAGAAAGTCACCGCGATTCTGGAACAACCGACGTTCGATAATTTTAAACAAATATTTATGGAGATTGTGAGGGATTAAGCGCCATGATAAATATCATGTTAGTATGCTCAGCAGGCATGAGCACCAGTATGTTAGTGAGTGCCATGAATGATGCGATACGCATTAGTGGCATTGAGGCGACAGTTTTGGCTAAACCGTCAACTGAAGCGATGGACTATTTGGAACAAGCGACGATTGACGTGGTGTTGATTGGCCCTCATGTTCGATTTTTTGAAGAAACCTTTCGCGTGCCACTTGCCGAAAAGAACATTCCGATGGCGGTCATTAACCCGCTCGATTACGGTAGGATGAATGGCGCTAGCGTCTTGCAACAAGCATTTAATTTACTCAAAGGATAGGTGAAATAGTATGGAAGATAACAATTTAGCAGTGATGAACTTAATTATTAACGCAGGGGATGCCAAGAGTAGCGCAATGGAGGCAATTTATGCCGCCAAGAAACAAGATATTACTGGTGCCCGTGAGAAAATCAAGGAAGCCAATCTTAAAATCAATAAAGCGCACAACTCGCAAACGGACCTCTTGACCGCTGAAGCCAATGGCAACCACGCGGAAATCACGCTCTTGATGATTCATGCTCAAGACCACCTGATGACTGCACTCACATTTCTAGACTTGGCCAAAGAATTAGTCGACGTTTATGATACCATTCAGAATATGACCCAACAAAGTGAGGCGAATTAATCCATGACGAAATTTCTCTGGGGTGGCGCTACAGCTGCTAATCAAGTTGAAGGTGCTCATCTTAAAGATGGGCGTGGCTTATCCAATATTGATTTGTTACCGCATGGTAAAGACCGTCTAGCCATCGCCCAAGGCCATCTAGCTTATGATAAAGCGGATGCGGACGCGTTTTACCCTTCACACGAAGCAGTCGATTTTTATCATCATTATCAAGAAGATATCGCCTTAATGGCAGAAGCGGGTCTGAATGCCTACCGCTTCTCGATTGCCTGGTCACGTATTTACCCAACGGGACTTGAAGCGACACCAAATGAAGCGGGTCTACAATTTTACGAACAAGTGATTGACGAACTACTACGAAACGGTATCGAACCCATTGTGACGATTTGTCATTTTGATGTTCCTAAAGGTTTGATAGACGCTTGCGGTTCTTGGCGCAGTCGTGAAATGATCGCTCACTATGAGAAATATGCGGTCACACTATTTGAACACTTTAAAGGTAAAGTCAAATACTGGATAAGCTTTAATGAAATCAATATGATTCTACACAAACCCTTTACAGGGGCAGGCATCACGATTGGACCTGATGAAAAGCGCCAAGAAATTATTTATCAAGCGGCTCACTATGAAATGGTCGCAAGTGCCTTAGTCACCAAACGTTTACGTGAAATTGACCCAGCTGCACAATTGGGTGCGATGTTGGCAGCCGGTGACTACTATCCTTATAGTGCGAATCCCGCCGATGTGCGCCTTGCGCAAGAAAATAATCAAAAGAACTTCTTCTTTTTAGATGTCCAAGGACGTGGTGCTTACCCGCAATGGGCGCTGAGAACCTTTGAACGCGAAGGTTTAGACATAGACATGACAGAGGAAGATTTAGCTACTTTAGCGGCATATCCGTGTGACTTTATTTCTTTTTCTTATTATGCCTCACGCACGTCTAAAGCCGATACCAGTGATGTTGAACTCAATACTGGGAATGCGGCCGGTGGGGTGGTGAACCCTTATTTAGACAAATCTGAATGGGGTTGGATGATTGATCCACTCGGTTTACGAATTGTAATGAACACCATCTGGGATCGCTACCAGAAACCTCTGATGTTGGTTGAGAATGGCCTGGGCGCAAAGGATGAAGTTACAGCAGATGGTCATATTCAGGATGATTACCGCATTGCTTACCTCAAAGCGCATTTAAACGAGATGGAAATCGCGATGCAAGAAGATGGCATTCCGTTAATTGGCTTCACAATGTGGTCGTTCATTGACCTGGTGTCGTCTTCAACGGGTGAAATGTCTAAACGCTACGGCCTTGTTTATGTTGACCGTGATGATGCAGGAAAAGGAACTCAAAAACGTTTGAAAAAAGCTTCTTTTGACTGGTTCAAAGAGTATATCGCCACGAGATAAGGGAGAAGATTATCGTAATATATTTAGCGAGTGTCGATATCGGCACAACCAATTTGAAAATCAACTTATTTACGCCAACTAATGAATTATTGGCCGCCGTCACCTATGCCCATTCTGAAATCAGCCAAAATACGACCCTATTCGAGCTGTCCGTTGACGAAATCTACACCAATTTGACCAAAGGCTTGTTGAAACTCAAAAAACGCTTTGGCCTGGACGAATTAGAAATAGTCTTAACTACCGCAATGCACAGTGTTCAATTATTGACGGCAGACTATGCGCCGATTGGTGGCTTAGTAACTTGGGCGGACCAACGCGGAGCTGTAAGCCTGAATTCGGCTTCTTTAGCCGAACGCCAAGCGCAATACATGCGTACCGGAACGCCGAGCCATACGATGAATCCATTCTATAAATTACGTGATTTGGATTTGTCAGAAGCGACCTTCATCGGTTCGCTTAAAGACGTTATCTTCTACCGCTTAACAGGTGAGTGGGCTTTGGACCGCAGCAATGCCGCTGCAAGTGGCTTGCTGAACTTAGCCAGTCTTGATTGGGATTGGGAATCATTAGTACGCTTAGGCTTGGCGCCAGCTCAATTGCCGCGTTTGGTGGAAATCGACTACAGTGCTGCATCACAACTTACGGATTTACCTGCGCGCGTGACGATTGGGACATCGGATGGCATCTCATCTAATTATGTCTTTGCGGACTTAAGCGATGTCGCCGTATTATCGATTGGCACGAGTCATGCGGTGCGTGTGATTGCTGAAAAACCAAACGTTAATCCTGCCTATCAAAACTTTGCCTACTATATTAAGGAAGACGCTTATTTATTAGGCTTGCCGAGCAATAATGGAGCCGATGTTTTAGCTTGGGCCCAGCGTATCTTTAATTGTAGCTTTGAGGAGCTAGATCAAGTGGCATCGCAACGCCCTAAAGGTCGGGAAATCTTTCTGCCTTATATCAACGGCGAACGCGCCCCGAAATGGGACGAGTCACTTTTAGCTGAGTTTTTCGCCTTGAGTCGCACCAGTAGTCGCGAAAGTGTTCTGTATGCCATCATTCTGGGGATGATGTTTAATATTAAGCAAAACGTCGAAGCACTCGCTGAATTAGCCGATTTTTCTGCACTTGGCGTGGTCGGTGGCGTGATGAAGTTACCGCATTTCAGCCAATTACTCTGTGATATTTTAGGTTACCCGCTCTATATACCTACCTTGGAAAATGCGGAAACGCTGGGCAGTATCTCGGTCGCCCACCATCAACTCTTTCAGAATGAGTATCGCGTACTCCAACCCAATCCAACTAGCGATTTCAAGGAACACTATGCGCGTTACTTGGAAAAAGCTAACCGTGACAATTAACTTAAGCAGATTGAATACTAAGACGTGTTAACAATTATAAGATCCTATCCAAAGCCTTAGACTACGTAAGTGGTTTAAGGTTTTCTTTTATAATTTAAGGTTTTATAAGTTTTATGTTGATTTATCAAGCTTTATACTACGTTCAGCTAATTGTTTTCCAATGCGGAGGTCGCTTTCAAAGCCTCACTGACGTTCGTGCTTTTCCAGCTCAATCGGCTAAGCTCTGTCAATTTTGTTTTCTCAAAAATCAGAGCAGCTGTGCCGATTGTCCATTATCTGTCTCGGTACCACTTTGGAAAACAAGTCGCGGAGTTGCACTTAGTGTTCCAAAAAAGTATCGCTGTATTATCATCCTGAAATTGCTAAATAGAATTTCAGGGTCTCGGAAGAGTTCGTGGTGTTCTAATCCTAATCATATGCGAGAATTTGAAACTAAGACACGATTCTCAATAAATCGTGTTTGACTTTTGAAAACTGGGACACGACTCGCACGCTATCGTGCTCCACTTTTTGAAACTGAGACATGATTCTAAAAGCAATCATCAGTTTCGCCTTGATTGACTAACATAATGCTTTACGAAAGCGGTGAGTTTATCAATCATATGTGAATACACACTATGCTAAAATGAGCTGCATTTATTTATCTAAATCACCACGTTGCTGGATTTAGATAAATATTGTGGCTGAAGTTGATGGAAATCAAGTTGCTTTACTGAGAGGCGCCCTATACTAAGAGTGTAGAGAAAATATGGAGGCGATAAAGATGCAAAAGGCAATTTTAAGTCAGAAGAATAGAATCGCGATAATGAGTGGAAGTTTAATTGTGTTAGGATTTTTCGCGCGGTTAGTACTGGGGAATGAGTGGCTATTCACGTTGGCGTTTATGCTAGCGTCCATCTTGGGGGTGGCACCGATTGCGATACAAGCTTATCAAGCTTTGAAAGTGAAGGTGGTTAGTAGTGGTTGAAGGTTTTTTTA
Source organism: Fundicoccus ignavus (assembly GCF_009659375.1). GTDB lineage: Bacteria > Bacillota > Bacilli > Lactobacillales > Aerococcaceae > Fundicoccus > Fundicoccus ignavus. The sequence continues at coordinate 48,279 of NZ_WJQT01000004.1, forward strand.
GTCTGAGAATTTGTAAATTTTATGTTGATTTACCAAGTTTTGAACTGCCCTTGTCAAGTAGACAGGGGCAGTTCAATTGCCTAGATTCTAACCGGTTTTCAAGATGTCTATTTACATCATTAACACTATTCATTGCTTCAATAAAAGAAAAGCGAAGAGCAAAAGGAGTGTCGACCAATAGGCCGACACGATATAAATGCCCTGTTGATCTAATCTAATCGTCGTGACCCATGGACACGACACTGCCTTGGTTTTTTCTTTAGTACAAGGGATTATAATATAAGCTTTATATTAATTTGGCAAACTTTGTGCTTCGCTCAGCCTGTTGTTTTCCTAGGCGGTGGCCAATTTCAAAGTCTTCACTGACGCTCGTACTTTACCAGCTCAATCGTCTAGGCTCAGACTACAAAAAGATAGCGATTGAACGGGTGACCCATAGAGAGTAAACCGAAGCCACTTAACAACAGAACGATACCGACCAATAGGAATTGTCCTTGGCGGTTTTTGAGTAAATATTGTAACATACCCCCCTCATTTGAGATATGATTCACAAATGTATAGCTGAAAGCACGTTAATTCAAGCTTTATCGCCATTAATAACTAGCTTCAATTGTGTTTTTAGTTTAAACTAGTAATTAATTGGATGAGCGGCCACACGTTTTTTATTTAGAATGATTCTAATTAACTTGATTATAGCACGAATAGTTTTAAAGGCAACCAATCTATCAAAAGTCAATAAAACTAATATCTTTGAGGCTGTGTAAGTAATGGAAGTTAAGTTTAAGTTAGAATCTTTTTCTGGCGTGTGTCAAAAGCATGTGCTATGATGTTGTGCATATAGGGCTAGTATTTCTATATAAAATTTGAATATTTTCTATCTTCCCTTAACATCTTAGAAGCAAACTCATTTACACAATCCCATATATTTTGAGTGCTAGGAGGTTTACTATGTTTGAAGATGGAGTTGTAAAATATGTTTATATAGCAAACAATCTAAAAAAACAAATCGAAGATGGCGAGTATAAGTATGGCGAAACGATTCCATCCGAGAATGAATTGACGAAGCTATATGACGTTAGTCGCCATACAATCCGCGAAGCGATTTCTTTATTAGTGAAAGATCGCTATGTTCGTAAAGAAAAAGGGTCAGGCACCTACGTGTGTTTTGATGCTGCAGATATGTCGCTTCAAAACGAGAAGCCACTATTAGTGGGCGTTATTACAACTTATTTGTCAGACTATATTTTCCCATCGATTATTCGCGGGATTGAAAAAGAGTTAAATAAAGAAAATATTGGTTTGTTGATTGCCAGTACCCATAACAATTATGAAGACGAAGAAAACGCCTTGCGTAAAATGATTAGTAATAACGTCGATGGTTTAATTATTGAGCCAACTAAATCGAGTTATTTCAATCCGAATACCAATCTTTACCTTGACCTAAACGCCAAAGGTATTCCTTTTGTGATGTTGAATTCAACCTACAGCGAATTTGATACAAACTCCGTCGGCTCCAATGACGAACGCGCAGGTTTTATCGCCACAGAATATCTAATCAAAAAAGGTCATTCGAAGATACTCGCCATTATGAAAATTGATGATAAACAAGGTAAGTACCGTTTGAAAGGTTATGTGAGAGCATTTGCGGATCACCAATTATCTTTTGCGAATGATGCGATTGTCACTTATGAAACCGAAGATAAGTTTGACATTCAAGCAAAACTTGAAGCAATCGATTTAAGCCAGTATACGGCAGTTATTTGTTATAACGATGAAGTCGCCTTACAAGTGGGCAATTATTTCAATGCGAAAGGCATCCGTATTCCAGAAGATATTTCAATTGTCAGCCATGATGATTCGATCTTAAGTGATAATTTTATTCCACCCATTACGAGTGTCAGTCATCCAAAAGAGCGCCTCGGAATAGAGGCTGCGCGTTGGATTGTCGCAGCTATTCGCGGACAAGTTAAAGAAAGCAATCAAATGTTATTTGCGCCACACATTGTGGAAAAAGCATCCGTTAAGCAATTGACGGATAATGATTAAGAATATTCAGTCTACTGCAGATGCGGTAGGCTTTTTTTATATAAGAATTTATAAGTTTTATGTTGATTTATCAAGCTTTGTACTACGCTCATAGTCAGAGCAAGCTGTTTTATTAATAACGAAGGGTTGCCCTTTGTACCGCTTTGGAAAACAAGTCGCTGAGCTACGTTAAGTATTCCAACAAAAGTAAAGCGATATACTCAAATAAAAACTGTTAACTAGAATTTAAAAAAGTCAAGTTGTATGGTTATGTGATATGTGGAAAGTCCATAGTTGTACGGTTATAATTGCTAACAAATAATAAAAATGTAAAAGATAAAAACTTTAAATTTTAGGTTTTTATCAGAATAAAAGCTTGTTTGATAAGTGTTTTGCGGCTTTTTGTTTGAAAGAAAGATTTGGTCAAAATACTACAACACACAACTTGTCCGTATAATCATTGTTGCTATTTAAAAATCTGTATGGTATATTTTGTTTGTAAATGAAAGCGCTTATTAAGAGGTGAGGAAATGACAATTGAAGTCATCAAACAAAAACTTGCGCAAAATGAGACTAGTTTAGGGATTGAATTAGGGTCAACGCGAGTGAAGGCAGTCTTAATTGATGATGCATTTAACGTGATTGCGAGTGGAGATTCGCAATGGGAAAACGAATTGAACGAAGCGGGTTTTTGGACATATCAAGAAGAGCTTATTTGGGAAAAGTTACAAGAGGCATATGGACAACTCAAAGCAAATGTGAAAGCAACTTATGATCACGAGTTAACTTCTTTTGGTTCAATCGGATTTAGTGCCATGATGCACGGCTATATTGCTTTGAATCAAGTGGGTGAACTATTAGTGCCATTTAGAACATGGCGCAATGGTAACACAGATGAAGCGACAAAAGTTTTATCGGAATTATTTAAATTTAATGTTCCACATCGTTGGAGTGTCGCACATCTTTACCAAGCGATGTTAAATCAAGAAGCACATTTAGATGAACTTAAACAAATCACAACGTTAGCAGGTTATGTTCATGAAAAATTAACCGGCGAACACGTACTAGGAATTGGCGATGCTTCTGGAATGTTCCCGATTGATAGTCAAACGAAAAATTATCACCAATCAATGTTGCAAGCGTTTGATCAAGCGACACGTGAGTTGGGGTATGACGTTCAAATTGCAGACCTTCTTCCGCAAGTCTTGTTAGCAGGTCAAGTCGCAGGTAAGTTAACAGAAGCTGGTGCCAGCTTATTGGATCCATCAGGTCAATTAGTTGCTGGCATTCCTTTAGCGCCTCCTGAAGGTGACGCGGGAACTGGAATGGTCGCAACGAATTCAGTGAAGCCTGGTACAGCTAACGTATCCGCTGGAACATCCGCTTTTGCGATGGTGGTCTTAGATAAAGCCCTTAAAGGTGTTTATCCAGAAATCGACATTGTGACGACACCAGACGGTGAAGATGTTGCAATGGTTCATATTAATAACTGTACATCCGAAATCAATTATTGGTTGTCGCTCTTTGAAGAAGTGTTCGACACGATGGGTGTGGAAGTTTCGACGAACGATTTATATACAAAGCTCTTTAATAAATCACAGGAAGCTGATTCGGATACAGGACAAATCCTAATGTATGGTTTCCATTCAGGAGAAAACAGTGTCAATGTGGAACATGGGCGCCCAATGTTAGTTCGAAATCCAAATGGTCGCTTCAATTTAGCGAACTTTATGCAAGCGAATTTAAATTCAGCTTTTGCCAGCATGAAGTTTGGCATTAATATTTTATTAAAAGAGGAAGGTATTGAAATTTCAAATACTGTGGCTCACGGCGGAATTTTTAAAACGCCATTGATTGCTCAACAAGTTTTAGCTTCGGTGATGCAGTCTTCCGTTACTGTCATGGAGACAGCGGGCGAGGGTGGTGCTTGGGGGATGGCAGTTCTAGCTGCTTATATCCAAACGCATGCAACACAACCTTTAGCTGAGTACTTAGCAAACGAAGTGTTTAAAGCGGCAGAGTCTGTGACGGTTGAAGTGGATGCTGAAGATTCGGCAGCTTACCAACAATATATTGAAGGTTTTGAAAAAGCTTTACCGTTACAACAAGAAGCAGCCAAGTATATTTAAGGAGTTGAAAGAATGTTAGAAGCATTAAAGCAACAGGTTTATGAAGCGAATTTAGAACTGCCGAAACATGGGCTCGTTAAATTCACTTGGGGAAACGTCAGTGCAGTCGATCGTGAACAAAAACTGATCGTCATCAAACCGAGTGGTGTTGCCTATGAGAATATGACAGCAGATGACATGGTAGTTGTCGACTTCGAGGGGAATCTTGTTGAAGGTAAATTAAATCCTTCATCTGATACAGCAACTCACGTGGTACTGTACAATGCCTTTGAAGAAATTGGTGGCATTGTTCATACGCATTCGCCTTGGGCGACAAGTTGGGCACAAGCAGGCGTTGATGTGCCAGCACTAGGTACGACGCATGCGGATACTTTCTACGGAGATGTTCCCTGTGCAAGATTCTTAACTGAAGCCGAAATTGATCGCGCTTATGAAAAAGAAACGGGTTATGCGATTATCGAAACGTTTAAAGAGCGTGGGATTGATCCAATGGCAGTGCCGGCCGTTCTCTTAAAAGGACACGGGCCGTTTACTTGGGGTAAAACGCCTGAAGCAGCTGTGATGAACTCAGTTGTACTTGAAGAAGTGTGTCGTATGAACTACTATGCTAAATCAATTAATCCATTATCGAGTGTGTTACCACAAGCGGTCTTGGATAAACATTATTTACGTAAACATGGAAAAAACGCCTATTATGGGCAAGGAAATTAGGAGGAAACTATGCAAGCAGATAAAAAAGTATTCTGGTTCGTCGTGGGAAGTCAACATTTATATGGAGAAGAAGTATTACAACAAGTAAGTGACCATGCGAAGGAAATTGTCGCAGGATTAAATGAAAAAGCACCTTTCGAAATCGTGTTAAAAGATATCGTGAAGACAGCGGATGAAATTACAGCCGTTGTGAAAGAAGCAAACTACCAAGATAATGTCGCAGGTATTATTACTTGGATGCATACATTCTCACCAGCTAAGATGTGGATCCAAGGGATGAAATTATTACAAAAACCTTTACTACATTTAGCGACTCAATTTAACGAGAGTATTCCTTGGGAAACAATTGATATGGACTTTATGAACTTGAACCAAGCAGCGCATGGTGACCGTGAATATGGTTTTATCAATGCTCGTTTGAAGAAAAACAATAAAATTATCGTTGGTTACTGGGGTTCTGAAAAAGTTCAGGCTGATTTAGCTAAGTGGATGAAAGTTGCGAATGCCTATATTGCAAGCCATTCAATTAAAGTAGCGCGTTTCGGTGACAACATGCGTAATGTTGCAGTAACTGAAGGTGACAAAGTTGAAGCAGCCATCCAATTCGGTTGGACAGTAGACTACTTCGGAATTGGTGATTTAGTTGCTGAAATGAATCAAGTATCAGAAGCAGATGTTGAGGCGTTATACTCAGAAATCAAAGACTTATATGACTTCGATTTAGGTGCTAATACACAAGAAGCTTTTGATGCAAGCGTTAAAGAACAATTGAAAATTGAAATTGCTCTCGAAAGATTTATGGATGCAGGTGGCTACAATGCCTTTACATCGAACTTTGAAGACTTACACGGCATGAAACAATTGCCAGGTTTAGCTGTTCAACGTTTAATGGCTAAAGGTTATGGTTTTGCTGGAGAAGGTGACTGGAAAACAGCTGCCCTTGACCGCTTGTTGAAAGTAATGACATTGAACCAAAATACTGGTTTCATGGAAGATTATACTTACGAATTAGCGACAGGCCAAGAAGCAATTTTGCAATCACACATGTTAGAAGTAGACCCGTGTTTAGCAGCTAATAAGCCAGTTGTTAAAGTAGAGCCTTTAGGTATTGGTGGTAAAGAAGATCCAGCACGTCTTGTCTTTGATGGAAAAGCCGGCGATGGGGTAGTTATTTCAATGGCTGACTTCGGTACACACTACAAATTATTAATTAACGATGTGGAATTATTTACGCCAGAAGTGGCAGCGCCTAAGTTACCCGTAGCGCGCGTAATGTGGAAAGTAAAACCAGACTTCCACTCAGGAGTGACAAAATGGATTCAGGAAGGCGGTGGACACCACACGGTAGTTTCATTGGATGCAGACAGTGATCAAATCATTGATTTAGCAAAAATGTTCAACTTAGACTATGTGCTGATTAACTAGATTCATTACTAATCGATTTGACAATAACTCAGCATCACTTGTCTCAACAAGTGATGCGAGTGAGTTAAAGTCAAAGTAAACAGACGATAATAAATCGTTATGCTTTCGCAATTATGCAAGCGTTGTCAAGACTTAAAGCTAATAAAAATAAAATTGAGCATTAGCCTTAGAGGGCTAAACCAGGAGGAAAATCATGAAAAAGACTATGAAAAAATTAGTTACGTTTACTTTAGCAGCATTAACAGCTACAACTATTGCTTTACCTACAGCATTCGCACAAGATGATGTACCATTCGTAGGGATTTCAATGCCAACTCAATCAGCAGAGCGTTGGATTGCAGATGGTAACTTTTTAGTAGAACAATTAGATGAACTAGGTTATGAATCATCACTACAATATGGTGAAGATAACGTATCGAACCAAGTGGCACAAATCGAGAACATGATTACTTTAGGTGTGGATTATTTAGTTATTGCATCAATTGACGGATCTGCTTTAACAGAAGTGTTAAAACAAGCAGGGGAACAAGGTATTACAGTAATTGCTTATGACCGTTTATTAATGAATACTGAGCACGTAGACTACTATGTTACATTTGACAACTTCCAAGTTGGGGTTATCGGAGCTACTTATATTGAAGAAGCATTAGGACTTCAAGATGGTAATGGTCCATTTAACATTGAATTATTTGGTGGTTCACCAGACGACAACAATGCTGTTATCAACTTTGAAGGTGTAATGTCTGTCTTCCAACAATATTTTGATAATGGTCAATTAGTTGTTCCTTCAGGACAAACAGAGTTTAACCAAATTGCAACATTACGTTGGGATGGTTCTACAGCTCAATCACGTATGGATAACTTACTAAGTGCGAACTATACAGACCAAAAATTAGACGCAGTATTATCACCATATGATCCAATTAGTTTAGGTGTTATTTCATCATTGAAAGGTATCGGTTACGGTTCTGAAGAGCAACCATTACCAGTAATTACTGGACAAGATGCAACAGTTGCAGGTTTACAATCAATTATTAAAGGTGAACAAACACAAACAATCTTTAAGAATACGCAAGAATTGGGAATTATCACTGCTGGTATGATCAAAGCTTTAGAAGCTGGCGAAGAAGTTGAAGTAAATGATACTGAAACTTACGACAACGGCTCAAAAGTAGTACCAACTTACATGGCAGAACCAATTTCTATTGATATTAATAACTTCTACGAAATATTAATTGAACAAACTGGTTACTACACACCTGAAGATTTAGGTATTGAAGCACGTTAATTTTATTACCAGGTATCCTAATGGAACTCTTTTATTAGGATACCTCTTTTTTTTAAAGGAGGCAGTTATGGCAGATTACATTTTAGAAATGGAGAATATTACCAAAGACTTCTCTGGTGTTAAGGCACTTAATGATGTCAATCTTAAAGTTAAACGTGGTGAGATTCACAGTATCTGTGGTGAAAACGGAGCTGGAAAATCGACACTAATGAAAGTTTTAAGTGGTTTATATCCATTTGGTCAATATGATGGCAAAATTATTTACAACAATGAAGAAATGAAATTTAAGAATATGAATGATAGCGAGGCAGAAGGTATCGTAATTATTCACCAAGAATTAGCACTAAGCCCTTATTTATCAATCAAAGAAAATATTTTTTTAGGAAATGAACAAGCAACACGAGGTATTATTGATTGGAATGCAACAGACTTAAAGGCAATGAACTTGTTGAAAACAGTCGGTTTAAACTTAGATCCTAATACCATTATCTCTGAGATCAGTGTGGGTCAACAGCAATTAGTTGAAATTGCTAAAGCTTTCTCTAAAACAGTTAAGCTTTTGATCCTGGATGAACCAACCGCATCACTTAATGAACAAGAAAGTCAAAACTTGCTAGATTTATTAGAAGAATTCAGACACCAAGGAATTACTTCAATTATCATCTCGCATAAATTAAATGAAGTTACTCAAATTGCGGACTCGATTACTATTCTTCGTGATGGTAAAACGATTCAAACCTTGGACAACGCAGACAAGAAAATTGATGAGAATATTATCGTTAAAGGCATGGTAGGGCGCGAGTTAACGAACCGTTACCCTGAGAGAAATCCTAACATTGGAGAAATCTTATATGAGGTGAAAGACTGGACTGTTCACCACCCTAACGATAAAAATAAAGTGGTTATTGATAAGGTGAATTTCAACATTCGCAAAGGTGAAATTGTTGGGATTGCTGGTTTGATGGGTGCTGGACGAACAGAATTTGCAATGAGTATGTTTGGTAAGAGTTACGGAACAAATATTTCGGGCTCAATGCATATTCACGGTAAAGAAGTAACATCAAACGACGTAAGCGAAGCGATAGAAAATGGTTTAGCTTATGTATCAGAAGACCGTAAAGATCTCGGCTTAGATTTATTAATGTCTATCAAAAATAACATTACTTTATCAAATTTACATGCAGCATCAAACAAAGGTGTGGTTGATTTTGATCAAGAGGTACAGGTAGCAGAAGACTATCGTAAACGAATGAATATTAAGACAAATGATATCGAAAATAAAGTAACAAGCTTAAGTGGTGGGAACCAACAAAAAGTTGTTATTAGTAAATGGTTATATACTGAACCAGAAGTTCTTTTCTTGGATGAACCGACACGTGGTATTGATGTTGGTGCCAAATACGAGATTTATTCTATTATTGAAGAAATGTCTCAAGAAGGAAAAGCCGTTTGTATTATTTCTTCTGAGTTACCAGAAATTCTTGGAATGTGTGATCGAATCTATACAATGAATGAAGGTAAGATGACCGGAGAAATTTTAAGAGCAGATGCTGACCAAGAAGTATTAATGTCTAAGATGACTAGTTTAAGAGGTGTAAATAATGAATGATAAAAACGAACGCAACTTTGGTGAAATTTTAAGAAAAATATTTGAGAAATATAGTATGATCATTATTTTGATCGTTACACTATTGATTTTCCAATTTTTAACAAATGGTATTCTACTGAGACCAGTTAACGTGACTAACTTAGTTCTTCAGAATAGTCATATTCTAGTATTGGCTATTGGGATGTTGATGGTTGTATTATTAGGACATGTCGATTTATCGGTTGGTTCGGTAATGGCCTTTGTAGGAGCAATCTCAGCGATACTGATGATTCAAAAAGAAATGAGTCCTTGGATAGTCATTCCTTTATGTTTAATTATCGGAGGAATCATTGGTGCATGGCAAGGTTTCTGGATTGCCTACGTGAAGATACCGGCCTTCATCGTAACCTTAGCAGGTTTACTACTGTTCCGTGGTCTTACGCAATACACGTTAAAAGGTACATCAATTGCTAACTATCCAGAAGCATTTAATTTCTTAAGTTCAGGCTACTTACCAAATATTGGTGACGGCGAGTTACATACTACTTCATTATTAATTGGTGTAGCTGTCGCAATTTTATTAGTGGCAACAATGTTCTCAAGCAGAAAGAAAAAACAAGCTAACTTATTAAAAGTTGAATCAAATGCTTCATTCTTTACAAAATTAGCGGTCATTGTAGCGACAATTATCGGAATTACTTATGTGTTCTCACAACATAATGGCTTCCCGTTTGTGATGATTTTAATTTTAATCTTAGCATCAGGTTATACATTTGTAACAAACCGTACAGTAGTTGGTCGTCATATTTATGCAACAGGTGGTAACTACAAATCAGCAGAGTTATCTGGTGTTAAAACGAAAAAAGTTACTTTCTGGGTATTCGTAAATATGGGTGTTCTATCTGCATTAGCGGGAATGATCTTAGCAGCTCGTTTAAATGCTGCAACACCTCAAGCGGGTAACGGTATTGAATTAGATGCTTTATCAGCTGTTTACTTTGGTGGAGCTTCAACGTCTGGTGGTATCGGAACAATTGTTGGTGCGATTGTCGGTGGTTTAATCATCGGTGTACTTAACAACGGTATGTCAATCTTGGGTGTTGGTATCGACTTACAACAAGCAATTCGTGGTTTGATTTTACTTTTAGCGGTAGTGATTGATCAGTACAATAAACGAAAAAAAGGATAGTGATAAACGATGAATGAAGCGAAAACAATTTTATTAATTTGTTCAGCGGGAATTTCAACAGGTTTATTAGTTAAGAACATGAAAGATGCAGCAAATCAACAAGGCTTAGATGTACATATCTATTCTGCTCCAGCTATCACAGCAGAAGATATTCTAAAACGAGAAAAGATTGATGCGCTTCTGATTGGTCCACAATCAGAGTATGAAATTCATCGTTTGAAAGACTACTTAAACTACAATTCAGTTGCTTACAAATTAATCGACAAAGAACATTATGAAGTGCTTGATGGAGAAAAAGTTCTCGAACAAGCAATGATTTTACTAGATAAATAGACACACAGAAAACAGTGCCTGAATATGGCACTGTTTTTATTTATAATATAAGGGTTTATAAGTTTTATGCTATTTTACCAAGCTTTGAACTTCGCTCAGCTTATTGTTTTCCAAGGTGGTGGTCCCTTTCAAAGCCTCACTGGCGTTCGTGTTTTTCCAGCTCAATCGGCTAGGCTCTGTTTAATACGCTATGCTCAGAGTTAGAGCAAGCGACTCTATTAGTAGCGATGGATTGCCCTTTGTACCGCTATGTAAAACAAATCGCAGAGCTACGTTAAGTATTCCAACAAAAGTAAAGCGATATAATCATGTCAAAACTGCTAATGGAATTTAAAGTTCTCGGACTCGCCCGAGGCTTTCTCATCCGACATATTGAAGAGTCAAAACAATATTCAGCCAGAGATGGAAACTCGAAAATTAAAATGATCTGCATTTACTTTTCACTGCTCACTAAAAAGACGAGATGCTATAATATAATTAAATATTGACGACACTGGTCATTTTTAAGAAGTATTAGTCTAAAAAAATTACATGCGAAATGGAGCTACTAATGAATATTACCTATCGATACGCACAAGCAACAGATACAGGATTGATTCTGCAACTTATTAAAGAGTTAGCTGAGTATGAGAAGATGCTAAATGAAGTAGTTGCCACTGAAGAAATGTTGAAAGAAAAGCTATTTGAGAAGCAACAGGCGGAAGTTACTTTTCTGATGGAGGACGAGGTGGAAGTTGGCTTTGCGTTATTCTTCCATAATTTTTCAACTTTTTTAAGTAAAGCAGGCTTATACTTGGAAGATTTATACGTTAAACCAGAACGACGTAGTTTGGGTTATGGTAATGAGCTGCTTAAGCAACTCGCATAAATAGCGGTGGAAAGAGATTGTGGTAGGTTTGAATGGTGATGTCTGGACTGGAATAAACCGAGTATCGATTTTTATCGCTCATTAGGTGCAGAAGCAATGGATGAGTGGACCGTATTCCGATTGTCTGGTGAGGCTTTAAAGAATTTAGCGTCTAATGATTAAGCAAATAGTACCACAATAATAACGGAAAGCGAGGGGAGTCAATGAATATTGTTCATAAATTTGAGTACTATCCAGATAGCAAGCAAGAGAAATTACCTAACTTTTCCAAAATATTTCCTTACATCGCCTCGCGCGCAGAGTAGGATCATTATGTAGGAAAGCGTGTCCCTTGGCATTGGCACTTGGCGTACGAACTTTTTTTACATTGAAAGTGGCTCACTAACCGATTAGACTGTTTCAATAAGAAGCAGATCTTATTGAGTAATCCAATTCCCAAAACAGAAATTGACAGATTGGTTAGAAATGCGATTAATTTAAAGCGGCCTTTGTCGATTGCGAGCGATAAGCTGATGGTTGCGAATGGTAAGGATCAGGATTTGGTTGATTACTTTGCCTTCGCCCATCAAGAAGTTATTGTATTCGGGGACTTTGTGCGAGTCGTGGCAGAATCGGATATTTATCAAATTATGATGGGCTTACGTGAGCGTGATTATCCGGTAATGATGGAAGGGATTCAACAAGCGAAGATAACTGCTTGGTGGGACCGAGCGGTCGACATTATTCCTGCCAATGGCGGCAAGGGAAATGGCGTGCATCACATTCTGGAGAAGTATCAATTGGATGCTTCCCAAGCGATGGCTTTTGGTGATGGCAATAACGATATCGAATTGTTACAAGCGGTTGGCTTAGGTGTCGCCATGTTGCCGAGGACGGCGTTTATCATTACTGCAAGGCGATGGGGTTAATTTAATTTGCGAAGCATCGAAGGAGTCTGACTTCTACGGTGCTTTTTTGATACAAGCTTCTAGCCTAAACCTTTGTAAAGTGCTATGCTATTCTAATGAAAACAAGCAGTGAAAGGACTTATTATGACAACCATTATTATTCTCATTATTGCCACTTGGGCCGCGCTCACCATCGGTGGCAGCATCCCGCTCTTAGGTACTTCAATCGCAGCGATTTTGCTCGGCGCCATCATTCGCCACACGCCCTTATATGCGTATTTTGACAGTAAAATCATTAAATTCGTTTCAAAATACTTCCTTAAAACGGGTATCGTTTTACTCGGTTTTACGCTTTCTTTACGTATTCTCGGTCAGGTCGGTTGGGAAGTCTTAATTATTCTAGCTTCAGTAGTCGTGATTTCCTTGCTGACAAGTCTTATTCTAAGCAAACTGCTGAAGGTAGATTTTTCGCTTGGTTTACTGCTTGGAATCGGTACTTCAATTTGTGGAGGATCTGCAATTGCCACTACAGCACCGATTCTTGAAGCTGAAGACGAAGAAATTGCGGTATCCATCACGACCATGTTCATTTATTCAATGGTGGCCTTATTGGTGTTGCCAACTCTGGGTCGTGCTTTGGGCTTCTCGGATCAGTTGTACGGAATTTTAGCTGGGTCAGCTGTGAATGATACGGCTTCAGTTGTGGCTGCAGCTTTCGCTTGGAGTGAGAAGGCAGGTAGCATCGCAACGATTGTTAAATTAGTGCGTACCTTGTTGATTGTACCGATGACTGTCGGTCTGATTTACTTCAAATTTACTAAGCAAAGAAAAGTCACGCAAAGTGTGAACCAACCAGCAGTCAGTTGGCAACAAGTGAAAGCGAATATCCCGCTGTTCGTGGTGTTCTTTGTGTTAGCCGTGACCTTCGCGAGTCTGGTGACTATTCCAACTGAAGTGACGAGTTTAATTAGCCGATCGAGTAAGCTGTTTATGACCATGGCTTTGTTCGTCATTGGCTTAGGCGTCCACATAGATCAAATTAAAAAAGCTGGCCTTAAACCAATTGTGCTGGGAGCTGTTACTTGGACAGCTGTCTTAGTCACAAGTATTGGCTTGTTAAATATCTTATATCGTTAATCATCTAACCTCACCTAGGGAAATTTTGGTGAGGTTTTTTGATAGGTCAAAGGATTGTGAGTTTTATGTTGGTTTACCAAGCTTTGTGCTAGGATTAGCTTATTGTTTATCCAAAGTGGTGGCTGTTTTTAAAGTTTTTAGCAATTTTTGTTGGAAAATCTTATTAAATCTAATTCAATGTTTAAACTCGCGGTTTGAGTTTAAACATTGAGGGCTTCAATCATCAAACTCAGATTCCGAGTTAGCACATTGAACAGGAAACATCACCTATTAGGTGATGTTCAACTCGATATTTTGTCTTTATTCCTAATAAATCAAGAGTTTCTGTTGGAAAATCTTGTTAAATCCAATTCAATGTTTAAACTCGCGGTTTGAGTTTAAACATTGAGGGCTTCAATCATCAAACTCAGATTCCGAGTTAGCACATTGAACAGAAAACATCACCTATTAGGTGATGTTCAACTCGGTATTTTGTCTTTTTTCCTAATAAATCAGGAGTTTCTGTTGGAAAATCTTGTTAAATCCAATTCAATGTTTAAACTCGCGGTTTGAGTTTAAACATTGAGGGCTTCAATCATCAAACTCAGATTCCGAGTTAGCACATTGACGAAAAATATTATCTGTAAAGATAGTCCTAGCAATATGCTATAAATTCAATTGAATAAAAGCAACAAAATCTTGTCCAAGACCATCCTAAAGGGCGACTTCTTTTTGCAAAAGAAGCCATATTAAATAAAAGAAGCCATATTAAATAAAAGAAGCCATATTAAACTCAAGAACCCTAATGTGTTTCAATATAAATAACTCGGGCTATCCGCTAATAAAGCAAGCGAGTATTTGCTTCGTATTTTGGAAGGGTGATGGTGTTGTTTAGTGAGTGAATTTGGTAGAATAGAGTTAACAATGAAAAGGGGTGTGTCGCATGAAAGTGACTTACGTGAAGGCTTTTAACGATAATTATATTTGGGTATGGGAGTCAGCGGGACGCGCGGTGGTTGTTGATCCGGGTGAGGCTGTGAATGTAGTGGCGTACCTAAAGGCTGAGGGATTGGCTTTAGAAGCAATCTTGTTGACGCACAAGCATGACGATCATATCGGTGGTGTTGAGGACATGCTTGCTGAATATCCTGGCACACCGATTTATGGACCATCGGAAGTGGCGTCATTGACGACGACTCAAGTGGCGGACGGTGATACATTTGACTTGTTGGGGCAGACCGTAAAAGTAATGAAGACGGCGGGACATACTGAGGAACACGTTAGTTTCTTGACGTCGGAGTCGTGGTTATTCTGTGGGGATGCACTATTTTCGGCTGGCTGTGGTCGCGTGTTTACCGGTGATTATGCGGCGGCTTATGAAGGGCTGCAGAAATTGCGTACCTTGGATGATGCGGTGACGGTTTTTGCGGGGCATGAATACACGGCGACGAATTTACGTTTTGCTTTATCGCTGGACCGTTTGAGCAACGGCGTGGAAGATCTCTTGCATAAGACGTTAAGAGAAGTTGAAGCCCTAACTGCTAAAGGAGAAGCGAGTTTACCGACGACCATTGACCGAGAGCGCGGGATTAACTTCTTTATGATGGCGGACTCTTTAGACGAATTTATTCAATTGCGCCAAAAACGCGACAACTTCTAATCCAGACAAAATATGACTCAAAAAGCCCATCGCACAAGCGATGGGCTTTAGTATTTTGTTGGGTTAATTTCCTTCTACTTCAAATGTTTTAATAACTTCACCATTCTCGTACTGTAACATTGGCGCTGTGTTAACCGCACTGTGGTATTCATCGTATTCGAAGAAGCCAGTGACACCTTCATAGCTAACGGTTTCCAGAGCTTGACGAATTGCTTCAGGATCATCTGAACCGGCCGCCTCAATGGCAGTGAAAATTAAATGAGCCGCATCATAACTCAAAGCATCGAAGGTATCAGGTGCCTCGCCATAACGGGCCGTAAAGTTTTCAATATAAGTTTGTGCCAGTGGATTTTCGCTACCTGTATGGAACATCGATGTGATATACAGATTACTGATGTTGGCAGCACCAGCGATTTCAATCAATGTATCGCTCGCTAAACCATGACCACTTAAAATCGGTTGTGTAATCCCAAGTTCGCGTGCCTGACGAATAATTGTTCCACCTTCAGTAAAGAAACCAGGCAAGTAGATAACATCAAACTCTTTAGAACTCAACGCAGTCAGGATACCCATGAAATCTTGGTCGCCACTATAATAGTACTGGCGGTCGACAATCGTTCCACCTAACGTTTCGAATTCTTCCATGAAAGGATCCCCTAAGCCAACAGAATAATCATTCGACTGATCGATAATCGCAACCGCTGTTGTCGCGCCCAATTCTTCAGTCGCAAAACGTGCTGCCGCACGGCCTTGGAAAGAATACGTAAAGGCCAATCGGAAAATATTATCCAACACGTTGCCTTGATCATCTAAGGTCAATTCATCTGCCGTTCCTACAGGATATAAAGTCGGTATCAAGCTTTCAATCGCCGTCGGGCGCGAGGCAAAAATCATATCGGATGTTGCCGGTCCAATGATACTTGAGACATTTTCATCACTCAAACGCGTCGCAATCGCAGCTGCTTCGGTTTTATTCGAGGTATTATCGTATTCAATAATTTCAATTTGGCGTCCGCCTAATAATCCACCGGCTTCATTGATTTCATCAGCCGCCATCCGTAAGTTGTCCAGAATCGGAATGCCATATGCAGACCCGTAGCCAGATAATTCCAAGTTAGCACCGATGCGAATCGGTTCATCTGCTTGGGCTACGACGGCCTGACCACCTGTGATGTTTGTAGTAAGGGCAAGGGTTGCTAACAATTGATACGCGAATTTTCTAATCTTCATTTTTATCACTCCAATTTTATAGGTACTATTAAATCCAACAAAAAAAGAGCCTCTTCTATTTTGCGCGTAATAGAAGGGGCTCTTAAAAAAAGAAAAAATCCCATTCTGTGCGCTAACACGAATAGGACTTGGCATATTTTCGATTGTTTCTCGAAAATGCTAAGTCCTGACGACGTCGACGACGACGTTATTAAATGTTGTGTTAGCGAACAGATTCATAGGGGAGATTCTCCTTAAGTTTTATTGTTTCTAATGTAAATCTAATTTAACAGAAAGCTTTTTTGAATGCAAGCCATAAGCTTATATTTTATTCAATTGTTTATAAACTTGATTGGTAAAATTAAATTGAGAGACTATTTAACATGCTGTAGGTGTCGCTCCAATCATTGTTTCCCTGAAAGAGCCCCTTCATAGTCTAACTGGCATCCAGGCGATGTACACTCCATCAGTTCATCTTTAGTCAATGTTCAGGATTTTCTCTTAGAACTACTGGCGTAAATCATCTTTTTAATAAAAAAAGAACAACTGGGGAGTTGACCTTTAATACAAGACGATTGAATGTCCAGGGGGGTCTGTTAGAATCGGCTGGATAGTTGATTATGATTTCTTTTTTGAGTAAGTCCCTCTGCTTCTGTTAAGGCAATTCTCTTGAAAGGGTCGCCAGAATTATGGGTGAGAATACCCCTGGCTCAAATGGTAACAATCATTAACGAAAATATACGCTTCTTTGATAGTGTTGAGACGATCTACTGTTTCGATTTCTTTGAAACGAACCTGTCCTTCCCTTGCCCAACTGATTTTTTTCGAGCCATATTTATTAGAAGTATCTTTACATACATAGGAAGCAGTTGAATCGGATAATTTGTTTGCTTTTAAATAGCTGGAGTCTAGTGCTTCAGCTGGTACTTAGTTGAATTCTTTGCTTTCCAAATGAGGAGCATGATTTTATTGAAAATTTATCGGTATGAATCCATGTGTAAGTGGTATGATAATGGTAATGGAGGTGGGAATAATGATCAAGAATGTTAAAAATCTAAACTTATTGAAAGCAAGTAATCGAAATAAAAGGCTACACGCTATCGCACAAGTGTTGTCCATAATGAGCTTGGCATTAGCATGTGTTTGCCCACTTCAGTCAGTTCACGCACAATCAGAAATAGAGTTCGGAATGGATCAGGCTGATGGGGTGGATATCTGGCTGATTACAGATATCCATTACATGGCACCGAGCTTAACGGATGGTGGTCAGCGCTTTGAGATCTTTCAAAAGCAGGCGGCGGGTATGGATTATGAATATGGACCCAACCGGATGGAAGCTTTGATTAAACAAATTGAGACTGCACAAATGGACGACGAGCAGCCGCAAGCCTTAATCGTGGCCGGTGATTTAACGTCCAATGGTGAATATCAAGCGATGTTGGATTTGGCTGAATATTTTGGCCGGATTGAGGCATTAGGAACGGAAGTGTTGGTGATTCCGGGGAATCATGACATTCATAATGGTTGGGCGGTGCGCTTTGAGGAGAAGAAGACGATTAAGGTGCAGCAGACGAGTCCGGCTGATTTTGCGGAAATTTTCGCAGATTTTGGTTACGGAGAGGCTGTAGCGCGTGACCCGGAAAGTTTGAGTTACTTGGCGCAAGTGACTGATGATTGGCAGTTGTTGATGTTGGATACCAATATTTATTCGGAAACGAAAGGGCAAGGGCAGTCTGAAAGTCAGGGACGTGTTAAGGACGAAACGATTGCTTGGGCAGAAACGGTAGTCAAGCAAGCTCAGGTGTTGCCCATTATGCATCATGGTGCCTTGTCGCATTTCCGTGGTGAGGTTCAAGAGATTCAAAACGACAATGAGCTCGATACTTTTCAACAATTTTTAGTGGCGCATCGTATCCCTTTGACCTTGGCGGGGCACCTCCATACTCAGCATATTACGAGTCTTCAAACGCCTGACTTCACTCTGAAAGAGGTAATCACGACGTCATTTTCAATCTATCCAGGCAAAATCGGTAAGATTCAGCTGTCGACAAATTCCGTGAATTACCAACAAATTGACTTGGACATGCGATTTACTTTCGAAGCGGATGAGTACGACCAATACATGACGCATTTAGCGGACTTGCATGAAAATTCAACTCATTTGATAATTTTTGATACGTTATATAATGATCAAACATTGAAACCTTATACGGAAGAAATTTCAGAAGTCTTCGAAGCGCTCAATTTGAGTTTCTTTAAGGGAAGTGTTTCTGAAGATTGGGCACAGTTAGAGGTCGCGTTGGCTGGAATTGACGACCATATTGCCGACTCGGATTATCGATTTTTCAATGATTATTTAGAGTTAATTTTATCAACCAAGGACTATTCTCAGACACAATTAGGGGTCGACTGGTAACGCTCGAGCGTAGTGGTTAATAGTTTGCCAGTGGGCTGTGGTGTGGTAAGCTTAAGGCGAAGCGCGTCGTTAAGGTCAATGAAAGAAAGAAGGAAAACACATGATTCGTTCTGTCCCTTATCTCAATTTCCAGTATTCCCTTGAGGCACTTGCTTTTTACGAGAAACTTGGCGCGACGATTGCGACAGTCACAAAGATGTCTGACCCGATATTTGCGGATATGCCGGAGGAAGAGCGGTTGAATTCGGAATTCGTGATGAATGCCAGCTTTACAATGTTTGACCGTTTAATTTATTGCTCGGATTCTTGGGGCAACCAACCCGTTGACCATGCAGGTTCAAATTTATGTTTCACCTTCGACCAAAATAATGACGACGATATCGCACAAATTGAATTGTTATTTGCGAAAGCGGAAGAATTAGGATGTGAGATTACGATGCCGCTTGAAGCGGTTGAATGGTCCGAGCGATTCGGGATGTTCCGTGATCCTTTTGGTGTGACTTGGTTATTATCTGGAGAATAACAAAAAGGAGTCAGCTACGTGCTGACTCTTTTTGTGTTATAAGGGGGGATGAAATGGACATTTACAATAAAGCTCAGCTATCTAATTGTTAAAAGCTACTATTGGGTTCTTGTAAAAAGGCGATTTCCTCGATTGTTGAGGGTCGGCCTAAAATTTCATTGCGGTGAGGATAGCGTCCAAAGCGGTCAATAATGACTTTGTGCTTTAGTTCGTAATCATAGGTAAAGTCATCAGTGTAGGCTTTGAATAGGGGTTCTGCAAGTCTTTCGTGGATGCCTGCCGATTCTGAATGTTCGAGTGGCAGGAGAGCAAAGGCTTTTTCTTGTGGGGTCAAATAGCGGAATTCAGGGTGCTTAATAATTTCTTGCGATAGAATCAGTGCCATCGGATCTTGCGCGAATGCGCGTGCATCATCGCGCATTAAGTTGCGGGAAAACTGATCAAGGACAATAATTTCAGCCAGGCGTCCGTAAAGTGTTGAACGCCAAGGGTAAAGTAAGCCTTGACAGCCTGCTTCCCACACTTCATAAAATTGGTCACGGATTGCTTGGTCAAAGGCATTGTTTTTGGCAAACAGTAATTCCTCGTTAGCTGGATCAAACCAGAAATCTAAGACGGGCTTAGGTGAATAAGTTCCCACTGACAATTCCTCCATTCGGTTATTATTTCCTTTAGCTTAGCATGATTAAGCGCTTTATTCAAAGGTTTTGAGGAACTATTTCCCTTATTGTTTGACAAAGAAATACTTTTTATAGCAAGATAGTTTTAAGGTAATATTTTGAACTGTGGTGGTTCGTAGAAAGAAGGTTAAACAATGAAGTTATATATGAAGCAAAAAGTGTTTTCTTTGCGTGGAGACTTCGACATTTATGATGAAAATCAGGTGCCGGTTTATTCGGTGCAAGGAAAATTAATGTCCTTTGGGCGTCAATTACGTTTATATGATAGTGCAACAGGAGAAGAATTGGCCCACATCAAGCAACAAGTTATGACGCTGTTGCCGAAAATGCATGTCTTTTACCAAAATGAAAGAATCGCAACTATTTCCAAAAAACTAACATTCTTCAAGCAGCAATATGAAATCGATACATTAGGTTGGTCGGTCGAAGGTGATTTCTTTGCCCACGACTATACAGTGTTTGACGCGCAAGGCAGAACAGTTGCTGACATCAACAAGAAGTATCTATCATGGTCAGACTCCTTTGAAGTAAATATTGTACAAGATGAGATTGATCCCGCAATGGTAATCGCGATTGTATTAGCCATCGACTGTGCCATGGATGCCTCACAAAATAGTTAAGCGTATAGTGGCGGGTTAGGGGGCGGCTTGAACTTGAGTTTAAGCTTGGACTTTAGTTAGGCTACTAGGCGCTAAAAAGAAACCATCATCAACTAACTTAGGTGCGTGCTTGCTATCATGTGCATTAGCGCTAGGCTGATGATGGTTTTTGTGTGCTGTAAATTAAATGCTAGACTAAGGACCAAGCTCGCTTGAAAGAACTGGAAATAAAGGCAGTGTCGCTTCACAGTGTTCCGCGACGATATGATTTGTCTTGAAGAAATAGGGAAGTTTGGCGAATACAACTGATGAAGGCTTGGTTTGGCTAGGCAGGAGTTGAGGGAGTGGGATGGAGGAGCTAATCTAGTCGAATGTTTGTGAGCATCGGCTAGATTAGACCTTCATACTCAACATCTTGATGCATCCCACTGACGATTCCAATTTTGTCCTCGCCTTAGCCAAACAAATCCTACCCTAATCGAACCTGTTTTGAACATCCTCGTCACCGACTTAAACATCCATCCAGACAAGCGCCTACTTTCTACGATAATGTAATTCAATTAATTCACCCATCTGAGTTGAATCGACAAATTCAAGACGCTTCGCATAGTCCCCAACTTCAAATAAAGGCTTGCCTTGCCCCAACAAGACTGGCGCAATTTGTATCCACCATTCGTCAATCAAATCAGCTTCAAGTATCGGCTTCAATAATTGTCCACCACCAACAATCCAAATATCACCTGCATCATCTTCCGACTGAAGTGCTATCAAATAGGCAATCGGATCAGTATGTACGATCGTCACACGCTCATCATCGTAAACATAATCAGTGTTGCGAGAAAAAACGATAATCGAACGCTCGCCAATCCAATCGTCAAGCGAGATACTGCGCATTGTTTCTTCAAAGGTTACGCGTCCCATGACGAGAGTATCGACTGCTTCAATGAAAGTGTCATAAGTTGTCGCTCCGGCTTCTCCTAAGTAAGTGGCATGAAGCCAATCTAATTCATCATGGCGGCCAGCTAAATATCCATCTAGTGAAATCGCTCCATAGAATAATAGACGTGGCATTACAATCACTACCTTTCTTTTATTAAGTCTTCTTAGTCTCATTGTAATGCTACGCACAAAAAAGAGCCACCAGAAAACTGGCGGCTCTAGATTAAACTGGGCACCAAGGGGTGTGGCCACGTGTTTAACAGTTGTATAAGATTAACGGATTGCTTTGAAAGCAACTGACCCAGTTGATTAATTCGTTCAACATGTCATTAACTCCAGCTTCCATGTGGTCACCAGGTTTGAATGTTGAGAAGTTTTCGAAGTCAGTAAATAGGTTGAAAGCAGGGTTTGTACGCACGCCAGCAACATATTGTTCAGCTAAAACTAAACGAACTTGCTCAGCAGCACGAATTCCGCCACCTGAACCATAAGAAACAATACCTGCAGCTTTGTTGAACCACTCGTCACGAGCGCTATCTAAAGCGTTTTTCAATGCAGCTGACATACCGTGGTTGTATTCTTGAACGATGAAGATGTAACCATCTAATTCATTGATTTTAGCATTCCAAGCTGGATTTGCTTCACCAGTACCTAAGAACGGTAAGTTGTAATCAGCGATGTCAACGATCTCGAATTCATGACCTGCTTGTTTTGAAGCAACCTTTTGGATGTATTCTCCGACCTGTGGACTTACGCGACCTTCACGAGTTGAACCTAAGATAATACCGAATTTCATAATAATAGTCTCCTTTTTTTCTTCTTCTTTTTTGAATAATTTATGGAACAAAGTTGATAACACAAACATTCACCTTTCCGGAATATGACCCAAGATCATATTGTAATAATTCTAGCCGAACGCTTTTTAGTGATCATCTTTTTATTTCGGATTTCAATCTCTCGAAATAGAAATTAATAAACCCCAAATAAAAAGACGTTGTTCAAACGTTCGTTAGAATGATGATAACAAACGTTTTTTTACATGTCAAGCAATTATTTCAAATTAATTTATCTCGAAACAGAATTTAAAAACTGCCAAATAAAAACACGACACTCAAATGTTCGTTGGATTAATAATATCAAACGATTTTTAACTTGTCAACATTTATTTCGAATTATTTTATCTCGAAACGAAAACAATGAAATTTCTTGCTAAAAACAACAATCAAACAGTTGTTAGATTAATAATAGATCAGGTTTGGTTATTTTCAAGTGTTCGTTTGAATGTTTTTTTTAAAAGGGCTACACATAAGTAATAAAAGCTGACAATGGTGGGAAGTATTTTGTAGAGGTGTTGCGTAAGTGGCTGGTATTCGTTAAAATAATAGTATTAAATCGAATAGAGATTAGAGGCTGCTGAAAGATGAAATATATTCTAAAAGAGATTTTTAGTACGATTGTAATATTCTTGGTAATGTTTCTGGTGATTCTAGGGGTGTATAAATATATCGCAGAGCCGTTTATTGTGGATGGGGCATCGATGGAATATACGCTGAGAAGTGGTGAGCGTTTGTGGATGCTGAAATTAAATAACATTGATCGCTTTGATGTGGTGATTTTCCCAGCACCAAGTGACGAAGAAAAATTGTATGTGAAACGTGTAATCGGGGTGCCCGGCGATACGATTGCCTATGAAAATGGCGAGTTAATCTTGAATGGTGAAGCCATGAATGAGCCTTATTTAGCGCAAAAAGAAAGTGAATTTGATGGTAACTTTACTTATGATTTTACTTTAGAGGAGATTACGGGGGAAATAACAGTGCCAGAAGGAAAACTATTTGTGATGGGAGATAATCGTCGCAATTCCTTAGATGGACGTCGCTTTGGTTTTATTGATGCTGACGATGTACTAGGTGAAGCAGACTTCATTCATTGGCCATTGAACGAATTTGGCTTGTTGGATAAATATGAATTATCTGAGGATGGAACGGAGATTGTCGCAAGATAGGAGTATCCTGACTAAAGGCAATTTTGGCGTTGCAAAAGCCAACAGAAGCATCTATAATGAAGGATGAAAAAGCGATAGACTAGTAAATTGTGGATGGTGTTTAGAGAAAGCTGCCTTGGCTGAAAGCAGCTCACCCCCTCAGCAATTGAACCTACTATAGAAGAAAATGGGTTGCCTCCTTATCGGCTAGCGAGCTGGTCAGCATCTAAACCAATAAAGTGTGCTGACAAACAAGGTGGTACCGCGGAGATTTCAACAACTGTTCTTCGTCCTTATTTTAGAGGACGTGGAACAGTTGTTTTTAGTATTTTGGCAGAAGAACAGGGATAAAGGAGAATTATAAATGGCAACAAGAAAAGAAGATTTTTCTAAATGGTATATTCAAACGATTCAACAAGCAGACTTAATGGATTACTCACCAGTGCGTGGGTGTATGATTTTCAAACCAAATGGTTATGAAATTTGGGAGCATATTCAAACGGAATTTAACCGTCGCTTTAAAGAAGAGGGCATCCGTAATGCTTATTTCCCAATGTTAATCCCAGAATCTTTCTTCAACAAAGAAAAAGATCATATTGAAGGCTTCAGTCCTGAATTACCATGGGTAACGGAAGCAGCGGGTGAGCCATTAGAAGAACGTTTAGCGCTACGTCCAACTTCAGAGACAATGATCGGGGACGCTTATTCTAAATGGATCCAATCATACCGTGACTTACCAATGGAAATCAACCAATGGGCGAACGTCTTCCGTTGGGAAAAACGTACCTTGCCATTCTTACGTACATCAGAATTCTTATGGCAAGAAGGACATACGGCCCATGCGACAGCTGAAGAAGCCAACACGCGTACAATGCGTATGTTACAAGTTTACAAGGAAGTTGTTGAAGACTTACTCGCAATGCCGGTCTTCAGTGGTGAGAAAACACCAAGCGAACGTTTCGCGGGTGCAGAACGTACTTACTCAATCGAGTCAATGATGCAAGACGGTAAAGCCGTACAATCAGGTACTTCTCACTACATGGGAACTAAATTTGCGGAAGCCTTTGACATTACATACTTAAACAAAGAAAATAAACATGTTCATGCCTTTACGACTTCATGGGGGGTATCAACACGTCTCATCGGCGCGATGATTATGACTCACGGTGACGACTCAGGTTTAGTATTACCACCAAAAGTTGCGCCACAACAAGTCGTGATTATTCCAGTCGGACCTAAGAAAAAACTGGACGTTGTAATGGAAAAAGTTGACGAATTATACGCTGAATTAAAAGCAGCTGGCATCCGTACAGTAGTGGACGACAGCGACAACTCACCAGGTTACAAATTCAACGAGTGGGAATTACGCGGCGTGCCTGTACGTATCGAAGTCGGCCCACGCGATATCGAAAACAACCAAGTCGTCTTAAAAGCCCGTGATGCAGACGAGAAACAATTCGTTTCACTCGCTGACACACCACTTGTAGACACTGTTCAAGCAGAACTAACAGCTATGCAAACACGCCTATTCAACTCAGCCGTTGACATGAACGCTTCTCACATCTACACAAACATCAACACGCTAGATGAATTAAGCGCCCATATCGAAGCTCAACGCGAAGCTGGCGAAGTACCAGGTTGGGTACTAGCAGGCTGGGACGGCACCGAAGAAAGTGAAGCGAAAATCAAAGAAGCAACAGGCTTCACGACACGTAACATTCCTTTCGCAGGCCAATACGAAGAGAAAACAACCTGTATCGTAACCGGCGCACCAGCTAAACACACAGTCTGGCTAGCCCGCGCTTACTAATCAGCCTAAATAAGCAAGAACCCGCCCCGTCGATTGACGGGGCTTTTCTGTGTGCCAGAATCCGAAAGCAGGTGGTGTCACAATCATTGGCGGATAAGCAGAGGGGAGTAAGGTGCAAGCTAGGCTCTTTGATAAATTTGTCGTGAAACGCGAGTGGAACGAGTCCTTT
Source organism: Fundicoccus ignavus (assembly GCF_009659375.1). Lineage (GTDB taxonomy): Bacteria > Bacillota > Bacilli > Lactobacillales > Aerococcaceae > Fundicoccus > Fundicoccus ignavus. The sequence continues at coordinate 73,827 of NZ_WJQT01000004.1, forward strand.
GTCTTTCTTGTAGTAAGTTTGGGGCTTGTAGAAGTTTCAATGTTCAAACTCAGACTTCGAGTTTAAACATTGACGGGTTCAATCATCAAACTCAGTAGGCGAGTTTCAACATTGAAATCAAAAACAATAAGGAGTCGCTGCCCGCGACGATTAAACTCACACCCCAAGCTAGGCTCTTCTACAAATCGTCGCGCAACGCAGAGAAGCGACACCTTTATCTTTTCCAGCAATCTGACTTCAATCAACACGTAGCTCTGAATGAATTGTCCTACTATCAGTCCCCAGCTTTCCAACTCATAATTTTCCCACCTCCATATGTACCACTCAGGCGGTTTTGTGGTATGCTTAATCATACGAAAAAACAGATAGAATGGGGAAACGTCTTTATGAAGCATGAAGCAAAACGTAGTACAGCGCATTTATCACGTTATGTGCCTGACTTGGAGCCAGAACAATTACAAGCGCAAATGGAACTTGAACAAGCCATCCGCTTATCGATGAATGAGAGTGTTTATGGACCGTCACCAAAAGTGATGGAAGCAATTCAAGAATGGACGGGTGCGTATGCTCACCGTTACCCAGATACACGTTTAACGAAACTCCGTCATGCCTTAGCCACTTACCATAACGTGCACCCAGACGCCTTTGTCTTCACGAATGGTTTAGACGAGATGATTCAAACGTTACCACGTACCTTTGTGGAAGCAGGAGATGAAGTGCTTGTACATACGCCAACTTTCCCGGAATATGCTAGCCAAGCGCAAGTTGATGGTGCGCGCATTGTGGCCGTACCGAATAAGAACTTCGGGATTGACTGGGAAGGCATGCGTGCAGCGATCACGGACCGTACGAAGTTGATTTACCTATGCAATCCGAACAATCCAACCGCTAGCCTTGAGCCATTGTCAAGCATTCAAGCGTTCCTGGATCAAGTGCCTGACCATATTCTCGTAGTACTTGACGAGGCGTATTTTGAATTTACGGGTTTGCCTGAGAGTCAGTCGGGTGTGGCGATTTTCGATCAATACCCGAACTTGATGATCATGCGTACGTTCTCGAAGGCCTATGGTTTGGCTAATATTCGTTGTGGTTACTCGATTTTACACGAGGCTGCCGCGGAAATTGTCGATGCGACGCGCACGCCCTTTAACGTTTCGGGCCTGACTGAAATTGCGGCTCTAGCTGGCTTCCAGGATCAAGCTTACTTGGCTGAAGTGGTGGAAGCGACGCGTCTAGAGCGCGAGAAGTGGCTAGCTTTCCTTGATGACATGCAGTTGACGCACTACCCGAGCTATACAAATTTTGTGATGTTCGAGGTACCGGATGCGGCTCAGCTGATTGCGAACCTGCGCGAGCACGGTTATATGCTGACAACGCATAGCTTCCCGAACTGGATTCGTCTGACACTGCCGAATGCTCAAGACGGTGCCCGCCTGCGCGACCTGATGCGCCAAGCCCTCTCGTAAGCGAGGGCTATTTATGTTATGATAACAACGTCCAAAATATGACCCCAAAGCGGGTGGTCATAGTATATAAAGAGAAAATAGGTGAAAGCATGAAATATTTAGCGGTAGACTCTTCGACGAAAGCCTTAAGTGTGGCGCTGATTGAAGATACGGCAGTGGTGGCTGAAAGTACCTTGTTACCGCAACAACAACATGGTGTCCTTTTGGTGCCAGCCGTTGCGCAATTGTTGGAACAAATGAATTGGAAAACCAGCGACCTTGAGGGTCTCTTGGTGGGCGTCGGGCCGGGGTCTTACACAGGTTTACGGATTGGGGTAACCTTTGCCAAAACCTGGGCAAACTCCAAAAAATTACCCATCGCCAGCGTTTCATCGTTAGCTTTAATTGCAGCTGCAAGTTTGCCATTCGGTGAAAACGTTAGTGTGCTTCCTGTGATGGATGCCCGCCGTTTATCAGCCTATACCGCTATTTACAAGTGGGACACTGAAGAAAAGTTAGTGTCGGTCGTGGCAGATAGCCATGTAGATTGGCGCGAGTGGTTGCCGACAGTTAGTGAGCACTTGGGTGAACAAGTGGTGTTAGTAGGCACAGGTATTGAGGAATTTGTAAAAGCCTTCCAAGAAATTTACCCTGATAAGACAGTGGAAGTGATAACGGATTGGGCGGCTTGGCCACATGCGGGGCGTGCGGTTTTATGTCCACGTGAATTAGTAGCAGAGCCAACTTTATTGGCGCCGAATTATGCGCATGCGACTTTAGCAGAGCGCGAATGGGCAGAAAAAAATAATACGACTATAGCGAGTGAAAAGGATAATGAAGCATTTATTGAACACTTTACGTAATCAAGAAATTTACCAGCGCGCCCAACAGGCGGTGCATTCTTTAGGATATGAATTGTCGAGCGAAACAGCGCGTAAGGAAACGGAAGGAATTAATCATCCGGTCTTGTCGCGTCTCGCAAAGAAAATTGAAACTTTGCCAACTTTGCATGTGTTGCGAGCGGATGCGGAGGATTATTTACTGCAGTTCCGTGTCGCTACAGCCAGCGATATTCAGGCAATTACCGAGTTAGAGCGAGTGGGTTATGATGGCTACTTGGCTTGGGAGCAAGAAGATTTCGAGCGTGATTGGCGCACCAATCCATACGCGGTTTATTTATTATTGGAGCACAAGTCCGCCAAGGATGATGATTCGGCCTTAGTCGGCATGGTAGTCGGGCGTTTTCTAGCCAAGAAGGCGCACATTTCGCACTTAATTGTACACCCTGATTTCCAGGGGCACGGCTTGGGCGATTATTTAGTCTCAAAGTGGCTGACCTTTGCTAAGGAAGAGAAAATTCGCCAAGCCAGTTTAGAAGTGCGCGAGTCGAATTTCACGGCGCAAACTTTGTACAAGAAGCATGGTTTTTCGGTTGCAGCCAAGAAGCATAACTACTACTATAATAATAATGAGACGGCCTTCTTTATGGTAAGGCCACTGAATTAAGCGGAGTGGGAGCTGTTGTCGGTTTAATATTGCCAGCCTTTGGGCTGGCCGTTTGGTTTTGTAGCGAGTTGGGTGCCTGGCGAGATTGTCGCGGGTGCTTTGTTTGGGCTTATTTTGCCTATGGGGGTATGAGTTTGTGGATGTTTTAGATTTGAAGGTGGTGCCTTTTCGGGGTGCGGAGTTGACGGTGGCTTTGCGTGAGCAGGTTGCGGCGGGTTATGCGGCGGCTTTTGGTTGGTCGGCGGAGATGTCGGCGGCGGATTTTGCGAATGAGCATGCGGAGTTTTATGTGTTGTTGCGTGGTTCTGAGGAGTTGTTGGGTTTTGTGAGTTTGCATCATGTGTTGGATGAGGCGACGGTGAATGGTGTGTTTGTGTTGCCGGAGTGGCGTCAGCAGGGGCTTGCGGGGCATTTGTTGGCTTTCGTGTTGGAGCAGTTAGCGGCGCGTGATGTGGTGCATGTATTCTTGGAAGTGCGTGCGTTGAATGTGGCGGCGCGTGCTTTGTATGCTTCGGCTGGCTTCGAGGAGTTGGTGGTGCGTAAGGCTTACTATCATAATCCGGTGGACGATGCGGTGATTATGCAGAAACGTTTGGGAAAGGAGGTTTAGGATGAGTCTAATTTTAGCGATTGAGTCGAGTTGTGATGAGACGAGTGTGGCGGTAATTGAGAATGGTTCGGTGATTAAGTCGAATATTGTGGCGTCGCAGATTAAGAGTCATATGCGTTTTGGGGGTGTGGTGCCTGAGGTTGCGAGTCGTCATCACGTCGAACAAATTACGCAGGTGATTGATCATGCGGTGGCGGATGCTGGTTTGACGAGTGTCGATGAGGTGGACGCGATTGCGGTCACGCAAGGACCTGGTCTGGTTGGCGCGCTTCTGGTTGGCTTGACGGCTGCCAAGACGCTGGCTTTTGTCCATGAGAAGCCGCTGATTCCGGTCAATCATTTGGCTGGCCATATTTATGCGAGTCAGTTGATCGAGCCGCTGGCCTTTCCTTTGTTGGCGCTGATTGCGAGCGGGGGTCACACTGAGTTGGTCTACATGGCTCAGGACGGTTCTTTCGAAGTGATTGGCGAAACGCAAGATGACGCCGTTGGCGAAGCCTATGACAAAATAGGGCGCATGTTAGAGTTGCCCTATCCGGCCGGCAAGTATATGGACCAACTCGCGCAAGAAGGCGTGGAGTCTTATCAAATCCCGCGCGCGATGTTGCATGAAGACAATTTAGATTTCAGTTTTTCAGGCATGAAGAGTGCGGTCATGAATTTAATCCACAATGCGCGCCAACGTGGCGACGAGATTGTGCCTGCTGACTTGGCCACTTCCTTCCAGAATGCGGTCGTAGAAGTCTTAGTCGAGAAGACGGTCCGCGCATTGGCGGAATATCCAGATGTACGTCAATTTGTACTAGCAGGTGGTGTCGCAGCCAACTCAGGTCTACGTGAAGGCTTGAAGTCGCGTCTCGCTACGGACTATCCGGACGTGGCCGTCTTGATCCCGCCTTTAAACTTGTGCGGCGACAATGCAGCCATGATCGGGGCAGCTTCTCACCACTTGTTCGAGCAAGGCCGCTTTGGCGATCTGAGTATCAACGCCAAGCCGGGTATGATGTTGTAATAACTCAACCTTGGATGGTTTGAGGCCCTCTAGCTAATACAAAAGCTAGAGGGCTTTTTGTGTTTGGTAGAGTTGAAAGCTAATTACGGAATACTCCAGCGTTACTTGTTGGGAGTAGCCAGCTTGCAGGAAATGATAAAGGTGTCGCTTCACTCGCGTTGCGCGACGATTCGAAAGAGAGCCGAGCTTGGGTGTGAATTTAATCGTCGCGCTCAGCGACTCCTTATTGGTTTGGTGAGAGCTTTTCAATGAATAGGGTGTTGTGACGGAACTGGTGTTGCTGGTTTAAGGCTTCCGCTTTTGAGCGGAAGGCTACTGACTTGGATTTTTTGGTTTTTTTGGTTTTTGGTAGCGTTGATTTATGCGTTTCTGGTGCTACAAGTGTTTTCTAGAAGAGCCAAAAGGAGTGTCGGCTTGCGGAGCCGACACGATTTTAGGTGCTTGAGGGATACAAGTGTGTGGGAGATTGGGAGTTTAGTTCTAATGTGTCGACTGGAGATTTGAGTTGGCACATTGGATAGGTTAACGTGTCGACTCAGATTTTGAGTTGGCACATTGGGTTGCAAAAAGCGTTAAAAACCAGTAATTTTGCTTAAAAAGTATGTTTTATCCAGTAAAATTTGCCTAATATGAGGAATTTTAGTTCCAATGTGTCGACTGGAGATTTGAGTTGGCACATTGGATAGGTTAACGTGTCGACTCAGATTTTGAGTTGACACATTAGGTTGCTAAAAGTGTTAAAAACCAGTAATTTTGCTTAAAAAGTATGTTTTATCCAGTAAAATTTGCCTAATATGAGGGAGTTTAGTTCCAATGTGTCGACTGGAGATTTGAGTTGGCACATTGGATAGGTTAACGTGTTGACTCAGATTTTGAGTTGGCACATTGGATAGGTTAACGTGTCGACTCAGATTTTGAGTTGACACATTAGGTTGCAAAAAGCGTTAAAAACCAGTAATTTTGCTTAAAAAGTATGTTTTATCCGGTAAAAATTGCCTAATATGAGGAATTTTAGTTCCAATGAGTCGACTGGGGATTTGAGTTGTCACATTGGATAGGTTAACGTGTCGACTCAGATTTTGAGTTGGCACATTGGGTTGCTAAAAGTGTTATAATCAAGCAAATTTGCTTAAAAAGTATGTTTTATCCAGTAAAATTTGCCTAATATGAGGGATTTTAGTTCCAATGTGTCGACTGGAGATTTGAGTTGTCACATTGGATAGGTTAACGTGTCGACTCAGATTTTGAGTTGGCACATTGGGTTGCTAAAAGTGTTAAAAACCAGTAATTTTGCTTAAAAAGTATGTTTTATCCAGTAAAATTTGCCTAATATGAGGGATTTTAGTTCCAATGTGTCGACTGGAGATTTGAGTTGGCACATTGGATAGGTTAACGTGTCGACTCAGATTTTGAGTTGGCACATTGGATAGGTTAACGTGTCGACTCAGATTTTGAGTTGACACATTGGGTTGCAAAAAGCGTTAAAAAACCAGTAATTTTGCTTAAAAAGTATGTTTTATCCGGTAAAAATTGCCTAATATGAGGAATTCTAGTTCCAATGTGTCGACTGGGGATTTGAGTTGACACGATAGAAGCCTAACGTGTCGACTCGATTTTCGAGTTAGCACATTAGGCTTAGATTTGAGGTTTAGATTAGTATTTTGGGATTATTTTTTTCTTTTAACTAAGTTTAATTTTTCTTGATGAAGGAAAGCTCTCGATATGAATTCGCGTCTATCTGCGATTCTTTGAACGGAGTTTTCATAAGGTTTTCTATAAAAAGGGTTTACATAAGTAGCGTGTCGGCCAGAGTTTGCAACGGTTAAATTTTGCGTGAGCAGGTTGACGATGAAACGGCGGCGAACCTCACCACCCAAATACCACTCAAGCTCGGAAGTCCGCAACACAGGCTGGTCATGAAGCAACATCGCGAATTCTTGTACGGTCTCCCAGACGGCTTGTTCCTTGGAAACACGATAGTGACCGCAAGCGCACACCACAATTCGCTGCGATACCGACAAGTGGCGATTCCCACAAGAAGGACACAGTAAGCCGCGGTACATTTTCTGCAAATGGCTCAAATTCAAAGGCGCCGCCCAATACTTGCTTTCACTTTCTAGCGTCATCAGGCGACTCGCCACCCAATTGATATCCAAACCGCGAGGCGTGCCCGTGCGCTTTGAACCGCTATTGTACCCGGTTCCCAAACGACTCCCTCCAGCCTCAGCGCGCAAGTCTTGCAACATCTTCAACACATCCGCGCGCCCAACACACGGCCAAACGTTCGAACCATCCACCGAAACTGAATAATCAGGATTCAAGAACACCAAACGCCCATCTATCGGCACATCCTCCAAGCCACAACGACGCGCCAACTCACGCAAACGATCCATCGAACGCTGAAAAGCCAGCACCGGATTACTCCGCAACTCAGACTGATTGAAAAACGCCTTCCCATCCACATAACGAAAATCACCCTGATAAAACTTCGCATTCAAATTCAAAACCCGCGCCCGCGTGACCACCAGCAAATCACACTCCACCTGACGATCCAACCACACATTACGCCTCACCCAAACCTCCTCACCAAACACCGACTCCACCATCGCCAATAACTCGGCCTCACCACGATCCCCAGCCTCCAAACGCTGCAATAAAAACAACTCATCCTCAGACAAAGCCCCACGACGCTCCAAAGCCAGCAAACACTTCAATTCACCTGACATTACACACAGCTCCTTTCAATCATAAAAACTCCCTACCTATAAATACAAAATAAAACACCAAAAATCACTTTTTAAATTCAAATATTGCAAAAAACTCTCCCCAATGCTAAGATATTCATATGAATAAACAATCATAAGTAGGTGAAAACATGCAACAACACGAAATAATCGAAGCAGCCAGCAAAATGTTTAAAATCCTCGCCGACCCAACCCGACTAGCCATCCTACACCTGCTAGAAGGCCGCGAACTCAACGTTACCAACATCGCAGAAGGCCTCGACATGGAACAATCCGCCGTATCACACCAACTCAGAACACTCAAAGACGCCCGACTCGTCAAAGCCCGCCGCGAAGGCAAAAACATCATCTACAGCCAACTCGACGGCCACGTCTACGAAATCCTCGCCCAAATCTTCGCCCACGTCCAAGAATCCTAAACCCTTAGGAGAAATAAGCCCAGCCAACGCTAACTAACAACTAGCCACAGGCCCAAGCATGCGACACAAGCCAAGACAAGCGAGCCCAACCACGCCAACGGAGGCCAACAACAACGAAACCGCCAACCTCCCACAGCGAAACCAATCACACGCGAGACGCCAAGAAAGCCACCGGCTTTCAGCTGATCCGCCAACCACAGAGGAGCAGACAAATGATTCTACTACAAGCGAACCAAGTGAGCCGTCGCTTCGCCGACGCCACACTATTTGAAGATGTATCCTTTAGTATCCAGACCAACGACCGCATCGCGCTCGTCGGTCGCAACGGAACCGGAAAATCCACCCTAATCAAACAAATTATGGGTGAAGAGCCCCTATCAGATGGGATGATTTCCAGAGCTAAAGGCCTGAAAGTGGGCTACCTAGAACAACACGTAGCCATCGACTCTGACCGCACCATCTGGAATGAAATGTTAAACGTCTTCCAAGATACCTTGTACCTCAGAGACCAAGCCCAGCAAGCCGCCGAACAATTGGCGCTAGAAGCCGACAACACCGACAGTAAGGCTTACGAACAAGCCCTTGAACGCTATGACCAGCTACAAGAACGCCTAAAAGACAAGAATGCCTATGCGATCGAATCTGAAATTCGCACCGTCTTGCACGGCTTCCGATTTTACGAAGAAGACTATGACAGACCCGTCCAATCATTATCCGGCGGCCAGAAAACGCGCCTCGCTTTAGCACAAATTCTGCTGATGGATTATGACCTACTCATTCTAGATGAGCCAACGAACCACCTGGATATGGAAACCTTAGCCTGGTTAGAAAACTACCTATTGGGCTACCAAGGCGCGCTCTTAATCGTCTCGCATGACCGCTACTTCCTAGATAAAGTTGCCAAACAAGTCATCGAGCTGCGCCATAATACCTTGCATATCTATAAAGGCAATTATTCTTACTATTTAAAAGAAAAAGAATTGCGCCTCGAACAAGAATTCAAACTTTACGCGCGCCAACAAGATGAAATTGCGAAACTGGAAGATTATGTGCGACGTAACTTAGCCCGTGCGTCAACTACTAAGATGGCGCAAAGTCGCCGACGCAAGTTGGAGAAAATCGACCGCTTGGAGAAACCTAAGCAAGATGCCCGCGCGCCACGCATCCAGTTTTCAGCTCGTAAAGATTCCGGCGACCGTGTCCTAGAAGCCAGCAACTTAGCGATTGGCTATCCAGATCTTGACGAAGCCATTGCGCGCAATATCAACATGGACTTACGCCGCCAAGAAGCCATCGCGATTGTCGGCCCGAATGGGATTGGTAAAACAACCTACCTGAAAACGCTACTCGGCCGCCTTGAACCTAAAGCAGGCCATGTTAGCATAGGAACCGGCGTTGAAATTGGTTACTACGAACAGAATGTGAATTCACTCAATCCTAATCAAACGGTCCTCGAGACGCTTTGGTCAGCTCATGATTCAACTGACGAGTGGGTTGTGCGTAGTATTCTAGGAAGCTTTTTATTTAGTGGTGAAACCGTCGAAAAGAAAGTTTCGATGTTGAGTGGGGGAGAGAAGGCCCGCCTGAGTCTAGCCTTACTTGCGACTGAACACGACAATACGCTGTTACTCGATGAGCCGACCAACCACTTGGACATCGACAGCAAGGAAGTCCTAGAAGAAGCCTTGATTGAGTACGACGGCACACTACTTTTCGTGTCCCATGACCGCTACTTTATCAACCGAATCGCTACCCAAGTTCTGGAAATTTCACCCGACGGCGCGACGCTTTACCTAGGTGATTACGACTATTACCTAGCGAAAAAGGCCGAACTCGAACAAATCGAAGCCATGACTCAAACCACCACCCCTGCCAAAATAAGCACCAACACCAAGCCGGCAGCCACTGGTGGAACCGCTCAAAAGAGCTATGAAGAATCAAAACAATTGGGCCGCGAACACCGCAAGCTCTCACAAGCCGTCGACAAAGCTTGGGAACTCAACGAACAATTGGAAACTCAAATCGGAAGCTTGCACGAGCAACTTGCAGCCGCAGCCGAAACGAATGACCAAGCCAGCCTAGTTGATTTGCATACCGAACTCAAAAGCATCGAGTCCGAACAACTTGTCGCGCTCGATACTTGGGAACATGCCTCACTTGAATTGGAAGAATTCCTCGAAACCAACCCAGAATTTAACCGTTAAACAAACAGAAGACCTCGGACAATGTCCGAGGCCTTCTAACTATCGAGTCATTCCACTCAATGTTCAAACTCGCGCATTGAGTTTGAACATTGAGTGCTTCAATCATCAAACTCAGACACTGAGTTCGCACATTGAACGGTAACTATCACCTGTAGGGTGATATCCAACACGAAATTTATCCTTAAATTCTCATTATTCACCATTTTTACTGGCTAAATTAGCCAAAAACCAATTCAATGTTCAAACTCGCGCATTGAGTTTGAACATTGAGTGCTTCAATAATCAAACTCAGACACTGAGTTCGCACATTGAACGGTAACCATCACCTTTAGGGTGATGTCCAACACGAAATTTATCCTTAAATTCTCATTATTCACCATTTTTACTGGCTAAATTAGCCAAAAACCAATTCAATGTTCAAACTCGCGCATTGAGTTTGAACATTGAGTGCTTCAATCATTAAACTCAGACACTGAGTTCGCACATTGAACGGTAACTATCACCTGTAGGGTGATGTCCAACACGAAATTTATCCTTAAATTCTCATTATTCACCATTTTTACTGGCTAAATTAGCCAAAAACCAATTCAATGTTCAAACTCGCGCATTGAGTTTGAACATTGAGTGCTTCAATCATCAAACTCAGACACTGAGTTCGCACATTGAACGGCAACCATCACCTGTAGGGTGATATCCAACACGAAATTTATCCTTAAATTCTCATTATTCACCATTTTTACTGGCTAAATTAGCCAAAAACCAATTCAATGTTCAAACTCGCGCACTGAATTCGCACATTGAACGGTCACTATCACCTTACATGTAATGTCCAAACTCATTTTATAGTAAATGTGTAAATAAAAACCAGTTGACCACTTATTTGATCACATTTAACCATCTAACGCCACCAGAATACAAACCAAATAACCCCTGAACTCACATCACTGGGTTCAGGGGCTATTTTAAACTTTTCTACTATATATAGTCCAACCAGACGCCGACTATTTACTCGCCATCATAACCTAAACGCTCGGAAGCATCTTGGGCGGCATCCTTCATGATTCGGATGAATTGCTCCAGCTTTCCTTTGTTGACCCGCGAAAGGGGCCCGACCACCGTGATCGCGCAAGCAACCTTACCGTTGGCATCCCGTACAGGCACGGCAATCGAATAATTATTCTTGGAAATCTCCTCGATACTAATCGCGTAACCTTGACGACGTACCTTCTCAAGCTCCTTCTTGAACTTAATCGGATTGGTAATCGTATGCTCTGTGTAAGCCTTGACACCCTCAGCAAAAATCTGATCGACAATCTCCGGATCCGAAACCGCCAACATCACTTTGCCCGAACTCGTCGAATAAGCCGCATTATGAGCACCCACTGACGTCATAATATTTGCGAAGTATGGCCCCGTATTCTTATTCAAGTAAATCACATCATGCCCCTCAAGTACCGCCACATGAGCACTCTCACCCGTCTGTAACACAATATCATTCAAAACCGGCGCCACCTCACGATACAACTCATTCGTGCTCGTTAACGCACCACCCAAAGTCAACACTGAATACCCCAAACGATAACCCGCCGACTCAGAATCCGGCGCCAGAAAATCCTCTGACACCAAGGTACTCACCAAACGACTGACCGTCGACTTTGACACCCCAATCTCCTCAGCCAAATCACTCACCCGCCGCACAGGATCCGACGCCGTAAAACTCTTCAAAATCCGCAACGCATTCTTCACCGACGATAACTGACCAGACCTCTTCTCACTCATACAAACCCTCCTAAACGACTATCTAAATATATGACAAAGGCACGCTGCCCCAAGAAAACCGAAAGCAACCACAGCAAGCAGTGAACGACAAACACCTCTCGATGAGTTGCTGCCGCAAACCTGATACAACCGACCTAAACTTAGTTTATCACATAGACTTTCTATAGCTAGTAAGACCAACAAGGAGACTATGTGAACCAAGCTTGCCCGTATAACGAAACAATGGGGAATTCTTATTTTGAAAGATTAGGAAACGCTTTCCGTTGTTAGAATACGCTTTCATGGTAACATTTATTGCGTCTAAAGTAAATAATTTATATGTGTTGCGTTATGTGAAACAAATGGGTGCGGATAAATTTTTAATGGGGTAAGATGTATTTGTAGCCAAGAGGTAACGCTTTCAAAGCAATTAGCCTCTTATAGGAAAGGAGCGAGTCATGTCTAAAGTTTATGAACCTTATGTGGTTAAGTTAGCCCACCATTTGTGTGAGGCGGTCAATCAGGGCGAAGGAGTGTCACCTGTGATTTCGGAGTATCCGGCCTTAACTGTCAAGGAAGCCTATGATATTCAATTGTATAATGTGAATGCGCAGTTGGCGGAAGGAAAGTCAATTGTAGGGAAGAAAATTGGGTTGACCTCTAAAGCAATGCAAGAGTCATTGGGAGTGGATGAACCAGACTACGGTCATCTGTTAGAGGATATGGTGATTACGAAAGATCAACCGGTCATTTATTCGGATCAAGTCTTACAGCCGCGAGTTGAAGGTGAGTTAGCCTTTATCTTGAAGGAAGATTTAGTAGGACCGAATGTCACAGTTGAAGATGTATTAGCGGCAACTGAAAGTATTGTCGCAGCCATCGAAATTGTCGATAGTCGTGTGAAAGATTGGCAGATTACGTTGAGAGATACAGTCGCGGATAATGGTTCTTCTGCTTTCTATATTCTGGGGGATAACCACTTTGCACCAGCTGATTTAGATCGTATCGGCGTGAAGATGCAGTTATGGAAGAACGGCGAATTGATCAACGAAGGTGACGGATCAGCCGTCCTAGGCGACCCAGCTTATTGTGTGGCTTGGTTAGCCAATAAATTATACGAGTTTGATATTACCTTGAAAAAAGGTGAAGTCATTCTAGCAGGTGCCTTATCAGCCGCAATTCCAGCGGTTATCGGCGATGAATTTGAAGTGAAATTTACTGAAGGTTTAGGAGACGTTAAGATTAAATTTGAAGAAAGGTAGGGATAGCACTTGGCAAGAAAAATTAAAGCCGGCATTATCGGACCAGGTAACATTGGGTCAGACTTGATGATGAAATTATTGCGATCAGATGTGATTGAACCCATCGCAATGTTCGGTATCGATGATGATTCAAGAGGAATGAAAATGGCCAGAGAGAATGGTTTAGTCACTGTTCCAACAGGGATTGACGGGATTAAGGATTTAGAAGAGCAGCCAGAATTCTTATTTGATGCAACTTCCGCTTATGCACATGAACACAATGCGGCGATTGCGAAAGAATTAGGTATTCGCATGTTTGACTTAACACCTGCAGCAATTGGACCATTTATTTCACCAACGGTTAACTTAGAAGAACATTTAGCAGCTGAGAACGTCAACATGATTACGTGTGGGGGTCAAGCCACAACACCAATTATCTCAGCAATTGCGGATGTAGCACCTGTAGAATATGCGGAAATTGTCGCAACCATTTCAAGTAAATCGGCAGGTCCTGGAACACGTGCAAACATTGACGAGTTTACAGAAACGACTTCTAAAGCGATTGAAGTGGTTGGGAGAGCGAAGAAAGGGAAAGCGATCATTATCCTTAACCCAGCTGAGCCACCCATCTTAATGCGTGATACGATTTACTCAATTATTGAAGGCGACTTTGATGAAGAAGCGGTATTGGCTTCGATCAAGAAACGTGCCGAAGAAATTAAAGAGATTGTACCGGGCTATCGTTTAAGAACTGAACCTATCATTGACGGTCAACAAGTGACAGTCTTTGTGGAAGTTGAAGGAGCGGGTGACTACTTACCTGTTTACTCTGGCAACTTAGACATCATGACCGCTTCAGCGGTTGGGGTTGCAGAACGTGTGGCACGTGACATCTTAGCAAAAGAAGCGTAAGGGGGCACAGAAATGACAAAGAAAGTAACCGTAATGGAAGTGGCCTTACGTGATGGCTCACATGCAGTGCGCCACCAATATACAGTCGAGCAAGTCAAAGCGATTGTGAAAGGCTTAAACGATGCGCGCGTTCCATATATTGAAGTCGCGCATGGTGATGGTATCGGAGGATCGTCTGTACAATACGGATTCTCACATACGTATGATATTGATTTAATTAAAGCGGCAAAAGAAGTGGCAGATTTTTCAAAGATTGCCGTTCTACTCTTGCCAGGCATCGGAACAGTGGAAGACTTGAAGTTAGCGCATGCAGCAGGAGCCGATATGGTTCGTGTCGCAACGCACTCAACGGAAGCAGATGTTTCGGCGCAACATATTAAATACGCGAAGAATGAACTCGGCATGGAAGTTGTTGGCTTCTTGATGATGGCTCATATGACGGAGCCTGAAAGACTTGTCGAAGAAGCATTGAAAATGCAAAGCTACGGGGCGGACATTATTTATGTCACAGATTCAGCAGGTGCTTTGTTACCAGAAGGTGTAACTGCCAGAGTTTCAGCTTTAGTTGAAGCCTTGGATGTACCAGTAGGTTTCCACGCCCACAACAACTTAGGTTTAGCAATTGGGAATTCACTGGCTGCGATTGAAGCAGGCGCGACTTATGTCGATGGAAGTGTCCGTGCTTTAGGAGCAGGTTCAGGGAATACGCAAACCGAAGTATTGGCAGCTGTCTTAGACAAAGCTGGCATTGAAACGGGGATCGATATTTATGGGATCCAAGATGTAGCAGAAGATTTAGTGGCACCGATTATGGAAGCACCACAAATCGTAGACCGTGACAACATTATCTTAGGTTACGCAGGGGTTTACTCAAGCTTTAGATTATTTGCGCAAAGAGCAGGTAAGAAGTATGACCTTGAGCCACGCGATATCTTGACGGAGCTAGGCCGCATCGGTGTAGTAGGCGGACAAGAAGATATGGTAATGGACGTCGCAGCCAGAATGGCGGCTGAGCGCGCTTAATGCGGCTAGGCTGACGCTTTCTGGGAAAGTATTTTGTAAGGAAATTTCATGAGAGATCGTCTGAAAGCGGCGGTTTCTCTTATAAAGAAATTGTAAGCGTTTGTCGTCTGTTGTGTGTTGATTTGTATTGTGTATAAAATAAAAAATTAATTTATTAAAAGGAGCAATTTAAAATGACAGAAACTTATGTAGAAAAATTCCGTGATGTTCATCAATTAGCCCATGCTGAGTTATATACACCAGTATTAGAGAAATCGGTAGAATTCTTTACTGAAATCTTAGGGATGACAGTGGTTCATGAGGAAAATGGTTCAGTTTACTTACGTGCTTATGAAGATACTTACAAATACTCTTTAATTTTAACACCTCACCATGAAGCAGGTATGAAACATACAGCTTTCCGTACTTACTCACCACAAGCGTTAGAGCGTCGTGTTGAAGCTTTAGAAGCTGCTGGAGTAAAAGGTGAATGGATTGAAGAGAGCTATGGTCACGGCCGTGCTTACCAATTCGACGATTTAGATGGTCACCGTTTAGAATTATTCTGGGAAGTTGAGCGTTACGAAGCACCTGCTCACTTAAGTTCTAAATTACGTAACCGTCCACAACGTCGTCCATTACGTGGCGTACCAGTTCGTCGTATCGACCACATCAACTTCTTAACAAACGAAGCTAAAGTGCCAGCTAACGCTGAGTTCTATGTAGATCAATTAGGCTTTAACATCCGTGAAGGCGTTAAGAAACCAGATGGCGATTTCTTTGCAACTTGGTTATCAGTTTCTCCATTAGTTCACGAGGTGGCTTTAATGGGTGACGGATTAAACGGTAGCGGTCGTTTACACCACTTGGCTTATTGGTATGGTATGCCTCAACATTTAGATGATTTATCAGATTTATGTAAAGAGTACGGCATCGAAATCGAAGCTGGACCATTGAAACACGGTGTGTCTCAAGCGTTATGTATGTATATCATTGAACCAGGCGGAAACCGTATCGAATTATTCGGTGACTCAGGTTACTTAATCTTGGATCCAGACAAACCAACTGTTGAATGGGCTGCTGAAGATACTGAATTAGCAATCATTTGGTATGGTGGTAAATTACCAGAAACTTACTTCCGTCACGGAACACCAGCAATCAAAGACGAAACAGATGAGTTGAACATTTACTTCGAACCAGGTGAAAACCAAATTCACGAAGCTAAAGGCAACTAATTCAAGCTCAGCCTTTAATATTTAAATGATTTGCTCTACTACGCGTCATTTATTCACACTTGCCAAAGTCTGAGCGCATGCTTGGACTTTTGGCGATTAAAGAGCAGTATTCGTACATTACTATAACAAAATACGAAACAAAATTTCATCGTGTTCCGTTATGCGGGAATATGACCTGAAATGTGTGCGCGTATCTCGTATAATAAAACTATCAATCCTTAAGGAGGAATTTTAATCATGAGTAGACCAGAAATTGGCAAGAGTATTAAGACAGGTAACTTTACAACGAACTACTTAGAAGTTGGTGAAAATGTAGGTGGCGTTCCATTACTATTCATCCACGGTTCAGGCCCAGGTGTATCAGCTTACGCTAACTGGCGTTTAGTATTACCTTTAGTAGAAGAAACAAACCACGCTTACGCGATGGATATGATTGGTTTCGGTTATTCAGACAAACCAACTGGTGACGAAGTAGATTACGGTATCGACTTATGGACACAACAAATCGTAGACTTTATTGACGCAATTGGCGTTGAGAAAGTAAACTTAGTAGGAAACTCTTTCGGTGGATCATTAGCTTTCTCAGTAGCGTTAAAATACCCAGAAAAAGTTAACAAAATCATCACAATGGGTGCCATGGGTACACAAGGCGACATTCCTTACGGTCTAAACGAAGTTTGGGGCTACAAAGGTACGAAAGAACATATGGCTGAATTAATCGACCTATTCACTTTCGACAAGAAATTTGCATCAGACGAGTTAGCGCAAGTTCGTTACGAAGCGTCAATGGAACCTGGTTTCCACGAAGCCTTCAGCTCAATGTTCCCACACCCTCGTCAAGCATCAGTGGATGATTTATCATTCCCAGACGAAGACTTCAAGACAATCCAACACAAAACATTGTTGGTTCACGGTCGTGAAGACAAAGTGGTTCCAGTTGAGAACTCATTACGTCTAATCAAGTTGATTCCAAATGCAGAGCTACACATCTTCGGTGGTTGTGGACACTGGACTCAAATCGAGAAATCACAAGAATTTGCTGACTTAGTAAACAACTTCGCCGGCAGAGAATAAGACTAATTATGATGGCAGGTCTCCAGAAGGGGGCCTGTTTTTTTTGTTGTGCTGCGCTCACCGCGTTAGTTTGCCATGGCGGTGGTCGCTTCCAAAGCCTTCGTGGTCACTCTGTCTTTTCCAGCTCAATTGGCTAGGCTCTGTCTACTTCGCTTTGCTCATAGTCAGAGCAAGCTGCGCCAATTGCCCTTTGTACCGCTATAGGCAAACTGACGCGGTGAGCTTCGCGTGTTTGGATGGTTGCGCTCGCCGTGTTAATTTGCCATGGCGGTGGTCGCTTCCAAAGCCTTCGTTGTCACTCTGTCTTTTCCAACTCAATTGGCTAGGCTCTGTCTACTTCGCTTTGCTCATAGTCAGAGCAAGCTGCGCCAATTGCCCTTTGTACCGCTATAGGCAAACTGACAGGGTGAGCTTCGCGTGTTTGGATGGTTGCGCTCGCCGTGTTAATTTGCCATGGCGGTGATCGCTTCCGAAGCCTTCGTTGTCACTCTGTCTTTTCCAGCTCAATTGGCTAGGGTGTGTCTACTTCGCTGCGCTCAAAGTCACACCAAGTTGTGCCAATTGTCCTTTGTACCGCTATAGGCAAACTAACGCGGTGAGCTTCGCGTGTTTGGGTGGTTGCGCTCGCCGTGTTAGTTTGCCATCGCGGTGGTCGCTTCCAAAGTCTTCGTTGTCACTCTGTCTTTTCCAACTCAATTGGCTAGGCTCTGTCTACTTCGCTTTGCTCATAGTCAGAGCAAGCTGCGCCAATTGCCCTTTGTACCGCTATAGGCAAACTAGCGCGGTGAGCTTTGGATTTTTGGGGGAATGACTGATTGTGGAAGAAATGGGGTTAGGTTTTAGTTAGCGGCTTGTAAAAGTTCTTGAAAAGATAAAGGAGTGGCGCTCGGCGCCACGATTAATATAGACAAGGCTGTGCTCTTTGATATAATCGTCGTGAAACATGGTGGAGCGTCTCCTTATGTAATCATTACATAAACTTTACAATGGAATTGCCATGCATATGTTACGATATCGATAAGTAGTACTAGATTGATGGGAAGAGCTAGGCTTTCAAGTCTTTTATGGAAATTGTCTGTGCTGTATTCAAGGGGATGTCTTTGAAGAAGATGATGGGGTGAAGTATTTTGAAAGAACAACGCATGGCGAAAATCATTGCTTATTTGAAAAAGTATCAGAAGGCCACAATTTCGGAATTAGCGGAGTTATTGGGTGTATCTGAGATGACAATTCGTAGGGATGTGGAAATGCTTACGGATAATCAATTAGTAAAACGGGTTCGCGGGGCTGTGATATTGGAACGATACGAGTCGAATGAAGTGGAATATGATATTCGACTATTAACAGACGTCAATGAGAAAAAGAAAATTGCGGCTAAAGCATCGGAATTTATTGAAGAAGGTGACACAATTTTTCTGGATTCTGGTACAACGACGATTCATTTGGTCCCTTACTTACATGAAAAGAAAAACTTGACGGTCATTATTAATGATTTCGAAATTTATGAACAGTTGAAGGACATGAAAAATTGTAGAGTGATTTTTGCGGGTGGCGCACTCCACAACGATTATGAAAGTATTACGTCGGGGATTCATACGCAAGCTTTTTACGAGCAGTTTTATGCCAATAAAGCGTTTATTGCTGTAATGTCCGTTGATTTGAAGAATGGTTTATTTCATTCAACGTCTGAGGTAGCTTATACTAAAAAGGCAATGATTGATAATGCTGATAAAATTATTGTGTTGGTTGATCATAAAAAGTTTGAGAGTCGGTCTACTTATAGAATTGTTAAAATGGATCAAGTAGATACGATTATAACGGATTGTTATTTCGATGAAAGCCTGTATCCTGAATTAAACAATATTCAAATTATAAAAACAAATTAACTAGTAATATTGTCATGACATAAATAATATAAGAAAAATCACGAGCATGACCTCACACGAATTTACTGATTTGTGTGAGGTCTATTTGTTGTATATATAGCTTTTACAAGTGTTCGTGTGAGAAAAGAGTGGATAATTCACAAAGAAATTGAAAAAATAACATGTTGATGTGAGATATTACTGAGAAATAAACTAAAAATTTACATAAAAATTTAAGTAACTTAACGTGGAATTTACTGGGAATTTACAATCGCGGACTATAATTTTAAGTGTAGTCAAGAAACGATTACATGAGGTGTAATGCTGAGGAGGTGAAAATTTAATGAAAATAGCAGTCATGGGTGATTTACATTTTCCGAGTGCTCAAGGAGTAAGCAGACCATTAGAATCAGAGGTGTTAGTGGCGCGCGATGCATTCTTTGACCACTTTTTAACTAAATTTTTCGCAATTGAGTCTGATCTATATGTTTCAGTAGGGGATTTAACGAATTGTGGTTTGCAAGATGAGTTTGTAGAAGTTTTTTCTTTAATAGATTCACATCAAAAAAAGTTTAAATTAGCTTTGGGGAATCATGATTTGTATACCCATACGCGTCAAGATGTGTTGAAGATAATAGATGAAACTGTAAACGTTGCATTTGAAAAGGAAGGGATTGTGTTTGCTTTTCTGGAAACAGCGCGTGAACAAAGACCTGATCGTTGGGATGGGACATTAAGCTTGGAACAATTGGCATGGTTGGAGCAAGTTGTGATCGAGTCAGGTGATAAAACGTTAGTGGTGATTGCACATCACCCACCTTACAATACGACAGCTAAGTCAAATCATCACTATTCTTCGATTGAGCCAGCCATTGATTTATGGTCAATCCTTGAACAGAAGCAGGGTAAAGGTATCTATGTTTGCGGACACGTGCATACAGATTCGATTGTCCATCACCAACAATGGACGTTTGTCCAAATCGCGGCTGTGCTCGATAGCGAGACAGTGCGAGTGATGGATATTCAAGGCGATACGCTGTCCATCCAAAGTGTTGATGTTTCCACGGAAGCATCACGTGTTCAAGCACAATTGTTGGGAGAGAATTTAGAGTATTTTGGCTTGTCACCATTAGGCGTAGGGACACCCTTACTGCAGGCCACGACAGTCAGATGGTAAGTCAATCGTCATAAGTAACCAATCGGAATTTAGTAGTATTTTGAAATTAATTAAAAAACTTACAAAATAGGAGAGATTATTTCATGAAACTGGGTAAATTAATTAGAGCAGGTTTGGCAACGTTAAGTGCATTATCATTGATGCTTCCAGCGAATAACTTAGTGGCAGAGGCACAGGAAGATCCCATTGAAATTACATTCTGGTACGCGTTCGGTGATGCGGTAGAAGCAAATAACCAAGCATTAACTGAATTATTTAACGAAACAGTTGGAGCAGAAAATGGTATCCAAGTTAGCGCTGAATATCAAGGAAACTACGAAGATATCTATTCTAAGCTACAAAGTGCTTTTGTTGCAGGTGAGACACCCCACGTTTCAGTGGTTAACTCTTTAGGGTTAATTCAATTTGCAAAAAACGGTATGTTACAACCAATTGGTGACTATATGGCTCAAGAAGATTTAGATGATTTTTACCCTGGCTTATTATTGAACAGCTACTTTGAAGAGGTTCAGTATGGCTTACCTTACTTAAGAAGTACACCTATCATGTATTATAACGCGTCATTATTTGAAGAATATGGCATCGAAGCAAAATTAGACACATTTGACGATATGTTAACAGCAGCTAGAGCCTTGAAAGAGAACGGTATCGACAACGGTGTTGCTATCTTACCTAATCAATGGCATTTCGATGCTTTCATGCGTCAAAGTGGAGGTGCGATTTTAAATGAAGATTTAACAGAAGCTGTCTTTGCTTCGGAAGAAGTAGCAAGCTTATTCCAATTCTTACGAGATGGTCTAGCGGAAGGTGTGTTCACTTTCTATCCATCAGGTACAGATCAAACAACCGCATACTCTAACAACCAATTAGGCATGTGGTTCGAATCAACAGGTAGTTTAGTGAATACGATTAAAATTTCAGAAGAAGTTGGTTTTGAAGTAGCGACGGCCTTCATCCCAACAGCAGTTGAAGAGCGAAATGTCCCAACAGGTGGTGCTAATATCGCCATGATTTCAGGTCATTCCGAAGAAGAAAATGAAGCAGCTGCTTTATTCATGAATTTCCTAACGGCTCCTGATCAAGCGGCTTACTCACACATTAACACGGGTTATTTACCAACACGCCAAAGTTTAGCGGAGCATGCGGATGTTGTTGCTTTGCATACTGAAACACCTCAATATGCAACAGCATTAGCTCAATTAGACTACGCAGGAATTGAACCAAATGCGCCTGGCTATGCTGAAGTTGTGACACTAATTGATGACATGATTACTGAAATTTTAACAACGGATGTTGAAATTATGCCTACTTTAGAACTTTATCAAGAAGAAGCGAATGCAGTTTTAGAAGCAAACCGTTAAGTCGACTGGAGAGAATTTTAGAGTTAGCCTTGTCTTCGTAATGGCGACAAGGCTTTCTTTTATAAGTTTTGTATTGCTTTACCAAGCTTTGAACTTCGCTCAACTTATTATTTTCCAAGGCGGTGGTCGTTTTCAAAGCCTCACGGTTGTGATGGCTTTTCCAGATCAATCGGCTAGGCTCTGTCTACTTCGCTTTCTTTATTAATAGTCAGAGCAAGCTACTAATGTTAGTAGCGAGGGATTACCCTTTGTACCGCTATGGAAAACAATTAGCTGATTTACGTTAAATAGTCCAACAAAAGTAAAGCAATATAATCAAGTTAAAACTGCTAACCAAAATTCAAAGTCCTTGGACTCGTCCAAGGTTTTCTGATAAGTAACATTAAATCAGAAAAGGCATCCATTGTACCGATGATAAAAGGGAGAGATATAAAATGGAACGATTAAAGAGACGCGATAAACTATTTGTATGTGCTCACCGTGGCTATATGTCACGCTATCCAGAAAACTCGCTACTTGCTTTTCAAAAAGCGTTGGACATGAAGGTAGACGCGATTGAGATGGACCTACATTACAGTAAAGATAAGAAAATTGTTGTGATTCATGATGACAGTCTAGACCGCATGACAAATGGGACAGGCAAAGTCGCTGACTTTACCTATGAAGAATTGAAGCAGTATCGTTTGCTTAATCCGGATGGAACTGAATCAGAAGAACACATTCCCTTATTTGAGGAATACTTAGCGTTGACAAAAAACGAACCAGACCTCATGCATTTTGTTGAAGTTAAATCACAACCTCTAGCACATCAATTATTTGAAGAAGCTTACTTAATGTTAGAAGCTGCTGATGTGGTTGATCGGACTCTTTTAACAACCTTTGATTACCGCGTGACATTAGCGGCCAAAGCAAAAGGCATGATGGTCCAGAGTTTCGCAACTGATAAGATGAAGTATTTCGACGAATCTATTTCTGAAGCGGCATATTTTGATCAAATTGATGTGATCGGTTTATTTATTCAAACCGCAACGAAAGAGGTAATTGATCATTATATTGCCAATGATTTACAGTTTACGTTAGTGCCTTGCGATACCTTGGCAGATGTTGAACACGCTGTTGAAATCGGTGTGAATATTCTAGCCTCGAATGAATTGGCGAGCTCGATTGCTTATCGAAATGCACAGAATACCTTGAAGGGAGTTTAAAGAATGGCGTCAATCGAATTAAAGAATATTCAAAAGGCTTATGATCATCACAAAATAGTCATCGATAACCTCAACTTGACCATACCAGACGGAAGTTTCACGGTTTTAATTGGGCCAAGTGGTTGCGGAAAAACGACGACTTTACGTTTAATCGCCGGTTTAGAAACCGCAACAAAGGGTGAAGTTTACATTGATGGAAAATTGATGAACGATGTGGAGCCGGGTCAACGCGATATCGCGATGGTTTTTCAGAACTACGCACTTTATCCAACCATGACCGTCAAAGAAAATATTGAATTTGGTTTAATTAATACGAAGGTCCCGAAAGCTGAACGCACGGCCTTGATTAATGAAATTACTGAAATTGTTGGTTTGAAAGAACACTTAAAAAAGAAACCTGGGCAATTGTCAGGTGGCCAAAGACAGCGTGTTGCTTTAGCACGAGCGATGGTAAAAAAACCTAAAGTGTTTCTCATGGATGAACCCTTGTCAAATCTTGACGCTAAACTCCGTTCGCAAATGCGCGTTGAATTAAGTGAGTTGCATAAACGTTTGAATACCACCTTTATTTATGTAACACATGATCAAGTTGAGGCGATGTCAATGGCGACGAATATTATTCTGATGAATGATGGCAAAGTACAACAAGAAGATGCGCCAAAAGAAATCTACGGCAATCCTAATAATGTATTCACGGCTCAATTTATTGGATCACCTTCGATGAATATGTACGAAATCGAAAGTTTGACATCTTTCAAGCCACGTCATGCGAATGCCAGCTACATCGGTTTTCGTTCTTCTGCCGGTGAGTTAGATGATTTTGGTGATAGCGATCAAACAACTGAACATGATTTATGTTTTACAACACGGATCATAACGCGTGAATTGTTAGGTTCTGAAATTATTTATAATACGGAAGCCTATTTCGGTAAAATATATATTAAAACGCACCAACAAGAAGAAATTCCATTAGATACGGAAATTCAAATTAGAGTCCGTGACAAAAACCTTTATTATTTTGATCAAAATCAAGCAAGAGTGCATGATGTGAAGAGAGAAACAGTTAACCAAAAGGTGAGTGATTAATATGGAAGAAACATTACAAAATCGTAAATGGCGCCCTTATTTATTTATACTGCCATCAATTTTGATTATTTGCGTCTTCAGTATTTATCCTATTTTCCGAATGATTTATCAAAGTTTTCATGACTGGAACATGATCACCGATATGAAATTTGTCGGTTTAGCTAACTTTGAAAAATTATTTACCAATCCCAAATTTTATCAAATTCTAGGCAATACGTTTTTCTTCGTGTTCTGGAATGTATTATTCTGTATGGTAATCGCTTTGTTGTTGGCAGTTTACTTGCAGAAAGATACCAAAATCAATCGTTTCTTACAATCCATTAGTTTTATGCCTTATATTGTTTCGATGGCCTCCGTAGCGTTATTGTGGTCATGGATCATGAACCGAGATTACGGGTTCTTAAACTATATTTTGACTTTATTTGGATTGGATACTCAGAATTGGTTAGGGGATCGTGATCTAGCCAAGACTTCATTGGTGATTATTTCGGTCTGGAAATCGGTTGGCTACAATGCCTTGATTCTTATTTCAGCTTTACAAGGCATCCCACGCTATCTTTATGAAGCAGCGAGTTTAGATAATGCCTCTCAATTGACTGTTTTTCGCAAAATAACCTTCCCAATGATATCGCCCACTTTATTTTTTATCACAATTGTCAACATCATTAACTCCTTTAAAGTGTTTGAATTGGTCCAAATTATGACCAACGGTGGGCCATTGAATTCAACGAAAACATTGGTCTTCTCGATTCATGAAGAAGGGACCCTATTCTTTAAGGTGGGTTATGCGTCAGCGATTGGAGTTGTCTTGTTAGTGATACTAGCTGTGTTTACAATCGTTTACTTCAGAATGTTGGCAAAACGTGTTCACTATCAATAACAAAAGGAGGTAGACTCAAAATGGTATATGCTAAAAAAACGATGCGTTTCGTTATCAACCTATTAATTTTTGCTGTGTTTTTCTTTCCATTTTATTGGTTACTTTCTTCATCCTTGAAGACATTGGGCGAAACCTTACAATTTCCACCTACGCTATTTCCGAGTGAAATACAATGGTCAAACTATTCAGATGCGATTGGTTCCATGAATTTCTTCCATTATTTGAAGAACTCTGTTATCGTAACCGTCTCCACAATGGTCCTTCAGTTACTGAATGTGGTATTGGCTGCTTACGCTTTTGCGCGTTATAATTTTGCAGGCAAAAGAATCGCATTTCTTGTTGTAATGGTAACGATGATGGTGCCGGCACAATTAACATTTTTACCTATCTTTGTTATGTTCTCTAGATGGGAAATTATTAACACTTTGCCTAGTTTAATCTTGCCGTTTGCAACCAGTGCTTTTGGAATTTTTATGTTACGTCAAAACTTCAAAAGTATCCCTAACGAGCTGATTGAAGCTGCTAAGCTCGATCAAGCAAGTGAGTTAACCATTGTCCGTAAAATAATGTTGCCTATGGCTCGACCAACCATTGTAACGTTAGCTTTATTAACGTTTATCGGAACTTGGAATGAGTATTTCTGGCCACTCGTTTTGACGACAACAGATAATGCCCGTACGTTACCGGTCGGGATTGCTGCCATGATTAACCAAGAAGCTGGAACTAACTTTCATATTTTGATGGCGGGGAATATGAGCTTAGTTATCCCAATAATGATTGTCTATTTACTCGCTCACCGCCATATTGTTAAAGCTTTTACTTATATAGGTGGGAAATAGCCTGTAATACTAATCTAATCTAAACTAATTAAGCAGTCTATTGATGATGAGTTTTATTCATCAATAGGCTTTTTCTTGTTGCTTTAATGGGATTAGTGGAAGCTGCGCTCACCGCGTGTTTGGATGGTTGCGCTCACCGTGTTAATTTGCCATGGCGTTGATCGCTTCCAAAGCCTTCGTTGTCACTCTGTCTTTTCCAGCTCAATTGGCTAGGCTCTGTCTACTTCGCTTTGCTCATAGTCAGAGCAAGCTGCGCCAATTTCCCTTTGTACCGCTATAGGCAAACAGATGCGGTGAGCTTCGGATTTTTGGGGGAATGACTGATTGTGGAAGAAATGGGGTTAGGTTTTAGTTAGCGGCTTGTAAAAGTTCTTGAAAAGATAAAGGAGTGGCGCTCGGCGCCACTATTAATATCGGTAAGACCGTGCTCCTTATATATTCGTCGCGAAACATTCATTATATTTTTCCACTAATTTTCTGAATAGCAATCCTACCTATTATGAAAACTAATGAAAGAATAACTTGTAAACATAGGTTTGTTGATAGGGTGCTCAGGTCAACTTTCACTCAAAGCTTGATAATATAGTAATTCGACCGTTCGTCGAGTAGTGAATCTCTCAAATAACTATAAGTCGCACTTATGTGGTTCTTAAGTTTCATTAAGTAGAATTCCCGAATCAATCCGACTACAATATGTTTGTAAGCGTTTATCAAACAAGTTTTGCAATTGTAGGTAGAGGTCAAAGCGTGTGGGGGGCTTATTTTGGGAAAGGAATCAGCCAAAATACTTTTCTAAACGTAAGTGGAAGTACGTGGAGGTAGTCTAGCCATTAAATTTAAAGGAGCTTATTAAATTATGTCAACAAAAGCAGAAATGATCAAAGAATTATACCCAGAAGATTTATTTAACTATGCAGAGTTATTATCTGATGGTGAAGTAGAAGTATTAGCAGCAGCACGTAAAGTGATCGAAGCAGAAATCAAACCAGTAATCAACGAATACTGGGAAAAAGCTGACTTCCCATTCGAAGCTTTCTACAAACTTGCTGAAGTAGGAATCATGAACAGTCCTAAATTATACGTTGGTCGTGAAGGCGAACGCAAACCAAGCGAAATCTATACTGCTTTCCTATACTTAGAATTAGCTCGTGCAGATGCATCTATTGCTACTTTCTATACAGTACACGGTGGTTTAGGTTACAACACTATCTTATTAGGTGGTAACGAACGTCAAATCGAAGAATTTGCTCCAAAAATTGCGTCGTTTGAATGGCAAACATGTTTCGGCCTAACTGAACCAGATTCAGGCTCAGATATCGCTGGAGGCTTATCAACAACAGCTGAACGTAAAGGCGACACTTGGGTATTAAACGGAGCAAAACGTTGGATCGGTGGCTCAGATACAGCTGACATCATCCCAATCTTTGCACGTGACGTTGAAGACAACAAAGTAAAATGTTTCATCGTTCGTAAAGGTGCACCAGGATACCATGCAGAACCAATCCCACATAAAGCATCCTTACGTGCGATCCGTAACGGCCACATCACATTAGAAAACGTTGAAGTACCAGAAGCAGACCGCTTAGAAAACATCAACGGCTTTAAAGACGTTGCAAGAATCTTAGTTTACACTCGTACTGACGTTGCGCATATCGCAATGGGTATCACTAACGGTGCATTCGTTGCAGCATTGAACTACACTAAAGAACGTGAGCAATTTGGTCGTCCAATCGCTAAATTCCAATTAGTTCAAGAGAAATTATCTCGTATGCAAGCAAACGCTGTAGCAACTTTAGGTTACTCAGTACGTGTTGCTCAATTACAAGAAGAAGGCCGCGAATTAATGACGAACTCTTCATTAGCGAAAATGCACAACTCACTAAGAATGCGTGAAACTGTAGCACTAGCACGTGAAGTAGTCGGCGGAAACGGTATTACTTTAGAAACAGACGTAGCTCGCTTCTTCGCAGATGCAGAAGCAATCTACACTTACGAAGGAACTCACGAAGTTAACGCTTTAATCGTAGGTCGTGACATCACTGGCTTAGGCGCTTTCGTTTAAGATATTTAATATATACAACACAAGAAACCGTGGATAGAAATATCTGCGGTTTTTTGTGTACTTATAGTTGATTATAAGTTTAGGTTTGCTTTGTGCTGCGCTCAAAACCAGAGCAAGCTGCGCTAGATGTGTAATTAAGAGATTTGACATATGGTAGGAGAAAAAATTAAGCAACCTAAAAAAGTCTCATACAAATGCCAAGCTTGCTTGTTAACTGTAATAAATTTATCTGGTACGTTGTGAGGTATCTTGATTATCTCTGTTGCTTCAATTAATTCGAAGAGCAAAAGGAGTGCCGGCCGACAGGCCGACACGATTTAAACGTCATGTGGTTCTAATATAATCGTCGTGGACCGTGGGACACGACACCGTCTTGGTTTTCTTGCGTGCTTTGATTATTGTTGACAGGAAGGAACTTGCAGGAAAACAGCTTACTGGTGTAGTCATGTCTCAGTTTATAAAAGTGAAGCACGATTCGCAGGTCATCGTGTTCCAGTTAGAAAAAGTGAAGCACGATTCGCAGGTGATCATGTCTCAGTTAGAAAAAGTGGAGCACGATTCGCTTTGAATCATGTCTCAGTTAGAAAAAGTGAAGCACGATTCGCAGGTGATCATGTCTCAGTTAGAAAAAGTGAAGCACGATTCGCTTTGAATCATGTCTCAGTTAGAAAAAGTGGAGCACGATTCGCTTTGAATCATGTCTCAGTTAGAAAAACTCGAGCACGATTCATCACCGCAACTAATTCCACCATTAAAAATGAAAGTGGTTAATTTCACAAACTCGCTCCAATATACCTAAAGACGACCATCACCCATAAACCCCCAGAAAATTTCACAAATTTCTCTAAAAAAAGCAATAAAAAACTGACTCCTTACAAAAAATGTAGTATAATTTTCATGTATAAGTTGCGCTTAATGAATATAGAAGCACACATCTGAAACTTTTTAAATATATATTCATGACATGAGAGGAGTCAACAAACCATGCCAATGGACATTACCCAAATGAATTACCTCATCAACATTGTTGAGTGTGGCTGTAACCTATCGTTAGCCGCGAAGAAAATTCATATTAGCCAATCGGCTTTAAGCCAATTTGTAACAAACTTTGAAAACGATGAAGAGATATTGTTGTTTAATCGACGCAATGGCCGCCTCGATGGACTAACTGAGAGTGGGGAAAGAATTTTCCGCTATGCCCAAGATATTGTAACGAAAGCAGATGAGATGCAAGAAGTTATTTTGCGTGAATCCTCTAAACAAAAGGGGACAATCCGTATC
This sequence comes from Fundicoccus ignavus, assembly GCF_009659375.1. Lineage (GTDB taxonomy): Bacteria > Bacillota > Bacilli > Lactobacillales > Aerococcaceae > Fundicoccus > Fundicoccus ignavus. Next base: position 102,745 of record NZ_WJQT01000004.1, read on the forward strand.
GGCTTGCCATCGCTTATTTTGCGTGTTTACTTTTCGAACTTTTTCCCAACCTTCCAAATTGAGCATCCAGATATCTCATTAGAGGTAACGGAAGCCGGAAGTCAGGACTTGAGAGCCTTACTATTAAATGATGATATCGATTATGCGATCGTCATTGAACCAACTAACTTAGACTTTAAAACCTACGAACAACATGTAATTCAAGTCGATGAGATGGCTGCCTTTATGGACATCAACCATCCATTAGCGAAGAAAAATGAATTAGAGTGGAGGGATTTGAATGGCTACCAATTGGCAACCTTCAGTAAAACCTTCACGACTTACCAACTAATCTCAGAGAAAATTCACAAGGCAGCTGAGAATGCGCACATTGTCTACACATCAGACTCATGGGACTATTTAATTGAATCGACGCACGGCAACGAAGTGGTGACAATTTTACCGCGCCCAGTCGATCAATATACGGACAAGAATAAATTTAAAGTGATTCCTTTCAGAGATTATGTACCCTTTAACTTTACCTTAGTGCGTGCACACAACCGAAAATATGGTGCCATGGAAACAGAAGTTTACGAACGTATCTTGAGCTATTTCTACGAACCTGTTAATTAAAATAACGAAGCTAACTCTTTAGAGTTGGCTTTGTTTTGCATATGGGGAAATATCCGCTCTAAATCACCGCAAATTTCAAGCCTAAACATGAGAATGCATACAAAAGTCAATCAGAAAAATGAAATCTTTTTAATATAATGGGTTGAAAACCCTTGTGTAACCGAGAACAATCCTATTAAACAGGTGTTCCAGGCGGTCTATTAGCTAAGCTTATGTATTCTTTCAGTTTCCGATATTTTAATTTCACAAGCAGTTGCCTTATTATATATCATGTAAACGCTTCGCAAATATTGCAAAACATTGAATTGGAGGAATTAATGTGACAGAAGTTGTCATTGTAGCAGCACGTAGATCACCACTAGGTAGTTTTGGTGGGTCATTAAAAGGGGTGTCAGCAGTTGATTTGGCTACAACTGTACTGACAGAAACATTAAAAGACATTAACTTAGATCCTAAAGAAGTTAACGAAGTTATTTTGGGGAACGTTTTAAGCGCAGGCTTAGGACAAAACGTTGCAAGACAAATTGCGTTAAACTCAGGTTTACCACAATCAACACCAGCTTTAACAATCAATAAAGTATGTGGATCTGGTCTTAAAACAATTATGTTAGGAGCTCAATCAATTCTTGCTGGCGACAACGAAGTTGTTGTTGTAGGGGGAACTGAGAACATGAGCCGTTCACCATTTGTTGTCAATGACGCACGTTGGGGCGCGCGCATGGGTAACACTGAAATGGTTGACACAATGTTAAAAGATGGATTAACTGATGCATTTTCAGGTATTCATATGGGAATTACAGCAGAAAATATTGCTGAAAAATTCGGCTTCACGCGTGAGCAACAAGATGAATTAGCAGCAGGCAGCCAACAAAAAGCTGAAGCAGCTGTAAAAGGTGGACGTTTTAAAGAAGAAATCGTTCCAATTCCTGTACCACAACGTCGCGGTGAACCTGTTATGTTTGATACTGACGAGTTCCCACGCTTTGGTACGACAACTGAAACATTAGCTAAATTACGTCCAGCTTTCAAGAAAGATGGAACGGTAACTTCAGGTAACGCTTCAGGAATCAACGATGGCGCAGCGATCCTTGTCTTAATGTCTAAAGAAAAAGCAGAAGCATTAGGTATGACACCTCTTGTAACAATCGCATCTTACGCAAGTAGTGGTGTTGATCCTAATATCATGGGTACAGGTCCAATCCCATCAACTAAAAAAGCGCTTGCTAAAGCAGGCATGACAGTGGATGATTTAGAATTAGTTGAAGCAAACGAAGCTTTTGCAGCCCAAGCACTATCAGTTATTACTGAATTAGGCTTAAACACTGACATCGTTAACGTAAACGGTGGCGCAATTGCTTTAGGTCACCCAATTGGTGCTTCAGGCGCACGTGTTGCAGTAACATTAATTCACGAAATGCTTAAACGCGATTCGAAAACTGGTTTAGCTACTTTATGTATTGGTGGCGGACAAGGTGTCTCACTAATCGTTAAACGCTAATCAATTACAAGATTATTCCATACGCAATACAATACAAAAACGACTTATAATAAATACACAATCAATGCTCTTCAGAAAGGAAACAGAAAATGATTCAGAATAACTATGAAACGCTTTTGCAGAAAATTTCGGACTATACTCATCAGCAACTTGCTAATGTTTCAAAAGAATATGATAGTACGGAAAGCTTCCCTCAAGTACTGCTAGAAGATTTCCTAGAACTGGACATTTTCCGTTTACTTTTAGATGAAGAGGACGAACAGAGCGAAAGCTTGCAAGCATTTATGGAAATCATTCGCATTGTGTCACATGAATTTGCGGCGATGGCTAGTATTTTGCTAACTCAAGGAACGTATGCGATTTGGCCGTTGCAACGTTATGGGACGAAACGACAAAAAGACGCTTACTTAGAAAAACTCGTTTCCGGTGAATTATTAGGCGCCTTCGCACTTCATGAAGCACAAGACGAAGGAAATCTAGATTTGATGCAATCGACAGCGATCGAAACAGAAACAGGATGGCGGATTAACGCCGAAAAAGAAACGGTATCCAACTCACCCGTTGCTGGCTTGTTCTTTGTCGTAGCCAAAACTCGAAAAATAAATGGAGATGAAGGCATTGGCATTTTCATCGTGGAAGCAGATCAGGCGGGCGTGACCGTTGGTGAAGCAAGCGATAAAATGGGTATCCGTGCACTACCTGTAGCGCCGGTTTACTTAAATAATGTGGAAGTCAACAAAGATGCCGTACTCGGCGGCTTGTTAGCAGGAAAAGAACAAGTTGAAACAATTTTTACAAAAATGAAAATAGCGATTGCCATGCAAGCTCTAGGGCTTGCGGAAGGCTCGCTAGATAAAGGCTTGCACTACGCAAGCTTAGAACGTAACTTCGGAAAGCGCTTAATTGATATTGACAACACACAAATCGCTTTAGCTGAAGTGAAATCTAAAGCATTTGCGACCAGCACGATGCTGAGATATGTGATGCAACATCATATGGATGATCCTATCCAAGCAGCGATGGCTAAATTGGTAGCCTCAGACAATGCGATTGAAGTAACGGAAACCATCATTCAAGTAACGGGCGGTTATGGCTACATGCGCAATAACGATATTGAGCGTTTTGCTCGTGATGCCAAAGTAACCGCAATTTACGGTGGTTCCTCTCACTCGCAGAAAAAACTGATTGCTAAACCTTGGCTGACGAAGCGTTGAGTTAATCTCAACCGAATTTAAAACAATTGAAGGACTTAGATCCTTTGGACGAAATTATAGGAGTGAACACATTGAGTATTAATAAAGTAATGGTTATCGGCTCAGGACAAATGGGAAGCGGTATTGCCCAAGTACTTGCACAAGCTGGTTACTCAGTCATTTTAAACGACATTAAACAAGAATTCGTAGATGGCGCAGTAGCGAAAATCTCGAAACAATTAGACCGTTCAGTAGAAAAAGGTCGCTTAGCTGCAGCAGACGCTGAAGCAACAGTTGCACGCATCGTAACATCTGTAGACTATGCAGATGCTAAAGATGTAGACTTAGTGATTGAAGCTGCGACAGAACGTCGTGACATCAAATTAAACATCTTCAAACAATTAGATGAAATCACACCAGCACACGCTATCTTAGCGTCTAACACATCATCATTATCAATTACTGAGATTGCAGCAGCAACAAACCGTCCAAACCAAGTGGTAGGTTTACACTTCTTCAACCCAGTTCCAGTAATGAAACTAATCGAAATCAACATTGGTTTAACAACGGATGAAGCAACTGTAGCAGCAATGCACGAAGTTGGCGAAAGCTTAAACAAAACATTGGTTGAAGTTAAAGATGCACCTGGTTTCGTCGTAAACCGTATCTTAATTCCAATGATTAACGAAGCAATTATCGTGTTAAACGAAGGTATCTCTACAGCAGCTGAAATTGATGAAGCAATGAAAGCTGGCGCGAACCATCCAATGGGACCTTTAGCATTAGCGGACTTAATTGGTTTAGATACAGTATTAGCAATCATGAACGTACTTTATGAAGGCTACAGCGACTCTAAATACCGTCCAGCTCAACTATTGAAGAAAAAAGTTGAAGCAGGTCACTTAGGACGCAAAACAGGTCAAGGTTTCTTCGAGTATTAGTCTGAAAAGGAGACGCATAAAATGGCAGAATTTGAAACAGTCTTATTAGACGTTAACGCAGGCGTTGCGACATTAACGATCAACCAACCAAAAGCATTAAACGCTTTAAGCTCAGCAGTATTAGCAGACATCTCGGCAGCGGTCGACGTTGTTGCAGCTGACAAATCAGCACGCGTTCTAGTGATTAAAGGAGCGGGCGACAAAGCATTTGTTGCAGGTGCGAACATTAAAGAAATGTCAGAATTATCACCAGCAGAAGGTGAAGCTTTCTCTAAAGCAGGAAACGATACCTTCTCCAAAATAGCAAACTTAGACATCCCGTCAATCGCGGCAGTTAATGGTTTTGCATTAGGTGGCGGTTCAGAATTAGCCCTTGCTGCTGATATCCGTATCGGATCAACAACTGCACGTTTAGGCCAACCAGAAGTTGGTTTAGGCATCATTCCAGGTTTCGGTGGAACACAACGTTTAAGCCGTATCGTTGGAATCGCAAAAGCAAAAGAATTAATCTACACAGCTCGTATTGTTAAAGCGGATGAAGCTTTAAACATGGGTCTATTGAACCAAGTAGTTGAAGTAGAAGAATTAGAAGCAGCGGTTGAGAAAATGGTCAATGCGATTATGAAGCAAGCACCTAACTCAGTTATTGCATCTAAACAAGCAATTGATCAAGGAATCGAATTACCTCTAGCAGATGCTTTAGCTTTAGAAGCTAAATTATTCGGAGAGCAATTCGCACATCCAAACCAAAAAATCGGCATGACTGCTTTCATCGAGAAGTCAGCGCCAACTTTTGAATAATCATCACACACTTTTTGCTGTGGCATTCGGACAATTCCCCTTGTCACAGCTATTTTTTTGCTCATTTTTAAGTTCACTAAGAGTGAACTTCTAATTTGAAGTAGAGACATTCTTTTTGTGAAAATGGAAGGGTTACCAGTTTTCACAAGTGTTGTTGGAACATATTTTGATAAAGTTTTTAGTATATAATTTGAGGTGAAGAGATGGAATTATTAGGATCTTTAGGTGTTTTAGTCGGGATTTTTATGATTATTTTCTTGGCTGTAAAGGAAATGAATATTATTCTGGCTGCGCCGTTGGCGACGTTGTTCGTCATTGTGTTCAACCAAATGGACCCAATTTCGACTTTATTGGGTACTGAGAAGTTACAGTTCATGGGTGCTTTGGGTAACTATGTTATGAGTTACTTTGCGGTATTCTTGTTAGGTTCAGTTTTGGCTGAGTTGATGAAGTCTAGTGGTGCGACTGTTGCCATTGCAGACTATATCTTGGCGAAGATGGGTCATGACAATCCTTACCGTGTAATGGTAGCAATTTTCATGATTGCGGCAATTTTAACGTATGGTGGTATTAGTTTATTCGTGGCGATGTTCGCGATTATTCCTTTAGCGCGAGACTTATTCAAGAAATTGGATATTTCATGGAGTTTAATCCAAACGCCAGTATGGTTAGGGATTGCGACAATCACGATGACGATGTTACCAGGTACGCCTGCTATTCAAAACGTTATTCCGATTCAATATTTAGGTACTTCATTAACTGCGGCTGCAATTCCTTCAATTTTAGGAGCGATTGCTTGTACGGTATGGGGTCTATGGTACATGAAGTTTGCGTTAAACCGTTCGATTGCCAAAGGTGAAACTTACGCGACGCACACGAAAGATGAAGAAATTATATTAGAAGATCGCGAATTGCCTTCTTTCGGTGCTTCAATTCTTCCTTTAGCGGTTTTAGTTACAATCGCTATTGTTGGTTCAGTTTTCGGTAATGAATTCTGGAAAACAAATGTTATTTATTTCGCTTTAATCGTAGGGATTTTATTAGCGATTGTTTTATTCCGTTCGTTCATTCCTAACACAATGCAAGCTTTAAGTGTTGGTGCTCAAGGTTCGATTGGACCGTTATTCTCGACTTCTTCAGCAGTAGCATTCGGTGCTGTGGTAATGGCTGCACCAGGTTTTGCATTGTTCTCTGAAATGTTATTAGGCATTCCAGGAGGACCAGAAGTTCAATTAACTGTTTTAACTGCTGCTATGTCAGGTATTACGGGTTCAACTTCAGGTGCTTTAGGAATTGTCTTACCAACTTACGGTCAATACTTCGTAGACGCTGGTATGCATCCAGAAATGGTTCACCGTCTTGCATCAGTTGCTGCTAACATCTTAACTGACGTTCCTCACGGTGGAGCAGTGATTACATTCTTAACGTTAACTAAATTAAACTACAAGAATGGTTTCAAAGACTTATTCACAGTTGTCACAATAGGTGCAATTATCTCAGCGGTAGTCATCATCCTTTCAGGTGCAATGTTCTATTAAAACTTATGGGCAGACGGGGCAATAGCTTCCGTCTGCTTTCCTTATAGTATAAGGTTTTATAAGTTTTATGATGATTTATCAAGCTTTATACTACGTTCAGCTGATTGTTTTCCAAGGCGGAGTTCGCTGTCAAAGCCTCACTTACGTTCGTGCTTTTCCAGCTCAATCGGCTAGGGTGTGTCTAATTCGCTGCGCTCAAAGTCACACCAAGCGATTCTATTAGTAGCGAGGGATTGCCCTTTGTACCGCTATGGAAAACAATTAGCTGATCTACGTTAAATATTCCAATGAAAGTAAAACGATATAATCAAATTATACTGCTAAACAGAATTTATAAACCTTGGACTTGTCCGAGGTTTTCTTAATAGCTTGAGAGTTTAGCTTGGTGATGATTGATTGAGCTTTATACTTCTCTCAATTGATTGTTTTTCCAAGGTGGTGGTCGCTTTCAAAGCTCTATTGATAATCGTGAGGTTTGTGCTTTGATGATGGCCCCATGTTTCAAGCTTACCTGAGTTTGAGTGTTATTGGGTCGAACAAGGTAGTTTCTAAGTAGCCTGTATTGAACCGTGCTGCGGGTTTGATGATTAGTAAAATGATATAATGATATAATGAGAGAGAAAGAAAGGGGTTTTTGCAAGTGTTACAATATAAATTTCATGAGATGACATTGACGTGGTTGGAGGGAATGCGCTATAAATTGCAAGATGGTGGGACATTGTTTGGTCCAGTACCAAAAGCGGTGTGGCAGCGTTTCTTTCCAGTCAATGAAGCGAATCAAATTCCAGAGGTGTTGGCGCCGATATTGATTCAGTATCAAGGGAAGAATTATTTAATTGACGCAGGTTTAGGCACCGATAAATTGTCTGAGAAGCAACGTCGCAATTTGGGTGTACATAGTGAGAGCCGTCTGGTCGAGTCTTTGGCGGAACTAGAGTTAACACCTGAAGATATTGATGTATTGTTGATGACGCACATGCACAATGATCATGCGGGTGGTTTGACGCGCAAGACTGAAACAGGCGAGTTGGTGTCGACTTTCCCAAATGCGACGATTTACATGACGGGTATTGAGTGGCAAGAAGTGCGTGAACCGAATGATCGCACGAAGGGCACTTATTTGAAGGAAAACTGGGAAGCAATTCAAGATCAAGTGGTGACATTTGAACGGAAATTACAGGTAGCGCCAGGTTTGACGATGATTCATGCGGGAGGTCATTCGCGTGGGATGGCAATTGTGAAATTGGATCAAGCGGACGACACGATGCTGCATATGTCGGACTTGATGTTGACACACGCGCACAAGAATCCGTTGTGGGTCGGCGCGGTGGACGATTATCCGATGGAGTCAGTGGCGGCGAAACAGGAATGGTTGCCGCAAGCTTTCGCGAAGCAGTGGAAATTCTTTTTCTACCACGATCCGTTTTATGCGGTGCTGCAGTATGACGAAACCGGCAGTGAGATTGTTTACCACCTGGACCGCGAGGTTGAGCCGCTGACGACATGGAGCGACACTCAGGACAAGCGCCTACCTTTCGCCTAATGTCTTATGCATGTGAAATTCAATCACTAGGCCAAATATGATTCAATGAATTCAATTGTTAATAAACATCTTAATGTACGGATGAGTATATTGGTGAGCAAACTATCAAGACACCTTGATGAAAATGTCAAATTTATTGAAAACTTATCGGAGTCATATTTTGTGAAGTGTTTAAAATTTAAACTACTTTAAAAGCTAGACAAATAAACTTGTTACGGTTAAAATAATAGCTATGATTGTGAAATGATGTTATAATCATTTAGAGCTTATATGAAATTAATCAGAATGAGTTAATTTGTGAAAGAAGGAATTTATATGCATAAAGATATACCAAGAGCAACGGCTAAACGACTGCCAATTTACCATCGTTATTTAAGATTTTTACATAATGCGGGTAAAAAACGTATTTCGTCTACTGAGCTAAGTGATGCTGTAAAGGTGGATAGTGCAACGATTCGTCGTGACTTTTCATACTTTGGCGCTTTAGGTAAGCGTGGATATGGTTATGATGTTGACTATTTGTTAGACTTTTTCAGCAAAACGTTGAACCAAGATCGTTTAACGTCTGTGGCACTGGTTGGGGTAGGACATTTAGGAAATGCTTTGTTAAACTACAACTTCCGTAAAAATAATAACGTCCGGATTGGAGCGGGGTTTGATATTAATCCCGATATCGTCGGAACAATTCAATCAGGTGTGCCGGTGTATCACTTGGATGATTTAGAGGAGCAAATTCAACAACAAGCGATTGAAATCGTGATACTAACGGTACCACAAGCTTCAGCCAGTGAAATTGTGGACCGTCTAGTGAATTCTGGTATTAAAGGAATCCTGAACTTTACGCCGTTACGTTACGATGTACCGAAACATGTACGCGTTCAAAACGTTGACTTAACGAACGAATTACAAACTTTAATCTACTTCATCGACAGCAACATGGATGATGGCGACGACTTAGAATCAGAATTCAATTAATGAAGTAAAATAGGCATCACAAAGATAAAGCGAAACAGGTCCTCGTTCAACGAGCGGCCTGTTTTTTGGTGCATGAGAGTGATTGGGTCATTGGGGCGTCAGTCACAACAGCCCCGCCGGGTTATCTAACCGAGGACCAAACTATAGCCCCTGCGGGGGTGGATGTTAGCCGGGGTGGGCTGGGGCGTACTGAGCGGCGAGCCTCTTTTGGAAAAGCTTGTCGCGTCGGAATTCTTGCTTTCTGGCTTACCGCACAGTTGGAGCAAACAGTGCGGCGGGGGGTGGGAGTGGGTCTTGTGAGGCTGGAATTGTCTTGATTGATCTAAGTGTCTGATTGGGGTCGCGCGATCGGTCGTGGTGTCCCTGTATAGTTGACGCGATTGGGGTCTATCGGTCGTGGTGTCTGGGTATAGTTGGCCCTATGAAAGGTCCAACGGACCAAGTGTCCCCTGAGAGTCGGCCCGATAGCTAGTCAATCGGACCACGCGGCCAACTAATATCCTCCTGATTAGCGTCGATAATCACCAAAATCTCAATTTATAGCCATGTTACCATGAATCATCAAAAGAATTATCAAAATTCCCTAAAAACAACAGTGTAAACGATTACAAAAAGCGGTCGATTTAGCTTATAATAGAAGGTGAACAAAAGAAAAAGGAGAGGTGGATTTTATGACAAGTGTACTGTTCAATGAAACGGTGTTACGGGATGCGCATCAGAGCTTGATGGCCACTCGCATGTCAACGGCCGATATGCTTCCCATTGTGGAGACAATGGATCAAGCAGGATATTATGCCCTTGAATGCTGGGGTGGGGCGACTTATGACGCCGCCATTCGTTTCTTAGATGAGGATCCCTGGGAAAGGCTACGAGAGATACGCAAGCGGACGCCGAATACCAAACTGATGATGTTGTTGCGCGGACAAAACTTAATTGGCTATCGACATTATGCTGATGATATTGTTGATAAGTTTGTCGAAAAAGCTGTTGAAAACGGCATTGATATTTTCCGGATATTTGATGCCTTGAATGACCCTCGTAATTTGGAGGCCTCGCTCAAAGCTGTCCACAAATACCAAGCTCATGCTCAATTGGCGATTTGTTATACGATTAGTGATGTGCATACGATCGATTATTATACAGACTTGGCCAAGCAATATTTGGCGATGGGTGCTGATTCCATTTGTATTAAAGATATGGCAGGGATTCTAACACCTGCTGTTGCTCGTCAATTAATCCCTGCGATCAAGGCGGTGATTGATGTTCCCCTTAACCTACATACGCATGCGACTAGTGGCATTTCTCAGATGACTTATCTCGTGGCAGTTGAACATGGCGTCGATATCATTGATACCGCCATATCTCCCTTTGCTGAAGGCACCAGCCAACCTCCAACCGAATCAATGGCTTTAACTTTTGAAGAACTCCAGATTGACACTCATTTAAACATAGATATTTTAGAAACTATTGCAGATTACTTTAAAGGCATTCGTGATAAGTATTTAGTGGACGATACATTAGATAGTAAGATGATGTTTGTCGACCCTAAAGCCTTGATTTACCAGGTGCCGGGTGGTATGTTATCGAATTTGTATTCGCAATTGCGCCAAGCCGGTTCGCTTGATAAATATGATGCGGTCTTGAACGAAGTGCCGTCGGTGCGGGCAGATATGGGATTTCCACCACTGGTTACTCCGCTGAGCCAAATGGTAGGAACTCAGGCTGTTTTCAATGTTTTAACGGGCGAGCGTTATAAAGTCGTACCTAATGAAATCAAAGACTATTTGAAAGGGCACTACGGAAAATCTCCAGCTCCCATTGCTCCAGGTATTAGGCAGTCGATTATTGGCGATGCGGCTGTGATGGAAAGTCGTCCTGCTGATCATTTAGAGGCAGAATTTGACAGTCTGAAGTTTGAATTAGGCGACCTGGCGAAAACCGATGAGGATATTTTGACCTATGCCTTATTCCCACAAGTGGGCCGGCAATATTTGGAGCGCAAGTATCAAGCGGAAACAGTCATCAAAATTCATGCGCGCTACTCGAATGCACTATAAGCCATAGGCTAAGAAGGAGGAAATTCGATGGAAGCAATCAGTATTATGGACGGCTTAGTCTTAACAGTCGTCTCGATGCTCGTTGTGTTTGCAGTTTTAACCGCACTCTGGGGCATTACCGAATGGACAGCCAAGTTGGTGGGCAAAGAAACCCCGCCAGTGGCCGCTCCCCAAAAGAATCAGACACCAGTCGCGACTCAAGCCTCGCAGTTAGTGGCCAATCCAAAACATCAATTGGTCGCTGAATTGATGGCCTTGGCATTAGCTTCGCAGGACCAGCCAAATAAAAAGTTGGAAATTCATGAATCAATTCGCATTAAATAATGGGAGGATGATCAGTATGAAAAAATATGAAATTGAAATTAACAATGAGGTTTACCGCGTGACGGTCAAAGAGTTACCAGCCGATACCGACATGACGACGCCAGCACCAGCACCAGCACAAGCAACAGAACAAGCAACCCCAGCAGCCAAGCCGACTCCGGTAACTCAGCCAGCGCAGGCCACGTCTGCTTCTGGTACCGAAGTTAAGGCACCAATGTCAGGGACGATTTATAAAGTCGTCGTGTCACCTGGTCAATCGGTGTCCAAAGGGGATGTCTTAATAATTTTAGAAGCAATGAAAATGGAGAATGAAATCGTGGCACCACGAGATGGAGTGGTCGGCGAGATTCATGTGAGCCCGAATGAAAGTGTTCAATCTGACCAATTACTACTGACCATTTAGGAAGGTGGATTAAAATGTTTGAAGCAATCAACGAATTGATCGCCAGTACAGGCTTGTTAAGTATCACCATTCAAGAAATTATTGTCATTACCCTGTCGCTCGTCTTAATCTATCTAGCCGTTGCCAAAAACTATGAACCTTATCTGTTGATTCCGATTGCCTTTGGGATGTTGCTGGCCAATCTACCTTTAGCCGGCTTAATGAACCCACCGACTGCCACAGAAAACGGGGGACTGCTTTACTATATGTACCAAGGCGTTAGTCTCGGTATTTTCCCACCTTTGATTTTTCTCTGTTTAGGAGCAGCCACGGACTTCGGCCCACTGATTGCCAATCCTAAGACCTTATTATTAGGTGGTGCCGCCCAATTTGGAATTTTTGCTGCTTTTTTCGGTGCGCTGGCGCTCGGCATGACTCCCAATGAATCGGCCGCCGTCGGCATTATTGGCGGGGCGGATGGCCCGACTGCTATCTATCTGTCGTCCAAACTGGCGGAACATATTCTGCCAACGATTGCGATTGCGGCCTACTCTTACATGGCCCTCGTTCCAATTATTCAGCCGCCGATTATGCGCGCTCTGACGACGAAAGAGGAACGTGAGACCGTCATGACCCAGACGCGTCCCGTTTCCAAGAAAGAAAAAATTATTTTTCCGATAGTTGTGACTCTGTTTGTCAGCCTGCTGATTCCCTCGGCCACTTCCTTAATCGGGATGTTGATGCTCGGCAACCTGATTCGCGAGAGCGGTGTCGTGCCGCTTTTGGCCAACACCCTGGAAAACTCCATGATGTACATCGTGACGATTCTCCTGGGCGTTTCGGTCGGCGCATCCGCAGATGCTGCCACTTTATTGAGTCTCGATACGATCAAAATAGTCTTCTTAGGTTTGCTGGCGTTCATGGTAGGAACTGCCAGTGGCGTGTTGATGGGCAAGCTGATGTACAAACTAACGGGTGGAAAAATTAACCCGCTAATTGGCTCGGCCGGCGTTTCCGCCGTCCCCATGGCCGCGCGTGTCTCGCAAGTCGAAGGCATCAAAGCTAACCCGGATAATTATTTATTGATGCATGCCATGGGACCTAATGTAGCTGGCGTGATCGGTTCAGCGATTGCCGCTGGGATTCTCTTGAGTTTCTTTGGATAGTCAGTCGTGACAGGAAAGCCGGAGCTTGGCTCCGGTTTTTGTTTGATGAGCGGGTTTATCACGGGTCAAACTAATGGCTAGCGGCTGTGTGAATGAGCTAGGACGTTCTGCTGGGAGGTGGGGAGGCTTGGCTAATGTGTGCTTGTAGGGTGTGGTGCCTTTTTCCCTAGTGTGTAAATTTCTTGTTAATTTTGGGTTTTGTGTGTTAAGTTCTCGTAAATTGTGAGTTTCTGGGGGGTGCCTGTGCTACACTTGGTTTAGTCAGATATTTTCCCAGCCAATCGTTTTGTGTCGATAGTTGATCGAATTCTGAGGAGTGGTTTGCCATGTTCGGGTTAAATGTTACACTACACACGAGTTTTCATTTTTATTTTCTTTTGAGCATGGGCTTTTTATGTCTTCGTTTGGCTGTGGCGCTGTTGTTGCTTTTGGTTTCCCTGCCTGTTGTCGGCGTCGTTAATTTAATATTCAATAGATTCTTGGTCGCACGTGACGTTGTTCGTTAGGTGCTCTATTTGTATCCCCTGTGCATTTTTATTTGATGACTTAGAAGGAGGAATTGAATGAATAAAATAATGTGGCACGTTTGTGAGCGAAAAGGTGATGGAATTCGGTGGCAATTTATTGATAGTGTCATTGTTTTCTTGAGTCTCCCATTATATGCGACGAAGGTAGGTGTTTTCAGATTGAGGATGACTATTCAGTCTAGTTATGATATTCCGCCCGACCTGCAAGCGGCTGGAGGTTGCTCTGGTTTGTAGGAGGTGACCCAATATCTCGGTTGACTCTTCCGTTAAAGGGTTTTGAGTCCGTCTTTGATAAGGCGGGCTTTTTATTGTGATAATTTACTTTAATGGGAGTGTTTTGGGTGGAAAGTTAAACTTTTGGTGTTTTCAATCGATAAAATCGTTTGAAGGTGATAAAAAGCAAAGTTAAGCCATCTTAATTTGTTAAAGAAGTCTTAAAGGAACGTAATATTAAAACGGAAGTGTTTATTCGAGAATTCTTTATGGAATATAATTTAATCGAGGCACTTCAAATTTACAAGGCTAACACAAAGGAAACAAAGGCACTAGCTACTATCGCAGATTTGTTGATGGATTAAATCATTAAAGCTGTCTTAATGAAGTGAAATTGAGATGGCTTTTTGCTTTGCGACTTTGTGATTGTGGTGATGGGGTAAATATAGGCAAGCTTCTTAGTGAAGTCATCGGTTATTTAAACTCAATCAGCTGAGCTTTGCCTTGGAAAACCGAGTTTTTTGTTTTAAGGCCGTTTAGAAGCCAAAAAAGACCAGCCATCAGCCAGTCTCCGTAGATTAAACTTTATAGAATTTGTGGACGGCTATGATTTTGACTTTTTCGTATGCCGCTACCTGAGTTGTTCACAGTGAAACTCACGAAAACCTCAAGGCAAGCCTCTGGACCAGTACACGTAAACAGACCAGCCACTATCAGCTTTAACGCGCCTCTAACTTAGCCATGCCGGCCTTGTATAAACGCACAATCTCGTCGACGGCCGCCTGCACATCCAGCTCCGTGTCCAAATAATACAACTTGAAAGTCAGCGGATCAAACAAACGCAGAAAACGCGCGCTCGCACCATAATTGGCCAGAACCTTCTCAAACGGCATCACCGTCGCATCCACAACCATGCCACCAGCCGCTTCAACCGACCAATTCTCAAGCTGACTCGCATAATCACGGTAAAAATCCGCAAAATCCTTCAAATGCCAAGCACCCGTCACACCGAAATAATGACGCAACTCCTTCGACTCCTTACGCCAACCACGACGCTCAGCCCCCAACAAATCCGCCAACAAACCAGCTGCCAACACAAAATTCTGCGAATGCGCCCAGAAAGCCGTCACCGTCGCCGAAGCATCACCCGCCAAATAAGCATTCATTCCCCGAACAGCCTCCAACGCATAATCACACTGCCGCAACACCTCACGCACCTGCATCTGCAAAGAACCCACTTCCATCAACATCACCTCAACTTTATAAACTTATTATAACAAAAATTTCCACCCCGCATATCAAATATGCTACAATGAACCAAACGAAAATGGAGGCGCTACCATGAATATCAGCACACAAAACCAAGAACACTTCCCACAAAATATGAACGATAAACTCGCTCGTATAAAAGAACTCGGCTACGATAGCTACGAAATCGACGGCAAACTCTTACTGACGTCTCTAGCGGAGGCTAAGCGAGCGGTCACATTAACCGGCCTCCCCATCGCTACAGCTTGCGGCGGCTATGAAGGCCATATCGGCGACTATGACGAAAGCCGCCGCCAACGTGCCATCCAAGAAATTGGTGCGATACTAGACGCCCTTCAAGAAGTCGGCGGACACGGAATGGTCGTCCCAGCAGGCTGGGGCTTGCATGAGCATGCAGCAACTCGCACGCCAGCAGAAGACTTCGCCGTTCTAAGCGACTCACTCCGTCGCCTAGAAGCCGTCGCCGAATCCACCGGAACGTACATCTATCTGGAACCACTGAACCAGAAAGAAGACCACCTGCTCAACACGCTGACGCAAGCGCGCCAGCTAATCGTCGAGAACCAACTCGACCGCGTGAAAATCATGGCCGACTTCTACCACATGAACCTTGAAGAAGCCGACATCGAACAAGCCCTACGCGACAATGCCGAATATCTTGGTCACATTCACCTAGCCGACCACCACCGCTACCAACCTGGTTCGGGCAACTTGAATTTCCCGCATTTTCTGGAAGTCCTTGAGGAATTAGGCTACACAGGTGACCTTGCCTTTGAATGTAGTATCGAAGGCGACGATCCAGATCAAGCTATCCGCGAATCGTTAGCTTATTTACGAGGCCAATAAACTTAACCCCCACTCTCACAATGCTTATCGTGAGAGTGGGGTGTTTATTGTTTTATTGTATCAACCTATCACTTAATTGCGGAAACTTGAATTGAATGTTCAAACTCAAACAGCGAGTTTAAACATTGACCCCTTCAATCATCAAACTCAAATGGCGAGTTTAAACATTGAAAGCTAAAAGGGTACAAAATCAGTAAAGATAACTTGAAAACAGTTAGAAAATCCGCCCAAACCACTAAAGAGAAAAATAAAAAACTTCTTTCTCAAAAGAAGTTTCCCTTATTGATTAGTTGGTAAACAATAAGCACTTTATGTTCTTATTCAGAATTGAAATTAAACAAGGTATCTTATCATTATATTCGCTCGTTCTATCGTTATATTGATTATTGTGCATTTTAATGTGTCGACTCAGGATTTGAGTCGACACATTGGCACTCCAACGTGCCAACTCAGATTGCCAGTCGACACGATAGAACTATATTCTGCAATTTTTACTTCAATTTTATGCTGTTTCTAACTTTTTCCAGATTAATTAGCCTATTTACAGCCAAACGTTACCCGAAATTACATTAAAACTCTAACGTGCCGACTCAGATTGCCAGTCGACACCCTAGAACTATATTCTGCAATTTTTACTTCAATTTTATGCTGTTTCTAACTTTTTCCAGATTAATTAGCCTATTTACAGCCAAACATTACCCGAAATTACACTAATATATTCTAATGTGTCGACTCGGGTTTTGAGTCGACACATTGGCACTCCAACGTGCCAACTCAGATTGCCAGTCGACACGATAGAACTATATTCTGCAATTTTCACTTCAAATTTATACTGTTTCTAACTTTTTCCAGATTAATTAGCCTATTTACAGCCAAACATTACCCGAAATTACACTAATATATTCTAATGTGTCGACTCGGGTTTTGAGTCGACACATTGGAACCCCAACGTGCCAACTCAGATTGCCAGTCGACACGCTAGAATTATATTCTGCAATTTTCACTTCAAATATTTACTTTTACTTGCCTTTTTTCAGTCAAATCAGCATATTTACAGCCACAATCCACCTGGAACTCCAACGTGCCAACTCAGATCGCCAGTCGACACGATAGAAGCAGAAACAAAATAAATCATTGGCTATTCATCCCATATTTAGAAACAAAGCTGTTACAACCCCACATAAAATGGTTAAGACTGAAGCCGATTGGATTTGTTTGCCGATTCGGCTTAAGCTCCCTGATCCACAACTAAACCGCAACTACCAGCCCGCGTGGACTTTCGTAAACTTCTACAGGGGTTCCGTACAGCTCGCTCAATATTTCTGGGCGAAAGATTGAGGCGGGAGGTCCGAAATGTTGGATTTGGCCAGCTTGCATCGCGCAGATATAATCTGAGTAGCGAGCGGCAAAGTTCAAGTCGTGTAAGACCATCACAATGGTACGCCCTAAGCTATCGACCGCCTGACGCAAGTGGTCCATCATTTGGACCGAGTGGGCGATATCTAAATTATTCAAGGGTTCGTCTAACAAGATGTAGTCTGTTTCTTGGCACAAGATCATCGCAACATAAGCGCGCTGACGTTGACCGCCCGACAATTCGTCCAAGTAACAATCGGCAATCGATTCTAGATTGAAGAATTCAATATAGCGCGCGATCGCCTGATAGTCCACAACCGTCAGGCGGCCACCAGAATAGGGAAAGCGTCCGAAAGCGACTAATTGACGCACGGTTAGGCGCGTGATGAAGTGATTGTCTTGGCGGAGAATAGCCAAGACGCGCGCTAAGTCACCCGACCGTGTATCTGCTACATTCATTCCGGCTACATGAATAGTGCCGGCGTCTAGTTTCAACAAGCGTCCAATCATTAACAACATAGTGGATTTACCGGCACCGTTAGGTCCAATCAATGACGTCAGACCCGCCTTGGGGATGTCCAGAGTTAAGGGTCCAACGCTCGATGATTGTGAGTAGTATTTTGACACGGTGGTTAGTTTAATCATGCTTTACCTCTTTTCATTAGGAGTGCTAGGAAGGTCAGGCCACCGACGAGTTCGATGATGAGGGTGACAACACCTTGGGCGCTAAATACGTGGAACATTAAGAAATAGGCGCCGGTCAGGACGCAGTAGCTGAGCAAAATCACGACTGGAAATTGGTAGCGGTGGTCGTAAGTTGAGACGAGTTGATAGGTCAAGGTGGCGGCTAGAAAGCCTAGGAAAGTGATGGGGCCCAACAACGCGGTTGAGACGCTCATCAAAATCGATACGATTGTTAGAATTTTAAATTCACAATAACGATATTTCACACCGAGGCTGACGGCGACGTCTGGTCCAAGGCGCATGGTATTCATGCAGTTGGATGAGGTCAATAACCAGACAAGAGCCACCACCACCAGCAAAATAGCAATTGGGAAGCTCTCGGCATCGGCGTTATTGACAGAAGCGAATAGTCTCGCTTGCAAAATATCGAATTCAGCTGGCTCCAATAAGCGGCGCATGAAAGTCGCAAGGCTGCGCAATGAGGTGCCGAGCACGATGCCGACTAACAATAATAATTGTAAATTTTGGCGAGCGCTGTTCAAGAGACTGCCGTACAATAGAAGCGATAGGCCGACCATCAAGCCGACTTGCAATAAAAAGGCGCCCGCACCGTTGAAAGCTAATAAAACTTGAAGGCCGCCAAAGAATAATAAGCTAGTTTGAATGACCGAGTATAAGGCTTCAAAACCAAGGAGCGATGGGGTAATGATGCGATTATTAGTCACCGTCTGGAAGGCGAGCGTAGCCACTCCCTGGCAAACTGCACCGATACCCATCGCGATTAAGGCATTTAAGCGCCGCTGTACCACAGGTCCGAAGGAGGGCGACGTAACCGCCACGGGATTATTGTAAAGCAATAATCCTAAAGTAAATACCACAGCCCCCACTGCCAGAATACTAAGCAAATAAATATAGCGAATATAACTTTCGCGCGTTCGAAAGGCGTGAGGGTGATTTAACGGCATCTGCTTATTTGGGGTAGGATTATCCTGTAGGCCAGAATTTCGCTGACTTCCCAAACTAAGCTTGCCAGCAGTTGCGATTAATTTAGTCACCTTGTTTACCTCCTCTTTTAGCTTGTTGCCAGAGTAATAAAAGAAAAATAGCACTGCCCAATGTTCCGAGAATAAGCGAAACCGGCATCTCAAGCGGGGCCACAATTGTTCGTGAGACTAAATCGCAAGCTGTGATTAACATCATGCCCAGTAAACAAACATACGGTAAGTTAGACCGCAAATCATCACCGCGCCACATTGAGACTAAATTCGGCACAATCAAGCCTAAGAAGGGCAGCTGGCCAATGACTGCAGTGACAATGCCGACAGCCAAAGCAACCAGCCCCACTCCGAGCAACAAGACAGCTTGGAAATTTACCCCCAAACTCGTCGCAGTATCTTTGCCTAAGCCGACCACCATCAAACGATCTGACACCAGAAAAATAATTACCGTAATCAACGCAATCAACCATAAATACTCATAACGACCGGCTTGAACTTGGGTGAAGGAACCCGTGAACCAAACCTCTAATGACTGACTCAGCGAGAAAACTAAAGCCAGAAAGCTCGAAACAGCAGAGACGACGGCGCCCAACATCAGGCCAACAATCGGCACCATCAGCGAAGTCTGCAGCTGTAAGCGTTGAATGATGAAAAAGAAAATCAAGGTGCCGAGAAAGGCGCACACAATGGCAGCTGACATCCGCTGGAATAGGGTAGGCGCCGGCAAGTAGGCATATGCTAAGGTTAAGCCCAACCCCGCCCATTCGATTGTGCCGGCGGTCGTCGGTTCCGCAAAACGATTTTGTGTTAGCAACTGCATCACTAAGCCGCAAATCGACAAGGCAGCCCCCGATAAAAGCAGCGAAACCGTGCGCGGTACCCGAGTGATCCAGAACATTTGCCAACCATCTGGCTGATTCAAGATGTCGTAGGCGCCGGTTTTCAAGGACAAAGCGATCAAGCCCACTAACCCTATGCCCAGTAATAGCAAGTAATTTCGACTCCGTATCATCATCTTTCCCCCCCCAATCAGAATACTTACCAACATCACGCGCGCTTAAGCAATACGCACCCTGAACTCAAGAGCCACTTGTAATTTTTTTGTGTCACACTCACTACTGGCCGGCAAAGGCAGCTGCTAATAGTTCGAATAATTCGATATAAGTTTGAATCGATTCATTGGTATAAGTGTCGGCTGGCGCATACAAAATATTACCGGACTGAATGGCGTTCGTATTCTGTAAGGCGGTGGCGTTTTCGATAACATCAGTTGCAGGAGTAGCACCTTCTGATGAAGAGACGCCGGCATCGCGGTCGAGTACCATTAGCCAATCTGGATCGCTTTGTGCGATGGCCTCAACTGAGATGTCGTCGCCTGTGTGGCTTGATGAAGCGTTGTCCAAGTCCAAGCTTGCTTTCCAACCGAAGATTTCATACAATGGTCCCCAAACTCGACCAGAATTAGGTGCAGAGAAACCAATTTCGCCTCCTGAAACTACAACAGATAAAATCGTATCCTGTCCGTTATAGGCTTCTGTCGCGGCCAACAATGCAGCATCCAAGTCCGCAACTAAGGCTTCCGCTTCTGCTTCATGTCCGAAGATGGCCCCTAAACTTAAAGTCGAAGACTTGAAGCCGTTGAGTAAGTTTTGACCAGTGGATCCATCATCGTTCGACACGTCCCAACTAAAATCCAGGACGGCAGCATTGGGAACTAAAGCTTTGATTTCATCATAATAAGAAGCGAACCGTTGACCGACAATTACTAAATCGGGCTCGGCAGCTGCTAACAATTCTAAATTCGGTTCACGGTGATTGCCTAAATTGACAACACTCTCGTCTGCCACATAAGGGTTGTTCGCTGGCATCACGTCTTTAGGTGCCGCCGCCAAGGTCACGCCCCAATCCGCTAACGTCTCAAAGGTACGGTTGTCTAAAGCCACAACGACTTGTGGGTTCACGGGAACTTCCACAACGCCGTGAATATCCTCGACTGAAAGGGTATCAGCAGCCATCGCGACTGCAGCAGTGGAATCGTGGTGTTCCACTAAGGTGATGCCAATCGGTGCTAAGGTAATACTTGCAAGTAAACTAACTAAAAGTCTTTTGTTCATTTTCATAAATGCTCCTCGTTTAAAATTGTATTGTGTCTATTTGATTTGGTGGTGGTGTAGGCTCCGCTCATTGTAGTGCTTTACCGGGGCTTTGAGAGCTCAAGTGGCTAGGCTGTGTTTACTTTTCTCTCAAAGATTCAAGTAGTTTTTGTTGGGAACTGTAGCCCAATCCATTTCAATGTTCAAACTCTCGATTTTAGTTTGAACATTGAAGCCTTCAAGGCACGTTGACCTAACCAATGTGCCAACTCAACATCTGAGTCGACACGTTAACCAATCCAATGTGCCAACTCAAATCCCCAGTCGACACATTGAACCAAAAACTCTTCGTATTAAGTAAATTTCAGACGGAAAGTTGCCTTTTTCCAGCAATTTTTCAGGATTTTGCCATGTTTTGTACTCTAATGTGCCAACTCAAACTCTGAGTCGACACGTTAACCAATCCAATGTGCCAACTCAAATCCCCAGTCGACACATTGAAACAAAAACTCTTCGTATTAAGCAAATTTCAGACGGAAAAACACCTTTTTCCAGCAATTTTTCAGGTTTTTACCATGTTTCGTACTCTAACGTGCCAACTCAAACTCTGAGTCGACACGTTAACCAATCCAATGTGCCAACTCGTGGGTTGGGTTAGCGCATTGAAGCCTTCAATCATCAAACCCAGCCTCAGAGTTAGCGCATTGAGGCCTTCAATCATCAAACTTAGCCTCTGAGTTTGCACATTGAAACAAATACCCCAAGGCGGTAACTTCCTCCTTGCGTCGGAAGTCCTTAAACATCCGTCACTCCAAGCTGATGATTCGCATGATTCCTTTGACAACCCATCAAAACAATAAAGAGTCCCACCTACGTTTAGTATTTCAACAAAAAAACCGCTATATGATCAAGCTAAAACCAAAAGCTTAATATAATGACTTCCGGTGTCATCTAAAAATCTCTAATTCCCCCTGCAGGTTGTCTGGTTACCATTGCTTGAAAAGATGTGTACAGTGGACAAGCCGCTTCATCACAAATGAAAATATTAAGGTGAGGTTGTGACGACTGCCCATCTTCCGCCTCATAATCATCACGCATACTTCGGCGGTATTGTTGCAGCATATAGTTGCGCGCATGACGTACTTGTTGACCCAACGCCTTCTCCAAGACACTCGCTTCTTTATGAATCAAACTGTTTAAAATCACTAACTGTTCGCGCAAGGCAATCTGTTGATGACGTAAGTCGCCCTCTAACAAATAGCTTAAACGGTTGGAAAAAATCGTTAATTCATCCAATAAATGTTTCAAAATAGGACTCTTTGCGATCGGGATAATTAACTCTTTGAACTGTTGAGTGAGTTGGGCTAATTTATCGAATTGATAAGTCGCTTCATATCGCTTTAATTGACTGAAGTCCATGGCTAAGCTGTCCAGTTGGGCTTGGCTCAATTTACGCATCGCTTCGTGATACAACAATTGATCGAGTTGTAATTGAATGGCATAAATTTCGCTGATGGTATCCTCGGTAATATTGATGACGCGAACCCCGCGATTATCTTCATAAGCCACCAAGTGCTCGGCTGCCAACTGATCCAATGCCTTACGCAAGGGAGTACGCGATATGTTCAAGGCTTTGGCTAATTGTTGTTCGTTGATGCGTTCATCTAGCGCTAAGTCGCCCGCTAAAATTAGCTTTTTCAAACTGTCATAAAGGACTTGTGACAGTTGTTTTTTGCCACGCGCGGCTAATTGACTTTTGATAGACAGCACGTCGTTCGTTTCCATCTGAGCTCCTCCTTAAGATTTTAGATAAGTTTATAGTATCACATGGAATGTGAAAAACAAGTACAAAAAAACATTTTTAACGAAAATGTTTTTAAGCCTAGACAAATGATAAAGTGTGAATTATCATTGTTTATAACAAGTTTTCGTGCGTGATATAAAATTTTATATAAAACAAAATACGCACTTATATAAAAGTGTATAAAATCACAAAATGGTATATTTGAAAGGAAAGGGTGATGGAAATGGCAACACTAGAAATTATCGACTTACACGTGGCGATTGAAGGCAAGGAAATATTAAAAGGGGTGGACCTCACGCTGAACACCAATGAAATTCACGCGATTATGGGGCCGAATGGAGCTGGAAAATCAACGCTGGCCGCAGCAATTATGGGGAACCCTGCTTATGAAGTGACGCAAGGCCAAGTGCTGCTCGATGGGCAGGATGTGCTTGAGATGGAAGTCGACGAGAGAGCGCGCGCTGGTCTGTTTCTCGCTGTTCAGTACCCGAGTGAGATACCAGGGGTGACGAATGCCAGTTTCTTAAGAGCGGCAATGAATGCGCGACGAGCAGAAGATGACAAAATAGGCGTTCGTCAATTTATGCAGAAACTCGATGAGAAAATGGCCTTACTTGAGATGCCTGAAGAAATGGCGCTGCGTTATCTTAACGAAGGCTTTTCAGGTGGAGAGAAGAAGCGTAATGAAATCTTGCAGTGTTTAATGATTGAACCGACATTTGCGCTTCTAGATGAAATTGATTCAGGTCTGGATATTGATGCTTTACAAATTGTTGCTCGCGGGGTGAATGCCTTACGAGGTAAGCAGTTTGGGTCATTGATTATTACACACTACCAACGATTGTTGAATTATATTCAGCCTGATATCGTGCATATCATGATGGATGGGCGGATTGCTTTTTCTGGCGGGCCTGAACTCGCGAAGCAACTCGAAGCAGAAGGCTATAAAGGTTTAGCGACAACTGAAAAGGAAGGCTAGGTGCGAAATGCTGAATAAAACTACTACAAAGTGGCAAGCGTTGGACTGGCCTCAGATTGAACGTGTGTCGTTTCAAGATTGGCCGCTTTTAGTGACGGATCTATCTGACAAAACAGTCGACCTACCACCACTTGCTTATGATAATTATACTAGCGAAACGTCAGTAGAAGACAGTCAAATTCGTCTGGTTTATAGTGGCCAAACCTTTCTTGAAAAACACATACCCGCTCACTTAGAAGCTGCTGGAGTCATCGTTGTCGATTGGCAGGAGGCGACAGTGCGTTTTCCAGAATTGGTCAAAGAATATTTATACAGCGTCATTCCTGAAAAGGCTGATCGAGTGCTCGCTTATCATCGTGAGTATTTTGACGGGGGGGTATTTATTTATATTCCGGATCATTATGAAGAAAAAGTTGTGATTGATTGTTTGATTTTGCAGGATAGTCGGGCGGCTCAAACGTGTAATTTGCGAAGTGTAATTGTGGCGGGTGTTCATGCGCGTTTGGAATATATCGAGCGCTTGCAGACTATAGGAGAAGTTGCTAATAGTGCGGTGATAATAACTGAAGTCGTGGCACGCGCTGGTTCGCAAATTAAATATTGTGCGATTGATTCTTTAGCAGCGAAGACGACGGCATATATTAAACGTTATGCCAGAACTGAAAATGATGCGGTGGTCAATTGGGCGATTGGTGCCATGAATGATGGGCATACGATTCTAGACACGGATACTTATTTAGATGGTAAAGGATCAGAATCTCAATTAGCCATTGTTGCCATTGCCTCGCAAGATCAAGTGCAGGGGATTGATGCGAAAGTTGTCAATCGAGGACATTATTCAATTGGGAATATTCTCCAACACGGTGTCATTCTTGATCGTGCGACCTTAACTTTTAATGGTATTGGACTGATTGAAAAGAATGCTAAACATGCCGATGCTCAACAAGAAAGTCGTGTCATGATGCTATCTGATGAGGCACGCGGCGATGCCAATCCGATTCTCTTAATCGAAGAATTCGAAGTGACGGCGGGGCATGCGGCAAGCGCCGGACAGCTTGATGAACAACAACTTTACTATTTGATGAGCCGTGGTTTACCGCGACAAGAAGCTGAATTTCTGGTTGTGCGAGGTTTCCTAGGCTCCGTTATTCAAGAAATGCCATCACAATTAGTGCGCGATCAAATGGTCGCGATTATAGACCGTAAACTTGCTAGCTTAATGTAAGGAGGGAATGTGTGGGCGGAGGTTAGTAGCTCTAAGTGCTATTAATAGCGTAAGGTAAACAACAATCGAAACAATATGCAGACACGCATAAATCCACACAAGCCCAATCGAAGGAGGGACACCTGTTATGAACAGCGAGACACAGCGCCAGGCGCAAACACTAGGCCAAGCGGAAATACAACACCAAACACAAGTAGCGCACAATAAGGCAGAAGGCTTGCAAACCGCGGAACTCGACACAATACGTAGCGCTTTTCCGGCTTTACACCAAGTGGTCAATGACGAGCGACTAATTTATTTTGATAATGCGGCGACCACCCACAAACCGCAAACAGTCATCGATCGACTGGTTAAATTTTATCAGCAAGATAATGCGAATATCCACCGTGGCGTACATACCTTGGCGCAACGTGCAACCGATCAATATGAAAGGGCTCGTCAAACGGTGGCTAACTTTATTGGGAGCCAATCCGCTTCAGAAATCAGTTTTACAAGTGGAACGACGGCTAGCTTGAACCACCTGGCACGCGGCTTAGTGGAACCGCAGCTAAAAGCCGGCGATCAGATTATGGTGACCGTCTTGGAACATCATTCAAATCTGGTACCTTGGCAAGAAGTCGCCAAACGAACGGGAGCTGAATTAATTTACGCACCGCTAGACCCTTTGACTGGGAAAGTTGACTTAGCGCGACTTGCGAACGAAACGGATACCCGCAGGCTTAAAGTGATTGCCATCCAACACGTTTCGAATGTGCTAGGGCTTGAGCAACCGATTAAAGCCATTACCGACTGGGCGCACCAACAAGCGCAAGCATCACAAATACAAGCACAGCCCGAAATCGGCACAGAAGCCAGCATTAACACAAGCACCAAAAATAGCACCAACAATAGCACCAACCACCCACAAGCACGAGACATCCAGCCGAATCCGCATGACATTCTCGTGATTGTCGATGGCGCGCAAGCAGTCGCCCACCTGCCAGTAAATGTCCAAGCATTGGGCGTTGATGCGTATTGTTTTAGCGGACATAAACTTTATGCGCCGACTGGCATTGGTGTGTGTTACCTCCAAGCTAAGCATCACGACCGGACTCAACCGACGCAGTTCGGAGGCGAAATGATTCACTTAGTGGGAGACTATCAAAGCAATTATAAACAGGCGCCCTGGAAATTTGAAGCCGGCACACCACCCATTGCACAAGCGATCGCGCTCGCAGAAGCCATAGAATTCTTGACGCAATTTGACTGGCAAACGCTACAGGTTCACGAAAAGAACCTAACGCACCAATTGGTACAAGGCTTACAAAGCATATCAGGAATTACGCTCTTGCACCCGCCGCAACAAGCCGACTACCACGGCATCGTCAGCTACAACATTGAGGGCGTCCATCCGCATGACGCCGCCACCGGCTACGACCAAGAAGGCATCGCCATACGAGCCGGCCACCACTGCGCCCAACCCTTGATGCGCTACCTCAACGTAACCGCAACCCTAAGAGCCAGCCTATCACTATACAATACCCAAGCCGAAGTCGAACAATTCCTACAATCGACCCAAGCCATAAAGGAGTTTTTTGCCCATGGCACTCAACAACCTAAATAACCTATACCGAGAAGTCATCCTGGATCACGGCCACCACCCCCGCCACAACCGGAAACTGGCCAACCCTACCCACCAAATGGAACTACTCAACCCAACCTGCGGCGACGCCATCACCGTCCAAATCCAAGTGGACAATAACCAAATAACCGACATCGCCTTTACCGGCCACGGCTGCACCATCAGCACCGCCAGCGCCAGCATGATGACCGAAACCCTGATAAACCAGACCATCGACCAAGCCCAAACACTCATTCAAACATTCAACACCCTCATTACCACAGGAGAAATAAGCCCTCCAGAAGCAGACGACTTATTACAAGACACCGCCTTACTAGCAGGCCTCAAACAATTTCCTAGTCGCTACAAATGCGGCATCCTCGCCTGGAAGGCGGTTGAGTTGGGACTCTCCCCAACCGAAAGTCAAACAAACACTTTATAGATGAAACACGTATGAAAGGAGCAATTAACCATGACAGAAGAAGTACCCGTACTGTCCGACTACGCCTATGGCTTTCGTGACGAAGCCGAAATCATTTTTTCAACCGGAAAAGGCTTGAATGAACATGTCGTCCGTACGATTTCAAGCGAAAAAAACGAACCCCAATGGATGTTAGACTACCGCCTCGAAAGCCTCGAAGCATTCCACCAGCAGAAAATCGCTGACTGGGGCGCAGATTTATCGCAGCTAGACTTAAATGACATTACCTATTACCAGAAAGCTACTTCGCAACCAGCCCGCTCTTGGGAAGATGTACCCGAGGAATTAAAAGTAACCTTTGAGCGTCTAGGTATTCCTGAAGCTGAACGTGCTTACTTAGCTGGAGCAGCCGTCCAATATGAATCAGAGTCTGTTTATCACAACTTAAAACAAGAATTTGAAAAATTAGGCATTATTTTCACCGACACTGATACGGCCTTGAGAGATTACCCCGAGCTTTTTAAGGAATATTTTGGCACGGTGGTGAGTAAAGAAGATAACTTCGAAGCGGCTTTGAACAGCGCGGTTTGGAGTGGCGGGACCTTTATTTATGTTCCTAAGGGGGTGCGCTGTGATATTCCCTTGCAGACATATTTCCGGATTAATAATGAAGGGTCGGGGCAGTTTGAGCGGACGCTGATTATTGTGGACGAAGGCGCGAGTATTCATTACGTGGAAGGATGTACGGCGCCCACCTATTCGACGGCTTCTTTGCATGCGGCGATTGTCGAGATTATCGTGAAAAAAGACGCTTATTGTCGTTACACCACGATTCAAAACTGGTCAAGTAACGTTTATAATTTAGTCACGAAACGCGCACATGCTTATGAAGGGGGCGTCATGGAATGGGTAGACGGCAATCTTGGCGCCCACATTACCATGAAATATCCAAGTGTGTTCCTAAAAGGTGAAGGTGCGCGTGGGACAATGCTTTCGGTAGCTTTTGCGGGCGCGGGACAAATTCAAGACACGGGTGCCAAGATGATTCACCAAGCGCCGAATACTTCGAGCTCGATTGTTTCTAAATCGATTGCGAAAGATGGCGGCGAGGTCAATTACCGCGGTCAAGTCTATTTCGGAGAGAATTCTCAGGAATCGATTTCACATATTGAGTGCGATACGATTATTATGGACGAACTATCGAAATCCGATACGATTCCTTACAATGAAATTCATAACGGGCAAGTGTCGCTAGAGCACGAAGCTAAAGTATCGCGCATTTCTGAAGAACAACTATTTTACTTGATGAGCCGCGGTCTATCCGAAGAAGAAGCCACCGGCATGTTGGTGATGGGCTTTGTCGAACCCTTCACCAAAGAACTCCCAATGGAATACGCCGTCGAGCTCAACCGCTTGATTGCCTATTCGATGGAGGGTTCTGTTGGCTAAAAGTTTATATGTGTTTAAACCAAGTAGTTGCTGAGGTGTGACTGCTTGGTTTCTTTGTCTTGTTCGCGAACTTAAAACAAATGTCAAAAAACGTCAAGAAATGCTTGCATTTTATACAGGATTATCTTACAATAATAATTGTAATTAGCACTCAAACAATTCGAGTGCTAACAAAAAACAATCACAGAATTTGGAGGGAACAACATAATGTTAAAACCGTTAGGAGAACGCGTTGTCATTAAAGTTGCAGAAGTTGAAGAGAAATCGGCTGGAGGCTTAGTACTACCAAGTTCGGCCAAAGAGAAGCAACAAATCGGAGAAATAATCGCTGTAGGAAACGACATCGATTCAGAAGATGGCGTTAAAATTGGTGATACAGTGATTTTTAAAGCTTACACAGGTACTGAAGTGACTGACGCAGGTCAAACTTACCTAGTAATCGAATTAGACGACTTATTAGCAGTCGTTGAATAATTAAACCGACATTAAACAAAATAGCTAGCAGCCCAAAGCTAGCACGCACATAATAAATTATATTTAAGGAGTGAAAGTTAAAGATGGCAAAAGACTTAAAATTCTCAGAAGACGCACGCGAAGCTTTACTTAAAGGTGTAGATACATTAGCGAACACCGTTAAAGTAACTTTAGGACCAAAAGGTCGTAATGTAGTATTAGATAAAACTTATGGTTCGCCACAAATCACAAACGATGGTGTAACCATTGCGCGTGAAATCGAATTGGAAGACCGTTTCGAAAACATGGGTGCACAATTAGTGATGGAAGTCGCTTCTAAAACAAATGATGTTGCAGGAGATGGAACAACGACTGCGACTGTTCTAACACAAGCAATTGCGCGTGAAGGAATGAAAAACGTTACCTCAGGTGCCAACCCAGTAGGCATCCGTCGTGGAATTGAGAAAGCAACTAAAGTGGCGGTAGAAGCGCTGAAAGAAATGTCAGTACCCGTTTCATCTAAAGAATCGATTGCGCAAGTAGCAGCCGTTTCTTCAGGTGACGAAGCAATCGGTGAATTGATCGCTGAAGCAATGGAAAAAGTTGGTAAAGACGGTGTCATTACGATTGAAGAATCACAATCAATGGAAACTGAATTGTCAGTAGTTGAGGGAATGCAATTCGATCGTGGTTACTTGTCACAATACATGGTAACAGATAACGAGAAAATGGAAGCAGTTCTTGAAAATCCACTTATCTTGATTACGGATCGTAAAATCACGAATATTCAAGACGTATTACCTTTATTAGAAAACGTCATGCAAGCAGGTCGTCCACTGTTAATTATTGCAGAAGACATTGAAGGAGAAGCATTACCGACATTAGTCTTGAACAAATTACGTGGTACATTAAATGTCGTAGCGGTTAAAGCACCAGGATTCGGTGACCGTCGTAAAGCAATGTTAGAAGATATTGCAGTCTTAACGAACGCTACAGTAGTTTCTGAAGAATTAGGCTTTGAATTAAAAGACGCTTCAGTTGAACACTTAGGTAACGCTGGTAAAGTTACAGTAACTAAAGATAATACAACGATTGTTGAAGGTGCTGGCGACTCTAAAGCAATTGCTGACCGTGTAGCGGTTATCCGTGCTCAAGCAGAAGAAACAACTTCAAGCTTTGACCGTGAAAAATTACAAGAACGTCTAGCTAAATTATCAGGTGGTGTAGCGGTAGTTAAAGTTGGTGCCGCAACCGAAACTGAACAAAAAGAACGTAAATTACGTATCGAAGACGCGCTAAACGCAACGCGTGCAGCCGTTGAAGAAGGAATCGTTTCAGGTGGTGGTACTGCATTAGTTCAAGTACAAGCAGCCGTTGCTGAAACTGAAACAAGTACAGATGACGAAGCGACAGGTGTTCGCATTGTGACTCGTGCCCTTGAAGAACCATTACGTCAAATCGCGATTAATGCTGGTAAAGAAGGCGCAGTAGTCGTGAATGAAGTGAAACGTGCAGAAGAAGGAATTGGTTACAACGCCTTAACAGATGTATTCGAGAACATGATCGAAGCAGGAATCGTTGACCCAACTAAAGTAACGCGTTCAGCTTTACAAAACGCAGCCTCAGTTGCCGCTTTATTATTAACAACTGAAGCAGTAGTTGCAGATATCCCAGAACCAGTCGACCCAGCAGCAGGCGCAGCCGGCATGGGTGGTATGGGCGGCATGATGTAATTCACCCCAGCCAAAATATTAACCGCGAGCCTCTCCCAATAAAACGGGGGAGGATTTTTAATTTGTAAGGGATTGTGCGTTTTATGTTGAGTTATTAAACGTTGTGCTTCGTTAGGCTAGGCTATAAAACGAATTTTCAAGGTACGTTGTTAAGAAAATTCATTTTATTCATTGCTTCAATAAAAGCGAAGAGCAAAAGGAGTGTCGATCTGCAGGCCGACACGATTTAAACGCCTAGTGTTTCTAATATAATTGTCGTGGACCATGGGACACGACTCCGCCTTTGTTTTCTTGTTGTAAGTAATACAAGTTTAGCAAGGTTAAAACATTCTTGAAGCCCCTCGCTCCAAAAAAAGAGGTTCCACAGTCCGCTTCAGGTTGCATAAGCAGATGAAATCTCAAAAAATTTGTCTAAAGTTATTGACGGTCACATGAATCCTTTGAATATTCGATCGCTGTAAACACCAATTAAAACGCAAACCCTGTGAAGCATCTATATAAGTCTCTAATAGTAAGCATAAAAAGGCTTGATAAGCCGTCAGGAAGCTTATCCTCAAGCAGTCTTTCGAGAAGTATTTTGGCTTAGGGAAATAAATTGGTCTTGTCATGACACTTGGAAATTTTCATAATTTAATGATAAGATAATAGACGAATTTATTATTTATTATGATGGAGTGAGGAGATTTTATGTTAAAAAAAGCAGTAGCAGAAGCAATTGGTACATTCGCATTAGTATTCATCGGTACAGGAGCAGCCGTTTGGGATAGTGGCAACACTGGCGTCTTAGCAGTAGGTTTAGCATTCGGTTTAACGTTAATGGCGATGGCATACAGCGTGGGAACTGTTTCAGGCGCGCACATTAACCCAGCTGTCAGCTTGGCAATGTTCATCAACAAACGTTTAGACGTGAAGGAATTCTTGGTTTACGTGGTCGCACAATTAATCGGTGCAACTGCCGCAACAATGACGCTACGTTTCTTACTTTCAGCATCAAGCATGGATACAGCAAACGTAGCAGCGAACACCTTAGCAGAAGGTTTATCTAGCATGGGTGGTTTCGCGATTGAAACGATCCTAACGTTCTTCTTCGTGTTAGTGATTCTAACAGTTACAGGTAAAAACGGTAACGGCAACATGGCTGGCATCACGATCGGTTTAACGTTAACAGCGATGATCTTAATGGGCGGCGCGAACTCAGGTGCGTCATTAAACCCAGCACGAAGCTTTGCTCCAGCTCTATTCACCGGCGGTGCAGCAATGTCTCAACTATGGTTGTACACATTCGGCCCATTACTAGGTGGCGCGATTGCAGCATTCGTTGCGAAACATATTCTAGACACCGAAAACTAAGCCAAAATACGACCCAACACCAAACGGCCCGACCGCTGCAAAACAGCGTTCGGGTCGTTTTTGTTGATGTATCCATTTCAGCTGCGTGTAGTGTTTCACTAACAGTAAACCTACTGAAGGGACTTTATTTGCTAGGTTAGTTGAGCTAGAAGGTAGGTTGTTAGCCCTCTCGACTTTGTCCGTTTGCTTGAATAAAAGCGAAGAGCAAAAGGAGTGCCGGCCAGCTGGCCGACACGATTTTAAACGCCTTGAGGCTCTAATAGAATCGTCGTGGCCGATGGGACACGACACCGCCTTGGTTTTCTTACAAGAGAATGAATTGGATGCTAGCTTGTTTGTTCATGTACAGATAATATATCTATCTTATTCCATACTGTCTATATTTTTTTGAAGCCGTAAAAATAACTGTCCATTCTATAGAGTCCATTTTATCTAGCCGAATATTCCAAACCATCGGCTAGAATAGGAGCTAATCTAGCCGATACTGCCAAACCATCGGCTAGAAAGAGAGCTAAACTAGCCGAACCTCCCATACCATCGGCTAGAAAGAGCGCTAAACTAGCCGAAACTACCAGACCATTGGCTAGAATAGGAGCTAATCTAGTCGATACTGCCAAACCATCGGCTAGAATAAGAGCTAAACTAGCCGAACCTGCCAAACCATCGGCTAGAATAAGAGCTAATCTAGGCGAACCTGCCAAACCATCGGCTAGAATAAGAGCTAATCTAGCCGATACTACCAAACCATCGGCTAGAATAAGAGATAATCTAGCCGAACCTGCCAAACCATCGGCTAGAAAGAGAGCTAATCTAGCCGAACCTGCCAAACCATCGGCTAGAAAGAGAGCTAATCTAGCCGAACCTGCCAAACCATCGGCTAGAATAAGAGCTAAACTAGCCGAACGCTCCCTACCATCGGCTAGAATACTCATCTACTCACAGCCACCAGCCCGCAACCACCCCAAACCCGCAACCGCCCAAGCTCCAAACCCCACGCAAATATTTCTCCTCGAAACCACATCTAAGCCCTCGCAATATGCTAAACTATAGGTAACAAACCATGAAGGTCGGGTGATCACTATCGAACAATTATATACCAAGTGGGGGCGCAAGCTGAATGCCGCCAAACCGCTACCAGAATATCCGCGTCCGCAAATGAAGCGCAAGAGTTATTTCAACCTGAACGGCGAGTGGGACTTTGAACTGAGCCATTTCCCCACGACCGATACCTACAGCAAGAAAATCACAGTGCCATTTGCACCTGAGACCGCCTTATCAGGTATCCAACAGCCGGTTTTTCCTGAGCACTATATGCACTACCGTAAGCAATTCACGTTGCCGGACAATTTTGTGCGCGACCGTGTGATCCTGCATTTCGGCGCCGTCGATCAGGAGTGCGTCGTCCTCGTCAACGACCAGTATGTCGGCGAGCATATCGGCGGCTACCTGAATTTCAGCTTTGATATCACTGACCACCTAAACGAGACCACCAATACTGTCGCGGTACTTGCCAAAGACTTCACTGAGTACCAGCCGCATGCGCGTGGCAAACAAAAATTGAAGCCAAAAGGCAAGATGAAATCACTCTTTTATACGCCAACCAGCGGCATCTGGCAAACTGTGTGGCTAGAAAGTGTCACAGAACATTATATTACTGAGCTCGACCTCAAGCCCAAATATAATGACAATAGCCTGACGCTAACGGTTCATACTAACAGCGACTTTTCGCAACAAGCGCGTGTGATTATTCAAGACCGTGACGGACATCGACAATCGGTGCCAATCCATACCAATCGCCCGCAAAGAATTGCGCTCGACTACTTGAAGCCCTGGACGCCTGCCGACCCGCATTTGTATACAGTAACGGTGGTTTATCGCGCGGATGTCGTGGATTCGTATTTTGCAATGAGGGATTTGAGTGTGGTGACGGATAAACAAGGGGTTCGCCGTTTTGCCTTGAATCATGAGCCGATTTTTCTGAGTGGGGTGCTGGATCAAGGGTATTGGCCGGATGGTGGGCTGACGGCTCCGGCTGATGCGACGCTGGTCCATGATATTGCTGAGTTGAAGGCGATGGGTTTTAATACGATTCGCAAGCATGTGAAAATTGAGTCGGCGCGTTTTTATTACCATTGTGATCGCCTGGGAATGTTGGTGGTGCAGGATATGCCGAATGGCGGGGCGCAGGATTATCCGATGTGGCTGGTGACTTATGCTGCCAATGCGTCTGATTTTCTGAGCCGCAAGTTGAAGGACGACAAATATAAATTGTTCGGCCGCGAAGACGAAGCGGGGCGTGCGCAGTACTACCAAGATTTGGCCGGCATGATGAAGCAACTGGCGCATTTTCCGTCGGTTGCCGCTTGGGTGCCTTTCAATGAAGGTTGGGGCCAGTTTGATGCGGCGCAGGTCGGCAAGTTGGTGAAGGAAACGGATCCGACGCGTTGGCTGATTGAAACGAGTGGCTGGTTTGACCAGCACGGCGGGGATGCCTACAGCATTCACAACTATTTATTTAAGTTGAAAGTCAAGCCGCAGGAACGTGTGGTGGCGCTGACCGAGTATGGGGGCTATGCCTATGCGGTTGATGGCCACGTCGCAAGCGACAAGGAGTTCGGCTACCAACATTACAAGTCGGCGGCAGCGTTAACCGCGAATTATGAGCGCCTCTGGAAAGAAGACATTCTGCCGAATATTGCCAACGGCCTTTCGATGGCGATTTACACCCAGGTTAGCGACGTCGAGGAGGAAATTAACGGCATCTTCACCTATGACCGTGAGGTTCAAAAGCTCGACCCGACCACCGTCAAACGCCTCAATGACAAAGCCCAAACCCTTTTCGAAAACACCGGCAAAATACGATAAATCATCATCTTGAAAAAGCGCCAGTAAGTACAAGCTTGTTGACGCTTTTTTTATTCGTATTATAAGTATAAGTATTAGGTTGATGGATCAAACCTTGTGCTTCGTTCAGCTTATTGTTTGCCAAGGTGATAGTCGCTTCTGGAGCCTTTACTTTCCTTCCGGCTTTTCCAACTCAAGCGACTAGGCTTTGTCTAATTCACTAGAGATAAAGGCAGAGCTGCTGCGCCGATTGCGCGAGATACCACTCTCGGAAAATAAGGCGCCGAGTGACGGTGAGTAATCCGATAAAAGCATTAAAATCGCGAAAAGAAATTTAAAGAAGTAATGATAGTATGATATTTTTGAACGCAAAAAAACACCTTAAACTTTAAGGTGCTACAAGGATGACGAGTGTTTACCTTCAGCTCTTTGGCGCTGAATTTCTTGGTTGATTTTCGCTTCAGGCGCGAAGTCTTGCTCCCAATTGTCAGGTTTCAATACTTTATGCGTGACAGGATGGTAATGAGGCTGACCGTCAGGAAACAGCTTGCCCATGTTGGCTTCGTGGATAATGTTCATAATCGGACCAGGATTAACCCCTAATAAAGAAAAGGAACCATAAGTGAAGTACAATAAATCGCTCAAAGCGTCGACTTGGTCGATTAAAGGATCCGTTACGACGTGCTCTTTGGAAAGAATCTTGGCTTTAGCGGTGTCGATGGCAGCATGCAAGCTGTCGATTGCTTGGTCAAATGTTGTGGGATTATTGTCGCTGACACTGTAGGCAAATTCAACGATTTCCTCAATTTTAAAAGCGGCGCGATCCAGCGTTTTCTTCGAATCAAAGGCAGTCGGCTCGTTAGGAATCGTCGGGTCAAAGATGTGATGGAATTCTTCAGTCATGTCAAAATGATTCATAGGTAGCTCCTTCTGGTAGTATTACGATTTATTATAAGCGTTCGTCTGATAAATGGAAAGAAAAGTAATTAAGAAAGCGGTTTCGCTTGTGTTGGGGAATTGATATAATGGAAGGGAAGTGGGTAGCACTGCTGAAATCATATCGGCATGGAAATCCTGTAAACATCAATAATAACAAGTGAGGGTAGAATATGATATTAGACGTAATCAGCAACTTAGAAAACTACAGACAATTATTCCCAAGATTTGAAGCCTATCAAGAGTACTTAACAAAAATGAATGAACTAC
Source organism: Fundicoccus ignavus (assembly GCF_009659375.1). GTDB lineage: Bacteria > Bacillota > Bacilli > Lactobacillales > Aerococcaceae > Fundicoccus > Fundicoccus ignavus. Next base: position 138,825 of record NZ_WJQT01000004.1, read on the forward strand.
CAGAAGGCAAATACGACCTGGGAGAAGGCGAATTCTTTTCGATCATGTCAGGCGAAACCAGAGAGTTGGAGAGTGCTCAGTACGAGTTCCATCAAAAATATCTTGATCTGCAAATAATGTTAGAAGGGTCGGAATTTATGCAGTGGCAAAATTTGGATAAAGTAGACCAATTAAATTTTGATGCAGAATCAGACATTGGCTTCGGTACTGGCCCAGGTACGCTCATTGAAATTCCCCAAAATAGTTTTTACATCGTCTACCCGCAAGATGCGCATATGCCTGGCTTGCATGTGGAAGAGCCTGCGCAATTTAAGAAGGCTGTGTTTAAGTTGAAAGTGAAGTAGAAGCTGGGAATGGTGCAAGTGGATTGGCGTTATTATAGGGATCGTTTAGTGTTGTACCCGCAAGCGCGGGGGTGATCCCAATCAATTTCAGCCTTAAGGGAAGAGTTTACAGTTGTACCCGCAAGCGCGGGGGTGATCCCTGCTCCTGTTGGTCTTTACTCTCGCTATCCCAGTTGTCCCCACATACGTTGGTAACCAAAATTGCCAGAAGTACCACCTCCTAATAATTAATTATTTGTCAAACATCCATCGGATTAGTAAACCATTTATTATACAGTTTTCAAAAAGAGACTGATATGACAGCTTTAATACCTTCAAATTGAAACAAATTTTGGAAATTCATCTGCTTCTACTCGCTACAAAAATTCATCACCTTCACTCAAGCCCATCTATGAATATTCTGTGAAATTTATAAGTCAAAGGCATGATTTCCATTACAGGCAAAATAAAATCATGTAGAATAAACACATGAGCCGTATTTCATTTGAAAAACGGTGCGCTAACAATCTATTTTATAATAAAGGCTATAATAATTGAGCGGGCAATTTAAATGGAACGAGTTCCGCTAGCAAGCCAACTCAACTATTTAAAGGAAGGTATTATAAAATGCAGAAAAAAATTGTAGTTGGAATGATTGTGTTAGTGGTGCTAGGCCTGGTGGGTTACCTAATGGGGAGTCAGTATTATGCGGAACGATATTATTTGAACACTGAATTTGCGGCGGTGGATATTAGTAACTTAACGCAGGCGGAAGCGGCGGACAAATTGAAAGAAAGTTTTTCGCAACAAACGATTAATTTTAATGAAGCGGATCGAGCATGGGAGCCACTTAATGCAAGTGACTTAGGCATAACCATTCAAGCAGATGAGGCATTAGCAAGCTTAATGTCAGAACAACATAAGCAGAATTGGCTATTTGGGGCGGTGACGGATACACAAATTGCTTATGCACCGCAAGAGTTAATCACGATTGATGACAAGCAACTACAAGAAGCATTAACCGCCAATAATCAGGCGAATGGGGAGCGGTTCTTGCCAACGGATGCGAAAATTAGCTATTCTGAAACGGAAGGCTATCTAATTGAAGCGGGCCAAACGGGAACAGAGCTCGACAATTCGGTCTTAAAAGAACAAATCATTCAAGCTGTCCTTAATCAAGAGGTGGTTGAGGTGAGTCAAGCTTACTTGCAACCAAGTATCACGGCCGATAATCCGTCCCTCGTTCAAGAGTTGGAACAGATTCAAGCTTTGACTTCGATGGAGATTACGTTAACCATTGCAGGTTATGAAGAAGTGATTACTCCTGAAATGATTTATAGTTGGTTGATTTTGGATGAGAATGGTGAGTATTATTTTGACCAGGAGATGATTTATGACTATCTTGGGACGTTGAATGATGCGTATGCGACGTATGATGATTACCGTAATTTCACTAGTACCTTGCAGGGGGATGTGCAGTTGTTGCCGGGGACGTTGGGTTGGTCGATTGACCGTGAGGCGGAAACGGAGAATATACTGAATGATTTAGCGGCTGGGGAGTCGGTGACGAGAGAGCCAGCGATTGTTGGGATTGGTTATAATGGGACGCTCGATGATATTGCGGGCAGCTATATTGAAGTCGATATGACCTATCAAATGATGTATGTTTATATTGACGGGGTGGCGGTGATTTCGACGCCGATTGTGACGGGTCAAATTGGGACTAACACGGTGCCGGGGGCTTATGCGATTTGGAATATGGAATCTCCGTCGGAACTGACGGGCTTTAATCCGCGGACGGGTGTTGATTATGTGCAGCCGGTGACTTACTGGCTGGCCTTTGACTACACGGGACAGGGGATTCATGATGCCAACTGGCAGCCGACTTTCGGGGGCGACGCCTACCTGACCAACGGATCCCTGGGCTGTATCAACACACCGCCTGACATCATGGCGCAAGTCTACGAATACGCCTATAACGGCATGCCGGTGCTCGTCTTTCAATAAGGCAAAATACTACTTTATAACATATGGCGAAGAAGGGGAACAATCCTCTTCTTTTTTTGATGGAGAGTTTAACATGCTCATAATAAGTCCAGAAAGGAAGCATCCGTGTGGGAGATACCCAAGACCTGGCGGATTAAGTGGATGTTAGAGACGACATGGCGTTAATCAGTCAACAAGTGAGCTGACTGATGACGTAGGCCCTATTTTTTTTATCGATCATTTAGCGTGAGCTCTTTTAACTATGCATAGTTTTAATCAATTCAGTGCGACGTAAAAATAAGTTTGAGAGATCTTTATAGGTCTGATTTGTCATGGAGATTAAGGACGCTATCCTCCCGAAAAAAATGAATCCGCATACATAATTGTGTTGACCAAGCAAATTCTATAGGTTATAATCATTTACGTAAACGTTTAACAAGTTGATATAACAACATTCGTAATTCTGTCATGAAAGGGGGATTAGATTGGCTACTACAATTAAAGATATTGCTAAACAGGCAAATGTATCGATCGCAACTGTTTCAAGAGTGATCAATCAACTAGGCGGCTACAGTCAAGAAGTGGAAGAGAATGTGTTAAAAATTGCTAAAGAGTTGAATTATCACAAGAACGAAAATGCAATCAGCTTAGTAAAAAATGTGTCGAATATTATTGGGATTATTATGCCAACGGTCGATTCTTTCTATTATTCAAATATTGTGAATGGGATTGAGGATGCCGCTAAGAAACACGGTTATAGTGTAATCCTTATGCATGCAGGTGTAGAAGGAGAGAATTTCAAAAGTTGTTTGAATCTAATGGCTGAGCGCCGAGTAGATGGCATCGTGGCATTCTCGATATTTGTTGAACAAGAGGGCGTTGATTTAGTGAAATCGCTCAATATTCCGATTGTACTTCTGTCAACCAAGGCAGTCGAAGATTCAATCCCCTATATAAAAGTGGATGACTATTCTGCAGCTTTTGAAGCGACTGACTATTTAGTAAGAAATGGCCATCAGCGAATAGGCTTCGCTGGGGTTAGCCCGATTGATCCAATTGCTGGGATTCCACGAATCAATGGTTACCGCGACGCTTTAAAGCAAAATGGGATACCAATTGAAGAAAAAATGATTTATTTCGGTGACTATACCTTCACCTCCGGTAAAAAAGCCATGGAATACTATATTCAAAACGACATTTCTTTGACCGCAATTTTTTGCGTGAGTGATGAGACGGCGCTAGGCGTCATTTCAGAATGCAATAAACAAAATATTATAGTGCCTGAGGATTTATCGGTGATAGGTTATGATAATTCAAAAATTTCATCAATGGTAACACCGACAATTACGACTATTTCACAACCATTTTATGAAATGGGAAATCTTGGCTGCGAAAGTTTAATTCTTTCGATTCTTAAGAAAAAAGAAATTCTTTCCGAGATTGTACCTTTTACTTTGGTTGAACGTAATTCAGTAAAAAAGTTATTATAAAATAACTTTTTTCGCATTACGTAAACGTTTAACCTATTGAGTATACAGCCTTCTTAAAAAATTTAAAAAGGCTATTCGTAAAGATTTATTCTGAAATCAAGTAAATTCATTATCATTAGTGAAATTACTTGATTTCAAAATGGAAATAGAAAAGGAAAGGAGAATATAAAGAGAAGCTTGAATTTATTATTCTGATTACGTAAACGTTTAACTAAAAGAAAGTAGGGGAAATGATGAAAAAATTATTAGTAGGTATGCTTTTAGGTTCAGCTGTTTTGTTAAGTGCATGTGGATCAGCAGAGGAAGCGCAGCGAACGGCAGAAGGTAACCTGATTGTAACTTTAGGTCAACAGACTCAGCAAAACTCAAAGTTACCGGAAGGCGATAGTTACGCCGATAATGCTTACAGACGTCTCGTCAAAGAAAAACTAGGCGTTCAATTAGAAAGTGCCTTTGAAGCAAATGGCGACGAGTATACGCGCCAAGTTTCCTTAGCAATTGCGGCAGGTGAGATACCTGACATCATGGCTGTCAGCAGAGACGAGTTAGAAGAATTGGCAGAGAATGGTTTAATCGAAGACTTAACCGAAGTTTATGAAGAATTTGCTAGCGATCACATCAAGTCAATTTATGACTCTTTCGATAATGTTCAGTTGAATGCTGCAACAATCGATGGACAATTAATGGCATTACCAGGAACAGCTAACGATTTCGGACCGAACATGGTTTGGATTCGTCAAGATTGGTTGGACGATTTAAATATTGAACTGGACGAGGATGGGAATAATGCAATTACTTTAGATGAGTTGGTCGAAACTGCGACGATATTTCAGGAAGAAGATGCTGGAGGAACTGGAAAAACCAAAGGCTTGGCATTAGCGTACTGGTTAACATCCGGAGACCACGGTAGTTCAGGCTATACAGCAACCGCCATATTCAACGCATTCGGAGCCTATCCAAAAACTTACCTAGAAGGCGAAGATGGAAATTTAGTGTACGGCTCTAATACAGAAGAAATGAAAGAAGGTCTAGCCTTCTTGAATGAACTCTTTACGCAAGGGATCTTAGATCCACAATTCGGAACTCGTACTTACGATGATATTAATGCAATGATGGTCAACGGAGAAATCGGTATCGTACCCGGACCTTGGCATTTTCCAGACTGGGGCTTAGTTCAAGCAAAAACAGCAAACCCTGAAGCGGTTTTCACGCCATTTGCGATTGAAAACGAAGATGGCACTGTCAATGGTGTTAATAAACCAGGAGTGGGTAGCTTTGTAGTGGTGAGAAAAGATTTCGAAAGACCTGAATTAGCGATTGAAATGATTAATTTAATCTATGATGAAGTCGCAAATTCTGAAGATATGGAAACAGAATTCCCTGAGGTTTATGAATACGCCCAATTGGCTGTTGATGGCTCTATCCGACCTGTAAACATTGAACTGTTCAAAAATCTAAGTGAGATTAATGATGCAGTACTAGCATCGGATGCAGCCTTAGGCAACTCAACTATCGAGGCTATTGATAGCTTTATCGTTCAGAATAATGCGCGTAAGATTAAGGCGTATTTAGATGACTCAGTATCTTCTGATCCAACCGATTGGTCCGTGTATGCTTCACGCTTATTGGCTGTCAATAATGTCATGAATGGCGTACGACAAGCAGGCATTTACAATGAAGTGAATCCAGTTGCAATCTTTGAAACCATTGAAGCAAGCGAGCGTAACGGGGCTCAAATCAACAAATTGGAAGAAGAAACCTTCATCAAATTTGTGACGGGTGAAGAGACACTCGAAAACTTTGAGCAATATGTAGAAACGTGGGGCCAACAGGGTGGGACGGCGATTCTAGAAGAAATGCAGTCAATCAACAAAGAAAATAATTAATTGTAGACTAGAATAAAGCATTTCATTGTCAATGAAATGCTCTATTCTACAATTATAGGAGAAGGAGACAAAAATATGGAAAAGAGAAAAAGAAAAAATTGGTTCTCTAAGAATCAATGGCTCTTTTTAGCAATGGTCGCTCCAGGAATGATATTCTTACTAATTTTTTCTTATGCCCCTATGTTTGGGCTCGTGATGGCTTTTCAAGATTTTGTACCAGCAAAAGGCTTTTTAAACTCAGAATTTGTTTGGTTAGATAATTTTAAATATATTTTCACTTTGCCTGATATTTGGCAAGTTACTTACAATACCATCTTTATCGCCTTGGGGAAAATTATTCTAAATACCATTATCCCCATTATTTTTGCAATTCTATTAAATGAAATTCGAGTAAAATGGTTTAAGAAATCTCTACAAACGATTGTATATTTGCCACACTTTTTATCGTGGGTAATTTTAGCTTCAGTAGTTGTGAACTTGTTTAGTTTAGACGGTACTGTCAACCAAATTCTGCAGAGTATTGGCCTGAATCCTATCAATTTTTTAGGGAGTAATAAGGTTTTTCCTCATCTGTTAATCTGGACGGATGTCTGGAAAGGCTTCGGCTATAGTTCAATTATTTTCTTGGCCGCTATTACGTCGATTGACCCTGGAACTTATGAGGCTGCGAAGATGGATGGTGCTAGCTGGTTGCAACAAGTTAGACATGTGACGTTACCAGGTATGTTGCCCTATATTATTCTGATGACGATTCTCGCATTACCTGGAATTTTAAGTGCTGGCTTCGATCAAGTATATAACTTATATTCACCACCAGTTTATGCAAGTGGTGATGTGTTAGATACCTACATTTATAGAATTGGACTTATTGGACGTGACTATAGTTTAGGTGCAGCAGTAGGTTTAATACGTTCCATTGTCGGTTTATTTCTAGTGTTTGGCTCTAACAAGGTAGCAGAAAAAACTACTAACCGGGTAATGTTTTAGTCTAGAAAGGAGTAATTTAGATGAAAGAAAAATTTGGCATTCGTCTGTTCATTATATACACAATAGTGATTTTATTGACATTATCTTGTTTAATTCCACTGTTGAACGTTGTCTCGCTATCTTTAAGTAGCTCTCAGGCTGCGGCTGCTAACAGAGTCGGTCTCTGGCCGGTTGAGTTTACTTTCGCGGCATATGAAAGAATAATGAATGACTCTCAATTCTGGCGTTCTTTTGGAATTTCTGTTTTTAGAGTGGTAGCAGCCTTAATACTAAACCTGCTTCTCATTATTACGCTCGCTTACCCATTGTCAAAATCTAAAGAAGTTTTCTATTCAAGAAAATTCTTCATGAACTTGATAATCTTTGCGATGTTATTCAATGGTGGGATGATTCCAACTTATTTGATTGTTCGTAACTTAGGGCTCATTAATAGCGTATGGTCACTTATTCTACCTGGCGCCGTACCTTTAGGTAGCGTTATTTTAGTCATGAACTTTTTCCGTGGCGTGCCCAAATCATTAGAAGAGTCGGCCTTACTGGATGGTGCAAATTCATGGACTGTTCTAACCAGAATTTATGTACCAATTTCTCTGCCTTCTCTTGCCACGGTATCGCTCTTTAGTATCGTCGGAAGCTGGAACGATTTCTTCGGCGGTTTGATTTATATGACCAAAGTCGAGAATTATCCATTGATGACCTACATCCAATCATTAAGTGTAAATATTGCTGAAACTCTACGAAATAGCGCAGGTATGTCATCAGAACAACTACAAAGCCTACTAGCCGTTTCAAATCGAAACCTTAATGCAGCCAAAATAGTTATCGCAATCATCCCGCTATTAATTATTTATCCGTTCTTACAAAAATATTTCGTGCAAGGAATTGTTGTTGGCGCAGTGAAGGAGTGATAACTATGCAAGAATTATTTAGACTTAACGGTACTTTCTACCGTATTATGATGAAGGTCTGGAGCTTGATGGTACTTAATTTATTGATGATTATTACCAGCCTGCCGATTGTGACAATCGGTGCGAGTCAAGCAGCTGCTTTTGCAGTCACAACGCGTATCATCACACAAGGTGAAACACGAATTGTCTCAACCTATTTGGAAGTGTTTAAGAAAAGGTTCAAGCAAAGCACGATTGCTTGGTTAAGTATCCTACTAATTTCAAGCATCCTGATTACTAACTGGCTATACCTGATCACATTTAATCAGCTAGACAGTTGGATGACCATAGGCGTAGCGATAGTCACCCTCATCGTCATAAATTACATGCAGTTTATCTTTTACTACTTATCACGATATGATGACTCATTCAAGCAAGCGAGTTTAAACACCTTAAAGTTAGCAATCAACTATCCATTGACTAGTAGCTTGTTGATGCTAGCTTTCTGCTTGCCCTTTGTTTTGATGTTATTGTCAAATTATTTATTTGTTTTTGGCATCTATATAAGTATGTTCTTGGGACTCAGCTTTATTCATTTCTTAAGAACTTTTTTACTACTCGCTTTCTTTAAGCGCTTTGAAAATTCAACAACTAGTCACAATTAAACAATATAATTCGTAAATACGAGAGGAGAATGAATATGTCGAAACATTGGTGGCAAGAAATTGTCGTTTACCAAATTTATCCAAGAAGTTTTAAAGATAGTAATGGAGATGGTATTGGAGACATTAGAGGGATAATTGAAAAGTTAGATTATTTACAGAATTTAGGAATTGGTGCCATTTGGTTATCGCCAGTTTACCAATCACCTAATGATGATAATGGCTATGATATCTCAGATTACGAAGCAATAATGGAAGAATTTGGCACGATGGAAGAAATGGAAGAGTTTCTGTTTGAAGCTAACAAACGTAATATAAAAATTGTCATGGATCTAGTAGTCAATCATACATCAGATGAACATCAATGGTTTATTGAAGCCAAAAAGAGTCAAGAAAATCCTTACCGTGATTACTATGTTTGGGCAGACCCTAAATCTGACGGGAGCGTACCAAACGATCTTAAATCAACTTTTTCTGGCCCTGCCTGGAAATTTGACGAAGCAAGCGGTCAATACTACCTGCATTTGTTTAGTCAAAAACAGCCTGATTTGAATTGGGAAAATCAAAAGGTTCGCCAAGCTATCTACGATATGATGAATTTTTGGATTGATAAGGGAATAGGTGGTTTCCGAATGGATGTCATCGATTTGGTCGGTAAAAAACCTTTAGAGGGTATCACGGGAAATGGACCTAAATTACATGATTATCTTCAAGAAATGAATCAAGCAACCTTTGGTAAACACGATTTACTAACGGTTGGTGAAACTTGGGGTGCCACACCAGAAATTGCAAAGCTGTATTCTAACCCTGACCGTCATGAACTATCAATGGTCTTTCAATTCGAACATGTTGGCTTAGATCAGCAAGATGGCAAAGATAAATGGGATTTAAGGCCTATTAAGATTTCAGAACTCAAAGAAGTCCTGACTAAATGGCAAACTGAGTTAGGAGATGAAGGTTGGAACTCATTATTCTGGAATAACCACGATTTACCCCGCATAATTTCACGCTGGGGTAATGATCAAGAGTACCGAATTCAGAGTGCAAAATTGTTTGCCATTCTTCTACATATGATGAAAGGTACACCTTATATATACCAGGGCGAAGAAATTGGCATGACTAATACTGCCATTAAGGATATTCGCGAAGCAGCTGATATTGAAACAATCAACATGTACAGTGAACGTCTAGCAAATGGCTTTGATAAGGACGAAATCATTGAGTCAATCAATGCGAAAGGCCGAGACAATGCTCGCCGTCCGATTGCTTGGGATATGAGTGAAAATGGAGGATTTACTACAGGTAAACCTTGGATTGCATTAAATGAGAATTTTCGAGATATCAACGTTGAAGCCGCGTTAAAGGATCCGAACTCTATTTTTTATACTTACAAAGACTTGATTCAATTGCGGAAAGATCATCCCATCATCGTTTGGGGGAGTTTTAAATTGTTGGATACAGTAGATAATGTGTTCAGTTATTACCGTGAGTATGAGGGTGAAAGATGGCTAGTAGTAGCGAATTTATCTGATGAAACGAATGAATTTTCTTCAGAAGACTCTATTGATCATATAATTATCCAGAACTCGGAAGATGAGATTATCTCGCTTGAGAATATTACGCTGAAACCTTGGCAAGCATTTGTTGTGAAAACCAAATAATATCCATTGAAAAGTGTCAGTTGGCTAAAGCTTACTGACATTTTTTGGGGTTTACTATAATTTATCAGAGATGATAATAACCTCGAGCTTTCTAAAGAAGGCTAGACGAAGCAAAAGTTTTCCGTAACATGTCAGTTTTTATTTTACAAGGAGGCGAACACCACGGCTATCCCATTAGTAAAAGAAGGCATCTAAGGACCAATTAGACGCGCTGATAAGGACAGAAGCTTTGCATCAACAGAACGTCTCGCTATTAGCGCCCAATATAAACAAAATAAAAATAATCAGTGACTGCTCTTCGTTCAGTCGAAGCTGAAGAAATAGCAATGATTATTTTTTTCTTTTGCATATTGCGCTCGTTATGTTAGGAAGTTTCTGATGAGCGTTTAAACTTTAATTAGTGGTCACTTGATATTGTTGCTGACGGCTTGGGAAAACTATCTATTAGACAATCTGACAGGCTTCAAGATATTAGCAAAATATAAGTCAACGAAGGGTGACCTAACAGAAAAACTTGAATAAACAATACAATAAATAACATGTGTCATTCTTTTGCTATCGTCATACCAGCGCTTTATTGGTCCTATCCAGTTGTTACTCTTTTTTTATTTGAAGTACACTGATCAATCAGAAAATTTACACCCATAACGACATGCTGGTACTAGTGTGCAATAAGCCAAAATATGATTTTATATCTAGCGATTAAGAAGATGTGATTGCCTTCCATCGTTAGATCTTTTGTTCTATATCATCTTATAAAAGGGACTTATGACACAGTCCCTTTTTACCTAAAATCCCGCCTCGTTAGGAGTGCGGAATTTTAGGCTATTAGATAATGTACGCCTATAACGGCATGCCGGTGCTCGTCTTTCAATAAGGCAAAATACTACTTTATAACATGTGGTGAAGAAGGGGAGCAATCCTCTTCTTTTTGTTTTGTGAAAAAAACGATAAAAAATGGAATAAAGTCTGACTGTAGCTATTTAACTAAATAATCCGTTTTATACAATTGTATAAGGTGTTTTGTGTGGGAACAAAAGCTAATGGCGCTTAAAATGTTGTTATTGTTGAATGTTATCGAATAAAACATATTATTATATAATTGTATAAAATAACTTGATTTTAGATATATCTTTGTATATAATGAAGACAAGAAGAAGGGAGTTGCGATAAATGGATATCAGTAAATTTGTTGCTTATAGTCGTTTGTTAGAATCGCCAGAGGATATTATGGATTTAGTCGACGAAAAAGGTGAAGTGATTATCATAAAAGATGACGAGCCTTTATACGTCATTCAGAATATCAATCAAAGAGAAATAAAGGAAGAGAGGAGTGAATTTCAAAAGCCAGTAGAAAATATAACCTTGCATGTTGCGATGGAAAGAGTGCTAAGTCAAGTAGATGGGCATACATTACACGCAGCAGAACTTGCGGACGAGATATATGATCAAAAATTGTATTTCAAAAAGAATGGTGAGAAGGCTAATGCTGTGCAGATCAGAGCTAGGGCTGGGCGATATCAAGATAAATTTGAAGCTTTATCAGGGAATCTTATTAAACTACGTTAGATTGATCATGATTAGAAAAAGAAAGGAAGATTAAAATGGAAAAATATGAAAAATTTGCGACTTTAGAGGAACTGACAAGTAATTTAAAAATGCTTGAAAACTCACCAGCTGTTTATGGTGTATTCTACAAAGGGGATAAGCCAAAATTTTTGGAGGTTGGTACAGGTGGACATTTTAAAGGGAAAAATCCTAATGTGGCAATCGAACTATTAGAAGAAAAATGGGTTTATGGTGTTCAAGAAATCTACATTGGTAAGGCAACTGATTTGAGAAGCAGATTAAGTACTTACATTAGATTTGGCAATACCAAAGCAGTAGGACATTGGGGTGGAAGATATATTTGGCAAATCGCCGATCGAGAAAACTTAGTATTTGCTTGGAAATATATAGAGGAACAAGACCCGCGTCAAGTAGAAGCTAAACTGCTTCAAGAATTTAAACAACGTCATGGGAAATATCCATTTGCAAATATCAATGCTTAGTCAAAAGAAACTATATATTAATGGCTTACAAAATAACCAATTAAATCACTGCATTCATGCTTATGTAAAGATTGATAGTAGATAATACCTAGAAAACATCAGAAAAGGGGATTTATTATGAATTGGAAAGAACTCCAAGATAATCATCATATTGTGTTGCAAGGCGGAGTAACAACGTTATTAAACAGTCCAAATGTTCAGAATCCAAAAGAAACATCAGTACAGGTTGGTAATTACTTAATTTATAATCAAGAACAACTATTATATGTAGGTCAAGGTATTAATATAAAAACTCGCCTATCTAAACACTGGAAAAATAAAGAATTTGCTATACATGGAGAGAATTTATCGTTCAAAGAAATACCTAATACGATTGGGCGTAAGGAATTTGAAGAATATGTGATGTGTAATTTGAAACCAGGAAATAACAAATCTCACAAAGGAAGAATATTTACTTTGAGTGAAGAGACTGAAGAGGCAGCTTTATTATTATGGCAACAGAGTCAAACTTTGACTGGAAAGTTATTGAATGAGGGACTAATCGAAGCGGTTGAGGCTTCGGAAATAAAATGGCAGGGAAATAATCTACAAGGTGTTTATCTTGTCAGAAGAAATAACGAATTGATCTATGTAGGAGAAACACACAATTTTAATGAGCGGATCGGTACCCATCATGGACGGACTAGAATGTCTGCATTAAGAAGAACGATAGGAAAAAATATATTTGGTTTTGATCTTAAAACACAAGCAGAATTAGGGAATTTAATAAGTAATGATAAAAAAAGGAATTTCTTTACGGAAGAGGAGGATAGCTTTGTTAATCAGTTCATTTCTGAATGTGAGTTCACAGTATATTCAGTCTCGATTGGACGTTTAGAACTTGAAGCAACGTTAATTCAAAGATTTTCACCTATGCTAAATAAACAGGGAAACAAAGATTAAGCGGTAGGGGGCTTTAGTGTGCATCATCTTAATATAATCCATATCAATTATTTAAGATTGATATGGAATTTTTTTATGGAGTTAAACTAACTTTCAACCAGCGATTAAAGTTTTTGCGTCAAAAGATATTATAATTCTTCTACCTAGATGAACTCAGTCTAAACGCTTAAACTAAAATCATCAATCAACAATATTTTTCAAACAGCACAAAATATTAAAATGTAACCATTTAAAACAAGAGCCACAACACCTCAAACAAAAAGGAAAAAAATATATGCCAAGCAGAAGCGACCACGAAAACTACCAGATTCTGAACAAGATCGTCAAGACTAACAAGCCAAAACTAAGCATCGTTCTCATCATCCTGGATCAGTTTCGTTATGATGCAATTCATGCGCATTGCAATGAGATGATATCGAAGCCTAAATAACAAACGGTTCCCTGGGCAGTATCAGCACACCGTCTGATATCATGGAGTAAGTTTACGAGTACGCCTATAACGGCATGCCGGTGCTCGTGTTTCAATAAGCCAAAATACGATTTTATACCATGTGGTGAAGAAGGGGAGCAATCCTTTTCTTTTTATTTAGCAAAGGATCATCAGGTGAACTTTTTAACGTTAGAGCAACAACATAAATACACCAACGAATAAATAATGGAAAACAGATCGTCTCGCCTATCAATTAAAAAATGAATGCTTTATGTAATGGAGGGGCCGATGTATAATCATTTATATAAATAAATTAATGTTAAAACTTGTTTTCCTGGATTTTTACGGTTGTCATTAATATAAATAAGTTAATGATCTAACAATCAACTGATATAACTTTGATGATTAAGGAGGAAAAGTATGGTTATAAAGATAAAAGTCACCAACTTAAAGAAAAACGCGGTAAGTTCAATATGGGGAGCCTGATCTTCAAACAACCTAAAACTTTTAGAAAGAGACAATAGTTTGGGCATTGGAAACTAGATACAATGGTCGTCACATTAGAAAAATTTGTTTGTTAACCTGTTGTAGAAGCAAGTAGAAGCAACAGGAATTGATTACTAATTTTCAGATACCTACAGCGCTTTGCAAAGAGGGTCAAACGAAAATTCGAATGGCTTAATGCGCGAATTCTTTCCGAAGAAAACTGATTTAACTAAAGTGAGTGAAACTGAATTATTCACGGCTTTATGGCTAATGAATAATCGACCAAGAAAATGTCTGAATTATCAAACACCTTTAGAAAAATTCATGCACGAAACTTCATTAATTGAGTAAAGAAAAAAATGTCGCAATAATTATTGCAATTCGTCATAATAAATTTCTATATTTTGACCTTTCTTCTGTGGTGGGATATGTATGGTTTATAATAGCTCGTCTGTTGTCAATAAAGTCTAGTATGAATCTATAAAGAATACCATTGTTCCACTATTTAATTAATTAATTAATTAATCAAGTAAAAACTTTCAACATCAAAAAGAGAACGTTAAAAAATCGTTAATATATATATGGATATTAAAAAATAAAAAGAGGTGCCGACTATGGAAGATGAGATTTTCAAAAATATATTTAGTAAAGATGTTTTAACTATTCCGAAAAGATGGGAAGGTGATTTTAAGGAAATTTTTATAAATGATTTAAATGCTTATATAGAGTCGTTAGTAGAGTTTGCTGTTGAGGATGAAACACTTGAAAACTTAAGAATAATCATTCGTAAACTTGATATCTCACTTGAAGAATATTTCAAGGGGAACATTGCTAAATCATATCAATGTTTTAGCAGTATAATGGATGATTTTTACAATACAGAAATTAATTCGGGTTTCGAAAAGTTTTAAAAAAACTATAGTAATGATAACAATAATCAAGATAATGAATATGGAGTTGATCTATATAGAATTAGACCAATGAATGATAATAGGGGTTATGGTAGAGAAGCTATTTTTCATGTTCCTTTTAATTCAAGGCAGTCTGTGCAGACATGTAGATATAGTATTCCTGGATTTCCGTGTTTATACTTGAGTACAACATTAAAACTATGTCAATTAGAAACAAAATCAAAAAAAATTTGTTGCAAGCAGATTTAAACTTAATAGAAGTAATTTGGATAGACGCATTTACGTAATCGATTTAGCAATAAAGCCTGAGGATTTGTTTTCTGAAAGACAATTCAATAAGCATAAGGAGATGTTTAGTTATAAAAGCTTGAGAAGTACAAGAAAGAGTTATCTTTATTGGTATCCACTAATATTGGGTTCTTCTTATATTAGAAGAGATAAAAAAGATTACTTTGCAAGTGAATATATTATTCCACAATTTTTTATGCATTGGTTACACTCAAGAGACAACACTGAAACCTCTAGTGTTGGTGTCCGTTATTTTTCTTGTGCTTCTATAAGAGCATCAAAGTTTGGGTATAATTATGCTTTTATAACTTCAGGAGAGAACATAAGTAATGAAGTTTGTTATTGTAATAAATTAAATTCTGTTTTTAAATGGACTAAACCTAAATACATGATGGAGTTTGAAAGTATTGAATCTTTACAAGATACTTTAAAAAATGATTCGAATATACAAAATTTGAATGATGAAACATTTACTTAGTAAGAACTGTTTGATTAAAATCCAAAATAATCAAATAATCAGATTAAGTAACAATCCCAAAAGATAGAGTTTAAAGTTTATCTTTTGGGGTATTTGTCTATTGATAATAATAGTTATTTATAAGGAATTATATTTAGTGCTAAACACCGAATAAAAAACTCGCTATTAAGAATTCAGGTTAACACCCCATTACTTCATTCTTATAAATAAATTCCTCTCATCCTAAAACTTAACATATCAAACCATAAAAATGTTATAATCAAACAGAATGCAAACGAATACATTAAACGAATATAAAGGAGTCTATAAATGAAGAAACTAATGCGTAAATCAAAAGGCAGTTGGCTAGTCGTTACCCTTGGAGCTGCGATGTTTTCTTTAAACGGACCAGTCGTAAATGCTGAAGAAACGGTGAACGAAACAGAACGTGATGCGACGATTGAAACAACACTCAAGCAAGACAGCCAAGTAACAGCCTCAATCGAACAATCAACTGACACTGTGCCAGCAGAAGTTGGACAAGACGAATTGTCCCAAAACTCACCAACTGATTTGCTGTCAGACACCCTATCAGATAGCCTACATAATCCAATTGAAGCCTCAAACGACACAACACCAGAAGCCACAGATAATTTTGAATCGGAAGCAACCCAAGAAGACGCTATTAGCCAACCACTCACAGAAGCACTTATCGAAACAGAAATTCAACCAGAAGCCGAAGCAGCCACACAAGAAATAAACACCTTAAAAGTGCATACCTTAACGGCAACAGCTGAAACACCAGCCCAGACACACACCGTTAAATCAGGTGAATACTTATATCTAATCGCTGAACGCTATGGGATTACAGTTGCCCAACTCAAACAATGGAACAACTTAACCTCGAACTATATTTATTCAGGCGACCAACTGAAGGTATCAGCAGGCACAGCGACTACAAAACCCGGTGACGCTCACACAACTAAACCAACGGACAATACACAAACAACCAATTCATATTACACAGTACGTCCAGGGGACTATCTATGGAAAATCGCCAATCAACACGGCATTACCGTAGCGCAATTAAAAACCTGGAACAACCTAACCTCGAACTATATTTACTCGGGCGATCGCTTTATTGTGTCGAAAACAACTACGACACCGACTCAACCTGAGAAACCAGTCGAAAGTAAACCTGAAACACCTAAAGAACCTGATAAGCCATCTACGAGTCAGCCAACACCAAGTACCCCAACACCCACTTATTATACGGTGAAGTCTGGGGACTATTTATGGAAAATTGCGACACAATACGGAATTACTGTCAATCAATTAAAGTCTTGGAACAAGTTAACAAGCAATTATATTTATTCAGGCGATAAATTAGCCGTAACAGACCCAACGAAAGTAACAACACCCACAACGCCAGAACCTGAGAAACCAGTCGAGTCAGAAAAGCCAACTGAACCCACTAAGCCAGAAGAACCTTCGACACCCGTTGAACCGACACAGCCAGCTGCCAAGTATCACACGGTCAAATCAGGCGAGTACCTATGGTTGATCGCTAATCAAAACAATATTACGGTCAATCAATTGAAGTCGTGGAACAAGCTAACGTCGAATTATATTTACTCGGGGGATCGTTTAATCGTGACAGACCCAACTAAAACGACACCGACGCCGCCGACTACTCCAACTGAACCGAATTTACCAGATGGTACCTTAACTGGGACGCATGCGGCAGTGCAAGCAGTGCTGAATCAATATAAGAACTCACCGATTCATGTCTTCTATGAGAGTTTAGTCGAAGATGATTTAAGAACGGCTTCTTTAAATGGGGATACAGCCATGTATGGGGCGTCTGTGCCGAAGATTGTGCTAGTGGCCTATACCTTGGAGCAAGTTGAGAAGGGCAATCTATCTTGGGATACACCGCTGAAGTATACCTCAAAGATTTATGATTATAATGAGTCTTATGCCTGGGGTGGTAGTGGTACCATTCAATACGAGAACTATCAGAATAAAACTTATACCTTACGTGATGTTCTTAATCGCACAATTGTCAATTCGGACAACCTTGGCAGTAACATGTTGCTGCATTATGTAGGCTACCGCGATAAATCAGATTTTAACCGCTTTACCAAAGAAGTGTACGGCGCGCCAAGTTATACGCGCAATATGACACCGCGTGAAATTAATAAAGTAATGGCCTATATTTATGAGCATCCACAACAGCAAGCGATGACCTCTCTAGACCGGACGGACTATGACAAAACGAAACTAGACACTGTTTCGGCCAATGTCTTCCAGAAAATTGGGGCCTGGTGGCCGTATTATAACCACTCGACTGCCATCGTTGAGAGTTCTCGCCCATACATTGTGACCGTCCTATCCGATTACTGGTCAGACAGCTTAATTTCGACCCTCGCGAAGAAAATCTTTACAGCGGTGATGAGTTAAACCAAGATTCAACCCCATTCCAAAATACGATTTAAAATAGTTCATAAAAATGACAAAACAAATAACACCTAGCCAAAAATCGCTAGGTGTTATTTTTGAGTGGTGAACAATAATTATCGAACTAAGTGCAGGTAACTATACATTTCTTCAATAGTAGCGCTGACGATCCGAAAAATCAGCGCTCGGAATGTCAATATAAATATAACCAAGTATATTCGCATTAGTAGTCTCAAACCTTTTAATAGCATTCGAAATTTCATCTTTCTTCATTTTTCTTCATTTAATCATGACGAAAAACCAATAAGACACCCTCAGTATCAGAAGCTAAGACAGAAGAATCCGTAACCAAAGCTGAGGGGTATCCTAAATGATAAAGTCATAGCGCCATTTAAGTCGCTTCATTAATAATAATTGCATCTGTGTAGATATTAATAACTCAGACGGATTAGAAGGCAATGGTCCAGACGGTAAAAAAATGTAAATTGGATGCTGAAGCAAACTGAATCACTTTAGTTGCACTCAACGTTTATTATAATAGTAAGAGGTTAAACCTTCTTCATTTTCTAAATTTAAAATAGTGTGCAGCGTTGTTTTTCTTAAATCAGCATCAACTAAAAGAACCTTCTTATTTGTTTGAGCCAAGACCGTCGCTAAGTTAACCGTTACAAAAGATTTTCCTTCGGAAAGAACACTTGAGGTGATCAAGACTGATTGAATGCCTTGTGTTCTTTGTGCGAATAATAGATTCGTCCGCAAAGCACGAAAACGCTCAGAATTAACAGAGTGTGGATGACACGTCACAATCAATCGAACAGGTCGTTTTTTATTTTTTTAATAGGATTGGATAGAGAGTCCTTTCTGGTTTGAATTCTCCATATTAATCTTGAAATCATTGAACCAACTGTTTTCCTTAAATGGATAGTTTAAATAAAAACATTGAAAATAATGAACGATAATGAATTGTAGAGAACGATTTAACCTTCAAAGAGTTAATCTTTAATAGCTAAATAATTAAATTTATACCACAAAGCCAAACATCTCTAGTTTATATATGAAAAAAATGATATCATAAGTCAAGAAATTATTAAGAAGCAAGGGGTACCCATATGACTACTAGAAAAATGCGCAAATTATTTACGGTGCTTTTATTCCTCTTTACTGTAACCACAACATTATTCCCTACGACAGCAAATGCACAAGAAAGTCGAAATTCAAAATCTATCTTACTATTAGGAGTTGATACGGGTGACTTAGGTCGTACAGAACATGGGCGATCGGATGTGATGATGTTACTAACGGTTAATTCATCAACAGAGTTAATTACCGTGACAAGCATACCCAGAGATTCTTATGTAATGATTCCAGGTTACTACATGGATAAAATCAACCATGCCTATGCATTCGGTGGCGCAGAGTTATCAATGCAGACCGTTGAAAACTGGTTTGACATCAGTATCGATAATTACATTGTGGTGAACATGGCAGGCTTAAAAGAAATTGTAGATGCGGTAGGCGGCATTGATGTCGTATCCCCGTCAAGTTTTACGATTTCGGGATATGAATTTGTTGAAGGTGTAGAAACAAACCTAGATGGCGACAAAGCCTTGGCTTATTCTAGAGAGCGTTATACTTCTGGTGGAGACTATGGTAGACAAGAAAGACAACGTCAAATCGTTCAAAGTCTAATCAGCAAGATGGCCAGCTTCGATTCAATTCTTAACTTCCAGAATGTGTTCGCAACAATGTCGAGTAACATTGAAACAGACTTAAACTTCTTAGATTTAGTTCAACTATTTGCGGATTACCGACAATTAGCAACTAACATTGAGTTTTATCAATTATCAGGTGGTGGTAAAATGATAGATGGGGTTTATTATGATCTCATATACGATGACTCATTTAATGAAATAATTAGTAATTTAAGCGCTCAATTAAATTAACACAAGCGACTCTCGAATATAAGGGATGAAACCTTTAATCGAGAGTCTTTATCTATCAGTTGTTGACAGGAAGAGTATTTACCTTTAGTATTATCTTGATAAATAATAAGTTTGACTAGAGATAGAAAATAATTTGTAAGAAGTAATTAGGAGAAAAACTAAATGAAAAAAGTTTTAATTACCGGCGTCAATAGTTTCATCGGGAATTCATTAGACAGTTGGTTAAAACAGTATTCAGATGACATAAAAGTAGATAAAATTTCACTTAGAAATAGTGAATGGCAAGCAGCGGATTTTAGTGACTACGATAGCATTGTGCACGTAGCGGGAATCGCTCACGTTTCATCGGATAAAGATTTAAAAGAGAAGTACTATCAAGTGAATCGCGATTTAACTATCAAACTGGCAGCAAAAGCAAAAGCTGAAGGCGTTAAACAATTTATTTTCTTGAGTAGTATTATCATTTATGGTGCAAGTAAAACAGAGAACGGCATGATTACGAAGGAAACGATTCCGGTAGCGAAAGATTTCTATGGAGATAGTAAAATTCAAGCCGAAGCTGGTTTAGCTCCGCTTGAAGATAACACCTTTAAAATTGCGACGATTCGACCCCCAATGATTTACGGCAAAGGCTCTAAAGGGAATTACCCTAAACTAGCCAAATTAGCTGTAACATTGCCGTTCTTTCCTGATTTTGATAATCAACGGAGCATGATTCATGTCGATAATTTATCGGAATTTATCAAGTTGTTAATTATGAATGAAGATGCAGGTGTTTTCTTTCCGCAAAACCAAGAATATGTTAAGACAAGTGATTTAGTAAAGACTATTGCGGAAGTTAATGGGAAAAAGAGTTTTCAAACGAAATTATTTAATCCAGTAATCAAACGACTCTTGAACTTTAATATAGTAGATAAAGTTTTTGGTAACTTAGCTTATGATCAAATGCTTAGTGAATATCCAAAAGAAAATTATCGGATTCATGATTTGTGGAATTCCATAAAAAACACTGAAAAACCTGAACAACCATAACTTAAATATAAACAACAAGTAAACTCTATGCAATGCAAGTGTAACTTAGTGTATTGCATAGAGTTTTATCTGGTTTATACTTTGTAGTGGATGAAAACTTGAGATAGAAGAATTAAAACGTATTCAAACAAAATACATTACAAAAATACATTGTAATAATTGAGGATTATACTATAATTGTAATATTGACAATTTCAATTTTACTAGTTTGGTTGAAATTACGCCATTTTAACGGTAAAATTGTACAGAGACTATTTAAATTATTGCTAATAAAAAGTTGATTAATCAAAAAAGTCCTGTAAACAATACTTAAAGAAAGAACGTGATGAAATTTATGAATACTCATCAAGGGATATCCATGCATATTGTGGAATATGTACAAAAGCTAAATAAGACACAGAAACGTATGATATGGCTATTAGCTGATTTGGCAATGTTTATCATAGCAGGAGTGTTGTCTTATTTATTTTTTTTGACTTTGATTAAAGTACCAGCACTCAGTTATGCGGTTCATACGATACTAGCCTTCTCAATTTATGTAATACTATCTTATGTATTTCAAATCAGTAATAAAATTAATCGCTATACAAGTGTAATCGATATAATTTTACTCTTTATTATTGCTTTATTGAGTGGTGCACTCAGTGGATTGCTTTGTACATTGTTCTTTAGTACATTTTCTTTCCGTTTTACAGTCTTAACGATGATTGTTTCATCCTTAGGCATTATAGGCTTGAGACTTTTGTGGCAAATGATCTATCTTTCTAGATATAAAAACAATCATGTTGAAGATGAAATTAAAAAAATTGTATTAATTGGTGCAGGTGATGGTGGCTCTTTATTCATGAATAGTTACCGTAGAAATAAAGGGAATCTTAATGTAGTTGCCATTTTAGACGATGACCTAGATAAAAAAGGGCAAAACATTAGTGGAGTTGATGTTCTAGGGGATATTGAGTTAATTCCTGAATTGGTGAAGCAATATGGTAAATTAGAAGCAATTGTTGCAATACCATCTTTGCCTCCTGCTAAATATGAATTGATTTTAGAAATGTGTAATCGAAACAATGTTGAAGTTTTTAAAATGCCTAAAGTTGAAGAGGTCATTCAAGGTGTTTATCAACCTAAACAAGCGATGCGAAAAGTGAATATTTCGGATTTGTTAGGTAGAAAAGAGATAAAATTAGATGAAACAAAACTTCGCAATGAACTAGAAGGTAAAACAATATTGATTACCGGAGCTGGGGGATCAATTGGATCAGAAATAGTCCGACAAGTAACCCGCTTTAATCCTAAAAGAGTCATTTTATTAGGACATGGTGAAAACTCGATTTATTTAATTTATCATGAATTGTTAAAACTCAAAACTTTTACAGAATTTAGACCAGTAATAGCAGATGTTCAAGATTATAAAAGAATACTTGAAGTGTTTGAAAAAGAAAAACCGGATATTGTCTATCATGCAGCAGCTCACAAACATGTTCCATTAATGGAAAGTAACCCAGTTGAAGCGTTTAAGAACAATATATTAGGGACGTATAATGTAGCAAAAGCAGTTGATGCGGCTAAACTACCAAAAATGGTGTTAGTTTCAACTGATAAAGCAGTAAACCCACCGAATGTGATGGGGGCAACTAAACGTGTTGCCGAATTAATCATTACAGGTATGAACGAGAAAAGTCAATCAAATTACTGTGCTGTAAGATTTGGGAATGTATTAGGCAGTCGCGGTAGTGTAATTCCAGTCTTCGAAAAACAAATAGCGGAAGGTGGACCAATAACAGTCACAGACTTTAGAATGACGCGTTACTTCATGACGATACCTGAAGCGAGTCGTTTAGTGATATACGCTGGTGCGTATGCGAATGGTGGGGAAGTATTCATATTAGATATGGGAGACCCAGTGAAAATTGTAGATTTGGCTAAAAAGATGATCCTGCTAAGTGGGCATAAAGAAAACGAGATTGAAATTGTCGAATCGGGTATTAGACCAGGTGAAAAGTTATATGAAGAATTATTAACCTCAACTGAATTAGTGGGCAATCAGTTGAATGAGAAAATCTTTATCGGAAAAGTTGCCCAAATGCCAATAAATCAAATTGATTCATTTATTCAAGAGTTGCACCAGAATATTGGTAATAGTCGAAAATTAAAAGAAAAAATAATTACATTCGCAAATGAAAGTGCGAATTGATATCGGAGGATAATATGAAAGAAGAAATTAGTTTAAAGGACCTGTATCAAATTTTAAAAAAACATTTCTTTACAATTGTCATTGCAATAGTATTAGGAATTATCGCGTCTGTGCTAATAATGATGTTTTTTATAACACCTAAGTACAATTCGCAAGCGCAGTTATTGGTCAACCAGCAAGGTGAAGTAACTCAAACAACAATACAGTCAAATGAAATTCAAGCAAACATCCAACTTATAAATACATATAGCGATATTATTACTGGGCACTCCGTACTAACTCAGGTTAATAACAATTTAGGGAGCAATTATCCTATCGGTACACTAAGTGATGCTATTAATGTAGGACAATCGACGAATTCTCAAGCATTTAATCTCACAGTGACAATGGAAACACCTGAGGAAGCTCAATTAGTATTAAATGAAATAATAAATGTTTTTGAAGCAACGGTTCGCGAAGTTTATGATGTTGCAAGTATACTTGTTTTATCGCCAGCAACATATAATCCAAATCGAGTTTCACCAAAATTGACAATGTTTATTTTAATTGGAGCAATAATTGGCTTAGCAATCAGCACCTTAATAATCTTGGTAATCGAATTGATGGACACTACTATTAAAGAAGATGACTACTTATCTCAATTGGGATTAATTAATCTTGGACATGTGTATGAATTATCGACTAAAGAATTAAAACAAACAAGACTGACTTCTGAACAAGGAAAAAGTCGCGCAAGGGAGAGAGTCTAAATATGTTTAACAAAAGAAAAAAAACAGAGCAACGTTTAAAAAAAGAACAAATTCAAGGGACATCGTTAATCACATATACGGATCCAAAGTCTTTAAATGCTGAGCAATTTAGAACGATACGTACAAATATTGAATTTGCTCAACTTGATAAACCAATGAAGAACATATTAGTGTCTTCAAGTATACCAGCAGAAGGTAAATCGACAATCGCATCTAATTTAGCTTATGTAATCGCACAAACAGATAAAAGAGTCTTGTTAGTAGATGCCGATCTAAGAAAACCAACTGTACATAGAACCTTTAAATTAAATAATGAACAAGGGTTAACAACCTTATTGACTAATGTCGACTTAAAATTTAATCAAGTGGTTCAACATAGCCGGGATTTAAATCTATACTTCTTACCTTCTGGACCTATTCCGCCTAATCCTTCTGAGATTTTAGGCTCAGGGAGAATGACACTATTAATGCAAGAGCTAGGCCAATATTTCGATATCGTTATTTATGATGCACCCCCAATAACGGCAGTTACAGATCCTCAAATCTTAGCTACTAAAGTGGATGGAGTGGTAATAATTGTTCGCCAAGGCTACTCTCGTAAAGAAGAAGTGAAGAAAGCTAAGGAAGCACTCGAGAATGTAAATGCTAATATACTAGGCTATGTGATGAACGGTAAGGAATTAAGCGATTCTGCAGGATATTATACTTATTATGGCTATGAGAATAATGACTAGTTTAAAGATTATCAAAAAAATCATAAGTAACTTAGAAAAAAAGTAATATTAACTTTTTATTAACAAATTTTTTAGTAATTATTTTAAGTAGCGATTCGTAAGCTTAATTTGTGTTCAACTAAACGTTTGATGGATACCGAGAGAGTCAAAGTTGTGTTCGATTACGTTTATTTTAATCTAGGAGTAAACATTACAAAGAGGTGGAATCTAAGAATAGAAGCAACATTGAGAAAGAATACTATTATCTTCTCCTCATATGAGTGAAGAAGGCCCGGAAAAAATATTTATAAGAAGCATTTGAAAAATATTGGATGGCGCCATTGGGAGAGAACGTAGATTTGTTCGAGGAAGAGCTAAGCAAAAAAGTATCAGTAAATCATTCGCCAACTTTTGTTTTCGTAACAGCAGATATTTACCTAGCGCGTTAGTGTATTAGAGTAGATAAAGATGATGTGGTTCTTTGTCAAACGAAGAAATTCTCTGCACGGCAAATCAAATAGTTTGTGAAAATGCTAGAATAGTATTCATTGATTCTGAATTAGATGGTTGGCGTAAGGACGCAGATTTATCATAAGAAGCAATTAAAAAGTATTAACCTAAAGCAGTTATTGTTGTCCATTAATACGGTTTTTCAGCGCAAGTAGAACGCATTAAGTTGATTTGAGATGCGCACAATGTCCCATTGATAGAAGGTGCTGCTAAAAACTTAAGTTCAGTTTATCATGACCAGTGGACAGGTACTTTTGGAGATTATGGTGTATTTACTTTTAATCTAATTAAAATCATCACTACCTCTGACGGTGGGGTGCTAGTTTTCAGTAATGAAGAAGCTGTAACTAAAGTAAAATATTGGGCACCCAAGCAAGAGAACCAAAACGTCATTATGAACATAAAGAAATT
The DNA here is from genome assembly GCF_009659375.1 of Fundicoccus ignavus. Lineage (GTDB taxonomy): Bacteria > Bacillota > Bacilli > Lactobacillales > Aerococcaceae > Fundicoccus > Fundicoccus ignavus. The sequence goes on from NZ_WJQT01000004.1 coordinate 164,284, forward strand.
GGATAGATATAAGTTTAGCTCAAAGATATTTAGGATTTGATTCTAAATAGGATTTTGATAAGAGGATAATGACAATAATAAAATGGTACAATGAGTCAGTTTAATTTGATAAAATACTAATCTAAATGTAGATTTTATATCAATTTCTAATGAATTACTTGAAAGGCACAATAGAATATATAAAGTTTAAAAAAAAGAGTGTTTTAGGTATATTTATAATAAGGTGGTTAGAATAGCATGTTACAATTTGTTAGTGCGTCTTTCGTTAATATTGGAGTGGATAGTTGTGCAAGTTAAACTAGAAAAAATAATCGATGTAAAAATAATTCTATTAGGAATATATTTCGTGATAACATATTGTTCTGTTTTCAATTTAATTCGTACAGAGCTTCAATTGTTGATATTTACTTTACTGGTTATTGTTTATCTGGATAAAGTTAAACTTCGCTCAATTATAGGTGTTTTACTACTTACTGGCGTTAATATATTAGGTTTCATTTTTGCTCAAAATTTTAACTTTGGATTTTGGGATCCTATAAATTTTGTTATGAAATATATTGCGCTATTTCAAGTATTTGTTTTGTATGATATTTTTATGTCTCTTGAAAAGGAAAATAAAACATTGATTTTAAAATTAGTGCTGTTTTCTTTTATTATAACCAATTTGGTTTCAATATACTATAACTTAGGAGATCCATATGCAATAAGATATAGACCTGCAAACTATATGTTTATAATAAATTTCAACCAATATTATTCATTGCCAATGTTGATTTCAACGATATTGGCAAACATATTATTTGAGAAAAGAATAACTTTATTAACACTTATAACTTTCATAAGCTCCATAATTGTATTGATTATTGGAAATTTAGTGACCGGTCTAGTGTTAGGAGTATTGAGTAGTTTTTTAGTATTTATATTTTGGATTTCAAAATCTAATCGTTTCAAACAAGTTGTTGCAGTTGTATTTACATTCTTGATGGTGCTTTTCCTTCGCTCACCAATAGCAAATCTTATAAGGAATATTTCTACACTAAAATTTCTTTCCCCAATGGTATCAGCAAAACTTTTGGTTGCAGCATTATTTTTAGAGGGGGGAGAGATCTCTTCTACTTTGATTACCCGTAATGAACTTAGCAATTATGCTATGGAGAGTTTCAAGGCCAATCCGCTTTTTGGGTTACCATATACCGAATATCGGTTTGGCACGATTTCTAGTCATGCAGACTGGTATGATTTTTTAGCTGTAAATGGATTAATTGGTCTTGGCTCTTTGGTTATTGTGATAATTGATTTTATTATTAGAATTATTCATAAGATGAAAACTGAAACGGATTTTGTTAGTTTTTTAATCTCCTTAATAATTTTTATTGTCTTAGGTTTTTTAAATCCTAATTTTTCAGTAGAAACATTATTAATGACGTTTGTTGTTTCATCGAATATGTCATCGATAAAATGTGAAGATAATTGATTTGACCTATCTAAGGTGCTGGATAGTTGTAACATACTTATTACATTAACAACATCGTTTTATATAGACGATAGAATTTTTAGTCCAAGAAAGAGATTAGGATAGCCAACGTTTTTTTATCAACTTTTTTTAAAAGCCACTAATCCTTAATTTCAATATCAAACCTGAATAACTCATAGTTTTTTAAAAAAATGATAATTAACACTGATTGTATAGTCTTTATCTAGTTCAGTATATGGATCAAATAAAAAAGTGCCTTTTGAGGAAACGGATTTTGTTGATAATCCCGTATCTCTTTATGCTGCTACAAAAAATCTAATGAGTTAATGGCACATACTTATAGTCACCTTTATGATATCCCAGCTACTGGTTTAAGATTCTTTACTGTTTATGGACCATTGGGAAGACCAGATATGGCTTATTTTAAGTTTACTGATATGTTTTTTGATAATGACCCCATAAGAATTTACAATAATGGTGATTTTGAAAATGATTTATATCGAGACTTTACCTATGTTGATGATATTGTTAAAGGGATAGAAAAGTTGATGTATAATCCACCATTAAAAAACGAAGTAAATCCAGCACATACTGTTTTTAACATTGGCAATAATAACCCAGAAAAGTTAATGGTGTTTATTACTAGTTTAGAACAGGCATTGAGTAATTCCTTAGGAAGAAAAGTAGCCTTTGAGAAAATTTATGAACCCATTAAACCGGGAGATGTTCCAGCAACTTATGCGTCAACGGATAAATTACAGAAAGCTATTGATTTTAAACCAGAAACCTCAATTCAAGATGGTTTGCAGAAGTTTACTGATTGGTATGTAGACTATTATAATAAAAACTAATGAAATCCACTATTTATTAAGTATACCATTAATGAATGAGTGGGCTTAATAATTCAGGTTACTATGCATTTTGGGTTTTTCAGAAGATTATTTAACACAAATTTCAAAGATGTTATTTTACGTGGCTACTAAGTTTACTCTTGTATAATTTAGGTTAAGAGCTAGTCTGTAAGTAGTATCTTTTTATTCTATTTATTTGATTGATGATATTATTAATATTATGAAAAAGAAAAGAGGATTTAATGGCTAATAAGGCAAAAATTTGTTTAGTATCCTCCTCTGGAGGACATTTTGAACAATTAAAAATGTTAAAAAAACTTGAGAATGAGTATGACATTTTCTGGGTAACGGAAAAAACTGAGTATGATAACAAAACAAATTACGTACTCATTCAAACTGGACTGAAAGATAATAAATTTATATTTAAGATGTTGCTGAATACTTTTAAGTCCTATAAGATCTGGATGAAAGAAAAACCAGATTTTGTAATAACTACAGGTACAATGGTCGCACTTCCGCTGGCACTGTATGCAAAAATTTTTAGAAAGAAGTTAGTATATATTGAGACATACGCGAGAGTTACCGATGGTACCAAAGCAGGGAAACTAATGTATAAATTTGCAGACCTATTTATAATTCAGTGGGAATCTTTAAAGGAAATTTATCCAGATGCAATTTATGGTGGAAGTATTTATTAGTGTTCTAAAGTTAGGAGGAGGAATTTCAAATGATCTTTGTATGTGTAGGTTCCAGAGAATATCAATTTGATAGACTATTAAAAGAAATGGACAATATCCTGGAGAGAACAAAATTACCTGAATCAGTGTTTGCACAAATTGGGCAGTCAACCTATCTACCTCAGAATTTTGAGTTTGAGAGATTCCTATCGCAGGATGAATTTGAAAAATATCAAAATGAAGCAAAACTTATAATATCGCATGGTGGGACTGGAGCGTTGGTAGGAGCATTAAAAAAAAATAAAAAGGTAATTGCTGTACCAAGATTAGCAAAATTCGGAGAACATATCGATGATCATCAATTACAAGTGTCTGGGGTATTATCCAAGGAGAAGTATCTGGTAACTGTAACTGACATGGATACGTTAGAGAATCAAATTTTGTTAATGTTAGCAAATGAAACAACAAAAAAATATAATAAACCTTCGTATGTTTTTGAAATAATCGATGGTTTTATACGAGAGAATATATAGTTGTTAGTCAAAGATTTTACTAAAAGAGGGGATAATTAATGAATAATCAGCCGCTAATAAGCGTAATTGTACCGACATACAAACGGACACCGCAATTAATACAAAGAGCGATAGATAGCGTATTAAAACAGTCATATTCAAATTTAGAACTGATAATTATTGATGATAGTCCTTCAGATTATCTACACAGAAAGTCAGTAAAGGAATACATTAATAGCATAAAAGATGCACGAGTAAAATATATACAACACATCGAGAATCTAGGAGCTAATAAGGCCAGAAATACAGGAATAGGTGCTTCGTCAGGAGAGTATTGTGCTTTCTTAGATGATGATGATGAGTGGGTGTTAAACAAACTTGAATTACAAATGAAAAAATTTGTTAATGAAGATGTAGGATTGGTGTATTGTAGAGCTATAATTATCGATGAGGTTAACAATATTAGAAGGCCAATTATAAATGAGATAAAGCAAGGTGAACATTATAGTGAATTATTAAAGCAAAATTTCATTGGCTCTAATTCTTTTGTTTTAATAAGAAAGGAAGTACTTGTAAATATAGGGTGTTACGATGAAGAACTGGAGTCTAATCAGGATTACGATTTATTCTTAAGGATTTCCAAAGAGTATAAAATTGCAGGCTGCAATGAAGTTCTAGTTAAATATTACTTGCATGATGGAGAAAGAATTACAACGAACATGCAAAAGCAATTGCAAGGGAGACTAGCTTTGCACAATAAACATGCGATAGATATAAAAAAAGATAAAGTTACCAAGTTAACGTGGGAATTAAAAATAATACCTTTATATTATAAAACAAGTAGTAAAAAAATCGCTCTTATTAAATTATTGAAATTATTTATTACTCACCCTATTTTTTGTCTAAGGTATAGTTTTAAGACATTATCATATATTAAAAAGAAGAGAATCAATGTAGCAAGATATTAAGATTAGTGGAAAAGCTGTTATTCGGATTAAAGTTTAAATAACTCGATGAATTCAGTAAAGTTATAGTGTCCATCGAAAGGATTTTGCGTATGAAAATACTTACAATACTGACAACTAGGTTTGATATCAATGGAATAACAAAAGTTGTTGAAAATAATTATTATCATTTAAATAAAGAGAAATTCAATGTAGACTTTGCGGTTTTAAACAAACCAAATGATAGATTTTGTTTAGAGGTAGTTAAAAATAAAGGAAATATCTATATTTTACCACAACGTATGAGTAACCCACTTAAGTATATAATTAGTTTACTAAAAATATTGAGAGATAATGATTACGATGCTATACATGTTCACGGAAACAGCAGTACTCTTGCAATAGAAACAATTCTAGCTTGGATAAATAGAATCCCAGTTAGATTAGCTCATATTCATAGTACAAAAACTAAATACCCATTATTAAATCTATTGTTAAAACTTCCTTTTCTTTTGACCTGTACAAATCGAATAGCAGTTTCGAATGAAGCAGGGAAAAAGATTTTTGGAAAGAATTTTAATTTATTACCAAATGGAATAGCAGTTGAAAAATTTTATTTTGACGAAGTCGTTAGGTTAACACTAAGAAATAAGCTTGATTTAACTAATGAAAATAAAGTTTTAGGTAATGTTGGAAGATTTTCTAAAGAAAAAAATCAAATTTATCTTATAGAATTGTTAGAAAATTTATTACTTGTTGACTCAAATTATAGATTATTATTAGTTGGCGAAGGAGAACTGTTACAAAATTATATTGATTTGGTAAAAGAAAAAAATCTTGAAGATAAAGTGATATTTTGTGGGAGCCAGAACGATGTAAGTCCATACTTGTTTGCAATGGACCTAATGGTGGTACCATCATTTTTTGAAGGGTTAGGTATTACTTTACTCGAAGGTCAAGCTTCAGATTTGAAATGTTTTGCATCAAGTAACATTCCAGTTGAAGCAAATGTTACATCAAGTATTTTGTATTTTGATTTGGAAGATAAATTGAAACTAGAAAAATCAATAATTAATACTTTTAAACACTATCCAATAAAAAGAGAGAAACATGAACATTACAATATCTTATTGAATTCCCAGTACAATATTGAAAATTCAATTGAAGAATTAGAGAAATTATACTTATCGGCTTCTTCAAACAAATATTAGCCTGAATTATTCATAGTATTGCTGATTAGTACGCTGAGGCTTACCCTAGTTAGGTTTATTTCATATTCTTTTTGTACCTTTTAGGTGCAAAAAGAGCCTTCCATAGGTTAGTGTAAAGTTACCCAAACAATCACCAAACTCATTAGAGGGCTTCATATGGTAACTTTTCAGAGAAAACATTAAATTTCAATACGCAATTAACTGTTTCTAACGATGGCGGCGATATTTCATCGAATTCAGGAATGATTCTGTTTGAAGAATTTCTTCATCAAATTAACTTCCAATCATTTCTTTCCTCACAAATTAAGTTGAGTAATCAGCGTGCATATTGTACCTATCCTAAACAAGTTCAAGTGACTCAGATGTTACGTCAGCTAGTCTGAGATGAAGATAACATGGTACGGAAAATGAAGGAAGTGCTATTAAACCCTGAATTGTCATCTAAATTTAGGATGAATTCAAGTTTAATCATTGAGGAATTACGCCCTAACAAAATATACGAAGAGTGGAAAATTGAATTATAAAACAAGTAAAAGAATATTAACAAACATCGATTTCCGAAAGAAATTAGTGTTAATTAAATGGATATACTATATTTGTAGCAAGTAAGGAGAAAGAAAATGGGTAATAGATTGAAAGGCATACTGAAAAGTAATAATATAATTTACAATACTTATGAAAGCTTTGTTAACGTCAAGTAGAAAACCAACCAACAAAATTAACTTGCCCTTGACAAGTGAAGAGGTCTACTACTTTTAGCCGTGACTAATCACGGCTATTGTCATTGAAAGTGTAAAACATCAAGACTAGCTGGCATCAATTAAAAACACAAACGTGAAATAATAAGGTAAAATAAACAAGTATAACATTTACTATATTGATAGGAGATTAGGAATGAAAATTACAGTTGCAGGAACAGGCTACGTTGGTTTGTCCAACGCCGTTTTATTAGCCCAGAACAATGAAGTTGTCGCATTAGACATTATTGAAGAGAAAGTGGATTTAATTAACAATCGAATTTCTCCGATTCAAGATACAGAAATTGAAGAGTATCTAAAGAATAAAGAATTAAACTTGACCGCAACCACGAATTCAGAAGAAGCACATAAAGATGCTGACTTTGTTATTATTTCAACACCGACGAACTATGATCCTAAAGAGAATTATTTCGATACTAGTAGTGTAGAGGCAGTTATTGAGGATGTGTTACGTATCAATCCTGAGGCAACCATGATTGTCAAATCGACAGTGCCGGTGGGGTATACTGCTGAGATGCGTGAGAAGTATAACACAGAGAATATTATCTTTTCTCCTGAATTCTTGCGTGAGGGACGAGCGCTTTATGACAACTTACATCCATCAAGAATTGTCGTTGGAGAGAAATCTGAGCGTGCGAAGACTTTTGCTAATCTGTTAGCTGAGGGTGCCATTGATCAAGATATCCCCATGCTATTCACTGACTCAACTGAGGCAGAAGCGATTAAATTATTTGCGAACACCTATTTAGCATTACGTGTAGCTTACTTCAATGAGTTGGATTCATATGCTGAGGTTCGTGGCTTAGCGAGTAAAGATATAATCGAAGGCGTGGGGCTTGATCCTAGGATTGGCTCACACTACAATAACCCTTCCTTTGGTTACGGGGGCTATTGCTTGCCGAAAGATACGAAGCAGTTACTAGCTAACTACCAAGATGTGCCGCAGAATATTATGTCGGCGGTAGTGGATGCCAATCGTACACGTAAGGATCATATCTCAGACATGATTTTAAGCAAAAAACCGAGTGTTGTAGGGATTCACCGCTTAACTATGAAGGAAGGTTCAGATAACTTCAGACAATCAGCTATTCAAGGTATTATGAAACGAATTAAGGCTAAGGGTGTGGAAGTGGTTGTATTTGAACCCGCTTTAGCTGCGGATGAGTTCTTTAGTTCACGTGTGATTAAAGACTTTGATGAATTCAAACAAATTTCTGATGTGATTGTAGCGAATCGTCTGTCAAATGATTTAAAAGATGTTGAAGATAAAGTCTATACTCGAGATGTATTTAACCGAGACTAGATTCTGGCTAGGTTTATTTCAGTCATATTTTGGGTGCATTTTATAAAGAGGTTAGCCACCTCTATCAAGCGTACACTTAGTTTTTAAAAAAATGATTGAATTTAAAATACCTTTTTTTCGGCGGATTTTATAATGAAGTTAGCCACTTCTAAAAGTCCATAAAAAAACGCCACGTGAAATTCATGTTAATATTGAAGTTACCACAACTCTCAATAGAAAAGGATGAATTCACATGACGCAAGAACAGTTTAACACGAACTCACGAAAAGGGAAACACCTATCTTATCAAGAACGTTGTCAAATTGCGATTCTTAAGAAAGAAGGTTACTCTAACCGCGCTATTGCCAAGTCACTAGGTCGTTCACCTCAAACCATTCATAATGAAGTGAAAAGAGGTTCGGTCACACAACGGAAACGTCAAAAACAAAAAGGGAAAATTTATGACTATACCTACACTATTTACGATGCTGATGCTGGAAAAGCTCATTATGACCAACAACGTCTAAATTGCGGTAGAAGACCTAAATGGGCGAAAATGAACGCCTTTGTTGAGTGGGCAGACACTAAGATGTTGGAAGACAAATGGTCGCCAGATGTGGTCGTTGGCCACGCGCGTGAAAATGAATTATTTGAGACTGCTATCATCCCTTGCACAACAACTTTATATCACTGGATTGATAGTGACATCATGAAAACACGCAACCTGGATTTATTAGAGAAACTCTCGCGAAATACCAAGAAGAACACGAAGAGAGCCCGCCGAAACCAACGCGTTTTAGGTCCTTCTATCGAAGAGCGTCCTCAAGAAATTGAGACAAGAAAGAGTTTTGGACATTGGGAAATTGATACAGTTATTGGAAGTAAAGTTGCCTCGGATCCCGTATTGTTGACGTTAGTTGAACGCAAAACTCGCTATGAAGTCATTCTGAAAATCAAGGATAAAACGGCTCAGGCTGTGGATGAAGCAATTGAAAGTTTGCATCAACGTGCGGGTGAATCATTCTCTCAATTATTTAAGACGATTACGTCAGATAATGGGTCTGAATTTGCAGGGCTTCATACATCTTTACAAGAGGTCGTCAATGTCTATTTCACTCACCCTTATGCCTCTTGGGAGCGTGGTACAAGTGAGAATCAACATAAAATCATTCGTCGCTTTCTCCCTAAAGGACAACCACTCCAAGCATTATGTGAGGTAAAGTGCCTAAGGATTCAAAACTGGATGAATGATTATCCACGCAAGCTATTAGGCTATCAAACGCCTTATGACTGTTCCGTGAGAGAATTTCACAAAGAACGCCAAGTGCAGTAGACGAAAGAACCGGTTAGTGCCTGACACAGAGCCTCATACGCTATGACTGGATCGTTGGGAAGCTGTCAAGCACCAGATTGACTAATCGACTATCATGCCTCCACCCATTATCAAGTGCTGAGAAAATAAACATGGCTAGATTAGTAGGTAATCCACTTGAAAATGAAGTGGCTAACTTAAACTTGAAATTTACGAATTCATATTCTTTTTTTCACCTTTTAGGTGCAAAAAGAGCCCTCCATATGTTAGTGTAAAGTTACCAAAAAAATCACCAAACACCAAACACCAAACACATAAGAGGGCTCCATATGGTAACTGTTCAAAAAAAATACTAAATTTAAGAAGTATTTGCACAAAATGGTCAATCAACTTATGTTCCCAAGAATTATAAATTTAAAAGATTTCTTTCTCAGGAAGAATTTAATGCTTATCAGCAAAAAGCTAGCCTGATAATTTCACACGGTCGAACTGGTGCCCTTATAGGTGCTTTTAAAAAAGAAAAGAGAGTTATTGCAGTTCCAAGATTGGAATAGTATGGCGAGCATATCGATGATCATCAATTACAAGAGTCCACTGTATTATCAAATGAAGGATACTTAATTTCAGTAGAAGACATAAAAAACTAGAGACAAGTATATTTATAACCTTACAAAATGAATTTCAAAAGAAATATAATAGACCATTAAATGTTTTAAATATTGTAAATGAGTTGATAATAAACAATAGATAATGACGGAGGAGTATTTGTGAAAGTTCTAAGTATAATGACGACTAAGTTGGGGAAAACGGGAATTAGTAAAGGTAATTACGCCGTTTATTAATATTAGCTATTAAATTGTACAAATCATGTTAAACATCAGAGACAAACGCCTTTCAGTCCTAAAAGTATGTTTGCAAAAAAAGATTAGATATTTTATTAAACTGAGTAGAATTATTGAATATACATATATAATCTATTCTAAGGAGGGATTTGAAAATGAATAAAATTGATTTATCGATAATCATTCCGGTTTTTAATACTCAAGATTATATTTCGGATTGTTTAAAGAGTATAATGGATGCAAGTTTAGAAAATGTTGAAATAATTATCATAGATGATGGATCGACTGATAATTCAAGAGAGATTATTAATGAGTTTTCAAAAAATGACAAAAATATATTATATTATTTTCAAGAAAATAAAGGGCAAGGTGCAGCTAGAAATAGAGCTCTCAAATTAGCGAAAGGTGATTATGTTTATTTCATGGATAGCGATGATATCTTGAACCCGAATAAATTTAAGGAAGTATTCGCAATTATAAAAGATGAGAAATTAGATGCAATTTTCTTTGATGCAGAGTCCTTTGTTGACAGTGAAGAGAGTAATATGGACGATTTTAAAAATAAATTTGACTATACTAGAAAGCATTCGCACGGCTACTTTTCTAGTGGGGAGAAATTATTTAATTCATTATCAAAAGAAAAAAAGGTATTTGCTCCTCCTTGGTTATATATTATTGACCGAAATGTTTTGCTACAAAATGAGTTAAGGTTTCCAACAAAAATAAAATATGAAGACGAAGTGTTTACAATGAGTTTGTTTTTCCATTTAAACACTTGTAGACATGAGAACAAAGTGGTGTTCCGACGAAGAATACGAGCCAACTCAACAATGACATCAAAAATCACGATAAAGTCATTTGAGGACATGGTTAAAGTATTTGAATTATTAACTCTTAAGTTTGAAGATATAAATTTTGAAACAAGTGATGCTAAGATTTTTTATAAAAAGAAATTGAGAAATACTTACCTTACGTGTCTAGGTTTATACCACGAAATTAATGATGTAGAAGGACATGATATTTATAGTAATCTAAAATTGATCGCGAATAAATATTCATATTTTGGCTTAATAGGATTGTTTGCTACCTTAAACTATAGTGTTTTTAAAGCATTTCAAAAATCTGCATTGTTTTTTAGAAAATTTATTAGTGATATTCATAGGTAGACATTATTTTTGAGTTCTGTTAATCGTGAAATCAGATTTGCTGTTTGTTTGGTGAGAAAAATTGACCATAATGATAAAGTTTTTTCGATTTAATTTAGCTTGATATTGGTCAACAGCTATTTGTTAAAAATAGCAAATAGCGATAACTACACTATTTTATTGAATTTGATGGTTTCGCTTGTAATGAACGGAGCATGATATATCAACTAAATTACTGTTAAAGATATCTCTGATCAAATATTGATTATAGTTCGTCAGAAATTTAGATGAATCTTCAATCACATATTCTCCATTAAAGTTAGTCTTTCTGAAAAGAGACTATCTCAGAAGAGTTAAGTGTTGACATTCCATGTCTAAAACGGTTCTGAAAGAGTATAGGGTTTAATCGTTTATATTCATTCTTAATATAATTATAATGCATCAATTATAGAGAAGAAGAGTTGCTGCGTTTTTATTCGTACTAATATTTTACTAAGAATGCAAAAGTTAATAAATATCGATACTTATACAATAGTTAATATATCTTTTAGCCGATTCAGATAGTTTTAAAGCTGATTTATATAGACAAGTGAATGGGATATTGGATTGAAAATTAATTGAATAGCTTTAAAACTAGGGGGAAAGATGAATATGATAGAGGATTTAAAGAAAGGGATATTTTATAATTCTATAGGTAAGTACTCGAATGTAATGATTTCTTTTTTGATTCAGATAGTATTAGCTAGACTTTTGACACCAAATGAATTTGGCGTAATTGCAGTTATAAATGTATTTTTGGTTTTTTTTCAGCTTTTAGCAGATTTTGGAATTGGTCCAGCAATAATACAAAGATAAGATTTAGATAAAAATGATTTAAATCATATTTTTAGTTTCTCTATATATTTTTCTCTTGTACTAACATTAATATTTGTTTTTTTAGGTAAGCCAATTAGTATCTTTTATCAAAACAACTCATTGTTAAAAGTAGTACCGATTATGAGTATAGCTTTACTATTCAATGGTTTAATGATGGTTCCTCAAAATTTACTGTTAAAAGAAAAAAACTTTAAAGTTGTTAATATGATTCAAATATCAGGTAGTTTAATAAATGGTTTTGTGTCAATGATACTTGCGTATTTAGGTTACTCATATTATGCACTTATTATTGGAAATATTGCGCGAGCTCTTTTACAATTTATTATGTATTATCTCAAAACAGACTTGTATTTTCATTATAAAGTATCGTTTGGTTCATTAAAAAATATATGGTTTTGCTAAAAACCAACTTTTTTTCAACGTCATCAATTACTTTTCAAGAAACTTGGATAGCATTCTAGTAGGGAGATATATGTCAGCTGATCAATTGGGATATTATGATAAGGCATATCAGCTATCGCTCTATCCAAATACTATTTTTACCAGTGTTATTACTTCAGCAATTCAGCCGGTATTCTCTAGTTATCAAAATGATTTGAATAAGATCAAGAGAGGCTATTTAGAATTATCAAGGATATTAGCTAATTTTGGGATACCGTTGTCTGTTTTTTGTTTTTTTCTAGTAATGAAATAATTATATTTTTGTATGGTAGTCAGTGGAATCAAAGTGTTCTTGCATTTCAAATATTATCTTTGTCTATTTGGGTACAAATGATTCAGTCAAGTACAGGAGGCTTTTTCCAATCAGTTGATAGAACGGATCTATTATTACTATCCGGTTTACTTTCTACAGCAGTTAATATTATTGGAATTATAATTGGGGTGAGCCTTGGATCAATTTATTGGGTAGCCGTAATGATTGTTATTACGTTCACCGTTAACTTTTTTCAAACTAATTACTTGTTATTAAATAGAGTGTTTAAAACTAGTGTCAGAGAATTTTATACTGTGCTAATAAAACCTATTTTTATTGGTGTTCTTGAAATAGTTGGTTTTTTAATACTACCACAACTAAGTTATGGAAACTTTTTAAATTTGGTAATTAAAGGTATATTGTTTGTTTCTATTTTATTTATAGGCTTATTAGCAACGAAGCAATTAAATGATATTTTTAAGTTGATAAAAAAATAGATGTCACTTTATTCAAAGACCAATCCAAACTCTTGTTTAAAAAGCTGCACAAAGTTTCGATGTTCTCCTGTTAATCCAACTTTAAATGCTTTCTTGTAGACCTTAATCATCCTGTTTGTGTGTCCTGATTAGTACGTTGTGGCCTATCCACCTGATGCTTTTATGTGGAGCGGATATTTCTCTTAATTAGAGGCATCCTTCCGGTTCTATTGAGTTAAAATTTTTTTTCAAAATTATTTTGTAGATTTGTAATCTATAAAATAATAAGAATAGTTTTAAGAAGTTTTGAATAAAAACTGAAATTCATAACTTGAATCCATTTATTTAGCGTGAAAATATTCTTGTAGAAGTCAAGGTATATATAGGATTTAATTGGGTTTATTTTAATTATGGTAAAATTCTAATTAAAAGTGGATTGATATTAGCTCAATAATGACTAGATACTATTATTATTATGATAGTTATTATATATAGTTTATTCCATATGATTAAGAGTTAAGCTTACCTCCCATTTACGTAATCGAAAGCATTTGGATTAGATCAAATGTAAAAATTATTTATGGAGTCACTACTGACGAAGGTCCAATAATCTGAATGAGCTCAGTAGTAACAAAAAAAGTACCTAAATATGATGTTGTTGGTGGAAGTCCAGCAAAAGTATTAAGATATAAAAACATAGAAAAATATGAAAAACTAGTAAGATTGAGTAAATATATTTAAGATAGTAAAACAATTTCATGGAATGAAGAATAATATACGCAAGCAATTTATAATAATTATAAGTAAAATATTCTATATTTGGACACGAGAGAACAAAATGAAAATTACTGTAGCTGGAACTGGATATGTTGGTTTATCCAATGGTGGTTATTGCATTGCTAGCTGTCCACGAAATGCGGAGATAAGTCCAAATAGGTGACAGGCTTCTTTATACTTAGTTTGTATATCCTGGGGTATATAGATTAACTATATAGGAGGGGGCTGTGATTCAGTATAGAAAGATTCTTGAACTGGACGCTAAAGGTGTCACACAACGAACAATTACTTCAACTGGTAAAGTCAAGTAGAAAGCCACACTTTCTGCCAGATAAGATTTGGCGCTTCTCCTAATCGAATACTCTTTGTCGATGTTTCATCCGAAATCTTTTATCGTCTATCTGAATAAGTTATACACGATGGATCAGGCGGTCAAGTATCGCAGCTGCGACACCCTTATCGTCACAATAGTTCATACCATTGAACCGGACTCTTATTTGAAATCAGAATGATAGAACAACGTTCATATAGATAATCAATTAATTGAAATAACCGATTTGCCTCAACCAAATCTATTGCTGTATACATCAAATCATCGATAATGATAAAATCGGATTGTTTAATCCAATTAAGTGCAATCTGTGATTTTCGACCATAACCGCTTGTATTAAGAATCGTGTCTGTTCGCTATCGATAGTGGAATAATCAGTGAAGAATCCTCTGTGTTAGGCTTTTAAATGCTAAAATTACGGGAAACAGATGAACGACCAGAAGCAATGGAAGAAGGTGCCGTGATGATGGTAAGACTTGAAAAAGAACGAATTATGCAAGGTTTAACAATCATAGACTGTCAAAGTGACGACACATTAAGAATGGTAGCTGATTATAGTATGCCAAATGTGTCGGAAAAGGTTTTAAGAATTATTTTATCTTATACGGATTACGTGAAACGTAAATTTTGGAAGACAGGATACTAAGAAAACAAAGATAAATCATCAAAAGACTTGAATCTAACAAGTGAAGATTTTTATCTATTTGAAAGCAAACTTTTTATCTGAGATCGTGTGTTTAAAAACTTTGATGAATTCAAACAAATTTCTTGAAATTTACTGATACTTTTAGCCGTGATTAATCACAGCTATTGTTATTGAAAGTGTAAAATATCAAGCCTAGCTAGCATCAATTAAAAACACAAACGTGAAATAATATGGTAAAATAAATAAGTATAACATTTACTATGTTGATAGGAGATTAGAAATGAAAATTACAGTCGCAGGAACAGGCTATGTTGGTTTATCCAATGCCGTTTTATTAGCCCAGAACAATGAAGTTGTCGCATTAGACATTATTGAAGAGAAAGTAGATTTAATTAATAATCATATTTCTCCGATTCAAGACACTGAGATAGAAGACTATTTAAAGAATAAAACACTGAATTTAACTGCTACTACAAATGCTGAGGCTGCATATATTGGTGCTGATTTTGTCATAATATCAACGCCTACTAATTATGACCCTAATGAAAACTATTTCGACACGAGTAGTGTTGAAGCAGTGATTGAAGATGTATTGCGTATTAATCCAACCGCTACGATGATTGTTAAATCGACAGTGCCGGTGGGCTATACTGCTGAGATGCGTGAGAAGTATACCACAGAGAATATTATCTTTTCACCAGAATTCTTACGTGAAGGACGAGCGCTTTATGATAACTTACATCCTTCAAGAATTGTGGTCGGTGAGAAGTCTGAACGCGCACAAACTTTCGCTAACTTACTAGCAGAAGGTGCAATCAAGAAAGACATCCCGATGCTGTTTACAGATTCAACAGAAGCAGAGGCGATTAAGTTGTTTGCGAATACGTATTTGGCTTTACGCGTGGCTTACTTCAATGAGTTGGATTCTTATGCTGAGGTACGTGGTTTAGATAGTAAAGATATAATCGAAGGCGTGGGACTAGATCCTAGAATTGGCTCACACTATAATAATCCTTCCTTTGGTTATGGAGGGTATTGTTTACCTAAAGATACGAAGCAGTTATTGGCTAACTATCAAGATGTGCCGCAGAATATTATGTCGGCGGTAGTAGATGCGAACCGGACACGTAAGGATCATGTCTCAGATATGATTTTAAGCAAAAAACCGAGTGTTGTAGGGATTCATCGTCTAACGATGAAAGAAGGGTCAGATAACTTCAGACAGTCCGCAATTCAGGGTATTATGAAGCGAATTAAGGCCAAGGGTGTCGAAGTGGTGGTTTTTGAACCGACTTTAGCTGCCGATGAATTCTTTAGTTCTCGTGTCATCAAAGATTTTGATGAATTCAAACAGATTTCTGATGTGATTGTGGCAAACCGCCTATCTAATGATTTAAAAGATGTTGAAGATAAAGTCTATACACGTGATGTATTCAACCGTGATTAATGCCCTATTTTGTAAGGAAGTTTCGCATTGCGTCAAATAAAGAAGACGGTAATTCCGGCGGCGGGTTATAGCACGGGTTTTTACCTGCAGCGAAAGCAACGGCCAAGGAAATGCTAACGATTGTTGACAAGTCTATTATTCAATTTACTGTGGAAGAAGCGTTGGCGTCGGGGATAGAAGAAATACTGATTATTACCGGCAGACATAAGTGCCCCATAGAAGACCACTTCGACTCTAACGTGGAATTAGAGGATAACTTAATCACTAAAGAGAAATGGGAATTATTAGAGCTAGTTAAGTTAACTACCAAGGCTGATTTATTCTTTGTTCGACAAGCTTATCCTAATGACTTAGGTGATGCGATCTATCAAGCAAAATCGTTCGTTGGAGAAGGATCCTTTGTGGTGATGTTAGGTGATAACATCATGGAAAGAGACGTGCCGTCACAAAACAACTGATGGATTTATATGAAAATAATGGTGCCTCTAACATCGCGTCATTGACTTGCCTAAAGAAGACACTAATAAGTATGGTATCGTCGCTATTGATCAAGCAGTCGATGGCTTTAATTGAGAGGTATTTAGTATCCTAGATGTTGTTGAAAAAACCAATGCGAAAGTAGCACCAAGTAATTCAGCAGTGGCGGGAAGGTATGTGCTCATCCCACAAATTTTTATATTTTAGTTAAACAAGCATCTGGTAAAGATGATGAAGTTCAACTAACGGATGCAATCGCAGAATTAAACGAAACGCAAAAAGTCTCTGCGAAACGAATCGAATGTAATCGATACGCTGTAGATAACCGAATGGGCTACATGGAGTTAAGTTTACAATACGGACACTCAAGCATCTCGAAAACAGAGGATGGCTTAAGAGACAACTTAATTCAATTGAGTCAAACGCTTAAAAAAGAGAAATAAACTGATTTTTCGAAGTAGTCAAGAAGAATTTATCACTTTGGCTATCTTTACTATGCTAATAAAATGAATGATATTTATTTGTCATTTACTCCATCTCCAGTATTATACGCTTTTAAAAGGTCATAATTGAAACTAATGAATTGAGGTTTAAGCCTGGTATAATACATGAAGATGAATTGTTTAACGCGGAGTTATACTTGTTAATTGATGAAGCAACATATATTAACGAGAATTTTTATGTGAGAAGATATAGAGAAAATTCGACTATGACTGATAAATCTGAAAAACAACAAATTTATTCTTTCAATTCTTATGTAGAAATATTAAAAGAGTACAGAAAAATCTTGGGAGATGGAGAACTAGGCATAAATCAAAAAAATTTCATCAGATATAGAATAAACGATGTTTATTTTAGTTTGATTAATATCGGTAAAAATAC
Organism: Fundicoccus ignavus; assembly: GCF_009659375.1. Taxonomy (GTDB): domain Bacteria; phylum Bacillota; class Bacilli; order Lactobacillales; family Aerococcaceae; genus Fundicoccus; species Fundicoccus ignavus. The sequence continues at coordinate 181,898 of NZ_WJQT01000004.1, forward strand.
AGGGAAAGACATAAAAAAAATATCCTCAATAGAAGAGATTAAAATATATTTTTCGAAAATATATAGATATGTTTTCAAAATTAAAAAAATAATGGTAATTTTTAAAAGAAAGTTGTTGTAGAGAAAAGCTCAAAAAACATCAAAATAAATTAAGGGAATAAATTAAGTAACTAAAATCCATATTTAAAATAAGGATGAATTAATGAAAGTCTATAATAAATTTTTGTTCAATATACCCAGATCTCAATGAGTTCATTTACCTTGTCATAAATAGTGTTTTTTAGACTTTATACATTACAAGCGCAGGATGAAAAAATAAACGGTTGAAAGGACAGCAGCTCTTAGTAGTTAATCAATCAAACATTTTAACCATTCTCTTCAGTTATAATATATTTGAAGGAAACTACAACTAAGTTTACCAGGTAGGTGAAATTTTATTTATATCGAGTAAATCATAAATCAGAATTTTAATGATCAGATATTTATTTATATTTTTAAATTTCGTGCAAACGCAGCACGGTCAAGGAGTGGATTTTTTTATGAAGAAAATAGCAATTATAACACTAAACGGATACTTTAACTATGGAAATAGATTGCAGAATTATGCTTTGGAAAAAACTTTAGAAAAAATGGATTATAAGGTTGAAACGATAAAAATTGAAAGAAGACCTAATAAAAGATCACTAATGAATAGTTATGCAAGAAAAATTTACCATTTTATAAAGTTCTTGATTCCTGGTAGTAAATACAAAACTAACCAGAGAAGAGAAAAATACTTTAAAGATTTTTCACTTCATTATATTAATGAAACTAAAAAAACATATGAGATTACGGAAAATCTATCTTCATTAAGAAATATTTATGATGCTTTCGTAATTGGAAGTGATCAAGTGTGGAATCCGTCGATGAACAGATTATCATCTGCATTTTTTGCGCAATTTGCTAATCAAAATCAAAGAAATACATACGCTGCAAGTTTTGGTGTAACCGAGCTAGGAGAGAATGAAAAAAATAAGTATAAGAAATGGATTAATGAAATCCCTAATATATCCGTTAGAGAACAAGGCGGTGCAGACTTGATTAAAGAATTAACTGGACGAGAAGTTCCTGTGCACGTTGATCCAACTATGCTGTTAACAAAAGAAGAGTGGTTACAAATTGGAAAACCGGCTCCAAAAACAGATAAGGAATTTTTATTGACATATTTTTTAGGTGGAATACCAGAGGAATATCGAAATCAAATAAATAGAATTGCAGAAGATTATAACTTAAATATAATAAATTTGGGTGACAATAATGATTATACTATCTATGAAACTGGGCCTTCCGAATTTATTGACTATATTCATAATTGCAAAGTATTTTGTACCGATTCATTTCACGGGGTAGCTTTTTCTATATTGTTAGAAAAAGATTTCATTGTATTTGAAAGACAAGGTGGAGCTAATATGAATTCACGAATCGAAACAATATTGGAGAAATTTGCTTTATTAAATCGGACTAATGATATTGTAAATGAAACTGGTGATATCTTTAATACAGACTATAGAGATGTTGCGAAAATTCTAGAATCTGAAAGAGTGAAATCAATTAATTACCTTTCAAATATATTACCTTAAGTTCTTACCTTATAAATACTTTTGTTCTGTTCCCTTGTGAGGAAGTTTTTGTATTAAACATATTTTAACTCTAACTTACGGGATAATAATTACGTTTATATTAATAGAATGCCAATAATACAGATACTTAAAATATAATAATATATATGTATTGTATGATTTTTAAATTAAAGAAGGAAAACAAATGAAAATTACAATCGCAGGAACTGGTTATGTAGGATTATCTAATTCAATTTTATTAGCTCAGCATAACGAAGTAATCGCATTAGATATTTTAGAAGAAAAAGTGAATTTAATTAATGAGCGACTTTCGCCTATTAAAGATGCTGAAATAGGTGATTATCTAGAGAAAAAAAAATTAAATTTGATCGCGACAACAAATGTAGAAGAAGCACATAGAAATTCTGATTTCGTCATTATCTCAACACCAACTAATTATGATTCGGAGGAAAACCACTTCGATACTAGTAGTGTTGAAGCGGTCATTGAAGATGTGTTACGTGTTAATCCATCCGCAACAATGATTGTTAAATCAACAGTTCCCGTTGGATTTACTGAAGAAATGCGAAAAAAATACAATACAGAGAACATTATCTTTTCACCAGAGTTCTTACGTGAAGGACGAGCACTTTACGACAACTTACACCCCTCAAGAATTGTGGTTGGTGAAAAGTCTGAACGCGCAGAAACTTTCGCTAACTTACTAGCAGAAGGTGCCATCAAGAAAGACATCCCCATGCTATTCACTGATTCAACCGAAGCAGAGGCGATTAAGTTATTCGCCAACACGTACCTTGCTTTACGTGTGGCTTACTTTAATGAATTGGATTCATATGCTGAAGTTCGTGGCTTAGATAGTAAAGATATAATTGAAGGCGTGGGGCTTGATCCACGGATTGGGTCGCATTATAACAATCCATCCTTTGGTTATGGTGGTTATTGCTTACCTAAAGATACGAAACAATTATTAGCCAACTACCAAGATGTACCGCAGAATATTATGTCTGCCGTAGTGGATGCGAACAGAACTCGTAAAGATCATATCTCAGATATGATTTTAAGCAAAAAACCGAGTGTTGTAGGGATTCACCGCTTAACAATGAAAGAAGGGTCTGATAACTTCAGACAATCGGCGATACAAGGCATTATGAAACGAATTAAAGCTAAGGGTGTTGAAGTCGTGGTATTTGAACCAGCTTTAGATGCGGATGATTTCTTTAGTTCACGTGTGATTAAGGACTTTGATGAATTCAAGCAGATTTCTGATGTGATTGTGGCGAATCGTTTGTCAGCCGATTTAAAAGACGTTGAAGATAAAGTCTATACTCGAGATGTATTTAATCGGGATTAGTTATATTATGAATTATTACGGTGCTTTTAGAGAGTTGCCAATCAAAATTACAAAAAAAATCTTATAGAATTGAGGAAAAAAATTGCAACCGAGAGTAAATCAACTTAAAATTGGTGTAGTTCTATCATATATTTCAAAAGTTATTCAGATAGTAGTAGGATTACTTTATACACCTATAATGATTCGCCTTCTTGGTCAGAATGAATATGGTTTGTATAACATTGCTACTTCCGTAATTGCTTATCTAGGTATATTAAATTTTGGCTTTAGCAGTGCTTATATGCGATTCTATTCTAGATACAAAATAGAAGATGAGAAAAACAAAATAGCTACACTTAATGGTATGTTTTTATTAATATTTTCAGCATTAGGAATTATAGCAATTATTGCTGGAATCATTGTGACAGTAAATGTTGATGTTATGTTTGGGAAAACCTTACTAAAAGAAGAAATTATAACAGCCCAAATACTTATGTTGATTCTCGTTATCAATTTGGGGGTTTCATTTCCTGTAATTGTTTTTAATACATTTATACAAGCAAATGAAAAATTCATTTTTCAAAATGCACTTCAAATTTTAAGGCAAGTAAGTACACCTCTGATTAGTTTACCCCTTTTATTAACTGGGTATGGCTCTATAGGAATGGTAATTGGTACTGTAACTGTAAATATCATTGTGGAAATTATAACAGTTTATTATACCTTCAAAAAAATGAATATATCTTTTTCATTTAATGAATTTGATAAACCACTAATGAAAGAAATGACAATCTATTCTTCTTTCATTTTCATTAATATGGTAGTTGATCAAGTTAATAATAATGTTGATAAAACAATCTTGGGTAGATATAGTGGAACAATTCCAGTTGCAATTTACAGTGTTGCATTAACACTTAATTCATACTACACACAAATTTCTTCAGGAATCTCAAATGTATTTATCCCAAGGGTCCATCGAATGGTATCAGCCAATGTGGATAATATTGAGTTGACAAAACTATTTACTAGAATTGGTAGGATACAGTTTATAATGCTGTCTGTAATTTTATCTGGTTTTATTTTCTTTGGACGACCATTCATAGGTATATGGGCTGGAGAAGATTATTTTACATCCTATATTACTACTTTGATTTTAATGATACCAATCACCATACCATTGATTCAGAATATAGGCATTGAATTTCAACGTGCCAAAAATATGCATCAATTTAGATCTTATCTTTATTTATTTATGGCAATAGGAAACATTATTATTTCAATTCCACTTTCCATTAAATATGGAGCAGTTGGTGCCGCATTAGGAACTGGTTTATCCTATGTTTTAGGGAATGGAATTGTTATGAATTGGTATAACCATACAAAAATTGGATTAGATATGAAATACTTCTGGAAAGAGATTGCAAAATTTTTTCCGGCTTTTATTCCGCCTGTAATTTACGGAATTCTCATAAACAAATTCGTTGACTTATATATTTTGAAAAATTTGCTTATTAATGGACTAGTATATGTTGCAATATTCGTAGTTTCTATGTGGTTTTTGGGATTGAATAAGTATGAAAAAGGGCTAGTTAGAAGTCCGTTTAAATGATAATTTTGGAGGTGCACTATTGAATACAACTGAATTTGAAATGAAAAAAGTATACAGTGAGGCTAGTGGCGCTATGTCGGTAGTTGATTCGAATATTAGGATGAGAATGAATGAATATGGACTTTTTGAAGAGTCCTTAATTGATGATAACAGCGAAATCTCCCAAACAGCAGTGTTCGTTTCACCGAATCTAAATAAAGAAACAAATGAATCAGAAGTTGCTGAGAAACTATATGCTGGCGATAGCGGTATATCTTTTGATGAAAGAATCGGTTACTATCATTCGACATATGTTGGACACGTTTTAGAAGGAGATTATCGGAATAATGCTAGCTCAGGAGGTATGGCAACTTGGGTTTTTAAAGAGTTATTCGATAATAATTTAATTGATTATGTTATACATGTTAAAAAAAATTCGGATTCAAATAGTAATCAAATGTTTAAATATGACATTTCTTCTTCAATCAAAGAAATAAAAGAAGGCGCAAAAACTAGATATTATCCAGTAGAAATTTCTGAGGTAATGGATAAAGTTAAAGAACAACCTGGCCGTTATGCAATAATAGGAATACCTTCGTTCATTTATTCAGTGAGATTATTAGCTATGACCGATCCAATTTTTAAAGAACGCATTAAATATACAATCGGATTAGTTTGTGGACATCAAAAAAGCACAAAGTTTTCAGAATCAATGGCTTTTCAAGTTGGAATTAAACCGGGTGATTTAAAAGATATTGATTTTCGACATAAATTATTAGATCGACCAGCAAGCTCATACGCTGTTAAAATGACTGGACTTATTGACGGCGAAATGAAAACAGTAGTTAAACCAAAGTCAGAATTATATGGTCAAAATTGGGGGTGGGGTTTTTTTAAACCAACTGCCTCTGATTTTACTGATGATGTATTTAATGAAACCGCTGACCTTGTTGTTGGAGATGCTTGGTTACCTGAATATACTACAGATAGCCAAGGCAATAATATAGTCATAGTCCGTAATAAAGAAATTGATAATTTAATTAAAAAAGCTATGAAATCCCAGCTCATAAAAATGGATGTTGTTGATAAAGAGATTATATTTAAATCACAAGCTTCACATTATCGTCATACACATGACGAGTTGGCTTATAGACTGCATGTAAAAGATAAAGAGAAAGAATGGCGTCCGAGCAAAAGGGTATCAGCCAATCCTAATTTAAGTAAAACTCGGCAGGAAATCCAAGATTTAAGAAAGATTATTTCTGACCAAAGTCATATTCTCTATCAAGAAGCTGTTATACGAAATGATTTTAATTATTTTGTCAAACAAATGACACAACATACATCTCGGTACACTGCATTATATAAGACTATTAATAGAAGAGATCGTTTCAAAAGGTTTTTAAAAATGAAACCTCATGAAATTTTCAGTAAGTTAATGAAAAGACTGAAGAAATAGAAAAAGAGCATCTAAGTTTCATATGAGTTAATTAGCTTTTAAGGTAATTGTTTTGTACTAGCTTAATGAGCTTTTTTTTCATAAATTATTCAAAAATAGTGCGAAGAATATTTAGTAATGATTTAAAGGAGGGTTTGCTTTGCGTCAAATAAAGAAAGCTGTGATTCCGGCGGCGGGCTATGGGACGGGCTTCTTGCCGGCGACCAAAGCCACGGCCAAAGAAATGTTGCCGATCGTGGATAAGCCAATTATTCAATTTATTGTCGAAGAAGCGTTAGCATCGGGCATCGAAGAAATATTGATTATTACCGGGCGACACAAGCGACCGATTGAGGATCACTTCGATTCAAACGTTGAGTTAGAACAGAACTTGGAAGAAAAAGGCAAATGGGAATTGTTGGAACTAGTTAAATCAACGACCAAAGCCGATTTATTCTTCGTGCGTCAAGCCTATCCGAAGGGTTTAGGCGATGCGATTTCTCAGGCCAAATCCTTTATTGGTGACGAAGCTTTTGTGGTGATGTTGGGGGATAACATTCTCGAGAGTGATGTGCCGGTTACGAAACAGTTGTTGGATCTCTATGAGGTCAATGGGGCGGCGAACCTTGCGGTGCTTGAGGTGCCTCAGGCCGAGACGGATCAGTATGGCATCATTGAAATTGATCAAGTGGTTGAGGGCTTTGACGGGGATGTCTTTAGTCTCTTGGATGTGGTTGAGAAACCGAGTCCGGCCGAGGCACCGAGTCAGTTAGGGATTGCGGGGCGTTATGTGTTAACGCCAAAAATTTTCGATTTGTTAGAAAATCTTGCGCCTGGTAAAGATGGTGAAGTTCAGTTGACCGATGCGATTGCGGCTTTGAATCAGACACAAAGAGTGTTTGCGAAACGGGTGGAAGGCAAGCTCTATGATGTCGGGAATCGGATGGGCTATGTCGATTTAAGTTTACAGTATGGTTTAAAGCATCCGGAGACGGCGGCGGGCTTAAGAGAGTACTTAATTCAAATGAGTCAGGCGCTGCGAGGGGAAGATAACTAATTTTCATTAAAGTAGTCAAGGTGTTTACGCACTTTGGCTACTTTTTCTCTGTTTGTTGGTCGACAAATATGGTAATATAGTCTTGTTGCAAGATATCTGGCAATCTGAATGGAATAATTCTATTAATAAGGAGTCTATTATGTATTTAGTTGTAAAGCGAGTGATCGATTTTATCTTATCCTTGGCGGCTTTAGTCGTCTTGAGTCCGGTCTTTCTAGTCCTAGCGGTCTGGATTAAATTGGATTCAAGCGGACCGGTCTTCTTTAAGCAGAAACGCGTGGGTAAAGGGAAAGCCTTTTTCCAAATTTTGAAATTTAGAACGATGAGGACAGATACGCCGAGTGACATGCCGACGCATTTATTAGGCGATCCGGAGGCTTTTATTACTAAGTCCGGCAAGTTTTTAAGAAAAACCAGTCTGGATGAATTACCGCAAATCATCAATATTCTTAAAGGGGAAATGGCGATTATTGGGCCACGTCCGGCTTTATGGAATCAAGACGATCTAGTGGCTGAGCGGGACAAATACGGGGCCAATGACGTGCTACCGGGTCTGTCTGGTTGGGCGCAAATTAACGGACGTGATGAGCTACCTATTCCAATTAAAGCGAAATTAGATGGCGATTATGTTGAAAGAATGAGTCTGACTTTTGATGTGAAATGTTTCATCGGAACCATTACGAGCGTTTTAAGAAGTGACGGGGTTGTTGAAGGTGGAACAGGTGTCATTGAGAAAGCAAAAAAAGAAGTAGAACGCTAGTTTATAGTCGTATTCATTAAGAACATCATGAGTTAAGTCGGGGTAATTTCTTTACCGCGGCTTTTTGTTAATTTAGTTTAACTATTCAAAACTAAAAAGTTTTTCTAATGATTCGTTTAAGCAATTGTCTAAATAGCGTGATGCATAGTATACTGGATTCAGACAGTTGGTTTGTTTCAAGTATTGTGGAAAACAGTCTTTAAGGATTGTTTTTTTATTTTCTTAATGAAAAGTATTTTGAAATAAAACTAAGGGAATATTCGGACAGGAGAATTATGATGACACTATACGATTAAATTATAACTAAAGAAACGAAGTTATCGGTCATTGGCTTAGGTTATGTCGGTATGCCGATAGCTGTGGCATTTGCGAAAGTTGCGGATGTAATTGGCTTTGATAATAATGAAAGCAAGATTGAGTTATACCATCAAGGCATTGACCCGACAAAAGAAGTGGGGGACGAAGCAATTAAAGCGACGACCCTTGAATTTACAAGCGATGCAACACGTTTAAAAGAAGCCTTGTTTCATATTGTGTCGGTCCCTACACCGATTAACCAAGATAAAACGCCTAACTTAAATCCAGTGGAAAGTGCAACGCGCACCATTGGAAAGAATTTAAGTAAAGGATCTATTGTTGTCTATGAGTCGACGGTATATCCGGGTGTTACGGAAGATGTGTGTATTCCGATTTTAGAAGCGGAATCAGGTTTGAAACACGGCGTTGATTTTGCGGTGGGTTATTCACCTGAAAGAATTAATCCAGGTGATAAAGTACACACACTAGAAAATATTATTGAAATCGTATCCGCAACAACCGATGAAGCCTTAGAAGAGATTGCGAAAATATATGAGTTGGTGATTAAGGCGGGTGTACACCGGGCGCCAAGTATTAAAGTAGCGGAAGCAGCTAAAGTGGTGGAGAACAGCCAACGTGACATTAACATTGCCTTCATGAATGAATTAGCTTTAGTGTTTGACCGAATGGGCATTGATTCAAAAGATGTGATTGATGCGATGAATACGAAATGGAATGCTTTAGGCTTTACACCGGGTTTGGTGGGTGGGCACTGTATTGGGGTCGATCCATATTATTTCGTCTATGAAGCTGAGAACTTAGGTTATCATAGTCAAATTATTAAATCAGGGCGGGAGATCAATGATAGTATGGGTGAATTTATTGCTGATAAAATTATCAAAGGCTTAATCAAAACAGGCAAAAAAGTCATTGAGGCTAAAGTGGTGGTATTGGGTTTAACCTTTAAAGAGAATACTCCAGATACGCGTAACTCTAAAGTGGGCGATATACTCAAACGATTAGCGGAGTACGATATCAAACCTGAGATTGTCGATCCCTGGGCGTCTGAAACAGATGCATTAAAAGAATATGGCGTGACCTTATCTAAGTATGAAGACATTCAAGATGCAGACTGTGTGGTCTTAGCCGTAGGTCATGAAGAATTTAAAGCATTGTCAGTAGAAGACATTGAAGCATTATATAAGCCAAAATTAACAAACGAAGAACGTGTTCTGGTTGATATTAAAAGTATCTTAGATCATGAACAGTTTACTTCAAAAGGTTATGCTTATTGGAGACTATAATTAGTAATCTATATGATAAAAAGCGATTTTTTTTATAGAATTTCGCTTTTTTTGTAATAATATTTTGTAAACACCTCAAATTTATTAAGTTAACTTAAAATATAGATTAACGCCTATGTATAAGTGTGGTACAATAAGCACAATGAAATTGTGTAAGCTAGGAGGAATAGCGATGATTATTGATTTACATTCACACTTAATACCAGGCGTCGATGATGGCGCGGAAGATTTAGAGAAATCATTAGAATTAGCGCGTCTTGCGGTGAGTGAAGGAGTAGAACATATGGTTCTGACACCGCACCATCGTAACGGACGCTATTTAAATCGAAAAGCAGATATTTTAGCGGCGGTTCAACAATTAAGAGAAGATTATAAAACGGCTGGCATTCCGATGAAAGTTTATGCCTCACAAGAAATTCGCATCAATGAACAATTCTTTGATGACTTATATAACGATGATTTACTCCCCTTAGACGAATCAGGCCGTTATTACTTGATCGAATTTCCAAGCGCAAGTATTCCAGATTATGCGTGGTCACTGATCAATGAGATGATCAACCAAGGCATTACACCAGTGATTGCACATCCCGAACGAAACCATGTGTTTGCTAAAGACATGAATCTATTACAGAAGTATATTGAAGCAGGCTGTGTTTCTCAAATCACTTCTTCATCTTATGTCGGCCTATATGGAAGTAAGTTACAAGATATTTGTAACAAAATGATTGAGTTAAACTTAATTCATATCTTGGCTTCCGATGTTCACCACATGAAACATCGTCCGATTAACTTAGAAAAAGCGTTTGATATCTTACGTCAAGAACATGGACAAGAAACGGTGGATTACTTTCAAGAAAATGCCCGTTCAATCTTCAATGGTGATCCGGTTAAAGCGCGTAAGCCTCAGAAGAAACGCAAGAAGTTTTTAGGTTTGTTTTAATAACGATTAGCGCTCATGATGCAATGCGGTATGTATGAATAGATACTCGCTGTCATCATGAGTTTATTTTATAAAAAATGAGGTGAGTCGATTCATGCGCAAGTATTTGAGCAGTTTAATGTATAGTGCGATTATCTTAGCATTCTTTTCTTGGGAATATAGTATTTATCTTCAACTTGCTTTAGCAAGCTTAACGATATTCGGCTTAATTTGGGGTGTCGCAAGGTCTGACATCCGATTTAATGTCATTATTCAACCCTATTCGCTTATGATGTTGTTATTGGTTATTTGGGCCTTTACCTCAATTTTCTGGGTAGCCGATCGTACGAGTTGGATAATTAGTAATGGTATTCTAGCAGTCACTTTAATTTATGGGGTCAGTTTGTCATGGTTAATACGCGAAAAGCTGTTTAGGCAACACTTATCCTTAGTCATCATCGGCATTATGATCGTTCATCATGTGATTGGTTGGTTTGAAGTTTTAAGCAATCAACAGTATGGGGCGGCAGAAAGGTGGAGTTTTGATTGGCTGCGTCAATTACATAATCCCATGTTGTTCTTCGGGAATATTAATGACTTTGCCTTGCTCTGTTTCTTTGGTTTAATTTTTATGATGTGTTGGCATCCATTAGATGATAAATTACGGGATATGGACGGTCAGTACTTCTCTGGTTTTAGAACGTTTGAGAATTATTCTAAAACTAAGACACTGGCTTTAGTGAGTTTTAAGTTGTTGATGACAGTTTCAAGCCTCTTGTTAATCTATTTTGCGAATGCGAGAGGCATTTTATTTGCGGCAGCTTATGCGATGGTTTTCTATCTGATTTTACATATTAAGTCTGCTTGGTTAAGACGAATTGTTATCCTTTTCTTGGGCTTCATTTGCTTAGTGACCGTTTTAATGGTGTATACGGATATTCTGGACGCTTTATGGCAAGACGGCTCTTTTGTTATTCGCTATAATTTAATCCGTAATGGCTGGCATCATCTAAAAGGATCACACTATTTGGGTGTGGGTGCAGGGAATACGGAATATTATATGGAACACTTTAATTATTATTACACAGGTGGTTACCGTGTGATGCATAATTGGTGGATGGGGATGTTAGTCGAATATGGGCTGCCATTCTTTATTCTATATGGTGTGTATCATGCGAGAGTCTTCTTATACGCTTATTACTTGGCGGTCAAATATGACAGCCAAACCGGTAAGTGGGTCGCAACTTGGTTATTAGGTTTTATTGTCGCAGGTTTTATACCGAATACTTTATTTAATTTTGTCTGGTTCTGGTTTATTCATAATTTTGTCTTTGTTTGGTTTGAATACCGATTGAGTACCATGGAGTTAACCGATAGAGCTTTAGGGCTTGAATTTAAACTACACTATAAACTAAATCAATTTAGCGAGTGGTTGGACAGAAAATTAGTCAAAGAATTATAAATAATGAAGGCAGTGTACTGAACAGTATGCTGTCTTTTTTTGCTGTAAAGCCCAAGATGAGCTCCCTCTATTGAATTCTATTTTGCTTGAACAAACCAATACAATGTGTTGGCTGAAGTAGGTAAATTTATCGCCTTTTAATAATTAGGCTAGAATACTTTGTTTTATGTGAAGAAAGTATAAATGTAATAACATTTTGATTGATTAGTGTTTATAAACTGGGCTATAATTGATGTAATTGTTTTCACGAGTAAATATAGCGGAAAGAAGTGAAGGGTTTGTTGGTGTTTAATCGAAATATGCGTATTCCGAGTTTAGAGGCATTGGAGAAGATTTCAGCAATCAATCAAGAGGCAGCGTTGGCAGTAGCGGATGTGACGCGTTGTCAAAGAGATTCAGTGGAAGAAGCAGGCTTGGGTCAACGAAAGCTTGAGAGTATGCAGCACTATATCGTGTTCATATTGGCTGGGATGGTGCTGGCTATGTTTCTATTTACCAGTGTAGGAGCGGCTTGGCGAGAGGTGCTGGTGAGCCTTTTTGAATTTTTGCCTGGTAGTAGTTTGACAAAACTTGTTGTGTTGATGTTACTGATTAGTTCTGTTTGGTTGTCCCTGCATTATAAGGGCTTGGAAAAATTACACTTTGCTAAAGGGGAAGTGTATGTTGATTCGGTTGAAGTGCGTGTAGCCATATGGGAAGCCATTGAAAGGGAGAAGAACTTGCACGGCGTTACAGAGCGTTTAGAATATCTCGAAGACTTGGATTTTCAATTAACCGCCGCCATCATGGGAATGAAAGAGGATTTAGAAGTCTTTATTAAACGAATAACTTTCGATCGGGAAGACTAATCCTCCCAGTTGTTTAGTGGCGTTAATAGTGTTCCATTTGTAACATAAAATGAGTTGGTTTTCAAAGGTTTGTGTATTATAATTTAAACAGCTCTACGGCTAGGCCCACTTTTTCTTTTGAGAAAGTGGGCCTATATTGTGTGATTAAGTCTTATAAGGTTTCAATCGATTTATCAGGTGTGTGCTTGGTTGCTTGCTTTTGTGCGAGGGCAGAGCTTGCTGTCAAAGTGCCACTGTCATGCGTTCTCTCCCAGTTCAATCGGCTAGCTTCGGTCTAAGCTAATGCACTCATGTTAACGTAAACGTTGTTGTCAGAGCTGATAACTTGTTCACTAGCCCGCTTTTTGTCATCAAGTCACGGGTCTAGGCTTAGGCTGCTAACAACGACTAAAATCATGAACACTTTTAGCACAAGGCTTTAACCTCACTTTATCCCCCGAGTTTACGGCTTCAGTCTTATATGATTATTCCGCGCTCTCAGGACCACCAATATCCATATCGAGTCCACCAGGCCAACCGTTAAATTCACGTAATAACCAAACTAAATCCGCACATCGGGTCCACCTATCCATGGATCAAGTCCGCTTT
>NZ_WJQT01000050.1 GCF_009659375.1 Fundicoccus ignavus
AAAAAAAGCCAGTGATTTCCTTTATAATATAGTCACCACAACCATCAAAAGGAGAATTCACTTGGCATATATACATAGTATCGCAAAATTGTTCGAAATTAAAGACCCAAATATTGTATTAGAGGATAAGGTAGACACACTGCTAGTTAAAGAGGTTACGTGTAAAGTTATTTTCGGGACGCTATCTTATCAGCCTGCTGCTTGTCAAAACTGTGGGGTCGTCAATCGCTCATCAGATGACCTCATTAAATTTGGTTACAAAACCAGTCGGATTAAGTTGACCACGTTAGGTCTGCAACCTGTTCTATTAATGTTAAAGAAGCAACGTTTTCAATGCAAACATTGTCAGACAACCTTTATGGCGACCACCCCTTTAGTAGATGAACGCTGTTTTATTTCGAATACGCTCAAACAAATGATTACCCTTGAATTAGCCGAAATTCAAGCCATGACCTTGATTGCGAAACGTTTAAATATTTCACCGACACCCGTGAGCACTCAATTAAAGAAAGCAGCGAAAGCTCTAAATCCATCCAAACAGACATTGCCTGAGCATATTGGTATCGATGAATTTCGATCAGTTGGAAACCGAATGAGTGCGATTATTATGGATGTCCACAACCATCGATTAATTGATATTATTCCGGAACGTGTTCAAACAGAATTGAGGGATTACTTTATGCGCTATCCACGCGAAGCACGCTTGTCCGTTAAGACGGTTACGATCGACATGTATAAACCTTATTATCAGTTCTTTCAACGTCTCTTTCCGAATGCGGAGATCATCATTGATCGTTTCCATCTCATTCAATTATTAAATCGTGCATTGAATCAATCGCGTATTCAATTAATGAATCGTATTCGCTATACACGCCCCACAGATTACACGAAACTGAAGCGTTTATGGAAGCTACTGTTAAAACATCGCGAAGAATTAGACTTTGAACGCTATCATAGTCATCGTTTATTTGAAGGACTCGTGACCCAAAAGAGTATGGTTGAATACCTCTTATCGATTGATCCAAAGTTCCGCATAGAATACGAGTTGATTAATGATTTAAAAACCGATATCATCATGAATAATGTCACACTATTTGAAGAAGATTTACATAACACGCGTCACTATACTGTCTCGAGACATGTCAGAACGGCTTTTACGACACTCTTTCATTATCGTGAAGCCATTGAGAATAGTTTAACCTATACCTTATCAAATGGCGTCGTTGAAGGCATGAACAACAAAATTAAAACAATCAAGCGAAGTGGTTTTGGTTATCGAAACTTTGAACATTTACGTGCGCGTGTCTTTCTAAGTCAAAAGTTACTCGCTAGATCTAACAAACCGATTCGCCCCTTATACTTTTCAGATGAA
>NZ_WJQT01000051.1 GCF_009659375.1 Fundicoccus ignavus
AACATTCGATTAACGGATCGGGTCAAACATTTTATTCCGTTTACTCAGAAGCGCTCGAATGCGTACCATTCCAATGAGAGCCTATTTGAAAGCGCACTTTTCCAGTACTTCGGCGGTTACTTTCAAGACATCTCTCAAAATGTGTTGCGTCATGATCCAGCTCTGAAAATTTTATTAGAGAAAGACACCTTACCGTCGCAGCCGACTTTCTCACGTTTTTGGAATAGTTTGGATGATCGCGTTCTTCAAGGGATGACTCATTTGATCGATTTCTTTAACGAAACTGCCCGCACCAAACGGCAACAAACTGAATGGATCATTGATTTAGATTCGACTCACTTAGACACATTTGGTGACCAAGAAATGACGGACTACAATGCACATTATCAAACGACCGGTTATCACCCATTAGTTGCCTTTGATGGCATCTCCGGTGATTTCCTTAAACCCACCCATCGTCCAGGCAATGACTACACCTCAACAGACGCAGTAGCTTTCTTGTTACCTTTGTTTGAACAGTTCAAAACCTCTCCAACACTCACTCAATGCTTGTTACGAGGTGATAGTGGATTTGCGACCCCAAAGATTTACAACCAGTGTGACGTAGACAATGTGGATTTTATCATCCGTTTAAAAGCCAATGCTCGTTTGAAACGCTTCGCAGAACAAGCGCTACCTAACCTTGAAAGTGAGGACTATACACACTCAAGGACGGTCTATTTCGACTTTGACTATCAAGCAGGGACGTGGGACCGGCCTCAACGTGTTTGTGTCCAAGCGATTCGACCGGCAGACGAACTCTTTTATCGGTACACCTTTATCACGACCAGTTTGATTAAAGTGCCGGTTCAGTCGGTTATTAAAGCTTATCAACGACGAGGAACCATGGAAAATTACATCAAAGAAGCGAAATATGGCTTTATGATGGGAAAGACTGACCATTCAACGTTCCAAGCGAATCAAGCCCGCTTAGTGATGAGTCAATTAGCTTATACGCTGATTCAGTGTTTTAAAACAGGTTGTTTACCCAAAGCGTCTGTTAAATGTCAGATGACGACACTCCGTCATCAGGTATTTAAAGTGGGCGTAAGAATCGTCCGACATGCGCGCCAAGTGTTTTATCACTTATCGACGAGTCATGTGTATTACAAAGAATTTTTCGCAATCTACGAACGTGTTCAACACTTTAGATTATAAAGCTGAGTTAATCAGTCGGAACCTATAAAAATTTTAAAAGCGAATAACAAAGGGACGAGTCTGCCCATTTTTAGACAAGGACTCGAATGG
>NZ_WJQT01000052.1 GCF_009659375.1 Fundicoccus ignavus
AAGGATGATTACATTGGATGTTATCGCATTAGATGTAAGTAACGGTCGCAGCTATGTTGTGCATTATTCTGATAATAAGTGTCTATTCGAAGGGTGGATGATTCATAACCAAGAAGGGTTAAATGGCCTGTTAGCTCGAGCTCAGTTGTGTCAAACCGTTCCTGAAATTGTACTCGAGGCGACGGGAGTCTATTCAAGAGTCATCGAACGCTTCTGTCAGGATCATCACTTTGACTATTATCTGTTAAATCCGCTCGAAGCAAGAAAACAAACAGATAGCCTTCGAGTGAACAAAACCGATAAAAGTGATGCACATAAACTCGCTTTAACTCACTATTTTATGGAGCGAAAGAAAAAGATTGGCATTGATAAAGAGTATCAAGAAATGACGACATTATCACGTTGGTACGAGAGCAATGAAAAAGCTATAAAGTATGCACGGAATCAACTACACGCATTCTTAACTCTCTCTTTTCCTGAATTAGAGTCTTATTTTAGTTCTGTTGCCAGTGAATATGCCTTAGAAATGATTCAATTATTTCCACACCCGGATAGTTTACTGAACTATAGCCGAACTAAAGTGAAGAATCTCATTTATAAAAATACTAAGA
This sequence comes from Fundicoccus ignavus, assembly GCF_009659375.1. Classification (GTDB taxonomy): domain Bacteria; phylum Bacillota; class Bacilli; order Lactobacillales; family Aerococcaceae; genus Fundicoccus; species Fundicoccus ignavus. Next base: position 612 of record NZ_WJQT01000052.1, read on the forward strand.
AAAACATATCCCAAACAAAGGCGTTACTTGAAGCAGAATCTATTCTCACTATCGCTAAGGATGCCTATCCTGCAGTGGATAATGATTCGCTTGAAACGTTCTTAGTTATTGACTGGGCGAGTAAACTTCAACAGCTTGTCCGACAAAAGAAAGAAATTCAAAAAAAGCTCATTGATAGAGCTCAATCATTTAAAGAATTTTATGTTTACACTAGTTTTTCAGGCGTCGGTGAATTAACAGCTGCTCTTTTGATTGCGGAGTTAGGGGATATTACGCGATTTGATAATCATAAGCAACTCAATGCCTTTGTTGGCATTGATATCCGCCGGTTTCAATCAGGTGACTCGCCTAATTACGATAAAATTAGTAAACGTGGGAATACATTGGCTAGAAAAACATTATATCTTGTCATAACAAATATGATTCGTTCACAAACATCAGGTCCGAATCATATCGTTGATTATTATTATCGAGCAAAAAAACAACCTCACGCTAAAAAGCATAAGGTCGTTCTGATTGGATGTATGGACCGATTTCTAAAATCCATTCACTATTTAGTACTACATGGGAAACTATATGATTATGATCTCTCACCAAAATAATCAGTAGATTCTCTATGATTAATTAAATTGTACCAA
>NZ_WJQT01000053.1 GCF_009659375.1 Fundicoccus ignavus
CCCGGGGGATCCGGCGCGCCTAGGCCTTGACGGCCTTCACTCAATTCGCCCTATAGTGAGTCGTATTACGTCGCGCTCACTGGCCGTCGTTTTACAACGTCGTGACTGGGAAAACCCTGGCGTTACCCAACTTAATCGCCTTGCAGCACATCCCCCTTTCGCCAGCTGGCGTAATAGCGAAGAGGCCCGCACCGAAACGCCCTTCCCAACAGTTGCGCAGCCTGAATGGCGAATGGGAGCGCCCTGTAGCGGCCACTCAACCCTATCTCGGTCTATTCTTTTGATTTATAAGGGATTTTGCCGATTTCGGCCTATTGGTTAAAAAATGAGCTGATTTAACAAAAATTTAACGCGAATTTTAACAAAATATTAACGCTTACAATTTAGGTGGCACTTTTCGGGGAAATGTGCGCGGAACCCCTATTTGTTTATTTTTCTAAATACATTCAAATATGTATCCGCTCATGAGACAATAACCCTGATAAATGCTTCAATAATATTGAAAAAGGAAGAGTATGCGTAGCCGTAATTGGAGCCGTACCCTGACCGAACGTAGCGGCGGTAATGGTGCGGTGGCGGTGTTTATGGCGTGCTATGATTGCTTTTTTGGCGTGCAGAGCATGCCGCGTGCGAGCAAACAGCAGGCGCGTTATGCGGTGGGCCGTTGCCTGATGCTGTGGAGCAGCAACGATGTGACCCAGCAGGGCAGCCGTCCGAAAACCAAACTGAACATTATGCGTGAAGCGGTGATTGCGGAAGTGAGCACCCAGCTGTCTGAAGTGGTGGGCGTGATTGAACGTCATCTGGAACCGACCCTGCTGGCCGTGCATCTGTATGGCAGCGCGGTGGATGGCGGCCTGAAACCGCATAGCGATATTGATCTGCTGGTGACCGTGACCGTGCGTCTGGATGAAACCACCCGTCGTGCGCTGATTAACGATCTGCTGGAAACCA
>NZ_WJQT01000054.1 GCF_009659375.1 Fundicoccus ignavus
ATGCTATAATTTATATGAATATTATAATTGGAGGTATACTATGCAGAAAATAGACCAGTTTAATGACTATCGAAAGTTACTTACTATACACGACAATGAAAACAAAGAGATTGAGGGAAACCTAGAGTTTATCAATCAGAATGTCTCAGTTATTGAGTATGCACAGGAACAAATACAAAGAATCAAAGAGGGTACAACGCCCGTTATATTATTACATAAAAAAAATGAAGCATTAATAATGGATATTGGCCAGGACTTATACAATGAAATGTATGACTTCAAAGATGAGTACCTCACGACAATTAATATTCAGGAGAAAGCAAATGAGGATTACGAGTTCAATAAACAGAAGGAAAAAGAGGAGCAACAGTCAAAACTGATACAAACATCAGAGACTATAAATTTAATATTAGACAAAACAAATGTGGATAGTGTTGATAATCTAACAGTTGAAGCAATAGAATGTTGGATTGAAAGAGATCCAGAAGCAGGTATCAGTGATACAGATATTAATGAGGCTAAAACTGCCATTCATAGACATGAAATCAATATGCAGGATCAAGACATTAGAATTCACGGTATATCCTCTCAACTTAGTGATGACATTAACAATAGAAGTAACTGGCAAATAGTTCATCATCAGATTGCTAAACTGTCTGACTACTATTTAGTTGATAAAGATTTCGCAAATTCAATAAAAAAAGCAATCCAATTTGATTATTCTAGTTATTCATTGGATCAAATCATTACTAAAATTAATAGGCTCCCTAGTTTAGAAACTAACGTTAAAGGATATCCTAAATGGGTGAGCATCATTTCTGACAAACTGTTACCAATACTGTTCTTTATCGCTAGTGCAAGCATCTTTT
>NZ_WJQT01000055.1 GCF_009659375.1 Fundicoccus ignavus
ATGGTGGATAAATAAGCTCGCTTATCCTGACCATATAAGCAATAAGTAATGTCTGTTAATAAAACAGTTCGTGGACCAAAGGCTTTGAACTGTCGTTGAACGAGATTCGGTTTGATGGAATGTTCTTGAGTTTCTCGAATAATTCGTTTACGGGTACGGGGTCTACGATGCTTGCAGTAGAGCCCATACTTGCGCATTAAGCGTAAAATCTTTTTACGATTCATGACCGTTCGTTCATGCAATAAAGTCATGTGAATACTACGACTTCCTTTTTGATAACGGTGCTTAAAAAACGCTTTTAAGATGGTTTTGAAATCTTCTTGATCCGCTTGATCTCGTTGTTGCTGATTAGGTCTTGTCACGTTCAGCCAATTATAATAGCCAGAGCGAGACACGCCCGCAACCTTGCAGAGCCAATATAAAGATAACAGGTTACCTGCTTCATTTAGCGTTGCTTCAATTAAACTATACTTAATCTGCGTGTTGCTTAAGGCGTGTCCTGCATCTGATCGATCCAAATGTTTTTTTTTAAGAATCGATTCTCTTGTTCAACATACTTGAGTTGATGTTCTAATCGTTTTATTCGTTCCTTATCACTCATTTTCTTTGGGTCATTTTTTTCTTTTTTAGCTTCTAAATAGGCTTGGAAATTAGGGTAATGATTTAAGAGAGTAATCAGGCTGGAAGCACGCTTTCTTCCAATTAATTCTGGACCTAAACCAACAGAGCGTAACCAGTCAATCCCAGATTCAAATTGATCTTTTTGTTGATAATAGAGCGCTCTTAACTCGTCAGTGTAACGAATCTGCGATTGTGTGACTGATAAGATATAAGGAGATAATCTTAATTGATCGATA
>NZ_WJQT01000056.1 GCF_009659375.1 Fundicoccus ignavus
CTTATCATCTAGTACAATTTCCATGCCTAAAACCACAATATTAATATCCCTCGACTACTATAACTTCACCTTCTTCATCAGTTGGGGGTTGAAAATGATCATAATAAGTGGAAGCTGTTTGCTCCGTCAATATGATATCATTTTGATGATTTCCGTTTCTTTTTCGAATACGTTCCATAACAACTTCCTTAGGTGTCTTTATATAATAGATTTTGGGTTCTATGTCGTATTTCTTTAATAATGAAATATATTCATTTCTCATTTCTCTAGACCAAAATGAATAATCGAGAACAATATCAATGTTTTGCATGATAAGTGAAATTAGTTTTTCATCAAGATAGGTTTTAATATCTTCTAAAACCTCCTGAGGTAAAGGATGTTCATTCAAACCTCGTTTGAATGATTCTTCATCATAAGATAGTATTGTCATCCCGGTACTTTCAAATTTTTTTGCTAGTGTTGATTTACCTGCTCCCGCAGGGCCGCACATTAAAATAACTTTACTTTTCGACAAATTATCTACTATATTTTTCATTGATATAACCTCCTATAACAAACCAAGAAAACATGACACTCTCCTTAAGCATTATTACTATTCGCTCTTTTCATGATTTCCTGTACTATTGATGTTTTAGCATTCGCATAGTGCTGGACATGCCTCCATTTATTCTTTGCCAAGCTTCGTTTGACTTGTGCATATTTGTCCCGATCAGTATCATTAGTCCGCAACCAATCACGGAAGCGTAACATTCTATCAATCTCTGATGTGCCCAAACTGAACACATGCAGATTAATATCGGTATCCGGTCCTTTAAACAAACGATGCTCAAACCAGTCAGGTTCT
>NZ_WJQT01000057.1 GCF_009659375.1 Fundicoccus ignavus
ACTGCGCTGGTACATTTTAATGAAAGCAACTAAAAGGGAATCCCAAAATTGCATTTAGGGGGTCAGGCCAGGGCAATCTGTTGGGATATTTAATGACACACCTGGGGAGACTTTACAATAACTCTTTTTAAATCCATCTCAATTTAACTGGCTCTTAAAAGTTTGTACCATGATAATTTACTATCCAGGCAACAGCACAGACTAGACGAGCGCGAACCCCTTAACAGGCTAAGTGCGAGCGGATCCCCCGGGCCATACTAGTACTGGATGCATCTGCAGGATATCGCGGCCGCACGCCCATATAAACGATCGGATAAATAGCTGAATTTCCATGCCTTACGCGGTTGTCAGGACACAAGCACCATAAAGAAACAAGGGTTGGTCCGGAAGCCTTTAGCCAAGTTTAGCCACCCTGAAAGTATCTCTGGGAGGTGTGGAGGGAAAAACTGCTGTGATTTTAAACCTAAAAGTAACTTAACTCATAATAAGTTGGTAGTTAGACCACATGAAAAAATTGCTTTTGTTGGCCCAGTTCTGTTGATCTTTGAACCATGGTGGGAAAAGTGTAGTTTTAGTCAGTCTGAAGCTGCCATGTAACCAGTGCAAATGAGATAGTGAGTTACATAAACAATATACTTTGTGCTTTTTTTACTGCGCTGGTACATTTTAATGAAAGCAACTAAAAGGGAATCCCAAAATTGCATTTAGGGGGTCAGGCCAGGGCAATCTGTTGGGATATTTAATGACACACCTGGGGAGACTTTACAATAACTCTTT
>NZ_WJQT01000058.1 GCF_009659375.1 Fundicoccus ignavus
AATCAAAACCACCAGTGTGAACTGGTGGTTTGCTCTTCGGCTGGAAGCCTCTGTTGCCGGCCTTGGCCTAAAAGGCCTACTGAAAAGGTCTCCTTCTGCACCACACTCACGCGCTGATTCTAAAGAATCCTTTTATTTTTTCTTGTTTTTTGCTCCAGTAAATGGATCGAACTCCTCAAACAGTGTCAATTGATCACTCATGTAGTCATCTTTTAACTGATCTCTTATATACTGCTGAATCTGCTCTTTATTTCTGCCCACTGTATCTACAAAATATCCACGACACCAAAATTTACGATTACCATAGCGATATTTCAAATTAGCATGGCGATCAAATATCATCAAGCTACTCTTCCCTTTTAAGTAACCCATAAATTGAGAGATACTTAGTTTGGGTGGAATGCTGACTAGGAGATGAATATGATCGCGACAAGCATTAGCTTCGTGAATCTCAACGCCTTTACGCTCACAAAGTTCTCTGATTATCTGACCAATGCTTTGTCGATACTTACCGTAAATAATTTGTCTTCTGTATTTCGGTGCGAAAACAATGTGATACTTACATCTCCATCTTGTATGTGCTAAACTACTCTTGTCCTGCATGGGACTACCTCCTTTTAACATGAATGTGGCGGTCGGGAAACCAGCCATATTCTAGCATAAAAGGAGGTGTTTTTGTCCCCACGCTGGAAGCTCTCCGGAACCCCCGGCATAGCCAGGGGTTTTCGAAAACATAAAAAAA
>NZ_WJQT01000059.1 GCF_009659375.1 Fundicoccus ignavus
TAGCTCCCTCGTGCGCTCTCCTGTTCCGACCCGGCCGCTTACCGGATACCTGTCCGCCGTTCTCCCTGCGGGAAGCGTGGCGCTTTCTCATAGCTCACGCTGTAGGTATCTCAGTTCGGTGTAGGTCGTTCGCTCCAAGCTGGGCTGTGTGCACGAACCCCCCGTTCAGCCCGACCGCTGCGCCTTATCCGGTAACTATCGTCTTGAGTCCAACCCGGTAAGACACGACTTATCGCCACTGGCAGCAGCCACTGGTAACAGGATTAGCAGAGCGAGGTATGTAGGCGGTGCTACAGAGTTCTTGAAGTGGTGGCCTAACTACGGCTACACTAGAAGAACAGTATTTGGTATCTGCGCTCTGCTGAAGCCAGTTACCTTCGGAAAAAGAGTTGGTAGCTCTTGATCCGGCAAACAAACCACCGCTGGTAGCGGTGGTTTTTTTGTTTGCAAGCAGCAGATTACGCGCAGAAAAAAAGGATCTCAAGAAGATCCTTTGATCTTTTCTACGGGGTCTGACGCTCAGTGGAACGAAAACTCACGTTAAGGGATTTTGGTCATGAGATTATCAAAAAGGATCTTCACCTAGATCCTTTTAAATTAAAAATGAAGTTTTAAATCAATCTAAAGTATATATGAGTAAACTTGGTCTGACAGTTATTATTTACCCACCA
>NZ_WJQT01000005.1 GCF_009659375.1 Fundicoccus ignavus
AGTAAGCCATGTCGATTTCCTTTCTTATGTGTTTGGTCGTACTTACATCATAACGGAAATCACTGGCTTTTTGTGTATACAAAAATAGTGCTGATGATTTCTCACCAACACTAAAAATTATAGAACCGCTTTTTCTGATGGTTAAACAATTACATTCACTAGCCAAAATACTAAGAAAAAACAGACCGTGTCCACGATTTCTTTTCTTCTACAAAATTTCAAAATGGTTATTTACACCGCTTTGAGTAGCTCAGCGACTTGTTTTCCATAGCGGTATCAAGGGCAATCCACGCAGCTTCTCTGATAATGAGCCAAGCGAATTAGACAGAGCCTAGCCGTTTGATCTGGAAAAGCTTGAACGCCACGATCATCTATAGAGTTTTGAAAGCAACCACCGCCTTAGAAAACAATCAGCTGAACGAAGCAGAAAGAGCGGTAAATCAACGCTAAATTGATAACAGAACAAAACGCTCTTGAAAGTTGCCATCGCAAGCTTCAAGAGCGTTTTAAATATTTTATATAATTTAACGAAATTCACAAGATAAATCATGATCATTGATGATTCCAATTGCTTGTAAATAAGAGTAAATGGTGACAGAACCAATAAATTTGAAACCACGTTTTTTCATATCTTTGGTCACACGATCACTTAACTCACTGGAAGTCGGACGCTCATCTGTTTCATTGAGAAGCGTTTCGCCAGCTGTAAACGACCAAATATAAGTATCAAACTGCCCAAACTCGGCTTGAACTTTAAGAAAAGCCTGAGCGTTAGCGATGGTCGCTAGTATTTTGCCACGGTGTCGAATGATGTTGGCGTTGTTGCTCAGTTCTTCGACTTTTACGTCATCATATTGCGCAATCTTGTGGTAGTCAAATTGATCAAAAGCTTCCGCAAAATACGTTTGCTTCGATAAAACTAACTGCCAAGAAAGCCCAACATGAAAAGATTCTAACACTAGCCATTTAAAAAGTTCAAGGTCATCATGTTCCGGTTTGCCCCAAACAGTATCATGGTAAGCGACGTAGTAATCAGGTTTGCCAGCAATCCATTGGCAACGTTGTGGTTCAATTGACATAAAGTGAGCACCTACTTTCTAGTAAAGCTTCGAAACTTGCAGGATCGAATAAATTGCCAGACTAATCATACAGATAAAATTAATTTCCTTGGTCAGAATGAAAAAGGCCAAATATTCGCGTACTACTGAGTATCCCCAAGAAAATACCGACGAACGTGCGCCTTTCATTTCAATCTGCACTTGATTTTGCCAAGCAAAAAAGTGCGTCCGAATTAAATGGAAAGAACTTGTTACGACTAAGACAGGTTCTGGATTTTGTAGAAGTTGCTTAGTAAAATAAAAATTTTCATCTGTGTTTAAAGCACGATTCTCACACACGATATCTTCTGCTGGAATTCCCTGAGCAAGTAAAAATCCAGCCATCTCTTCAGCTTCCGTTGGACTTTCCGGATCAATACTTCCACCTGTTACAAAAATTTTCGTCGGTTTCTCTTGTGCACGATTTGCCAAATAGTTATTAACCGCTAACTCCAAACGCTCTCTTAAAGTCTCACTCAATACACCTTCATCATCAATCTTGGCACCTAACACAATAATTTCAGTATAATTATTTTTCTTCGGCCAGAATTTCAGAATTAAATTCAATAACACATAGCTAATAAAGGTCGCAATCAAATACATGGCAATGTAAACGTACATGCCCATAAAACGAATAATTTCTAAATAACCATGTTGCAGTATCATCCAGACGGTGTAGGCGGTGAAAGCCAGCACTACACCAACAATTACCACACTTATTGCATAACGAAACGGATTACCATTCCGATGCTGCATCGTTTTCTGCATCACCAATAAGGCAAATAATAACAGAAAGAAGGGAATGACCACGGTCATAAAAGCCCCTGATAAATAGAAAAAATAGCGAATCATAAAGATAGGGGTCAAAGAACCATATTCAAAAATTGCAAACAATAAACTTGTGATACCATATAAAGCAAATACGACCGGCTGTAAATAGACCTGCTTAAGACGGATTGCCAATAACATCAAGGCAAATAAAGCCACAGCAACTAGATAGAATATAAAATCCCCCCCAATCTATTGAAAACAAGCGACATTCAGACCCAATGAGTCTTAAATCTCGTGATAAGCTTGATAAACCACTTGCTTTTTCACATCACGTAATTTAGCGACATGCTTAATGGCATCTTTCGCTGACATGGCTTCTTCCTCGATAAAGTACAGCACCTGCTCTTTATACGGTTGCTCCGCCAAGCCATCGATTTCAGCGTTTGTGCCCATTGCGTCAGCTAATTGACCGCCTTCAATCATCAAGACAATTTCACCTTTTAAGGTAGTTTCATCGAGATAAGCAACTAACTCAGCGGCTGTGCCACGTAAATATTCTTCATAGCGTTTGGTTAACTCTCGGGCAATCACTACTTGTACACTAGCGCCGAGTTCTTTATGAATCGCTTGGATAGCCTTTTTAATTCGAAATGGCGACTCGTAAAAGATCGCTGTTTCCATACGACTCCCTACTAAGTTTAAAACTGCCTTTTGTTCTTTGCTTGCGCGAGGGAAGAAACCATAGTAGGTAAAGGTTTCACTCGATAAACCAGAAGCAATTAGAGCCGTTAAAGCAGCATTCGCTCCTGGCAAGGCAATCACTGAAATTTCTGCCTGCATACAAGCTTGCACCAAAGGATGCCCTGGATCATTAATTAATGGCAAACCAGCATCTGAAACTAAGGCTAAGTCCGATCCCGTTTCCAATAATTCAATCAACTCATCCACTTCATGTGGACGACTGTGCTCATGAAAACTACGCATCTTTGTGTCAATTTCAAAATGATTGAACAGTTTAATTGTGTGGCGAGTATCTTCTGCCAATACTAAGGAGACGCTTTTAAGTGTATTAATCGCGCGAAAGGTCATATCTTCTAAATTACCGATGGGTGTCGGCACCAGATATAAACGTCCTTTAGTTGTATCGACTGACTGATTAAAACTTGATTGTATTTGCATGGCGTCTACCTCCTTATGTTTAATTATCTAAATTTCTTCGGTTTCATTTGTTATTGTTGGATTAACTATCGTTGCTTCTTCTGGAATACGATTCACCAGTACAAAACCATTGCTTTTAACATCCGCAACCCCTTGTTCAAGTAAGAAAGCTTCTTTAGCAGAACGACTCAAGCGTTTAAAGTGGTACTCAGCCGACATCGCTAAAGATTTCGTGCTCCACTTTTCAGCATAAATCATTTTAAGTGGCTGACGCTTACGAACCCGTGTATATTTAGCACCTTTACCAGCATTATGAGTGGCTAAGCGCGCTGTTAAATCCGTTGTAAAGCCGCCATAAAGCGTCTGATCAGCACAATATAACACATAAAAGTAAAATTGCTTATCTTTGCTAGCCAAAATAAATCGCCTGCATCTCTTCCGTATATTCATTCTCTTCAGTATGCACAATGATTGGCGGCTCAATCTTGACACCTTGGCGCCCGCCACGATAAATCGCTTCAACTAAAATAGCATTCGCATTCTGACTAACTTTAGGATGAACAAAACGAATTCGATGAATCGAAAACTGATGCTTCAATAAAGTCTCCGTAATATCATCTAAACGATCCGGACGATGAACGAAGTACAACTTCCCTTTCTCACGAATTAACACTGAAGCTTTGTAAATCCACTGATCTAACGTTAAAGTCACTTCATGGCGAGCCATCGCATGACTGGTTAAACGATGTTGATCCTTCGTACGATCCACCGCAAAATAAGGAGGATTACAGCTAATAATATCAAATAATTGCTTAGGTTTCGTTAAGTCATTAATATCGGCTTCCATGATCTCGATTTGATCCGTCAACTGATTCAATTGGACACTGCGTCGCGCCATATCCACTAGCTCACTTTGCAGTTCAACGCCCACAAGTGGCCTTGTAGTTCGATAACTCAACAAAAGCGGAACAACACCATTTCCAGTACAAAAATCAATATAACGAAAAGCCCGGCGCTCTGGCAAAGTGATAAAATCTGCTAATAAAATAGCATCCACTGAGAAAGCAAAATAATCCGGGCTTTGAATAATTTTGAGATCTTCGCGGATAAACGTATCAACTCGTTCATTCGGATGAACGAGCTGCGCGAATGAGTCATTTAACATGAATTAATTTCTCTCCTTAAAACTGGCTTTAATTGCCTCGTTGATGACCAACACAATTTAATTGTGGTCTAAACCATCCAAAACACCTTGGCAGAACATACATTCCTCATCAGGATAACGTTGGGAGCCAAAATATGGATGACAAACATGAATGCCTTCATCATAAAAAGTTTGTAGACGATCTTTACCACTTGCATTATCATCAGTGACTGCTTCCATTTGCTCAGCAGTCGATTGTTCTTCATTATTAGTCGCTGGCGTTTGGTAGTTCTGACTGACCAAACTCATCAATTCGTGATTACGCATACGCAAACGGTTATTTTCTTCCATTAGTTCATTCAAGGCACCTGAAAGTCGGGCCACAGTTTCACTTAATTGGATGAGCTGCTCGGATGAATGATCGAGTAGTTGCTTAATATCTTGATAGTCCATGCGCACTCCTCCTGTCTTAATTGTTCTAATTACTTTATCTAACCTGCTTGTTAGCGCCACTGACATAGCTTAATCGCTAAACGCTCAAAAGCTAATTGCGGACTAACATTGGCACTGACGCGTTGTTTAACTTCAAATAATGTTTGGTTCACATTCAATAAGTGTGTGATTGCGAGCGAATGTTGGGCCAATAACTGTTGAACAAACTTCGCTTGAATCCCTACTTTCGGAGATTCCGTTGAATTTGAAGCAGTTAATTGACGAACGGTACTGTGGTTCAGCATCAATAAATAATCGATGCTATCGAGAGTTTGTTGAACTGACAAAAAAGGTTTTAGGCGACTTTGAATCACAACAAAAGCCGAACGGTTACCCGTCGCCAACAAATTGTAAAATTGATTCAATGCCAAGAACCAGTTTTGAATGTCATTTTCATCATAATCCTCTACCAAACGCTCAACCGTTTCACTTGAAAAGCGAGCGATGATTTGGGCATGGGCACTCGTCACCCCTTGATTTTGTAACTGTTCGATAATAAAGGCCTGATCGTCTGGTTGGAAATGGATTTGCTGCACACGCGAGCGAATAGTGGGAAGTAATTGTTCAGCCTCTTTCGCAAGTAAAAACATATGCACATTTGCAACAGGCTCTTCAAGGAATGTTAACAAGGCATTAGCTGCTGATGGATTCATACTCTCAGCCGCTTCAATCACTGCGATCTTAAACAGCCCTTCCACCGGACTTTTAACTAACCAATCTTTCAATTCACGAATTTGATCCACTCGGACTGACTTACCGTCGGGTTCAATTGTCAGAATATCTGGATACTGGTCAGCGGATATTCGTTCACACACTTCACAATTTTGACAAGCCTGTCCCTTTTCCGCGAAAGATGGGCATGCCAAAGCCTGACCAACACTTTTGACGACTGCTCGCTTGCCGGGTAGATCGTCGCCCGTAAATAAATAACCGTGCGAAAGCTGCCTTTGGGCAATCAAGTTATTGAAATAAGTTTGGAATTGTTCAGTTTGTTGATTCATGTTTCAAACACCTACGTATCTTTTTGAGATGAAAGCTTGTTCAAATCAGGTTTCATTCACCTGACTCGAACAAGCTCATGCCGTTAATATTGATAAAATTGCTCTACTTCTAATACAATCACCAGTGCGCCTCCGACCACAATTTCTAATGCTTGGGTACGGTGTTTCGCAAATTTTGCTGTTCGCGTTTGGGGTTCTTCCACAAATTCTTCACGCGCCTGCGTATTGTCGCGAATCAAGGCTAACAAGTCCTCTAGTTTTGCATCTTCAATTCCAATCAGAAAACTGACCGTTCCTTCACGCATAAAACTAGCTGAAGACTTCAATTTGGTACTTCGGAAATTCCCTTCTACCAAAGCCCGATTCAATTGATTTCGATCGATTGTGTGTACAACCGCAATGACTAGCTTCATAAAATCCCTTCTTCACTTTGACAAAGTTACCGACAAGGGGCTTAGCTACCTAGAGTTTGAACAAATTGCCCTAAACGCTCGGCAATTAAAATTGATGGAAACTGTCAATTGGTAAGACGAACACAGTCGCTCCACCCACTTCAACGCGAATTGGATAAGAAGCTGAAATATCTAAACTAACATCCAAATGGATTGGGGATGAAATATATTGTTCACGTGATTCTGAACAACTCTTAATAATATCTAACACTTCATCAACAAGATGATCTTCTACCCCTAGTAAAAAGGTTGTGTTGCCGGAACGTAAAAAACCACCTGTACTACTCAACTTTGTTGCACGAATATTGGCTTCTAAAAAGGCATTACTTAAAATATTCTGATCTTGATCTTGGACAATTGCGATAACTAATTTCATCTTAATCCCTCCTGTTTGGTTGTTCATCGTTAAATCATTTGTTTTTCTTTCAAAATATGATAGATTTTTTCAGTGATTTCATCGATTGTTTGAGTACCATCCACTAAGACAATGCGGTCTGAGCTTGCTTCGAAAGAAAGAAACGCATCTCGAACCAAATTATGGAAAGAAACACCTTCTCGGTCTAAACGATCATACTGTCGCTGACCTTTAGCCTGATTAATTCTTTCTAAACCAATTTCCGCTGGTACATCAATTAAAATAGTCAAATCTGGTAAATGATTATCAATCGCAAACTGATTGATTTCCCAAATTAAATCCGTCGGTATATTGCGCGCTACCCCTTGATAAGCTAGCGAGCTATCCACGAATCGATCACAAATCACTAATTTACCTGCTTCAAGAGCCGGCAATATTTTTTCAACGAGATGTTGACGACGAGCAGCCGCGAATAATAAAGCCTCCGTGCGCGCATCCATCTCAGTATTCTCTACATCTAGAATGACATTGCGAATCTGTTCTGAGATTTTAATCCCACCAGGTTCACGTGTCGTCATGAAGTCCGTTATGCCATCAGCCTCTAATTTTGCAACTAATGCTTTAACAACGCTTGTTTTACCAGCGCCATCTGGACCTTCAATCGAAATAAATTTCCCGTAAGTCATGGTCTATCCTTTCAAAATACTTCTCAGAATCCTCTCGCGAATTATAACTCGCGGCGTCCCTCAATAGCGCGGAACAAGGTCATCTCATCAGCATATTCTATATCACTCCCTACTGACAAACCGTGCGCTAAACGCGTCACTTTAATACCAGCGGGTTTGATTAAACGAGACAAGTAAGTAGCCGTCGCTTCACCTTCAGCAGTCGCATTGGTCGCGATAATCACTTCTTGAATTGTGTCGTCTTGTAATCTTTTAATTAATGGTGCAATATTTAAATCTTCTGGTCCCGTTCCTTCTAAAGGTGACAGTACGCCATGCAAGACATGATATAGACCATGATATTCTTGCATACGGTCAAAAGATGCGACATCTCTAGGATCTTCAACGACTAAAACTTGCGAACGATCTCTTTGTGGATCCGCACATACCATACAAGGATCTGTATCGGTAATGTTGCCACACACACTACAATAAGTTAAATCACGTTTAACATTGATTAATGCTTGCGCAAATTCTGTCACGTCCGCTTCATTCATTTCTAAAACATAAAAAGCTAAACGTGCTGCCGTTTTTGCACCAATCCCAGGTAGTTTTGTAAAACTATTCATTAGTTTTGCGATAGGTGCCGGGTATTGCATTCTCTTAAACCCTCTTTTCTACTTGCTTGAATTAGAATGGTAAATTCAAGCCTTTAGTGAATTTACCCATGCGATCTTCTGTTGTTTGATCAACTTTCGATAAAGCTTCGTTCACAGTTGCGATCACTAAATCTTGTAACATTTCAATATCATCTGGATCTACTAAAGCTTCAGCTAATTCGATTTCAAGTACTTCTTTCTTACCAGAGACTTTCACTTTCACTAAATCATTGGAACTCGCTGCAGAGAATTCAGAATTTTGGATAGCGTTTTGCTCTTTTTCCATCTCTTTCTGCATCTTTTGCATTTTCTGCATCATTCCTTGCATGTTACCCATGCCACCCATTCCTCTTGCCATTAACAATTCTCCTTTATATAAAAACAATCTTTTTTAGATACTTTCATTTTAGCATATCCATAGGTAAATAACCAAAGTATGTTGTATCTTATCCACCTAAATCATGTTGAAATCTCGCGACTTTGTACGAGCCAGAGCGAGCCAATTCGCTTACCTCGTAGTTTGTTAATTTTTCATTGGATTCTTATTTTGGCATGTTTGTTTAACTTTATTCTCATTTAAAGTTTGACTAACTGCCTTTAACCTTTTAAACTTAAGCATTATGACCACATTCGTCTGACGACGATATGTAGAAGGAGCAAGTCAATGTTAAAAATTATGTTATTTGGTGTCCGCGATGAAGAAATTCCAATTATTAAAGCTTGGTCGACCCGCAATGAGGTTCAAGTTGATTACACAGAGCTTAATTTAACGCCTGAAACTATCGAAATGGCCAAAGGCTACGATGGCGTGACGATTTCACAAGTCGCTGATTTGGACGTAAGCCTTTATCCTACACTTGCAAGTTATGGAATCAAACAAATCGCTCAAAGAAGTGCTGGTTTTGAAATGCATGACTTAACATCAGCCACAGAAAATGGCCTCATTATTTCAAATGTTCCAAGCTATTCACCAGAATCTATTGCCGAATATGCGGTAACTGCAGCTTTAAATTTGGTACGTAAAACAGATTTAATCCGCGAAAAAGTGGCTGAACAAGATTTCCGTTGGATGCCCGCTATCCGAGCACGTGTTGTTAAAGAAATGACCGTCGCAATTATTGGTGTTGGTCGCATCGGCTCAAGAGTGGCCAACATCTACCGTGGCTTTGGTGCGAATGTAGTCGCTTATGATATTGCTCCACGTGAAGAGTTTGAGTCTCTGGTCGCATATCAAGAATCAGCTGAAGCCGCAATTTCTCAAGCTGATATTGTTACCATCCACATGCCAGCAACGGATGTAAACTATCATCAATTCTCGCTGGATTTATTCAAGCAATTTAAATCTGGCGCTATTTTAGTCAATACTGCACGTGGTCCAATTGTGCACACTGAAGATCTATTCCAAGCTTTAGAGGAAGGCTATATTGCTGGCGCTGCTTTGGATGTATATGAAGGCGAAGCACCTTATGTGCCGGTTGATTGGCGTGGTCGTGATATCACTGATCCAGTTTACCAACAGTTGGTGAAACACCCTCAAATTATTTACACGCCTCATACGGCTTACTATACAGATACTGCTGTACAGAATTTAATTGATATTCCATTGGATGCGACATTATCTGTCATTCAAACGGGCGATACGGATGTACGTGTAAATTAGTAGTTTTTTAGAAATATTCTGTTAATGTTTGGTTAAGTTTATGGTCCTTTAGTGCGTTACTTTTGCTTAAGTTGGGCGTGTTGTTTTACGCTTAAAGTAAGCAAAAGGAGTGATAAAAATGAATGACTTATTTGTTTATGACCGTTACAAGACAGTGAGTGAAGCCGAGGTGGCTGCTGAGCAATTACTTGCTTTAGGTGTGCCACGACAAGTGATTGCCTTGGGGGCTGAACGTGATTTAAGTCATGAGACAGCTCAGGATTTCGCTTTACTAAAACGAGAGGATTTCCAGGAAGCGGATGAACATTCTGCAAGTGGTTTATGGGATCGAATCATGAATTTCTTCCAATCGGAGGATGAGTCGAGTACTGACGCGGCGGATATTGAAGTTGCTGGCTACCGTTCTGCTCTTGCTTTAGGGGACGTTTTGTTGTTAGTCGAAGAAGAGTATCGCGGGATTATTGAACACACTATCGCGACAGACGAATTAGATGGCGGGGACAAGGGGATACCGACCGAAGCGGATGAACGCATATCTCAAGGACGTAGCTTTTCGAGTGAGGATTTAAATTTCCATCAACCAACGGATATTGAGATACCTCATGATGAGTGGTCAAATGAAGATGACCATAAAGGAGCATATTAGATAAGTTTTTTTATGGGCATTGAGATTATGAATTAAGAAAATCTTAGTGAGTCGGCTGGTTAGCTTGTTTAATCGGTCGGCTTATTTTACTTTGGTCTGAGTTTATAGGCTTCCGACGATAGGAGGAAGTTACCGCCTTGGGATTTTGCTTTCAATGTGCTAACTCGGCTTCTGAGTTTGATGATTGAATTGGAATAAAGGAATATTTCCAACATAGACTGGAGGAAACTTTGAAAACCTATACGATGGATGCAGCATAAAACCTATTAAATCAACATAAAACTTATAATAGTCAAAAAGCAACACGCTGTAAGTTAATCGAACTTCACAGCGTGTTGCTTTGTCATATTCTGTCTGTTTATTCTGTAGGGGGTTCCTCGTGAATGATGTTCACACGGTCGCTACCAAATAATTCTAAGGCTTTTGAAATAACTAATGGAACGGCATCTTCCGTTTCAGGTGTATCTGTCTCGCGATTCGCAAAAGCAGGATGACCTTCTGGTGGCATCGCAAATTGCTGGCCGGCTTCTGGATCACTCGCTTCTAAAGATGGATCAACAAAGTTCGTTGGTGATTCATCCGCTGGACCGAATTCAGCTTCAATTGCGCGCGTTTCATCATTCGCTTGAGCAGTTTGTTGAGCCTCAAAAGCGTTGTGGGCAGCTTGAACAATGTTCTCCGTTGCAGCTCGCATTGTCGGAACAGTTTGAGTTTCTTCCGTTACAACAGTTGAGTCTGTATTTGTTGAACTTTCTTCACGTGTTTCAGACGTCTGTGGCTGTTCTGCTTGGGCAGTCTCTGATGAAGCCACTTGAGTGTCAGACTGTTTTACGCTGTCGCTTTCAGACACTTGCGTGTTTTCAGCTGCGGATTCTTTCACTGCTGAGTGATTATCAACTGTCACAGCTTCTGATGTCGTTTGTTCCGCTACCACTTGAACTTCTTGTTCTTCCTCTTGTTCTTCTTCGGTATCTTCAATCACAACAGGTTGACCGCCATTACGGTCATGCAATAGTTTATAGTTTTGACGCTCTTGCGGCCACTCACTTGCTAAAATAAAGGCTAATTTCGTTGATTCGCCCATTTTTTCACTGGCGATGTTCTCTAGCATTTGTTTTAACATCGGATCATTTTGAACCAAGCCACACATCTGACGATTGTCAAAGCTAATCAAGGTGTGATTAGGTCCGGCAGCTAGGGGTTGAGTGCCAATTAATCTTGCACGTTGTTGGGGTGTTAATTCATTTAAAATGACTGGCCAATGTTGCTTCATAGACACAATATGCTGACGTGTTGCCACGTTCAAGACATTATATACTTCTTGCAAAAGAAGGCGGTAGGCTGTTCCAGGACTCTTAGGTCGCGGTCTTGGCACTAAAGGTTCTTCTTTTTTAGCTGCGACTTGCTTGCCGGCTGAGTCACCTTCATTTAGAGGCGCAACCTTTAGACGATCAGACGGGCTTTGACGACTTAAATCGTCAAGTTTAGTTTCCTGCCCTTTCAGTTGTTGGAAGACTTGTGATAACTGCTCTTCTAGTTCAGCAATCTTTTGACGCAAGGCTTGAACACTCGCATCATCTGCTGGCGTTCCCGCAGAACCGCCAGCCCCAGCAGTCACTTGTAGACTTGGCTGTTCAACTAATTGCACGGTCATGACTTCTAAGTATAAGTCTGGCTGATTTGAAAAGCGCATCTGGTTTTGAGCTTCGTTTAAACCATCAATCAACGTATAGTAGAAACTTGCTGGCACCACATCCAGTAAGGGTTGCAATTCAGCTTCACTCAATAATGTTTTATTGGCCGATGAATGCATCGTCAACAGCACATCACGACTAAATAAAATCAACTCTTCAATAAAACGACTAGCTTGCTTGCCGGCTTGTAATTGCTCTTCCAGAATCCCCAACGCCACTTCAACTTCACGTTGATATAATGCCACAATATACTGCACATAAGTTATCTGATCGAAACTGCCCGATACTTGCAAAGCCGTCGCAACCGTCACTTCTTCATTATTGAAGGATAAAGACTGGTCTAATAAACTTAGACTATCACGCATTCCACCATTAGAAGCACGGGCAATAATCGCCAAAGCTTCCTCTTCATAATCCACTTGATACTCATCAAGAATATGACTCATGTGCGCAATAATATCACGGTCACGCAAACGCTGAAAATCGAAACGCTGGGTACGCGACATAATTGTAGCCGGAATTTTATGCGGTTCTGTCGTTGCCAGAATAAATAAAACTTGTGCTGGCGGTTCCTCTAACGTTTTTAACAGCGCGTTGAACGCACCGGTTGTCAACATATGGACCTCGTCAATGATATAAACTTTATAGGCCGCTTGCGTTGGTGCATAACGTACTTTGTCACGTAAATCACGGATTTCCTCGACCCCGTTATTACTTGCCGCATCAATCTCAATCACATCTGCGACTTGGCCGGCCGTAATCCCTTGGCAAATTTCACACTCATTACATGGATTCCCATCGACTTGGTGTGGACAGTTGACCGCTTTAGATAATATTTTGGCTGCACTGGTTTTCCCTGTACCGCGCGGACCCGTAAACAAATAAGCATGACTCAACTGCTCATTTTCAATCGCATTCTTTAGCGTATCTGCGATCATACTTTGACCCACTAACTGATCAAAATTTTGCGGGCGCCAAACCCGATAAAGTGCTTGATAACTCATGCTTACATCCTCCTGAAAATAAAAACTTGCCCTAATTATAACGAATTTACCGACACATTACCATCACACTGCCAAAATAGGCACGACAAACCAGGTGAAAATTGAAGCACAATAATCGGCTGTGTTATACTATTCTTATTAAGATATCAGGAGGCGTACCATGAAACACACAGACTTTTCCCAATTAAACGGCAGTCCCGCTGATGTTGAGCGTTTGAAACAATTATATGCCCAACACGAACACATGCCTTATGTTTCGCCACAACGTGACTTAGCCTTATGGCTAGACAAAGCTGCAATGACTTCTGGCGAAGCCGTTCCTAAACGCAACATGCAAAAAACAGAAGAAGGTTATTTACCTGGTCATATCATCATTTTATGGCGTGTACAATTTGGCACCTATGATAACCAAACCGTCATTTCTAAATATTTCGAATATGATTACGGCATTGACGCTAAAGCAGATATCGAAAACTTAATCGAAGATGGCTTAGTCGATGTGATGACCGCCAAAGAATCACTGATTTATATGACCGCGCCATTATTGAAAAAATGGTTAAAAGACAAAGAAGTTGCTGGCTACTCTAAATTTAAAAAAGACGAATTAGTAGCAGCTGTGCAAACAGCCTATACCGAAGAGGAAATTGGTCAAAAGTTTGCTTTGCGCGGCTATCGCCTAACAGAGAAAGGCGAGCAAGTTCTCGCCAACAATCAATATGTGATTGATAAGCACCCTAAGAAAAAATTCTAGCAAGAAAAATCTAGAAAGCTACAACAAACAGAAAACGCGATGTCGACTAGTTTAGGTACTAGCGGCATCGCGTTATGATTATTTTTAGGCAAAAAAAATGGCACATGGATTGTTTTAACACTAACGCACACATAACAGCACAATACAATTTGTTGAATTTACGACGATTTGCCAAGATTGACTAACCCACACATAACAGGACGCTACCATTTTATGCTACTTTTATTGCTACTTTTTTAACCGCAAAACAATAGGGCATAGACCGTCTACTTTGACGGTCTTTTGAATTTTCTCTTCCTATTATATAGTGACATTTTGCGCATATCCGACTTTAATAGAAAAGCATATAGTAGTTATGATTCTAAGAAATATCTATATTCCATAGACATACCTTTGCTCCTTACATTCTTAAAGAAATCTACTTCTTTCCCCTCATTATCAACTGCATTTATATTTTCTTTTTCAACTTTCAAAAAATCTTCTATTTCAAAAGGGATTAACAAGGGCTCATTCTGGTGTTTTCCTAAATAATGATTTCCCCATAACCTTACCATTGACGTCATATAAAGTTCAAAGGCGATTGTAACTATAGCTAGCATGTCCTCATCAAAAAACTTTATATTTTTGGTCCAAGTAGCTTGTTTTCCTTTTTCTCTCGTAATACTAATAAATTCAAAGCTTGATCCCCTTGCAGATAGTACTCCATTATCATTTTTTATTTCGAATCCGTTATCATTCTGATTTAGATAAAATCCGTGCTTATAGGTGTTATATTCTTTATTGTCTCTTAAGAAATTTGCTGCATAAACTAGGTATTCTTTTCTTAGATTTAAAATTTGTTCTACAGAATATTGTTTTTTATTTATACTCAATAATTTTACATTTTCTAAACCATGATAGTATGTCTCAGCTATAACTTCATCGTCACTTAATTCTGGTCTCATGTAATTAAATTTATTATTTTGAATTGCTGTAATATTTTTTTGATATTCATCGATACTTAAATTCGCTAGAATCAAGTTTGGACATTCAGAACCGGCTGAATGAGCGATATATAACCGAACAAATGTTTCCATACAGTGAAAAGTATTCATGACAAGTTCTGTTGAAATATAACTCGATAGCAAATGCTTAGAGTATTTATACTGATCATCAGTCTTCAAGCTCATTAATTCAAAGTTAAACAATTCTTTTTGCTTGTCGACATCTAAACGTTTTAAACTGTATAAATGAGAAACTTTCAAGAAAAAGTAGCCATCTAAAAAATAATCATAAAAATCCTTATTAATCTCATAATGCTGACTTTCATCAAAATTATGATTAGGATCGTTTTCTTTTTTCTTTATTTTTTGTAGTTGAGACTTATTTTTTTTCATACATTATCTCCTTTTATACATTTT
Organism: Fundicoccus ignavus; assembly: GCF_009659375.1. Classification (GTDB taxonomy): domain Bacteria; phylum Bacillota; class Bacilli; order Lactobacillales; family Aerococcaceae; genus Fundicoccus; species Fundicoccus ignavus. The sequence goes on from NZ_WJQT01000005.1 coordinate 14,950, forward strand.
CCATGTAACAAGAGTCTCGAATAAAATATAGATCCTTTAAGTACAAGGAATTATTTAATCAAGAAGGCTTATTTCAATTAAGAATAATGGAGTTTTTATTAGTAGTTATTAATTATCTTCATCAAATATATCTTTAACTTAGATATTCTCAAATATTTTTTTCAAACCATTTTGTTCTGTTTCAAAAATAGCTAGTGTTGAAACTCCGAAAACTTTTGCAACTATATCTACCGAGCGATTAACTCCATCATCAACCCCATATCTTAGTCTAATAATATTTTCTTCTATATCGGTTAAACTATTTACTACTTGATTATCCAAAACAGATTTTATTAAGTCCCTATCTACTTTCAACATTGGATAATTTACTGATAGTTTATCTACTTTGTTTGTTAATAAATTTAACACTCCGTAAATTTGCTCCAGAGCTTCTGATTCCGTTATCGATTCTTTTTCTAAATTTGAAACTCGAATCCCACTAAAAGTTGACAGAAATGACTTCAGACTGCCCTCTTCACTTTGCAACAGGGTTTCCTCAACAACATTTAAAAGTTTCAAACTAAAATCATTGACTTTTTTGAAGTGTAAATCAGATGAATATTGTTCATATTTGATACTGTTAATATCAAAGGGTGCTACTGTTAGGTTGTCTTTAATAATTATGACTGGTCTATCAAAAGCTAATCTCATACCCAATTCGAACATTACATTCGAGTTTAATGCACTTATATCACAAATAATTATTTCTGAATCGTATAATCCTTGAACAATACTATTATGAATAATACTCGAACCTTTTTGATCACTAACTATACCAATATTAAATTTGTACTTAGTTGACTCTCCTAAGGAATTAATTATCATCTCCCTGACATCTAACCAATGCTGTTCTGTATACTCTCCAATATCTGAAATAGGCATTATTAAACCACAATTTATTTCTTTCAAGTGATCCCGCTCCTCTATTATTAATGTACAATAAACATTATACATTATACATTGCATAGTAAAATAAACCCACCCTCAATTAAGAGAGTGGGCTTCGTTAGCTTAGTAGAGCTGAATATTATTATACTTTGATTTTAAAGTTTAATCAATGACTTTTATGACTTACTTACCTCACCTTTAACAGCGTCGACTTTAGCACCATCCATCTCAGCAATCTTAATGTAACAACGCTCACCGTCACCGTTTAAATAAGCAATATACAAGCCATCATTAATATAAACTTCATCGAACTTAATTAACACACCTTTAGATGCTAAACCTCGACGCTTACCACCTACAGCATCTAAAATAATTAAATCTTCAGACAAGACGATCTTATTTTTATGACCACTGAAATCAACTTGCGTTTTCAGCAATTCGTTAACTTTGGTTTGAACCGCTACTGCGTCATATCCAGCGTTTTTAAGCTTCTCAGCTCTGTCTGAACCAGATGACCACTTACCTGCAATGACCTCTTGTGCGACTTCTGCCACTTATTTAGTTGGTGCTGGTGCTGTGGCAGTCGTTAAGCGTTTGTTAATTTCAGCTTGAACCTTGAATGGATCTTGTCCTGCTGCTTTAATATTTGCAATTCTTTTTGCACCATTACCCATTGAACCGGCTAATACGGCTAATACGACTTGCTCAAACGTCATATTAGTATTAACTGCCGTCCCTAAGTCCATACGGGCATAACCTTGAATAGATGAAGCATTCCAAGCGTAAGTATTTGAACCAACTAAACTGACACCATTCTTGAAGGTATTCCCCTCGGTTGTTGTAATGCTATTCCCATTGACTGCCGTCACAAACCCAATATGGTCTGGCCACCCTCCAGGACTATTTGATTCATCCCAATTCCAGATAATAATGTCGCCAACCTGTGGGCGAACCTTGCCTTTCCAAATCTTTGCATCAATAAACTTCTGTTTATAAAAACCTACTGAAATTTCTGTGCCATACTTTGGTGCTAAACCTAATCGCATTAATACGACCGATACAAACATAGCGCACCAATCCCAATCATAAGTCATGCGGGTACCTCGTGGAAGTTTGGATTGTGTATTGTAATAATCAACTAAAGCTTTATGAGCTGTTGAGTATTTAGTTGCTCCTGCATGTTTTTTTATCTCTGCAACTAATTGAGATGTGGTTACTCCCATTTCTTCATTCTCCTTTTCAATCCCTTTTCCAATCACAAAACCTACATCATATTGCTTCAGGTTGTACTGCTTGATATAAGCCAGTAATTTATCTGAGTAAGTCGGATCAGTGGCATACACTCCTTGTAGTCCTAGTGTTTGACCTTCAACCGTCTGCGCTTGGTGGAATCGGCTGTACACTGAACGGCCCCAATCGCTATCCAGCAAATCCTCACGGTCCTCGAAGGATTGTGCATCAGTCTCATACCATCTAAATCCGTCTTTAATCTCAATCCATTTGCCATCGATAAATTCAGATGTGTCTAATTTAGGTGTGGTTTTGCCTTTATAACTCCCTTTGATGCCAAACCAGTTGTGATACTTAACAGCTAGACCGCTTGCCCCTTTGGATGTTAAAAGCCCAGACTCGTGAAGAGCCTGAGCAATTAATACCGATGGATATGTGATTCTAGCGCATTTAACCGCTAATTCAATGATTTCTTTTATACTCATTATTCATCTCCTGCTTCGCTTTTTTCTCGAATTTGCTTAAATGATTTTCTAATTGGCTCTGGCCACTCGATAAATTCGCTAGAGTTTTCTAGTAGTGACATGCCCTCATTTGAGATGTAAAAAAAGATGACAATTTCCCGAAGTGGGATATTATCACCAATGATTAGCTGTAGCTGTACCGCGACGGCCACCGCTACAAAGATATAGAGTTTTTTGATTAAACCGATGAAACTAATTTTTGTGTCGAGAGAGTTGTTGTGCCAAGCTTTTAGCAATCCTGTACAAAAGTCTGCAACTACAAAGAATGTCAATGCACTGATCAAAACATCCCATCCTCCTATAAAACTGCCTATCATACCTCCTGCTAAAGCTAGTAGCGAGCTTGCCCAATTAAAGTCCTTCCAGACTGACTGACCTAATTGGCTAATGCCTTCTTTAATACTCATTTTATCATTCCTTTCCATAATAAAAAGCCACCTAATCAGATGGCGTGGGTAGTTTATAATTCAATATATTTATTCATAAAATAATTTACTATTAAGTTATCTGCATTCATTTGTAATTCTCTTTTTTTATAGATGAAATGTACTAACCAAAAAAATCCAGCTAATAATACAATTGACATTATTGTGATAAGGAATCCAAAGCTATCAAGTTTGCTTTTGATTCCTAAGCTCGTCAAAATAAAAGATAATGATAAAGAAAAACATTTGAATATAAAGGTTTCAGATTCTTTGGCCAATTTATTTATCCTGTCTTTTTCTTCTAAGAATGATTTCATTTTGTGTATTAAACGTTTGTCCCCCTCTTCAAAAACTTTATCGATAAAATCGTAATTAGATAATATTGAATCAGATTTTCTTAAATAAGTAAGGTAATCGTTAAAATTTTCACACATATCAAAAACTCCTTTTAGACCAAGTATAGCAAATCCCAAATTAAAAGACACCAAATTTCTGACTGTCTCACTTACATTTTGTTTTCATTTACCTCACAGTAGGTGTCTACTGCTACAAAATCTCAGAGACAGAATTAATATTTTCAAAAACCATGCCTGTCCTATCTACTACATAAAAAGGTTGAGCAGTTTCGTCTTTTTCTTCCCCTGAGTACGGATCACCAATCTCAAGCAAGTTACCGAAACGTTTCAAAGCTTCGCTTCGTGTTGTGATGTCAATGCCTTTGGCTTTAGCCGACTGGAACATATAACTCAAGCCTTCTGGGTCAAAGTTCCTTCTCCAAGTATGCTCCATCATGATTCCAAATCCGTTCGAACTCACGATTTCGTCCAACATTGCATCAATGGCGGCGTTGCCTTTATTGCTCATCTCAATGTAGCAGTGTAGCTGATAAGTTGGGAATGGAATATCAGAATCACCGGGAACCATTATACCATCCCCCCCACGACGGGCTGATGCACAATACTTTTTAATGATTTTTCGATCAGTATAGTGACTCGTTGAATAAGGCGCTGTGTGGTGAATAGCATGTAACCCCATAGATGCTAGCTCTGAAATGCTTGTGCGTATTTCTGTTTCAATCTCATCGTCTGAGAGTCTAATAAATGTATATGCTCTACTCATGTAAATGTCAACTGAAAAAGGGTCCAGCTTGCTATTGAAAATGGGACCACTATGCTAGGTCTAGTTAGTTGTCATGGAATCAATCCAAGAGCTAGTTTGTTTAATGCGGTAACTTTCTCCTCGCATGTCTATGACATGTGCTTGATAAGCGAGACGGTCCACGAGGGCTGCTGTTAAGGTTGTATCTTTGAAACATTCATGCCAGCGATCAAAGGTTAAGTTGCTTGTAATCATAATTGAACCTTTGTCATTACGGTTGGATAGTAAATTGAATAAGAGTTCTGCCCCCGACTCATCGAAAGATAAATAACCTAATTCATCGATAATTACAAGGTCGACACTTTCAAAGCGACGTTTAAAACGGACAAATTGACTCTGGGTCACCGCTTCTTTTAATTGGATGATTAAGTTAGGGGCATTAACGAATTGGACATTGAAGCCTTGCAGGCAGGCTTCAATCCCAATGGCGATACTAAAATGTGTTTTGCCGGTTCCCGGATTGCCTATCAAAATCGCATTTTCTTTGCGCTTAATAAATTCGAGCGAGGTCAATACGCGCAATTGCTTACGACTTGTTTCAGGAAAGACTGTATCATCAAAATCAGCTAAATACTTCTTTTGTTGAAACTTGGCTTGAGTGATTCGCCGTTGATAACTGCGGTTACGTCGGTGCGATACTTCTTCTGTGAGTAATTCTGTTAAGGCTTCCTCGAAGTTTAAACCCCGTTGATTCACTTCTTTAATAAAGCTGTCATGATATTCTCTCGTATAAGATAACTTTAATTCTCTGGCTGCTTCTTCAATCATCATGAATACACACGCTCCAATCCATAGAGTCGATTCAGGCGTTGCCAATCTGCTTCAATGGCATCGGTGATAGCTTCTGCTTTTGTAGAGGGCAGCTTCATTTCTGGGACTAGCGATGCCAGTGACAATTTATGAAGGAGCTGGTCCTTTGGTAATTCCCGGTATTGATCTAGTTTTTCTAGGAATTCCCGGGGTTTTTCCTTATAATATAGGTCAAAGAGGGTTTTCAAATCCGGTGAGTGTTTCAGCACTAAAGCGTGCTGTAATGCCCCAGGTTTTCTCATCAGCGTCTTGAGGTAGTGGTATATGTCAAGCTGATACTGATGTGAACCCTCTATTTTTTGATGCCGGCAGACTTCGGTGTGATGGGCATAAACGACAAAGTAGTCATGGTAGACCTTTAATTGAACCGTTTGACCCACCAAATAGTCTGGCACTGAATATGCATTGCTTTCAAATTGAATATGACTATAGTTATTCACGCGACATTGAGCGATTTGGGCGAGTTCAAACGGAGGGCGGTAAGCTAATAAATGTTGCTTTTCCTCAACAATCTGACTGGGTTGATTCAGTCGGATTAATTGATCTGTTAAATAACCTTGTGCTGCTTCAAACGTAGGAAATTGGTAAGCTTTGGCGAAACATTGTTGGCGAATGTGCTTCACTCTTCCTTCAACCGTTCCTTTCTCATGGCCACTAAAACAATTGGTTACATTAATGTTAAAACCATAATATAAAGAAAGCTTGATTAAAGCTTCATTGAGTTCCTTCTTTGACCGACCGATAAAACGTGAGACGACATTGCGCATGTTATCATAGACCACTTCATGATAGACCCCTCCCACCATTTCGAAAAACTGAACATGGGCATCTTGAAAGACTTCTTGCTTCTGATTGGTATAAAGGTAAGCCCAATAAAAATCTGAAGCCGGACAGGCGAGGACCGCTAAATAATATGTTCTTACTTTTCCAGCAATCTCAAGTTTGACTTCACCAAAATCAAATTCGAGTCGGTAACCCAAAGGATACTCTTGCCGAATAAAGGCTTCTTTTGTCTTTTATTTGAATTGACGCCAATAATGAGCCACTGTTCGATAGCCAATCGAATGGCCTTCATGTATCAAGATTTCATGTACGGTAATGGCGGTGAGAGCTTGTTTATGGGTTCCTAGCCGCTTATTTTTAATTAACTCCTCTTGATATAATTCCTTCATGCGTCTTTCGACTTCTTGGGTATAGGTTCGATTTTTTCGTTTCGAACTATCATAGGAGCGTGTTAAAACAAGTGCTTCAGTGGCTTTCTCAACCTCCTTTTCATGTGTACTTGTTTCCAATGCGCGTAAGCCTTCCTTATATTTGGAACAAATCGATGTGACTGTCTTGCGATTAATCCCTAGCTCTCTTGCGATATGCCGATAAGATTCTCCTTGACGATAGCGTGAGATAACTTCAAAGTGTTTCATTCTACTAATCACTCCTCTTGCCTCCATCCATATTTAGTATGTATGGTAAGCATAAAAATAAGTGGTCCCATTTTCAACGGCAATTCGTCGAATTATGGGCCACTTTTAAGATACAATAAACATTTTGTGCTACTTTTAAGGTTAAAACCCTTGTAAACATTGATAAATAAGCAATAAAAAAAGGCACATGGTGTCATCACTTATAGCTGCTACCTTCCGGTCCTGACTCAGTTCGTGACTCTACCATTGCCAATTAATAGTATAGCACAGGTAAATCTGTTTGTAAAATAGCAATTTAAGTCTTAGTATTTTGTCTGAATTATGCACTTGTGGATACTATTTCGGTGTAATCTATCCACATTCTGTTGATAAACAACCACTTATCAACAGAACATCTGTGCGTAACTTTCATAGAGGGAAGTTTTTAGAGAAAGTTATCCACAGTTACACATAGTTACGCACAGAAAGCTGCAGTTATACACACATTTGCTGTTAATTTTCGCCCATTTCTTGCGCTAAACGTTTAAGTCGCTTACGTTCTTTGTTACGCAGACGCAAATTCTTGAAAAATTCTGTCAATAAACCACCACATTCGTCACGTAATACGCCCTCAATAACAGCAGGCTGATGGTTGAAACGTTCATCTTCAAGTAAGTTCATTAGAGTTCCCGCACAACCTGCTTTTAAATCTGGAGCTCCGTAAACAACTTGATCCACCCGAGACATAATCAGCGCACCTGAGCACATCGGACATGGTTCTAATGTCACATAAAGCGTTGTTCCTTCGAGACGCCAAGCTTTTAACTGTTCATTCGCTTGTTCAATCGCCAAAATTTCAGCATGCCCGATGGCACTGTGCGTGAGTTCTCGTAAATTATGCGCACTCGCAATTATTTCCCCATCTTTGACAATGACTGCACCAATGGGTACCTCACCTTTAGCACCGGCTAATTCTGCCTCGGCAATGGCTGCTTGCATCCAATGTTCGTGTTCCTTTAATTCTTCGACCGTTAAATTTTCCGCCCTTAACATATTATCACCAATTTTCTATTCTTTACTTACGTAGCTTTATTGTAGCATGTTATCTTGTTTGAATGACTGTTGATTTTCACGTATAAATGTTAAACTAATCATACAGAAGACCTGGCTCAATTGAAAGGACATGACGTATGATTAACTCACTGAAACAATTGTATCCCAACAGTTTACTCAATCCGATTGACTTGAAACGTCCCGAGGATTATTACCATTTTCAAGCTTTAGAAAATAGCTTATTTATTCCACTTTGTGAATTGAAAAACGACCAAATTAAACTGCTCAATATTTTCTCTGAAAATTCAACTAGTACAACAAATTCTTTACCTGCCAATCCTATTGAAGAGAGTTGGTATCAATTTCTAACAAAGAACAGTCCTGCGGTGCCATCGGGCGCCGAGAGTGTGCGTATTTTGCAATTGGATTTTTATAAATTACCTGAACAATTTGCCTATGACATTTGGAAAGATACCTTAAAGGATTCATTAGATGCTATCATCACGATTCTTTCCTTGAATGAAAGACGTCTCTTGGTTATTTTGGACGCAGATCGTTTAGAAAATGATACGGTACCACAATTGACAGGCCTTATCACGACTTTAGATGATGACTTTGAAGTGGCAACGCGAGGGATAATCGGCCAGATCCACCGCGTTTCTCAAGCATTACCGAGTCTTTACGAAAATGAATTAATGCTCTTTAATCAAGCAATACAGTCAGATATTTTCAAAGAAATCCAATATTTATCCGATACTTTATTGAATGAGATTGGGCATGAAGCAACGGCTCAACAGCCAATTTTAGCCAATTTACGTCAACAAATTTTAAGTAATTCGGAATACGAAGCGACGATTCGAACACTCTTTGCCCATCGTGGCAACTTGACCCAAGCAGCTGAAGCACTGTTTGTTCACCGCAATACGCTGACATACCGTATGAATAAATTCACCAAAGAAAGTGGCTTTAATTTACAGCATTTACCCGATTTAATTATTTGTTATTTAGCGTCAAATTAACCTTTTATGTGCGGAGGTATTCACATGAGTAACCATTTTAGATCAATTAAACCAGAAGATTTTCCAACTTGCGCCAGAATATTAACCAAAGCCTACAGTGGCGAACCATGGTATAATACTTGGTCTCATGACGATGCCTTATTAAGAATTGAAGCGATTATGAGTGGCTTTAGTGCCCGAGGTTATGTGATGGAATATAATCAAAAAATTGTTGCGATGTGTCTTGCCCGAATTGATTACTACTATTAATAATTGGCGTCAATTTTGTATTGATGAATTTAATGTTCTGCCCGATTATCAAGAGAAGCAAATCGGCTCAAAAATGTTAACTTACGTGACAGATGCCATGAAGCAGCAAGACATTAATCGCATGTTTCTGATTACCGGAGGCGCACAAGCTGCTCGTTTTTATCAGCATAATGGCTTCGAAGTATCAACTGAAGGCACGATGATGGAGCTTGTTTTGAACGATTTATTTCTATCTCTAGACAAATAAAAGCGCGGCGAGTGTCATTGACACCGGCCACGCTTTTTTCACGTTTAGTCGAAATAATCAGAAACTTTTGAGGTTGCATCAGACGTAAGTTTCTTAGCGCGATCAAGAATTTCTCCGAACGCATCGCCTGTTTTATCTTTTAAATTACCCGCTTGATTCGCAAATTTCATTAACGTATTAATTTCTGCATCATCTAAATGGTCAACAGCCGAAACAAGTGCATCTGAACCATGCAACGTGTTTTTTACAAATGATTTAGCTTTTTCGCGATTGATCATACCTTCAACTTTTTCACGAGCTGAATCATTTAAATAAACAAAAGCCGCTAAACCAGCAACTGTCACCGCTGAACCTAATAAAACTGTTGCAATATACCCTTTTCTCTTCATTATTTCTCCTCCTATTTCGAATATATTTTCGATACACAACAATTATAACACACTAGAAATCAGACAACTATTCATAAGCCCTAACCTAAAAGTTGGGCGCGGCATCGATTCCCTCAGAAGTATGGTGTTATTATCGATTGGGGCCCCTCATTTCCTGAGCGAGGCGCTTTCATAGTCTCTTTGGCACGTCGTTCATTTTGCGAGGGGCAAGTAGCTACACTAACACCTAGCACTTAAAAATCTGAATATATTTAATCACTTTCTTTTTCCCAAGTAAGGCCATCGCCTTGAAAAATCACCACAGGGAGCTCAGTACAAAGCTTGATAATTCAACATAAAACTTATAAAGATATTACAAAAAAAGCAGCTCCCATATAATTCAGAGAGCTGCTTTCCTAGTGATGCTAATTATTTAGTTGTTTGTTTACTGCGATTATTGATATTGATGTTGCCTGAGCGACCACCAATTGTAATGCTGTCACCGAGTTCAATATCTCCACGTAACATCATTTCACTCAATTCATCCTCGATTTGTTTTTGAATCGCACGACGGATTGGACGCGCACCATATTCTGGATCGTATCCTGCTTCAGCAATGATATCAACTGCTGTGTCTGTCACACGTGCTTCAATTTCAAGTTCACCAAGACGTTTAACGATATCTTGTGCTTGAAGTTTAACAATCTCACGGATTTCTTCTTTATTCAATGCGTGGAAGACTACTGTTTCATCGATACGGTTTAAGAATTCTGGACGGAAAGCACGTTTAACTTCTTCAAGAATACGTTTTTCCATTGCATCATGATCATCTTTATAAGAAACGGCACCGAAGCCGACTGATTTCTCGTCACGTAAAGCTGTCGCTCCTAAGTTTGATGTCATAATAATGATTGTATTTCTAAAGTCTACTTTACGTCCTTTACCATCTGTTAAATGACCATCATCGAAAACTTGTAATAGAATATTGAAAACGTCAGGGTGAGCTTTCTCAACCTCATCTAATAGAATCACACTATAAGGTTTTTGACGTACTTTCTCAGTTAATTGTCCAGCTTCATCATAGCCTACATAACCTGGAGGTGAACCTACCAGACGTGATACACTGTGTTTTTCCATATACTCTGACATGTCGACGCGAATCATATTATCTTCACTACCAAACATTGCGTTAGCGAGTGTTTTGGCTAATTCTGTTTTACCGACACCCGTCGGGCCTAAGAATAGGAATGAACCAATCGGACGTTTCGGACTTTTCAGACCGCTACGTGCACGGCGAATCGCACGTGATACAGCTTTAACAGCTTTTTCTTGGCCGATGACACTTTCATGCAATTCAGCTTCTAAGTGAACGAGACGTTGTGATTCAGCCATTTCCATTTGATTGACTGGAATACCTGTTGATAAAGCAATCACTTCTGCTACATGACTTGCTGTCACAACTAAATGCTTCGTCTCTTGATTATCTTTTTCGCTTTCAGCTGCTTTTTGAATTTGACGTTCAACCTCTTGTTCTTCTTGGCGAAGTTCAGCAGCTTGTTCGAAGTTACGATCTAAGATTGCTTTTTCTTTCTTGTTCGACACTTCTAACAATTGACGTTCTAAGTTCGCAACAGTTGAAGATGCGACAGACTCGTCAATACGTACTTTTGCAGCTGCTTCATCGATTAAATCAACCGCTTTGTCTGGCAAGCGACGCTCAGTTAAGTAACGTGCACTTAATTTAACCGCTGCTTGAACAGCTTCATCGGTAATCTCCACATGGTGGTGGTCTTCGTATTTGCTCTTCAAGCCTTCGATAATTTGAATCGATTCTGCCTGAGTTGGTTCATCAATTTGAACTTTTGAGAAACGACGCTCTAAAGCGGCATCTTTTTCAATATACTTTTGGTATTCGTCTAAAGTTGTCGCACCAACTGTTTGGATTTCGCCACGAGCCAAAGCTGGTTTCAGAATATTCGATGCATCAATCGCACCTTCTGCGCCACCTGCTCCAATCAGCGTATGTAACTCATCAACGAATAGGATGACTTGTCCATCAGCTGCAATTTCTTCAATAATTTTCTTCATACGCTCTTCAAATTCACCACGGTATTTAGTCCCGGCTACTAATGAAGCCATATCTAACATCATCAAACGTTTGCTTGCGATATCTTCAGGTACTTCACCTGCGATCATTCTTTGCGCAAGACCTTCTGCGATGGCTGTTTTACCAACACCTGGTTCACCCACTAATACTGGGTTGTTTTTCGAACGGCGGCTGATGATTTGAATCATGCGACGAATTTCTTTCTCGCGACCCACAACCGGATCTAATTTCCCATCACGCGCTAATTGCGTTAAGTCACGCGCCACAGAATCTAAAGTTGGTGTCTTCGATGGTTCACCTTGTGGACTTCTTTGACGACCATTACCACGTTTCGCGCCTAATTGTGAGCGTTCGTTAGAGCTGTTAATACCAATCAATTCGTAGACTTTTTTGCGTAATTCATTTAAGTCAACACCTAAATTTTTTAATAAAACAGTTGCAAGAATTTCTTCTTTTAACATGCCTAACAATAAGTGTTCTGTCCCAACTTTATGGGCACCTAAACGTTTGGCATCATTCGATGCGTTCATAATAATTTTCTTAGATCTTGGTGAATAAGGAATGACAATTTCGCCTTCAGAGCGCGGGTTAACTACTTTACCGTGAATGATTTCTAATTCCATCAATAGTGATTGATAGTTTGCTCCCATTTCACGTAAAGCTTTCCCAGCAATTCCTTCTTCCTCACGAGCAAGTCCAAGTAGAATATGTTCCGTGCCAACAGCCTGATGTCTTAAATAATAAGCTTGTTCAGCTGCATAGATCATGACCTGGCGGGCACTTTCTGTAAATAGTTCTTCAAACATTCATTTCACCTCTTACTTTAATGTATATCTTAGTTGTACTAAGAAGGTTTTGAGCAATAATGCTCTGGCTTGTTGTTCTTGTTCTGAAATACTGTGTAAGACTGACTTTTCAATGACTGATAACATTAAGGTACCTTCACGCTCTGTGATGATTTCTGATTGTATAAGTGTTTTAACCATATTGACACCATTACGTTGGCTAATTCTCTTACCGATCAAAGCAATCATTTGATTAATTTGATCAATCTCATCCACCACTTGAATCTTAAAGATTCGAATATAGCCACCGCCACCGCGTTTACTTTCGACCATGTAGCCATGTTCTTGCGTGAAGCGTGTATTGATGACATAGTTGATTTGTGAAGGGACGCAGTCAAAGCGTTCTGCCACATCACTTCGTCTAATTTCTAGCTCCTCACTATTTCGGAGAAAACTTTTCAAATAATCTTCAATGATGTCTGACATGTTACGTAGCGACACTTTTACCCCTCCTATTCCGTTAACGTTGACTTTCTTTGACTATTATACACTATATTTTGACGTTTGAGAAGTCTTTTAATGTTTTTAAAGTCAATTGTTTCCGATGACTTTTCGGCTTAAATTATTATAAGTTTTGCTTATAGTCCAATTTAGTTTTAGATGGTGGCCTGAAATCGCTTTTGCACATAGAATAGTCCTTGTAAGCGCTTGACGATTCACGTCAATTTTATTTACAGGCCAAATATACATTTGTACAAGGGGGAAAAACTCATGGCAGAAATTATTACTGTCCAAGAAGCTGTAGCTAAAGTTAAGCAAGGAGATTCTTTAGGTACTTCAGGTTTCTTAGGTGTGAGCGCACCGATTGAATTAATCAAAGGCTTAGTTGAAGCCGGTACTAACGAATTGACATTGGTACAACCAGTTACTGGTTATCCAGGTGAAGAACACGATGTGGGTAAATTAGCTGAAAATCGCCAAATCAAAAAATTTGTTGGAGCACATACAGGTACTTCAAAATCTTTCAACAAACAATTTTTAGCGGGTGAAATCGAAGTTGATTACGTTCCAATGGGAACTGTTGTTGAAATGATCCGTGCAGGTGGAGCTGGTCTTGGTGCCGTTGTCACTCCAGTTGGAATCGGTACATTACAAGAAGAAAAGCAAGACAAGATTGTACGTAACGGTAAAGAGTACTTAATCTATGATCCAGTTAACCTAGATGTTGCGTTTGTTAAAGCTAACAAAGCAGATAAATATGGTAACTTATATAGTTTTGGAACGGCTAAATCAATTTCTCTTGAATTAGCTTTAGCTTCTAAAGTTGTGATTGCTGAAGTTGACGAGATCGTTGAAGTTGGCGAGATCGAACCAACTGATGTAACCGTTCCAGGAATCTTAGTTGATTACGTTGTTCAAGGTCAAACTGAAGAAGAACGTTACGACTACTACCGTGAATTATGGGGTAGAAATAACATGTTGAAAGGAGACGCATAAGCTTATGAATCCAAAAGAACTAATCGCTCGTCGTATCGGGCAAGAATTTAAAGATGGCGACATCGTTAACTTAGGTTTCGGTATCCCTAACGCTTCTGCTAACTACATTCCAGAAGGCGTAAACGTTATTTTACAAGCAGAAAATGGTGCTTTACGTTTTGGTGAAACACCAACTAAAGATACTTTAACGCCTGACTACGGAAACTCTGGTGGTGCTCCTATTACATTATTACCAGGTGCCGCAACCTTCGACTTACAAACATCTTTCGCGATTATTCGTGGTGGACACGTTGACAAAACGGTTCTAGGTGCTTTAGAAGTAGACCAAGCCGGTAACATTGCCAACTGGATGGTTCCTGGCGTAATGGCTCCGGGTATGGGTGGTGCGATGGACTTATTAGTAGGTGCTAAAAAAGTTATTGCTTCAATCCAACATACTGATAAAAAAGGTAACTCTAAGCTTTTAGCTGAGTGTACTTTACCTTTATCGGCAGCAAACGCTGTTGACATGGTTATCACTGAATTAGCAGTCTTCGAAATCAAAGACGGTAAATTCTTACTAACTGAACACGCACCTGGCGTAACAGTTGAAGAAATTTTAGCGAAGACAGAAGGCGAAGTTGTCGTCTCTGAAAACATCAAAGAGTTCTTCTCTTAATTTTAACAATACTATGATTTAGATTTGATTATTCGTCTCCCTAGCTGAATTAATCACTCACAATCATAACTTAATTTTAAATTTATGAGCCACTAGCTGATTGAATCATGATGATTCTTCAGTTGGTGGTTTTTTTTATGTTTATATTGTTGCAAAATACTTTATAAGATACTGATAGCTAATGAACAAAATACGAAGCATAACTATTAAGAATAGCTAATATTTTCTATTAATGTGGATTCTTGCTCTTATTTACTGTACACTTAATATTGGCAAAAAATACCATATATTGTGTTAATGGTTGAACAAACCGCAAAATATGGTGTTCTTTAATGATGTTTTGTAAAAAAGGAGTAATCAAGATGGCTACAGAAATACCAAAGATAATAGAGGCCAGCAAGGCCCAACTGAATAAAGACATTGAACAATTTCCACAAATTTTTCCAATAACGGACGATATGCATATTACGCATAAAGGTGTTTCGCGCATGGTTATGCTTGATCGTTATGCCTTCAAAGATTCAGCTAAGACAACTTTAGCTGTGGGTGATTTAGTCGTTTTAACGGTAAAAACAGATCCTAAGTACCCTGCACGTGGGATTGGAGTCGTACAAGCCCTGGACACTGAACGTCAAGAAGCTTTAATCTGGCTAGAAGAAGAATACCGTGGGACATTGGAAGATCCTGAAGAAAAATTATCTGGCTTGATTACTCGTGCAATTGACACATTAGATAAACCTTTAGAAATTTACTACGAACAAATCGCGAAAAGAAATGCTCGTGGTTTGGCAGCAACCGAAACGGACGAAGCAAAACGCGAGGCTGCTTTTGAACAATTCTATGCACAATTAATGACGATGAACTTTGTTCCTGCTGGACGTGTTTTATATGGCGCTGGTTCTGAAACAGATGTGACTTACTTCAACTGTTATGTCATGCCATTTGTACCTGATTCACGTGAAGGTATTTCGGATCACCGTAAAGAAGTCATGGAAATCATGTCCAGAGGAGGAGGCGTTGGAACTAACGGTTCAACGTTACGTCCGCGCAATACCTTAGCTCGTGGTGTAAATGGTAAATCATCTGGATCTGTTTCTTGGTTAGATGATATTGCTCAATTGACTCATTTAGTAGAACAAGGTGGCAGCCGTCGTGGTGCTCAAATGATTATGTTGGCAGACTGGCATCCAGATATTATTGAATTCATTATTTCAAAAATGCAAAACCCACGCGTTTTACGCTATTTAATTGAACAAGCGAAAGATGAGCGTATCAAAGTTTTAGCAGAGGAAAAGTTAAAATTCACCCCTTTCGGTTTTGCTGAAATTGAAATGTACGAGAATATTGTGCGCTATAAAAACTTCCCAGGTCGTGGTGGTTTCTCTGAACAAACAATTGAAGAAGCTGAAATGAAATTACGTGATGGTGGAACTTATAGCGTTCATAACCCAGACTTCTTGACTGGTGCCAATATTTCAGTCACTTTAACCGACGATTTTATGCAAGCAGTAGAAGCAGATGCAGACTGGGCCTTACGTTTCCCTGATGTAGAAAACTATTCTGACGCAGATATGGCTGCTTATAACAGCGAATGGTCTAAATTCGGTGATGTCCGTGAATGGGAAGCTGAAGGCTATGCTATTAAAACATACCGCACAATTCGTGCACGCGAATTATGGAAGTTAATCAATATTTGTGCGACTTATTCAGCTGAACCAGGTATTTTCTTCATTGATAATGCCAACAAAGATACAAACGCTAAGGCTTATGGTCAGAAAGTTGTCGCAACAAACCCTTGTGGTGAGCAACCACTAGCACCTTATTCCGTATGTAACTTGGCAGCTGTTAACTTAGCGAATATGGCTAACAAAGAAACGCATACCGTTGATTTCGAGAAATTAAAAGAAACTGTTCGTGTGGGTGTACGCATGCAAGATAACGTCATCGACGCAACCCCTTATTTCTTAGAAGCGAACCGTAAACAAGCACTCGGAGAACGTCGTATTGGACTTGGAGTAATGGGCTTAGCCGACTTATTGATTTACACAGAAAACGTTTATGGATCTGCTGAAGGCAACCAAATCGTGAATGATGTGTTTGAAACAATGGCGGTTACAGCTTACGAAACATCGATTGAATTAGCGAAAGAAAAAGGGAGTTTCCCATTCTTAGTGGGTGCAACGGATGAAGAGACACAAGCTTTACGTCAACGCTTCGTTGAAACAGGCTATATGCAGAAAATGCCTGCCCATATTCGTGAAGGGGTTTTAGAGCACGGTATTCGTAACTCGCATCTATTAACGGTTGCACCTACTGGAAGTACGGGTACAATGGTTGGTGTCGCAACTGGTTTAGAGCCATATTTTGCCTTTAAGTATTTCCGTAGTGGGCGTTTAGGTAAGTTTATCGAAGTGAATGCGGATATTGTGTCTGAATACTTGGCTGCGCATCCTGAAGCCGATGAAAATAACTTGCCTGCTTACTTTGTGTCAGCGATGGAGTTAGCGCCAGAAGCGCACGTTGATACGCAAACAGCGATTCAGCATTGGGTGGATAGCTCGATTTCGAAAACTGTTAACGCGCCGAAGGGCTATACGGTGAGTCAAGTTGAGAAAGTTTACGAACGTCTGTATAAAGGCGGTGCCAAAGGTGGGACAGTTTACGTAGATGGTTCGCGTGACTCGCAAGTCTTGACTTTAGCGGCCGAAGAAAACGAAGTGAACACCATTGAATTGTTCGATATGGAAGAAGCGCGTATTGTGGACGATAAGAATGAATTACGTCAATTAGTTGAACTGGCTGAGACTGAACATTACCTAACAAAGGGTCATACAGATGATGTTGTTTATGGTTCTGATATTGGTGATACTTGTCCGATTTGTCGTCAAGGTATCGTGGAAGATATCGGTGGCTGTAATACTTGCGTCAACTGTAACGCACAATTACGTTGTGGCCTATAATTGTCATTAACTAACGGCTAGACTCGTTCTCATATGGGTCTAGCTTTTTTATTACAGGAGGGAATTTTATGCAAATTTATACACGCACCGGTGACCATGGCACCACTCGCATCATCGGAGGAAAATCGGTTTACAAGAACAGCGCACAAGTCGAAGCTTACGGGACTGTTGATGAACTCAACAGTTTACTCGGCATGCTCGCTAGTCATCCCGACTGCTGGAGCGAATTACAAGCAGAAATCATGGGCATTCAACAATTACTTTTCGACTGCGGCAACGATTTAGCCACACCCGAACACTCGGCAAAATATGATTACAGACTGTCTGGTGATCACGTCACCTGGTTGGAAAGTCGTATCGACGAATACTCACCCATCCCACCTGCGATTGAATCGTTTATTCTGCCTGGCGGCAGCTCACTAGCAGCCTTAATCCACTTCGCTCGTACGGTCACCCGCCGTGCTGAACGTTGTATTGTCAGCTTGCAACAAGAACAAAGCATCAACATGGCTTGCTTGAAATTCGTTAACCGCTTGTCTGACTATTTCTTTGCTTTAGCTCGCCTAGCCAATCACCATGCTGGCGTAGAAGATGTGTTATACGAACGGAGTGGGAAGGTTTTCCACAATGACTTGACGAAAGACCGTATTCCTAAATAACTAACTATAAATCACTTGCTAATCTAGCCGATGGGTCGGGACTTTCGACTAGAATAGAGGCTAATCTAGCCGATGAGTCGGAACATTCGACTAGAATAAAGGCTAATCTAGCCGATGGGTCGGGACTTTCGACTAGAATAGAAGCTAATCTAGCCGATGAGTCGGAACATTCGACTAGAATAAAGGCTAATCTAACCGATGAGTCGGAACATTCGACTAGATAAAATGGACCCTATAGAATGGACAGTGATTTTTAACAAAGGATACTTTGGTTGGACACTAAGCGCAGCTCACCGTAGTGGTTTGCCACAGCGGTACCAAGGGCAATTGGCGCAGCTGCTCTGACCATGAGCACAACGAAGTAGACAGAGCCTAGCCAATTGAGCTGAAAAAGCACGAGCGTAAGTGAGGCTTTGGAAGCGACCACCGCCATGGCAAGCCACTACGATGAGCGAAGTACAAAGCTTGATAAATCAACATAAACCTTATAATCACCTAAACACAATAAAACACCGCTACCATCAATTCTGGGGGAACTGATGATAGCGGTGTTTCGTTTATATTGTGTGTGGTTGACTGTTGCGACGGACGATTGGTTAATTAAGCCATTAATACTTCTTTGCTTGCTGCATAGATACGTTGATAGCGCGCATAAGCTGCTTCATATATCGCAACATTCTCGCGATTTGGTTGAATGACTTCTGCGACTTCTACGAATCGTTCTGAACAAGCTTCTAGATTCTCGAACCATCCTAGACCAACAGCTGCCAGCATTGCTGCACCTAAGCCCGGACCTTGTTCGGATTTCAAGACACTAATCGGCGTGTTGAACACATCTGCTTGAATTTGTAACCAGGTGCGATTTTTTGCTCCCCCACCGACTGAAACGATGGTTGAAAATTCTTTGTTAGCCACTGACTGCATTAAGTTAAAAGAATCTTTCAAGGAGAAAGTAATCCCTTCTAAGACACTACGTGTAAAGTGCCCTAACTCATGACGAACATCCATACCGATGAAGCTCCCACGAATGTTTGCATCATTATGAGGCGTCCGTTCCCCTGTAATATAAGGACTAAACAATAAACCTTCACTACCTGCCGGAATTTCATCAATGCCAGCCAGTAGTTCATCAAAACTTAACGCCTTCGCAAAGGTGCGCTTAAACCAGTTCAAGCTATTCCCTGCTGATAGCGTCACACCCATTGAATAGTACTGTTGAGGCACAGCATGATTAAATAAATGCAGGCGGCCTTGATAATCTTTCTGAGCAGTGTCTTCCATTGATAAGAAAACGCCACTCGTGCCAATTGAACTCATCCCGATATCAGCTTTCACAACACCTGAACCAACCGCGGCACAGGCATTATCGGCACCACCCGCAAACACTTTAACCGGCTGAACAAATCCATAACGCGCTGCTAATCCTGCTTTGACTACCCCTGTCTGACCTACCGAATCTACCAAAATAGGAAATTGCTCGATCTCCAAATTAAAGCGTTCCGCAATTAACGGTGACCATTCAGCTTTTTCAACATCTAACAATAAAGTGCCAGCTGCATCGGATAAATCCATATGATACTCGCCGGTTAGCCATAAGCGTAAGTAGTCTTTGGGTAATTGAAAACCTTTAGTGGCAGCCCATATATCAGGTTCATGTTCTTGCACCCATAGTATTTTGGGCAAAGTAAAGCCTTCTAGGGCCGTATTCTTGGTAATCGCCAATAAGTCTTCACCCAAGGTTTCAATAATTTGTTGACATTGGGTCGTTGTGCGGACGTCATTCCACAAGATTGCATTGCGTAAAGCGCGTCTTTGTTCATCTAGTAGAACAAGACTATGCATCTGTCCTGAAATGCTGATGCCAGCCAGTTGCTCCTTAGCGTCCGGAACATCCGCTACCAAACGACTCAAGACAATATCCATGGCGTCCAGCCAAACTTGAGGGTCTTGTTCGCTGTAGCCCGCTTGCGGAGAAAGTGTCGGATAATCCGTACTTGTCTCATAGACTATTTCACCCTCAGGATTCACCAGTAAACCTTTTAGTGAACTGGTCCCCAAGTCAATTCCTAATACATAAGCCATCCAAATACTCCTTTCACCTCTGGCTGAGAATTATAATTCACCCGTAATGTAATCATTTAATTGTGATTTAACCATCTCGATGTGACCTGATTTTAACTCAATGTTCTCAATTTGTAAGGCATAGTTCGTTAAGCTTTCTAAGTCTTCTTTATCCGCTAGAATGTTCTGACCTAGTTCTGATTGGAAGCTTGCGTAACGGTCTGCCTTTAAATCTTCTAAGAAACGGTCTTCTCTTAAGCGAGCCGCTACTTTCAAGCCTTTAGCAAAAGTATCCATCCCTGCAATGTGGGCCAATAATAAGTCTTCCATCGCAAAACTTGAACGACGAACTTTCGCATCAAAGTTAATCCCACCTGGCGCAATTCCGCCATTTTCTAATAATTCTAACATTGTAAACGTTGTGTCGTAAAGATTCGTTGGGAATTCATCTGTATCCCAGCCTAATAACATGTCTCCTTGGTTGGCATCAATTGAACCTAAGGCATTATTGATTCTTGCGACTGTTAATTCATGTTCAAAGGTATGACCTGCTAAAGTCGCATGGTTCGCTTCTAAGTTTAATTTGAAGTCACCTTCTAGGCCATATTTCTGAATGAATTGTAATGAAGTTGCCGCGTCAAAATCATATTGATGCTTAGATGGCTCTTTGGGTTTTGGCTCAATTAAGAATTGAGGTTTATGGCCAATTTTCTCTGCATAAGCCACGGCCATTTTAAACATACGTGCGACGTTGTCTAATTCAAAGGCCATATCAGTATTTAATAATGTTTCGTAACCTTCACGACCGCCCCAGAACACATAGTTCTCGCCGCCTAATTTTTTCGAAATATCTAAACCTTTTTTAATTTGAGCTGCTGCAAAAGCATAAACTTCCGCGTTGTTTGTTGAAGCCGCACCGTTATTGTAACGTGGATGGCTAAACATATTCGCCGTATTCCACAATAATTTGATGCCTGTTGCGTCCATTTTTTCTTTAATTAAGTCGGTAATTTCATCGATATTACGGTAAAACTCTTCTAAGCTATCCCCTTCAGGTGCAATATCCACATCATGGAAGCAAAAGTATTCGACGTTTAATTTTTCTAAAATCTCGAAGAACGCTTCAACGCGATTTTTAGCTGTTTCCATTTCAGTTGCGCCAAACCATGTTCTTTCGTTAACAGGTTTACCGAACGGATCACTACCGTCTTGATTCATTGTGTGCCAGTAAGCCACACCGAAACGTAAATGTTCCTTCATTGTTTTGCCTGCGACTACTTCATCCGGATTGTAGTGACGGAAGGCAAAAGGATTTTTAGTGCGGGGTCCTTCGTATACTATTTTTTCAATATTTGGAAAATATGTCATGTCATTCCCTCGTTTCTAGTTGGTTAGTATTCTGGTTGCTATTCTGACATCGAAGGCTTTTAACGCTAAATCGCTCGTTAAGTTTTCGCCTGTGATTAAGTCAGTGTAGCCTGTGTAATCCAGTGTTGTTTCAACAGCTGTATCATTGTGGTTCATAATGAAGACGAAATCTTTACCGTCTTTCGTACGTGTTGTCACTTCGACACCCGCCGGTACATCTTCCATTACCGGAATGTCATGTTCATTTAAGAGTAATTGCACCACCTGGGCTGTTAAATCTGCGTCAGCTTGCGTGCCAATGTAGTAAGCAGTTCCTTTTCCGTATTGATGTTTCGTTACGGCTGGCATGCCTGCATACCAATTGCTGGCATAGTTAGCTAAAGATTCTGCACCTTCTAAGTGAATTAGATCGCTGACCAAGACACCTTGGTATTGTCCTTCAAGGACATCCGCAGATGCTGAGGCAATCGCATTATGTGCCGTTGGTGCCAGCGCATCAATTTCTTCTACCCAAATACCTAAGACATCACGTAAAGGACCAGGGTAGCCACCTAAATGCACATTGTCGCTTTGATCCACGATTCCACTCATGAAGGTCGTCAAGAAGCTACCGCCTTTTTCAACGAACGCTTCAATCTTCTCAGCTACGCCTTCTTTGACCATATAAAGTACTGGCGCAATAATCACATCATAAGCTTCAAAGTCTGAATCCATGTGTAACATGTCCACTTGGACTTGTTTCTTGTAAAGCGCGTTATAGTAGTGTTGAATTTGGTTCACATAGTATAAGTCCACGTTAGGTCCACTTGTAAATTCAAATGCCCAGTAGTTATCCCAGTCAAACAGAATCCCAACTTTAGAATCAGAACGCGCGCCAATCAATTGATCGCCTAAAGCAGCTAATTCTGAACCTAATTGGGCAACTTCACGGAAGACGCGTGTTTCTTCGTGTCCCACATGCTCGATGACGGCACCATGGAATTTCTCACAGCCACCTTTTGTACGACGTAACTGGAAGAATTGGACAGTGTCCGCACCATGCGCAATCGTATGATAACTTTGAACACGCATGCGGCCGGGTGCTTTCAAGGAATTATAAGGTTGCCAGTTTTGTTGACTTGGAGTTTGTTCCATCAACATAAAACTTTGACCATCTTTCAAGCCGCGCATTAAATCATGCATCATCGATACATGAGCCCAATCGGGTTCATAACTTGGATAACTATCCCAAGATACGATGTCCATTTCTTTCGCCCATTTGAAATAATCCAAACCTTTATACGCGCCCATTAAATTGGTTGTCACAGGCGTTGTTTGATCAAATTCACGAATGGCTTCGCGTTCCATAATAAAGTTATCGAGTAGACTATCCGATTGGAATCGCTTATAGTCCACAGCGATGCCCGCAAAAGCTGTCATGTTGTCACTAATCCCATCCCCTAAATAACTTGGTGGGACAATATCGTCGAAGTCATATAATGTATGGCTCCAGAAATCCATGTTCCAGGCTTCGTTGACTGCTTCAATCGTGCCATATTTCTTCTCTAACCAAACACGGAATTCACGTGCACAATTCTCACAGTAACAATCCGCCGTATACTCATTTGAAATATGCCACACTTTAACATGCGGATTATCGCCATAACGTTCAGCGATTTTAGAAACTAAACGCTTCGCATATTTCTGGAAACTTGGACTGTTCGGACAGTGATTATGACGGTGACCATACTTATGTTCACGACCATAAAAATCAGTTCGGTTCACATCTGGGTACTTGCGCGATAACCAAGCTGGCATCGCGGCTGTTGAAGTACCTAAGACAATATCGTAATTTTCTTTTTCTAACATTTCCATAATCTCGTCTAATTCAGAGAAATCATAGACTGCTTCCGAAGGCTGTAGTTTAGCCCAAGAGAAGACATTGACAGTCGCCGTATTAATATTCGCTTTTTCAAAGATACGCATATCTTCGTCCCAAACCTCACGTGGCCATTGACCAGGGTTATAATCTCCCCCGTACAGAATACGATCAAATAGTTGTTCTGACATAATTGCCTCCCAATTAATTTAATGTAAGGCTAGCTGATTGCGCTAGTCCATTGAATAATGTTCCTAATTCGTGAGCGGTCGCTTGTTCACCTGACGCTGTCACGTTACGTAATAAAACATTGAAGTTCGTTAAACCTGGTGCATCGACTGTAATTGCCTGACCTGCACGGCTAACAGTTACGTTGGCTACTAAATCACCGTCTTTTGTATAAATAGCCGTTTCAGCGCTCGCGCCATCCGCTAATTCAAAGACATGTAATGTTACAGCTTCCGCATAGTCATAGACTGCTTGGTTATCAACGCTACCAATTGCTAGCACTGTATTTGGCTTAACTAATAACGGTAAGTTGAAATAGTCATATTTTGCTTGGTGGAACTGTGAGCCTTCATGTACTTCGTTCGTTAATAAGTTCGTCCATTTACCTGCTGGTACATAGAAATCAACGATGCCTGCTTCATTGAAAACTGGTGCTACGAGTAAGTCTTCCCCTAACATATATTGACGATCAAGCGTGTGTGTAGCTAAATCTTCTGGGAATTCTAGTACCATTGAACGCATCATTGGGATACCCGTTGTGTGCGTGTAAACAGATTCTTTCATTAAGTAAGGCATCAAGTTCAGTTTTAATTTCGTGAACTTACGTGACACATCAACTGCTTCCTCACCGTATAACCATGGCACTTTATACTCCCAGCTACCGTGGTAACGGCTATGAGAAGAGAGTAAACCAAATTGAGTCCAGCGTTTGTAAATATCTGGCGTACAACCTGTTTCAAAACCACCAATATCGTGACTCCAGTAACCGAAACCACTCATACCAAAAGATAAACCTGCACGTAATGATTCAGCCATTGATGGATAATCTGACGTACAGTCACCCCCCCAGTGAACTGGGAATTGTTGTCCACCGACAGTTGCTGAACGCGCAAACAAGACCGCTTCTTTTTCACCACGACGTTCGACTAATAGGTCAAAAACTTCCTTGTTATATAATTGCGTATAGTAATTATGCATACGATGTGGGTTAGAACCATCATGATAGACACAGTCTACTGGAATACGCTCACCAAAGTCTGTCTTAAAGCTATCGACACCCATATCTAATAAGGCACTTAATTTATCACGGTACCATTTAGCTGCCGCTGGATTTGTAAAGTCAACAACTGCTAAACCAGCTTGCCATTTATCCCATTGCCATACATCACCATTAGATCGTTTAATAAAGTAACCTTTCTCCATTCCTTCATCAAACATTGGTGATTTTTGACCGACATAAGGGTTGATCCATACACAAATCTTCAAGCCTTTTTCTTTCAAACGTGCTAACATTTTCTCTGGTTCTGGAAATGTTCTCGAATCCCAAGTAAAGTTACTCCACTCAAATTCTTCCATCCATAAACAGTCGAAATGGAAGACTTCTAAAGGAATATCGCGTTCAATCATGCCATCCACAAATTCTGTCACGGTTGCTTCGTCGTAATCTGTTAAGAAAGAAGTACTTAACCATAAACCATAAGACCAAGCGGGTGGGAAAGCAGGTTTACCTGTAAAGGCTGTATAGTGCTCTAAGACTTCTTTTAAGTTATCGCCAGCAATAATGTAATACTGCATCACTTCGCCTGGCACACTGAATTGAACTTTCGATACTTTCTCGCTTGCAACTTCAAAACTCACTTTATCTGGCGAATCAACAAACACGCCATAGCCGCGGTTGCTAATATAGAAAGGAATATTCTTATAAGCTTGCTCTGTACCCGTCCCACCATCTTCGTTCCAAATATCAACAGTTTGACCGTTTTTAACAAATGGAGAGAAACGCTCACCTAGACCATAAATTAACTCGCCGACACCAATCCCTAATTGTTCACTGATATGCGCTTGTTTTTGATCGTCGATGACATACGCTTGACCACGTGGCTTGCTTTCAGTTAATACTTCGCCTTTGTAGCGGAATTTTAAGTGGAAGCCTTCACCTTTACTCGCTTCTAAAGATAAATCACCATTTGTGAAGACGTAGGCTTCTTCCGTTTCAGTAATCTCTGGTTTAACAAGATCTTTAAATAATTCAAAGTCTGGTCCATGATTAATGCCACCTTTGTGGTGATATGTTTTCACTCCAATAATGTTTGGACGTGGTGATGTCACTTCAATCGTCATCATACCGCCATCTAAAGACATACCTTTATGGCTTGTATAACGAAAGGGTGCATATAAAATTAATGTATCTTCTGTTGAACGTGTCGTATAGACGTGTGCTGGAAAATCTACTTGATAACCCTCTTTAAATAACCAACCACCGTTTGAGTATTTCATTCAATAACCTCTTCTCTTTATTTTTGATTTGCTGATGTTTTAATTAATGTTTGCGCCGTTCTGGGCAATTAAATCTTGATACCAGAAGAAACTCTTCTTAGGTATTCTGGCTAAATCTTTTTCACTTTCATCATCACGATTCACATAGACAAAGCCATAACGTTTTTTGTAACCATTTAACCAGCTTAATAAATCAGTGAAAGACCACGCACAGTAGCCGATCATCTCGACACCGTCGGTAATTGCTTTACGCATTTCCAGAATATGCTCATTTAAATAGTTGATACGAACGTCATCTTGAACGCTGCCATCTTCTTCGAGAATATCAATCGCGCCTAAGCCATTTTCTGTGACAAAAATAGGCAAATCATAAGTCGCATACACTTCACGCAAAGCCACTCTGAAGCCAACTGGATCAATTTCCCATCCCCACTCTGTTGTTTTCAAATGTGGATTAGAGACCGTTTCAAACATTGGAATTTCCGGTGACTGAGCTTGTTCATCTTTTGGCTGCATTAAGTATGGGTCTGTCGCAGAGAATTCTTTGATTTCAACGTCTGTTTCGCTTGTATTCTCAATACGATTTTCACGCACTGTTCCGCCATGGTAATAGTTGATGCCCAAAAAGTCTGGCTTAGCGGATGTTAATAACACATGATCTGCTGGCGTTACTTCTGGTGCAATTCCTAAGCGTTCTAATTGCTTATACATAAATTTCGGATAAGTTCCTTTACAGTAAACATCCATCCACCAACTGTTGTTAAATTCATGACTATTCGCAGCGGCTAGAATATTTTCTGGACGGGCATTTAAACCGTAGGTCGGACCATAACCAAAACTTGGCCCTATTTTGCCATTGGGTAGCATGTCATGGAACAAGTTAATCGCCTCGGCGTTGGCCAAGTTGATGACATGGTTTGCTTGATACATACGTTTTAAATCCGACACTTTCGGCGGATGTGTTTCCCAGCGATAACCCATAGCTGTGAACACGTTTTGCTCATTGAACGTAATCCAATGCTTCACTTTATCGCCGATGGCTTCATATAAAGCTTGGCAATACTTTTTGAAAGCTGGAATGATTTCGCGTGATTCCCAACCACCGTATTTCGTCTGGAGAGCTAAAGGTAAATCCCAATGATACAGTGTTAAGACGGGTTCTACGCCGTTCGCAATTAATTCATCGACTAAATCCACATAAAATTGTAAACCAGCTTGATTAATTTCACCTTCACCGTCTGGGATGACACGTGACCAAGCAACTGAAAAGCGATAGGCTTTCAAGCCCATCTTCGCCATCAACGCGACGTCCTCTTTATAACGGTGATAATGATCGATGGCGACATCGCCATTGGTTCCTTTAAAGGTTTTGCCAGGAATCTTTGAAAATTCGTCCCAAATTGAAGGTCCTTTACCATCCGCATCGAAGGCGCCTTCTACTTGATAGGCAGCTGAAGCAGCTCCCCACAAGAAACTTTCTGGAAATTGATCAAGTTTTTCGTAAAACATTTAATACCCCTCTCTATTCTCAAGGTTTGCGAGTGCCTGTTGGATTAAACCTAGAGCACCTCTTAAACCTGCTTCATTGAAATACTTACATACGACTAATTCACAACGCATATGTTCCCAGTTAGGATCTTTAGCTAATTCAGCTTCAATCGCCGGAATTAGAATAGGATTGGCACTAATACCGCCACCTAATAAGATTCTTTGTGGATTGAAGAAGGTTGACGTGTTAAAAATGACAGCTGCTAAGTGAGCTATCCAACGGTCAAATACAGCTTTAACGCCTTCGTCTTCTGCCATTTCCGTAATTATATTGCGCGCATCGACATAGGCATCTTCCGCTAATTGCTTGTATGCTTTATAGGCTAGTACCAACGAACTTGTGGCTGCATATTCATGCGAAGTGCGATAAGGATCGGTCGCCACATTGATATGCATTTGACCGAATTCACCTGCACGGTAGGTATTGCCACGATGTAATTCACCATTTAAGACGATAGCCCCGCCGATACCAGTGCCAATCGTAATCAATAGAAAATCTTTGACACCTTGCGCATGACCGCTCATTTGCTCTGCTAAAGCCGCACAGTTGGCGTCGTTTTCCATCGCCATTGGATATATTCTGTCCAAACCTTTTTGAATTTCTTCTAGAATAAATTCATCGTACAGTTCGTAAAGTGCACCGGCTGTTAAAGCTTTTCCTGTTTCGACATCAATAAAACCTGGCATACTAATGCCGATACCTTTAATGTTATAGCTTGTTTCATAAGTTTGAATTTGTTCAATCAAACTTTTGTAAAAATTCTCTTTCGTATCGAGCGGTGTCTGAAAAGCATCACTTGTCAGTTGTTCTCCCGCTTCACTATAGACCGCATGTTTGATTAACGTGCCGCCTATGTCAAAACATACATAAACCATTCGTGTTCCCTCGCTTATTGATAATTAAACTCTGTAACCGTTACTGGATATTCACATGTTTGCCCATTGCCACTTGCGTATAGCGCAACAAAATTTCCTGTAAAGGCTCCACCGACCTCTGTTGATAAATAGCTCACCTCGCCGCTACCTAATTCTGTTAAGTCGGCGGGTGTTTCCCCGTATGCAAAATAGTAATTCTGTGTATCACCTGAAATTTGTAAGGTAATCGTTTGGCTAGTGTAGAGTGTTTCTGCTTGCACACCACTTAGTGGTCCGATTTGCTTGTTTACGCGCACAACATTGCCTGCTTCTGTTCGCTTAACCGCAATTTCATAGTGATGACGCGCATTTAGGAAAATGGTTAAACCAAATTCTTGGTCCAATTGTAATTCTGGAATGTCAAAGGTCGCACGCGCTTCAAAGACAAACTCCTCTTGGCGTCGCCCATACCACGCCATCTCACTTTGACTCGTCAAATTAGACGCATTCCCTAATAACTGTAATTGGCTACCATCGCTCGTTGGTCGAACTAAATGATCGTTCTTCGCGAATAAATAAGTCCATTCAAGTGCCTTAAAGTTATCAATCCTTGCGGCCTTTTCTTCACGAACTGCTGGTAGTGGTGCATCAATGATGGTCGCCAATGAACCATTCTCGCCAAAGACTGGCCATTTATTTGCCTCCCATGTCACTGGCACTAATGAAACTTCGCGCCCTAGCACATGACGAGGCGGGAAAATTGGCAAGACACGGATCCCCAAACACACGGCCCACCAATTATCGTGTTGATCCTGAACTAAATCTGCATGCCCAACTGCTCGAATATCGGTGGCTAAAGAGCGATTCGTTAAGACTGGATTGTGTTCGTAAACCTCATAAGGCCCTTCTAACTGACGACTACGCGCCATCGTGATCATATGCTCGTAAGTCGTCCCGCCCTCAGATATCAATAAGTAGTAATAACCATCTTGCTTATAAATATGTGGTCCTTCTGGATCACGCCCACCGGCTCCATTCCAAATGTCTACACGCGGCCCTAATTCACCAGTCGCTAAATCGAGCTCACGAATATAAATCGCTTCGTGCGTTCCGTTGTAGTAAACCTTACCGTCATCATCAATAAACAAAGAAGGATCAATCCCAGGTGTATCTAACCAAATTGGGTCCGACCACTCACCGTGAATATCATCCGTCCATAACAAGAAATTCCCGGTTGCAAAATCATCCGTCGATACATTTGTACACAACAAGTAAAAACGCCCCTCATGGTAGCGCAAAGTCGGTGCATACAAGCCCAACGCATTCGGAATCGCTGTCGAAAGCGTCAACTGTGAAGGACGGCTAATCCCATGACCAATTAATTCCCAATCAACTAAATTGCGACTATGATATACCGGAATACCTGGGAAATATTCAAAGCTACTCGTTGCTAAATAAAAATCTTCGCCCACACGGCAAATACTTGGATCCGGATTAAAACCACGGATAATTGGATTTTCACATTTCAAACTAAAACCTACCCCTCATCTTCATTGACAAAATAAGACTCCACACGCACAAAGCGCTTAATTGCCAAGCTTCAATTTACCTTTTATCTTCATCTTAAGTGTATGTGATACCGTTTTCAGTTTGAACGTCTAAATTAGACTTTTTACCCTAAAAATTAGCTATTTAATGCAGAAGGATTTTTATGACAGTCCAGCTTGCGGTTTGGCTGGCGAGGTTGCAGCTTAATGGATCGTCTGTGAGAAAGCCACGTGCCATTGGAGACTTAATGGAACGTCACTGGGGGGACCACGTGCCATTGGAGGCTTAACGGAACATCGAGAATTGGTCAGAATCTAGCCAATACACAAAAAACATACGCGTCAAACCTATTCTTTCTTGCAAGGAAACCAAGGCGGTGTCGTTCTCTAGCGTTCACGACGATTATACAAGAACCGCAACCCTTGAGATCGTGTCGGTCAAACCGACCGACACTCCGCTTGCTCTTCGTTCTTAAGAGATGTAACAGAAAATTCAGTGATGTAAATCTTTTGCATTTTTTATTTGCATCAAGTAGCAACGCGAAGTAGACAGAGCCTAGCCGATTGAGCTGGAAAAAGCCCAAATGTCAGTGAGGCTTTGAAAGCGACCACCGCCTTGGATAAACAATAAGCTGAGCGAAACATAAATAAAAAAAGCCTGACAAAACAAGTTCTTACACCCATTTCATCAAGCCGTTTAGCGCCTATTAATTTAATTAAAAGTTTGCTTCTAGCCAATCCGCGAATAATTGTGGCCAGGCTTGTATGCTTGGTTCAATACCATAAGAGCCGCCTGCGACCGTTTCAATTGTGCCTAATCCCAGTCCGTGCCCACCTTTCGGGAATAAATGTAATTCAAAAGGTATCTCTAATTCACGCATTTTCTGAGTAAATAAAAGACTGTTCTCAGCAGGAACTGCACCATCTTCTAATGTATGCCAAATAAAAGTGGGTGGTGTATCAGCCGTCACACAGTTTTCTAAAGAAACTTGTTCCTTGAATTGTTCGTATTGCTCTGCGAGTAAGGATCTAAACGATCCTTCATGCCCAAATGGACCGCTTGAAAGAACGGGATAAGACAGTAACAAACCATTCGGTTGCCACTCCTCTTTCGCTCCAGTCATTAATTCTGCTAAAAAGTCTGCTTGCCAGAAAACACCTAGACTCGCAGCCAAATGCCCTCCCGCCGAAAAGCCGGCAACAATAACTTTATCAGGATTAATGTGCCATGCGTCTTGTTGTTGGCGTACCAATTGAACTGCCTGAGCCAACTCGGTCAAGGCAGTTGGAAACACCGCGGGCTTAATACTGTAATGCAAGACAAAGGCTTGATAGCCTAGGCTCATCATTTTAATCGCAATCGGTTCTGCCTCGCGGTCCGATAGAAATTCATAGCCGCCACCTGGACAAATAATCACAGCGGGACGACGACGATTTGCATCGATTTCTTCAGAGTTGTCGATGACATAGGTTGTTAGAGTAGCTGCATTTAATTGAATTTTTTCATGTTTCATCTGACAAACCTCACTTCATCGTAATCTTGCAAACAATCGGGAAATTACTGTCTAACTCTGGACACGAAATGTTCAAGCCAGACGCATCTTTAGTCCAAGACAAGTCACCTGTGTAACCTAATATTTCCACCAAATCGACAATACCATGGAATTCTGGTAAGTTTTGATCGGCCGATTCAGCTAAAGAACGGATTTTCACTTTACCATCGGTAGGCGCTTCTAAAACGAAAGCGTACAAGGCTTCACCTTTCACGGTAAAACGAATATCTTCTGAAGTATAGCGTTTCGTATTTTGGAATTGGCCTGAAACGACTTTGGTTGGACCTTCGCCGGCTTTGCGCCAAGGTTTACTTTCATAAACGCCTTCGCCGTTAATGTTTAGCCAGTCACCGATTTCTTTAAGAATGCGTTGGTCTGTATCTGGAATCGAGCCGTCGCCTTTCGGTCCTACATTTAACAGTAAGTTCCCGTTTTTGCTGATGACTTCAATTAAATCGTGCAGAATTTCCTTGGTTGCTTTATAGTCTAAATTCGTCGTGTAGCACCATGAATTGTGCGTAATCGCTGTGTCCGTTTGCCAGTAGAAAGGCTGGGCGTCCGCAAATTTGCCGCGTTCAATTTCAACAATGCCGCTACCGAACATCATCGCGTCGTGCTTATAACAGATGCCGACTTTGCGCCCCCATTCAGCACCGCGGTTATAATAGTAAGCTGCCAACAATTGTAGATGCGCTTTAAAGGCATCATGTTGAATCCACCAGTCAAAATACAATAATTCAGGCTGATACTTATCAATTAATTCAACCGTACGGAATAACCAATCATCTAAAAATTCTTGGCTTGGGTAAGGTTCGCTATACAAAGCTTGGTTATCAGGTTCTGGTTGTGCCGGCCAGTAGAAATCACCTTTAACCATTGGCTCCTTGATATCACTTTCAAATTCTTGACCATGTCCCATAAAGAACCAATGCTCGGCGCGGTGAGAGGACGCACAGAAATGCAGATCTTCAGCTTCAAAAGCTGTCTTCAATTCTCCGAGAATATCTTGCTTAGGTCCCATTTCAACCACGTTCCACTTCGATAAATCACTCTGATACATTTGGAATCCATCGTGATGTTCGGCGACTTGAAATACATATTTTGCACCCGCGTCTTTAATCATTTGCGCCCACTGTATTGCATCAAATTTCTCAGCAGTAAACATCGGGATAAAATCTTTATAGCCAAATTCGGTATGCGATCCATAAGTGGCCACATGGTGCGCAAATTCAGGGTGGTCCTGAATGTACATGTTACGCGAGTACCATTCATTGTTAAATGCCGGCACGCTGTACAAACCCCAATGAATAAAAATGCCAAACTTTGCTTGTCTAAACCAATGAGGTAACTCAAAATTGCCTAAAGACTGCCAATTCGGTGCATACGGTCCTTGATTGGCAACTTGTTTAATACCTTCAATTGTTATCATATTGTCACTCCTTTATGCCTGTTGCTTCCTACCAAGCTTGGGCAATTAATAAATGCCCTGCTAAAGATGGATGCACGCGGTCACTACTTAATACATAAGATGATTGGTGTTGTAGAAATTCATCGACTTTCGCTTGCACATTCCCGTAAGGTAATTGATAATCTGCGGCCAATTTCTCAACAATTGCTCGATATTTATCGACTTGTTGACGCATTGGATCATCCAAACGCCCCTCAACCATAAACGGTGATAACAAAATAATTCCTTTCACTTTAGGCAACGTCACTTCAATTAGTTCACGATAAACTTGTTCAAACTGGCCGGCATCTACTTGAACGACTTGTGGAAACGTGCCATCATAGTGGCGCCATACATCATTGACGCCAATCATGATGGTTATCCAGTCTGCTTGAAAATCTAAGGCATCAGTTTGCCAACGCGCTGCCATATCGACGATCGTATTACCACTCACACCGCGGTTAACGACCATCAATTCTGTCTCGGGCAATAAAGCAGTTGTGTAAGCATTCAGTAAATTAACGTAACCATCCCCCCAAGAAGACCAACCAGCTGGCATCGCATCGTAATTACGTCCACTATCGGTAATCGAGTCGCCCATAAATAACAGGCGATCTTTCTTTTCAAATAACATCTAAATATTTATCTCCTCTCAGAAAACCTCGGACGAGTCCGAGGGCTATTTAAATTTGTTTAGCTTTATTCTACTATTTATTTTGAGCCTTTTATTTGCGCGACTTCACGTTGAGCGAAGCACAAAGCTCGATAATTCAACGCGAATCTTATAAAACATGATGATAAATAAAAGCAAGTAGAGTCGGGTTCCAAGCAGTCGGGTAACATTGCATTATACTGCCTTTTTTGTAAGGGTATCGGACTATATTATGGCTCTTGAGATTCTCATGACTTCTTTTGTGAGAAAAATCGCCCTTTATTATAGTCTTCGTCAAATGTCAGTCGGCTTAATTAAACTGAATTAAAAGCACATAGCCAGAACTATCATTTTATTTGCAAACCTTATCATTATATTGATTCCGATGTATTCTAATGTGCTAACTCAAATTCTGAGTCGACACATTGGATAGGTTAATGTGCCAACTCAATTCGCCAGTCGACACATTGGAAGCTGATTGTGACTTTTAGTGGACTTTTCCAGCTCATTTTTCAACTTTTCTCCTATAAATACCCAATTTACTAGCTGAAAGCATCAATATTTCTCATTTTTTTCCTAATGTGCTAACTCAAAGTTTGAGTTGACACATTGGGTAGGCTAATGTGCCAACTCAATTCGCCAGTCGACACGTTAAAAGCTGATTGTGACTTTTAGTGGACTTTTCCAGCTTGTTTTTCAACTTTTCTCCAATAA
The DNA here is from genome assembly GCF_009659375.1 of Fundicoccus ignavus. GTDB lineage: Bacteria > Bacillota > Bacilli > Lactobacillales > Aerococcaceae > Fundicoccus > Fundicoccus ignavus. Next base: position 49,134 of record NZ_WJQT01000005.1, read on the forward strand.
ACACCCAATTTACTAGCTGAAAGCCATCAATATTTCTAATATTTTTCCTAATGTGCTAACTCAAAGTTTGAGTCGACACATTGGATAGGTTAATGTGTCAACTCAATTCGCCAGTCGACACGTTGGAAGCTGATTGTGATTTTTATTTGCGCGACTTCACGTTGAGCGAAGCATACACTCCGATAAATCAACATAAACCTTATAAAACCTTATATTATAAAAGAAAGAGGTATGCCTGTTATGCACACCTCTTTCAGGACTTGTTTTATTCTTCAGTTGAGCCAAACTCTTCAGCAACAGCTTGACGTTGTTCATTCTGTTCCAGTGCACTCGCCATATCAACTTCCAGCACTTGCTCATAACCTAAGCCAATCGCAATCTCTTGCATTTCAGCTAATAAGCTGTCAAATTCAGCTTCGTCTTTAGCAAAAATCATTCTCCATGAATATTCAACGACCGTTGATTTCACTTGGTTACGTAAAGTTGAAATTTCAGAGCTATCTTCAGACGCTACATAGCTTGCACCTGGTGCTACTAAGATTTGGTCATTTTCACGTAAGTATTCAACGGTTGACAATGCGCCACCCATGTTTTCTGACCAGTCATCTTTCACTGGGTTTGTATTTTCTTCGATATAGCTTTCCCACATAGTGTAAGCATATGGGTAGCCTGTTTCTGGGTTAACGTCGATTGGTAATACTGTATTAACGTTTAAAGCTGAAACGCCATCTTTATAAGTACCGCCACCAAATTCTTCTGGCACATCTGCGTTGCCATCTAGTAAAGCTTGCTCACCAAATTCTGTTAAAGTCGGTACGCCATCAACCAATTCCCATGTTAAGCCTTCTGGACCACTACTGCCGGCCGTTTGTGATGCGTTAGAAAGCACACCTTCTGGTGAATATAACCAGTCGATAAAGGCTGCAATACGTTCTGGGTCTTCAGCATTTGAACCAATACCGATAAATTGTTTGCCACCATAAACTTCCGCTCCGTAAGAGAAGATTGTTTGATCTTGAATAGGTGCTAACATAAAGCCTTTACCATCATTTAAGTTTGTCGTTGTGTTAAAGGCAGCTTGACCTAACCATGGCCACCAAGAGTAAAGCACTTGACCGTTTTGGAATTTAGCGAATAAAGTATCGTAATTTTGGGTTGTTGATTCAGGATCGACTAAGCCCATTTGATTTGCTTCGAAATATAATTTTAAAGCACGAACGTATTCAGAATCACTATCTAAAATACCTTGATAATCTGAACCATCAGCTTTCGCTAACACAAATCCTAACTCATCATAACCGTATAACGTTAAGATTTGTTTCGCATTGTTCATGAAGTTACCGTCCCAGTCACCAAACAGTGAGAAACCATACACTTTTTGACCTGATTCAGTTGTTGGATTCGCTTCTTGCATCTCTTTTAAGACCGGAAGTAAATCTTCCAATGTCGCGATTTCTGGATAATTTAAGTCCGCATATAAATCCCAACGAATATAAGCACCGTAGTTTAAGTCTAAACCTTCTGAAGGATTTGTTGATGCTAAACTTGAAACAGAGGTTGGGAAACCATAAAGTCCGTCAGCGTCAGCATTCACGTTCTGAACAGCTGCATCAAAACGTTGGAGGTTTTCCATATTTTCGTATAATTCCGTCGCGTCGTACAATAAACCAGCTTGCACTAATTCATTGTACTGTTGGCCATTATCCGCAACAATTAAGTCACCTAAATCACCAGCAGCCGTACGTGTTTGGTATAAAGTGTCCCCATTACCCGCCACGTTAGGCGCAATAATGTTTAATTCCATATTGAATTTATCTTTAACTATTTTCGCAAACCAACCTTCTTGGATCCCCATATAGTTGGCTAAACCATCGAAAACGTCAATCGTAATCGTTTCAGCATACTGACCGTCAGCTGAAGCAGTCGTTGCTTCCCCTTCACTTGCTGAATCTGAACCACATGCTGCGAGAGAACCTGCTAATGTTAAGGCAACTAAACTTGTTGCTGTCTTTTTAAACCATTTATTCATTTTGATGATTCCTTCTTTCTCTTAATTATCCTTTAACGGCACCTAACATAATGCCTTTGACGAAATATTTCTGGAAAAGCGGGTAAATAAACATAATCGGTAAGACCACGATAACTGAAATGGTCATACGGATTGAAGTGGGTGTTTGTGACGTTGCTGCAGAAGCCACGCTTGCCAACGAACCAGTTGTATTCTTAACCATCTGCGCCAATGAGTTTGCTTGGTTAATATAGGTATAAAGTAAATATTGTAGAGAATATAAACTTTGATCCGTAATATACAATAATGTATCTTGAAATGAATTCCATTGAGCGACCGCTGAGAAAATCGCGACTGTTGCTAGAATCGGCGTACAGTTCGGCAAGATTACTTTAAAGAAAATCTGCAGAATGTTTGCCCCATCGATTTCAGCTGCTTCTTGTAAAGATCTCGGAATTGATTCAATATACGTTTTGACCAAAATAATATTAAAAGGCTGTACGACTGCAGGCAGAATATAAACCCAGAAACTATTGGTTAAACCTAATGTTTTCATCGTGATAAACATGGGAATCAAACCAGCATTAAAATACATGGTAATAATAATAAAACGGTACCAAAATTTACGTTTCCACATTTTTTCTTGCGTAAACATGAAACCAAGAAAAGCGGACGCCAAAACTGTGGTCGCCGTTCCGATAACAGTTCTAGCGACTGATATTGTGGCTGCTAAAGGCAAGCCTCTTAACTGTAGCACTTGTTTGTAGTTTTCAAGGTGCAACGCTTGCGGGAAAAAGCGAATTTTTCCTAGCGCACTTAAATCATTACTACTGATTGAGTTAATGATTAAATAATAGAAAGGGTACACACAAATCAACGTGACTAATAAGAAAAAACTATAGTTAAGTATTGAAAAAACAATATCACCTTTCGTTCTTTCTGGTTGAAACTCTGTCTTACTCTTTGTTTTCTTTTTCATTCCGACTGACAAATCCATCACATTGCCTCCTTTCTAAATAATTGATGTTCCTCTAATTTTTTTAGATGCGCCGTTCACAATCGCAAGTAATGCGACTGAAATGACACTCTTTAACATACTAATGGCCGTTGCTAATGATAAACTGTTGCTCCCCAAGCCTAAGTTATATACATATAGGTCTAACACTTGGATATTCTCTTTATTAAAGGCATTCTGAAAGACAAAATATTGCTCCATACCATTATTCAGTAAGTTCGCAATTGACAGCATTAACATCACTAAGTAGGTAGGCATTAAAGCTGGCAAGGTAATGTGCCACATCAAGTCAAAACGATTCGCCCCATCAATTCGAGCTGATTCATAAAGCTCAGGGTCAATACCAGCGATACCCGCTAAGTACATAATCGCGCCCCAACCTAAACCTTTCCACACGTTCCAAGCTGTCATCATTAACCAAGTATGATTGTTACTATCAAGGAATCTAACGGGATCTGTTACAAATCCATACTCTTGTAGCAACGTATTTACTAGACCTGTCGTTGAAAATAAACTAAATGCAATGGTATACACTAGTACCCAACTGATAAAGTTTGGTAAAGTCGTCAATGTTTGCACGATATTTTTGAACCATTTACTTTTAATCTCGTTTAAGAAAATCGCGAAAGCTACCGGGAAGATTGATGTCGCAATTCCGAGGAAACTCATCGCAAAGGTATTTTTCAAGACTTGCACAATTTGATCAATTTGTGTCGAACTTGAAACAAGTAACTTAAACCACCTTAACCCAACAAACTCGCTTCCTTCTAAACCAAGAGCGGGTTTGTAATCATATAATGAATAAATCCAGCCGTGAAGTGGGAAATAAGAGAATAAGAAAACTAATATTAGAAAGGGCACGATACATAAAAACATAATCAGGCCAGTTTTATTTTTTCTCTGATGTTCACGGTCAGATAGACGCTTGTTCAACTCCATTTTCATCCTCCTTAAAATGTGAAACCGTTTTACACACCAATCGTAACACAGCCTTTTATTTTTCTATCAGCGAAAAATAGATATCAATCTGTAAAAATTAGTCATCATCCATTGGACATTTGTTGAAAATAGCTTTGTGTCAGCATTAATGGCGTTTTTGTGTATTTTGGTAAGGCTTTCAAATTTAGTTTTTAGGGTTTAGAATGGAAGAAAGAGGAGGCTTTATCCATGAAATTTAATCCAGATGGTACTTTATATAAACTGACAACTGTTACGAGTCAGTTCATTTTTCTTAATGTGTTATACATAATTTCTTGCATACCGATTGTGACGATTGGTGTAGCGACGTCGGCCTTGTTTGAGGTATTATTACGTTATGCAGATGACGAACGCGGCAATCTGATTCGCGATTATTTTATCGCGTTGAAATCGAATTGGAAACAAGCGAGTTTAGCTTACTTATGCTTATTCTTCCCGATTGCACTGCTTATTTATAGCAGTACTTTCTGGTTTTCGATAGGCAGTATCCTATCGAGTATTGTGGGGGTGGTGGCCGCGATTATTGCGGCTTACTTGCTGACTGTTTTCTTATTTAGCATGGCTTTGATTGGTCGTTATCAGAATACTTTGCGTCAAACGCTAAAAAATGCTTGTTTGATTGCGGTCGCTGACCCGATTCGTGCTTTAGGTGTGCTACTGATTCCGGTGACACTTTTCTGCTTGATGGTCATTTTCCCAGGTTTCCGTTTATTTCTACCATTATTTGGTTTTGTCTTAATGGCTTATTGCTGCGCGTTCTTACTTTTATCCATTTTTAAACGATGGAATTAATGGGGTTTTTCAATGAAATTTTCACTTTTTCGAAAACTGAGTCAGTTTTCTATTCGTCAACAATTATTTATTGTGTATATTCCACTGATTTTTCTTTCGAGTGTGTTAGTCGGTCTGTACTTGGTTGTCGATTCAACCAATCAGTTAACAGCTAACTATCAATATTTAGCCGATTTAAATGCTCAGCGGGTAAAATCAGTTTTATTTGATACGACGAATACTCTATACAATAATGTTTTCTCACTGTCGAATGATACGGAGTTGCGCGAGATTCTATCAACCGAATTGACGGATGAAATAGAAGTGATGCAATTAATTGATCAATACAACGCCATCGATGAAATTCGTAATTACCAAACATCGATTGCCGCCTTAACCATTTATTCGACCAATGAACATCTACCGAACAATTATCGCTTTATTCAAGTTGCTAACGAAGAGATACAGGCCAGCGAATGGTATCAACGGGCCATGACACAGTCTAATGCTTTTCTTTATACGCAACCAGACGAAGCAGGCATGAATCATTTAAGTTTGATAAAAATTTTACCTTTGCCACTGTCTGAGGAAAAAGCCGTGCTCGAAATACGCTTAGACTTTAACTATTTGCGCAATCGACTACGCAATAATTCTTATTATTTAGAACTACAATTAAATGATGATGTTATTTTTTATAGCGACCATTTAACGCGTGTTGGCGAGGCGGTAAGTTTAACACTCGATGATGATTATCAGGAATTCTACCAAGACCGAGCAATCGTTGCGACGAATACTTTGGCTGTCAATAATCGCGACGATATGATTTATATCTATTCTGCCGATTTCGAAGCTTATGATAATCTACTCTCCAATATTTATCGTTGGGCAACCATTGTGATTGTTGTACTCTTGACGACTTTCCTAGTCATTGCTTTATTTGCGCGCTTCTTTACGAACCGCATAAGAAAGTTACAGTTAGCAGTGTATCATGCCTCAATCGAAGACTATGACTTCTTTCAGAATATTAACGGTGAAGATGAAATTTCACAAATTTCCATCGATTTCCATGTTATTATTCAACGCATCAAAAAGAAAGAAGAAGAAATTTACCAAGCTAAACTGGCGAAGCAAGAACTGATTACTCAGCAACAACAGATGGAATTTAGTATTCTGGCTGGCCAAATCAATCCTCATTTCTTGTTCAATACCTTGGAAACAATTCGTATGACGGCTTTAACTTCCGGCAACACCGATGTGGCTTATGCGATTCGTTTATTGGCGACCTCAATGCGCAATACCTTGAAAACACACGGTACGCAATTGATTAGCCTTGAAGAAGAACTGGATGCCTTGCATGTTTATGTCAAAATTCAACGCTTACGTTTCGGCGATCGGGTCAATTTCTCCTATTTTGTTTCGAACGAAATTGATCAAACGCAAGCGATGTTATTGCCCCTCTTGATTCAACCACTTGTCGAAAACTCGATTACTCACGGTTTAGAGGGCATCACACATCCTGGCTATATTCGCTTGAATATTATTAAAAAAGACGATTTTATCGAAATTACCGTGCAAGATAATGGTGTCGGAATTGCTCAAGCAGATTTATTGAAACTGCAAGAAAAAATTATGACGCCTTCGACAACATCTCAGAAAAATATTGGCTTAGCGAATGTGAATCACCGAGCCAAAATGTTTTACGGCGATGAATGTGGGCTAACAATCAGTAGTGTCGAAAATGTCGGAACCTCTGTTGTGTTGATTATTCGCGACCAGACTTACCTCGAACAAACAACCAAAAATGATGTTAATTCTTTATAACTCACCACGACAAAAAGTCGGCAAATTCCGTATAATCGGTTTGCCGACTTTAGTTTATTTAAGCTTGTTTCAAGCCTTGACGGTACTCATTAGGTGAGACATCAAAATGTTGCTTAAACTTCTTATAGAAGTAATCGGAGTTCGTATACCCCACCATTTCTGCAACTTCATACACCATAAAATTGGAGTGAGACAGAATATCGCTCGCCTTTTCCATGCGGACTTCATCAAGGAAAGATAAATAGTTCTTGCCTGTTTCCTTACGGAATTTCTTGCCTAAATAGGCACTATTATAATTAAAGATTTCCCCGATTTTCTTCAAGGTCAATTCTGTTTGGTAATTCTCTTGCGTGTAGCGAATTAATTCATCAACAATATCCAAATGATTTAAACTCGATGCAATCGTCAGACTCAATTTTTCTAGTTGTTGGTTGACCATCTTTTTTAACATCGGGAGTGTCTGGCATAAATAAATTTGTTGGTGTTTTTGTTCAGCAGACCATTCTAAATCAATCGGCACTTTGCCGATGATTTGTTGATATAACCACTCAATATCTCCATTCACACGCCATTTAATCTCTTCTTCATGTGATAACTCATAATAATAAGTTTGCCAGTAAGCCGCTAAAGCGCCCTTTAAATCTTGACGGTCAAAAATTGCTTTTAATAAACTTTCACGCGCCTCCTTCACCATTGGTGACTGATGCCTTACCGCTTCTAGTACATTATAGGATAACAGTTGTTGCGGTAGTAAGAAGGTTGTCGCTTCAAGCATTTGAATATCTTCTACTAGCGGTGTTAAATTGTCATGCGCATTAAACCAATGTGATACTAATATTTCTTGTTTAGGTAGTAGTGATTGGCACAGGCTATCGATTATTAAATCATTTTGCGCATGCTGATTCAATAGAATAAAATAATGATAATGCCGATACGTTAATAAAACAACGTCTTCGACTTCTTTACTTAAGGCTAACTTCAAAGCTTCGGGTGCATGTTGTTCTTCAATCCGCAGCAATTTCACATAAGGATAACACGTCACACCTGTTGAATCATTGCCAAACAATTTATCATGCCACATACTTACTTGATCACGATGCTGTTTCGCATCTTCTTGATGATTAATTTTCTGCAAAATATCGATTAATTCGTCTTCATTCACTGGTTTCAATAAATAATTGACGGCCCCTAATTGCAATGCTTGCCGCGCGTATTCAAAATCAGAATAGCCTGACAGAATGATCGCATAAAAATCCAGCGATTGATCAATCGCGGCTCTTACCATCTCTAAACCATTTTTACCGGGCATTTTAATATCCGCAATGACTACATCGGGTGCGAGTGCTTTAATTTTCTCGAGTCCCACTTTACCATTTTCTGCCGTTCCAACAATTTCATAACCAAAGGCTGCCCAATCAATTACATAACGTAATCCTTCTCGTATCATTGCCTCGTCATCTACGATCAGTACTTTACGCATTTAATTCCCCCTCGTATCGCTTAAACATACCGAACTATATTTGCATCCCTGCATAAAAAGTATATACTTTCAAGAATGTGCTAACATCATTGTGCCTTATCCATTTCTATTTGTAAAGAAAAAATAAAAACGTTATCATTCGTATTTGGGTTAAATGCTCTTAACGGATCAAAAGGACAAATGAAGTGTTGGGCATCACCTATAAGGTGATAATTCCCGTTCAATGTGCTAACTCAGACTCTGAGTTTGATGATTGAAGCCCTCAATGTTCAAACTCAATCCGCGAGTTTAAACATTGAATCGGAATGACTAGTTAAGCAATCAGAAAAACTCGAACGAGTCCGAGGTCTTTGAATTCTGTTCAGTAGAATAACTTGATTATATCGTTTTACTTTTGTTGGAACACTTAACGTAGATCAGCGACTTGTTTTCCATATCGGTATCGATTCAGATAATGGGCAATCCATCGCTACTAATAGAATCGCTTGCTCTGACTATTAATAAAGAAAGCGAAGTAGACAGAGCCTAGCCGATTGAGCTGGAAAAGGACGAACGTCAGTGAGGCTTTGGAAGCGACCACCGCCTTGGAAAACAATCAGCTGAGCGTAGTACAAAGCTTGACAAATCAATATAAAACTTATAAAACCTTATATTACAAGAAAATATCGCCTTATCATTCCTTATAGAACCAAAAAGCACTGATTGAGTGACCTCAATCAATGCTTTTATTGTGATTAAATGTTTAGTTACCTGTACTCCATAAGTCAATACGGTCATTTGTAATTTGAGTCATTTGTGCTTCTGCTTCTTTAATGTTCATGGCTTCTAATTGTGCTACCATGTCTTCCCAGATTGCATCGAAGTCAGCTGGATCTGCCAAGATTGCTTCAGTAATTTTCTGAGTTGTTAAGTCATCTGCTTTCTGTTGGATAATTGTCACATCAGAAGTTGTTGGAATCACATATTCCCACGCACGTCCGTGAGCTGGACGTCCTAATTCTTCTGGTGTCGGGAAAGCATCTACCCATAAGTCATAGCCATAAGCGTCTAACACTTCTAATTCTGTATCTGTGTATTGAGCGATGATGTCTTCTTTAGAGTCACGGCCAATGGTTTGTCCATTTGCATCTAAAGCCCCGTTTCCTAGCATTGGGAATGGGTGAATGTAGGCACCTACACCTGAATCAATACTGTAGTTAGGATTTGTGTTCGCATTCTCTCTATCTTCTTCTAATTGAACACGTTTGCCGTCAACCACTTCATAATGAACGCCTTCTACTCCCCAGTTAACAAGGATTTGAGCTTCTTCTGATGCCATCCAATTTAAGAACTCAAATGCTTCTTCTTGTTGGTCAGATGTTGAAGAAATTGAAATACCCATTGTGCCGGTAAATCCTGCATCACGTGTACTTTGCGATACTTGTTCTTCGTTAATTGTCACTGGTAATGGTGCCCAGAGGCGCTCTTCTTTACCATCCGTCTTTAATACAGCAACAGCTTGTGATACGTTCCAATCTTGGTCCGCCGTACCTAATACGCGACCTGAAGATAATTTCGCAATATATGAGTCAAACGTTTGTGTAAATGATTCTGGATCGAGTAAGCCAACATCATTCATATGGTTTAACCATTTGAAGTATTCTTTCACTTCAGGCAACATAAATTTGTAGAATGTATCGCCTGTTTCTTCGTCAACATGCCATTGACCATCATCTTGGTAACCCGCTGCGAAACCAGCAGGGTTACCGACAGTGATTAACCAACGCCAGTCACTTCCTAATAAACTTAAACCAATTGTAGGTTGTCCATCAATTTCAGGATACTTAGCGATATACTCTGTTAAAGCTGCTTCATATTCTTCTAATGTACTAATTTCTGGATAGCCTAATTCTCGTAGAACATCTAATTGAACTTGCACTGTACCACTTGTTTTCAATTGTAAGTTCGTCACGCCACCTGTCCCTAAATGGTAAATTTGTGGATCTTCTAAACTATTTCTCAAACGATCAATTTGATCACCATATAAGGCTTTTAAGTTGTCGCCTTTCTCTTCAATTAAATCATCTAAGGCAATAACTGCTCCCGCATCAATTAACTTATTTAAATCACCTTTACTATAGATAAGGTCAGGGAAATCACCACTCGCAATCATCAATGGAATCGCTTGTTCATCTCCACCAACTGGATGTGATAATTCCAGCTTAACGCCAGTTCTTGCTGTAATCTCTTGGGCAACAGGGTTAGTAAATGGATCATCCATTGACAAGTCCACACTAAAGAAAGTTAATGTTGTGACATCATCTTGTGCATTTACCAAGTTCGGTGTTAATAACGCACCTGCTGCTAATAAGGCACTACCACATAAAAGTAACGATCTTTTCCATAAGTTTTTCTTCATTAAAAAATCCTCCATTCTGTTTATCAAAGCATTTATTAACTCTTTACTGCACCTAACGTTAAACCCGTTACGAAATATTTCTGTAAGAACGGATACACGATTAGGATTGGAACAGTGGCAATAATCGTGATTGCCATTTTAATTGACTCGGGTGTCGTACGCGGGATCAATGAGGCTGTTTGGTTCATACTGCTGACATCGTTAGCAGAAATAGAACTTGAATTATCCATTATTTTCATTAATTCATACTGTAACGTCGTTAAGTTGGTATTACTACGTGCGTATAAGTATGTATCAAACCAACTGTTCCACTGACCAACTGCCACAAATAAAGCAATTGTCGCAAGCACCGGCATACACAAAGGCATGATAATCTTAATAAAAATAGTGAAATCGCTAGCGCCATCAATACGAGCTGATTCTTCCAAAGCATCGGGCAACCCTTCAATAAATGAACGAATCACAATCACATTAAAGGCACTAATTAAACCTGGAATAATATATACTGCGAAATTATTAATTAAACCTAGATTTCTAATTAATAAGTAAGAAGGAATTAACCCACCACTTACGTACATCGTCAGCATTAACATAATCGTTAATGGCTTACGAAACACAAAATGTTTACGACTTAAAACATAAGCTAACACTGCACAACAAAAAGTTGCGCAAATCGTTCCGATAATCGTTCTTAAAACCGAATTACGAAATGCGAGTAACAAATTATTATTTGAAGAAAAAATTTCTTTATAGTTTTGCAAGGTGAAGGCTCTCGGAAAAATATGTAACCCACCACGTGCGGTATCGGTCGCATCATTCAACGATACTGCCAAAACGTTTAAGAAGGGATAAAGCGTCACAACGATTACAAACAACATCACGATGCCCAAGAGAACATCTGTTATCGTTGGTTGCGTATTTAAAGGCCCTTTGCGAGCTCTTTTTCTTTTCTTTAAAATGGCTGTCATACGATTCTCCTCCTACATTAATTGGCCTTCGCCAGTACGTTTCGCAATTCCATTGAACGTAAAGATTAAAATAATACTTACCACCGATTTAAAAATACCGATCGCTGTACCAAATGAATAGCGGAACATTCCAATACCATAATCTAACGCATATTTCTCAATAACTAAAGCTTGATTCGCCACAATATTGTTCCCCAATAACATTTGCTTCTCAAAACCAATGTTGATCAAGTTACCAATACTCATGATTAACAAGACAATAATGATTGGTCGGATGGAAGGTAAGGTAATACTCCACATTTGTTGCCAACGAGTTGCACCATCGACACGTGCTGCTTCATACATTTCTTGATCGATACTTGTCATTGCGGCTAAATAGATAATCGCATTCCAACCTGTTTCTTTCCAAACATCTGCCACAGTCACAATGCCCCAGAAATAATCACCCTTCGCCATAAAATTAATCGGCTTTTCAATGAAATTCATACTTAATAAAAACTGATTAACCACACCGCTTGTCGATAGTGATTGAATCACAATGTTTGCTACCACTACCCAAGAAACAAAGTGAGGTAGGTAAGAAACCGTTTGTGTAAATTTCTTAAATCGACTAAAACGAATTTCATTTAAAATTAGGGCGAAAGAAATTGAAGAGAGTGTCCCAAAAATTAAGCCCAAACCACCCATACCCAATGTATTCTTTAAAGCTGTGTAGAACATCGGCTCACTGAATAAATCCTTAAAGTGCTTAAAGCCTACCCATTCTGATCCGAAGAAGCCATTCTGCGGTAAATAGTTCTGAAAAGCGATGACCCAACCTACTAGCGGTGAATAAGCGAAAACTAATAGCCAAATAACAAATGGTAAAGCCATGAAAATGAGCCCTTTTTGCGCCTTAATTTTCTTCCATGTAATTTTTTGTTTCGTTTTTTTATGGACATTCTGGCCGCTTGGCAGGACATTATCCATGACCTTTACACCTTCCATAACATTCCCTCCTAATTCTTGATGCCTTAAGTATATTTGACAACGTTTTCAATTCAAACCTCAAAAAATAGCTATTCAACCAGTTAAAATTAGCTATTTTCGATCTCAAGTCTAAAAATTAAAGGAAAAGCCCCCATCTTAACAAAATACTACACACAATCATGGATTAAATTAGGGCTGAATTTTATAGACTACCGGCGTGTTCGCGCAAAGTATAAAGCGAGGTAAATCAATGCTCAATTGATAAGTCCTTATAATGCAAACACCTTAACAAACAAAATATTGAGTCATATTTTGGCTGTTAAGGTGTTAGTTTTGTTTAGTTTAAATTCGTCAGTTGTTCTAGCATGTCTATAATAGCTGCCTTTGTAATCGAAAATTCTTGGATGCCGTTCTTCACAACCGCATATTGATCATCGGATAATTCATAGAATTCAATCACATGCGTCAGCGGCGTATCTTCTGAAACGAAATGATACGTAATGGTTAATGCCGCTTCTATCTGATTTGTATCAATGGTTTGTGTTAGAGGTGTTTCATAAGCAAGCGCCGCTAAATATTGATAGACTTTGCGGAAAATCGTTTCGTCAATTTGCTGGCCATTGAGTTTGAATTCATGACTGATAGTTTCATTATCTGCTTCCACCGTGCTTGTGTGGAGGATTTCGATTTGTTCCAAACCTTCAATCGTTATTTTTTCGATTGCGTCTAAAGGAATCAGGGCAATAAAATTATCCCATAAAGTGGTCATATCCAACATCAAAGGCTCGACTAAACTTTGCGGTACTTCGTACCAAGTATCGGTCTCTTGCCAATAAACGTTCATCAAATAGTCTGCCCCTTCATAGAATGATAAGTGGACGTATTGTGTTGCGTCTTGTAATACTAATTGAAACAGCGCTGTGTCATCGCTTGCGAAATCAATTAATTCCGTTGCATTTAAACGATTCAACCCTAATAAAAACTGCTCCATTTGTTGATATTCTACAGAAAAATTGGTTTCATAAAGATCGTGTAAGAACCACCCGCTAATAAAAGGCGACTGTTCAACTGCGCTTAGCTCACTTTCATGACTTAACGAAAAGGTGTGCTCGGCCGATTGATAAGTAATTTTACTTAAGGTGTCGAGTTTAAAGTCTAAAGCTGGGGCTAAATAACTCGGCGAAAAGTTTGTAATCGCGACAGGTACCGTTGGAAATTCCAATATTTGTTCTGTTTCTTGTGCGCCATCTGTCGTCGTAACAACACCGATATAGCTCTCTTGTTCCGCAAAGGCATACAGAGCCAATTCAATCATAAAACTGTCATCGGAAATTAAATGATAACAGGCTAATTTTTCTAGGGCTTGGTGCTCAGGAGACTCTTCCATCGTTAAAGCTTGCAAGGAAATCAACTGTCCCAGCAGATCCCATAAACTCTCTTGATCGGCTTCTGGCAACTCTTCGCTCAGCAGTTGTGTCCCATCTGATTTAAAGGTATAGGTCTCCTTGCCTACTTCAATCATCAACTCCGATAAGCTCTCTAATTGAGCGAACGGTTCGACAATACTGGCTTCAAATGCCGATACATTTTTTTCTTGCAGAGACTTATCCGTGTTACTATTTGATTCATTAAATGTTGCGCCGGTGCCCAGTAAAGCTAATAAAGTACAGGCTAATAATGCGACAAAACGTTTTGACATTAGATTTCCCCCTCAGATGCTGTTTCTGAAAATTGACTCGCTAACTCTTTAAATATTTCTTGATCTTGACGCATTACATAGAAAGCCATTAACGAAAATAAAAACAGAAAGAGTTCGCTCGGAAATGCCCAGAATATAATAACAAAGGCTATTAAAGTCAACAAATTGATTAATTGTTTGACAGGATAGCGCCAGATAATCACAACTGTAGCGCGGTAAACATTTCTGACTGTTATTTCAAAAGTCGCTAGTAAAGGGAAGCCGATGAGTGAAAACAAGTTAATAAGCACGAATAATAGTAAGAAAACGGCCGCAATGATTTTGAAATCTTGATTGAAAAAGTAAACCGCATCTACTAGCATAATGGCACTCAACAATAATTGAAGTAACCAATATTTCATTGATACGATAAAGTTATCGCGGTAGCTTCTAATAAAATCCTTCACTGGCGCTAGGTCACCTGTCCGCACTAACACTCCCATCGAGAAGAATAAAGCTGTTAGAGCTGGCCCCATTGGTAATAAAGCCACCAAATAGAACACCAAACTTTCTAACTGAGGTGGAATCATGATAAATACGAATAAAAACAAGCTATTCGCGATTAAAAACAACAGATTGCTTACTAAGAAAAAGTAGCCATATCGTAAAATTTTATATAGTTGACTGTTGATGATATTTCGATTGCTCACACACTATCCTTCTTTCTACTTGCTTGCCATTCCCTTTGAAAACTACCAGGACTCTTCCCTACAAGCGTTTTAAATTTCTTCGAGAAGTAATCACTATTGGCATAGCCTACCTTCTCAGCAATTTCATAGATTAAATATTTATCTTCCTGAATCAACTGTTTTGCTGCATCAATTCTCACTTGATCCAAGTACATCCGGTAACTCATCTGAACTTCGTTACGGAATTTTTTACCTAGATAAGAGTGACTATAATTCAGCTCCTTACCTAATTCTTGTAGTGTCAAATTTAGATGGTAATACTTATTCGTATAGCGTTTCATCTCTTCAACTAAATCAAATTTATCCTGTTGATTCACAAGAATGCGGCTGAAATCAATAAATATTTCATTCAGAAATTCGAACGTTTGCTGTAAAGAACGTTCACTCAGAATAATCGATATAATATAGCGTTTGTCACTTTCTTTCATTGGTAAATCGACATCTTCTTCCATTTCGTCACAATAAAAATTAAAAATAGCCGCAATATCCGCTTTGATATCACGCTCACGCCATTCATTCTTTTGATAATAGTAGGCGATTTCATTTAAATAGGCGCGGATTTTTTCCTTTTTATTCTGTTGAATGGCCGACAATAAATTCTCTTTCCACTTTAATTTATCAAAACCGACAGCTTGATTGCGATTCTTTTCCGCGACTTCGGCTAAATGTAAATGAGACATAATCGGCAGTGATGGGTAAATATAACGCTTGTTGCGCAAGTGTTTAATCTGTTGATACAACTCCGGCAAAGCTTTCAACTCCACAGTCCAATCACTCATCAAAATATACAACTCTGGATGTAATGCCTGAACTGCCTGACTTAATGCTTGTGTCATTCGACTGAGTTCACTTTTCGATTTGTCAGTAATTAATGCAAAGCGTAATGACGTATGATTAAAACTTGCAGCCACTCCTGTGAGATGCGACTCAAATACTTTTTCAATCGCATGATTATCTAAATGATAACCCTCATATTCGCAAGCGATTAAACAATAACTATCAAATGCCATGCGGGTCACTAATTCTTTATCAATGTTGCGACTTGTCAGTAAATCACGAACGCGTCTGGAATCTAAGTAGTTCTGATAAGAAGTCAAATGCGCTTGTTGCTGTTGCTTCAAGCTAATTTGTTCAGATACTCTGGCTAACACATCTAATAATTCCTCTTCATCAATGGGTTTTAAGAGATAGTGAGCGACTCCTAAGGACATCGCTTCTTTAGCATAAGCGAAATCTGAGTGACCTGATAAAATAATAAACTCTCGATACAAATCGTGCTCACAGGCATAACGGACCATTTCGATGCCGTCCATTTCTGGCATTTGAATATCCGTTAAAACGACATCTGGATTTAAAGCTTTAATTTTTTCAATGCCTTCTTGGCCATCGCTGGCCGTGCCAATAATTTTAAAGCCAGCGGCTTCCCAATCAACGATATAGGCTAAACCTTCGCGTACTATGGGCTCATCATCAACGATTAATACCGTATGCATTTTGAATATCTCCTTCTTCATAGATTTTCTGTGGTAAATGTAAGGTAACTTGCGTCCCTTCTCCTAAGACACTTTCAATACTTAAGCCATAAACTTCACCATAATAGTGCTTAATCCTTTGTTGCACATTATTTACCCCAATTCGATTGGCGCCTTCTCCTTCTGCTAACAATTGGCGTAAAGTCGCTAAGCGATTGGCTTCAATGCCAGCGCCATTATCACGAATAATAATTTCTAAGTCGGATTCCTTTTCGAACACTTCGATCCAAACTTCTACTTCACCTCTTACTTTTTCAACACCATGAATAAAGGCATTCTCGACGATGGGTTGAATTAATAAAGGTAAAATCCAGTAATCTGCTTGCGTATTTTGACGTATGGTATAGGCAATCCGGTCACCAAATCTTAATTGTTGGATTTGTAAATACATCTCAATAAATTTTAAGTCCTCGCTCAATAATATTTCATCGCGGTCGCGTTCTAGAGCCTTACGCATTAATTTGCTGAGTATTTTGACAGTTTCGGCTACTTCACGATCTTGATTTTTTAGAGCTTTCATGCGAATCGTTTCCAACGTATTGTAGAGAAAATGTGGATTAATTTGACTGGCCAGTAATTTGAATTCTGCTTCCTTCTTCACAATTTCCCAGTTTTTCTGATCGAGCTCATGCTGATAGCGCTCTTGTAATAAGTTTTGTAAACTGCCCATGGTTGTTTGGAGTTCGTGGTAAATATCAGAGATTTCATCGTTTCCTTGTACTTCTTCCGGTATTTCAAAATCTCCTCGCGCGACTTTCGTCATACTCTCTTTCAACACAAGCACTCGGCGATTGAAATGATCTATAAAACGATTAAGAATAAAGAGTGACAACAAGAAAACAAGTCCAATCAATAAGTAACCTGTGACTAAGACACGATTGGCTTCTTCGATAATGCTTTGAGTTGGTACGGTGCTGACAATTTTAAAATCGGAAATTAACGATTTATTCAATGGGATTTGTTGGACCATAAACGTTAATTGTGATGAGGAGCCTTGCACGCTATCCGCATTCTCATTGATTAATTCGAGATTATCTTTTTCTAGTTCCATTAAACGATAATAATCGTAAACCTCTTCCGTTGCTTCAGGTTGGGTGGCACTAAAGATCAAGTGATCATCAAGGGTCAGGAATGCACTATTGCCTGAGCTAGCTAGTATCGTGTCAATCGTTTCATTGGCTACCGCAATACTTAAGACACCTACTAAACGATTGTTACGAAAAACAGAGCGAGTTAAATTTAAATTATGTTGACGTGTAATCGGGTCTTCAATGATTCGCCAAACGATTTGTCCGCGTTTATCTAGTGTATCTTGATACCATTCTTGTTGAGTAATCTCACTGGTAACTGGGTATAAGCCCACACTACTTAATAAAGTCGGATTATCGCTGTAAAATCTAACGTAATCAATTTCAGGATAATATTTCAAGTAATCAGAGAACTGAGTGTACGTTTCATAAGATTGAATGACTTCATAAACGCTATCATATTCCCTTTCGACAATTTCTGCTAAACGTTCATCTTGGTATATCCAGTCAGAAATGCGGATTAATAATTCAAACGTACTCATTAAATCTTGTTTGGTTCGGATTGTACTCTGTTCGATTTCTTCGATTTTAGTATTGATTTGTTCTGAGCGAATTTCAACACTGATATAATAGCCAACCAAAATAATGGGAACGAAAAGTAAGCCTACGTATATTACGTAAAGCTTCTTTTTAATCGTGTTTAATTGGAATCGCTTGAAAAAATTCACGTTAAGCACCACTCTATTCTGAATATTAACTCTCCAAATCATGCATCTGACAAAGTATATACCTTTATGTATGCGTTAACAATATTGTGCCTGATTAATGCTAGTTTGTAAAGAGGTCTTGTACGATTTTAATAGTGGTGTGATGTGAAAGGCGTTTTAACAGGGCGCCAAGAACATTGAGGCTATTTATGGTGTGGATTATCGCTATTACGCTAGAACATCAATGCGGATTTAGAAGCAATCACCGCCTTGGAAAGGCAAAAATCTGCGGAAAGCATACAGCGGTTTAAAGCAACATTTTACGTATAAATTCTTATAATCATAAAAAAAGACTTCCTCCATTATTGGAGAAAGTCTTTGCGTCGATTGATAAGTGGCGACAAAATGGGGTCTAATATTAGGAAAAAACCTGCGTTTCCAAAAGCGTGAAGCAAGTCAAATGAAATTCCTTGTAAATAGTAAACCCAAAAATTCTGAATGCCAAACATTTGTGTGGAGACAATTGAAATAATAAAGCCGTATAAAAGGCCCGTTAGAAATGCATAACCTATGAATAAGCTACGACGAGCCCAAGTTGCTAACTTTTGACTGCGGTAAAGCGGACGTAAGCAACCTGTCAACAAAATTACTACCGCAAAGGCAATAAATTGGGTCATTGTCCACGGACCCATACCTAAGAACATATTGGACAACAAGAGCGACAATAATGCAACGACTAAACCGTCAATGGTTCCCATAGTCAGTGTAATAATGAGTAAAATCGTCGTCATCGGTTGTACATTCGGAATGAATTGCAACATTAAACGCCCAACATGACAGAGTGCAGTGAGCGACGCTAAAATTGCGATCCGTTGTACTGTGAAGTATTTCGTACGTTTTATTCGTAGGCCTCTAGTTTCCATTCGATTAGGTCACCTGCTTTTAATTCGGTTTCCGCTGCACCTTTTTGTGCCATTTCACCGTTTACGTCGAATAGCCACCATTTATTCGCAGTCGCATCTTGTTCAACGCCATTAATGGCATTAATGAATGTATCGGTTTCTTCGATCTCAAAGTTTTCTTTCATAACATCGAGTAAAAGAGCACCTTCCTCTACTTCCACGACTTGCTCGCCATTTTCGATTAATTCGCCATCTTCAGTGACTGAGATTGTCACCTCAACCGTCACGACGTCTTCTGTTGATGCGTCTTCAACCACACTGCTTGTCTCTTGTGAAGTTGTATCCGTGCTCGTCTCTGTAGTTTGCTCACCACATGCTGTTAGAATAAAACTTGCTGATAAAAGTAATAACCATTTTTTCATCATAAACCTCCTATTGATTGCCTGAAAAAGGACTTTTGATAGAAGATAGAAGCCTGCTTGCTAATACTGCGCGATTCAAGGGGGTTGAGCAAGCTAGTTGTCAGGTAGACAATGCATACGCAAAAAAGCAGCCTATGCACCCAGACATAGCCTGCTAGACGATACTATTCTGCCTCGAAATAGCCATCGCAAAAAATTAGCAAACTGAAAGAAAGATCTGACTCCATGCAAAGCATGATTACAGTGGCGGGACCGTGTTGGGATTGAACCAAACTTCCATTTTTCAGTTGTCTGTGAACGGTTTTCTATCTATTGTCATCTTAGGCTAAACTCTCTAGTTTTTCAAGTTTCTAAGAAAATCTTTAATAACGGACTAAACTCGTTCGGAATTAACTGAGTCATTGCCATTTCAAACAATATCTCTGAGCAAGGGCTAATAAGTCAAAGAGTATATTCCCGATAAAACTCAGTAAAACGATGCCCGCATACAATGCAACATAATCCGACTTGAACCAACTATTCATAATAAAATAGCCCAGTCCCCATTGGGTAACATAGTTCTCTACAAAGAATAAAGTGGCCATACTCGTCCCTAAAACGAGCTTAAGAGCTGTAAACAATTCACTACCAAGTGCCGGCAAAATAATATAAACCAAGCGCTGCCAGATTGTAAAGCCAAATTGCTTAGCTTGCCAAGTATAATTTTGTGGCAACTGTTGAAGTGTATCGCGCAAAGGAATATAAATATAAAAAGCCGCCACTGCAATCATTAAAGCCACTTTCGATTGTTCGCCTAAACCTAATAAAAGTAGAAATACTGGTAGAAAAGCTACTCTAGGTATTGGATAAAATAAGTAAACAATTGGTGTTAATAAACAATCAACTAATGGAATACTACCTGCCAACAAGCCCAACCCGGCTCCAATGAGCACAGTACCTAACATCGCCCACATAATGCGTAGCAAGCTGGCGATTACATGTTGAGTCAATTGACCGCTCAGCATATTTTCCAATAAATAGCGAAAGACAGCAATCGGATCCGGCACAATAAAAGCTTGTAATTGCTCATGAAGTCCTGCCCACATCAGTAATACAATAATGATCGCATAGAGTCGAGTTAATCGTTTGCGAGTCATGGTCAACACCCCCTCCTCCTAATAATTGGCGGAGTTTTACTTGTTGTTCAAAAAAATGCGGGCTTTGTCGGTAATTGGGACTGCCAACATGGCTATTTGTCAATTGAGCTAATAGCTGCCCTTCGTGTAATACTAACACTTCATGACCTAAATATGCTGCTTCTTCAATACTGTGGGTTATCATGACAATCGTTACTTGGTTTTGGCTTTGCAGTTGCAGTAAAACATCTTGGATTTTTTCTTTAGTAAAGGCATCCAAAGCTGAAGTTGGTTCATCTAATAAAAGGTAACGTGCATTCTTTAATAATAGCTGACCCAGAGCCACACGCTGTTGTTGACCGCCACTCAGTTGATGAGGGTAGTGTTTAAATAGAGCATTAACTTCTAACTGCCCTGCTATGGCTATAGCACGCTGATGTTTTTCAGTTTTCGTTAACTTGAGCCCCGCTTGAGCTAATAAGAAATTTTTACTCACTGTGTGCCAAGGGAACAACTGATAATCTTGAAACAACATCCCAACTTCTTCCATGCTAAGCGAGGGTTCGATCTTGCCATGACTCAACTCTTGCCAGCCGGCTAGAGCATGCAACAATGTGCTTTTACCGCTACCTGATGGTCCGATCACCACTGTAATTTTCTGCTGCTTTAGTGCAAAGTTTAAATCATCCAGAATAATTTTAGAACCCGCTGCCACTTGCAAGTCGCTGACACTAATCTCCACTGACATAATCCTTCACAACTAATTCATCATAGGTTACTGAAATTTTCTGGTCTAATAATGTTTCAACCCATGCGCGCGCTTCTTCCACATACTCTTCACTCGGTACGCGCGTTAAATGATATGTTGGTAAAATAATATCATCTTGGATTGCAGCATCTAGACCTAGACGTTCAATCAACAAAGCTCTGACTGCATCTTCTTGACCTTTCATCGCTTCAACCGCAGCATTATATGCTTCATGGAAAGCGGCTACTATTGTTGCATCATTTTCTAACGTTTCTTGGTTAAAAATCATGACATTTGGAGAAAAATCTTGCGATTCGTTGATTAGTATTTTGTCTAAGCCTTGTGCTGCTGCATTTGTGGCCATTGGTTCTGGTAAGACCGCCATATCCAACTCACCTGCTAATAACATTTGGATACGCAATGGTACTTCTGCTATAAATTGTTTATCTAACACATAATCTGTTAAAAATAAGTCCGCGATATAGTTCGTTACACTGATTTCCATTAAGCCAATTTTTACTTCCTCACCACCATCATACTCTGGGGACACAACAATTGGAAAGACACCATCGGTAGTCGTTGTGATCGCTCCAGCATCTGAATTATTTTCTCGGGCAATGATAAATTCAACTAAACTCGCCATGTAAACATCAATTTGTTGAGTTTGAGCGGATGATTGTTGGTTCATTGCATTTGTAAATAATTCCACTTGGACTGAAATGCCAGCTTCTTCAAAAAGACCATATTCATCGGCCCAAAAAATAGGCGCTGAGTCTGTTGCGGGCATCACACCGACTAATAAATCGACCGCTGTTTCCTTCCGCTCTTCCTGAGCCTGTACCTTTATTCCGTTGATTAATACACTACTTGAAACTAAAAAAGCTATCATAAATCCTTTGATAATCTTATTCATCTTATCTTCCTCCCTTTAATTTGTGACAAGATTCACTTGACATATGGTTAGTTTAACATAGCTTGAAATTCATTAATAGCGTTTTTTTAATGTTAGGCGCTCCTTTTTGAAGTTTCTGAAGGATAGACTCTACATGCATGAAGAAAATTTCTTTATCGCTTGCGTGCATTAGTGAGTCGATGGATGAAATTTCACTAAAATAAGTCTATTTACGGTTTTTGTGCGATTTGGACCCTCGTTTTTGCCGCGAGGGGCTTTGAGGGGAGCTGGAGCATGTCTCTCAGTTTGCGAGAGACTTTGGAGAAACGATACGCTGAACGAATTACAAAACTTAGTAAATCAACATAAATCTTATAATCCCTAATATAAAAAGAAAGCCCCAGCAAATCATCTGATTGCTGAGGCTGTTGTTTAACGATTCTGTTCAAGTAGTTGATTATATTGCGATTGATACAATTGATAGTAGAGACCGCGCAACTCAAGTAATTCTTGATGACTTCCGCGTTCCACAATACGTCCCTGTTCAATATAGAAAATTTGATCACTGTTGCGAATGGTTGACAAGCGGTGGGCAATAATGAAAGATGTACGACCTTTCAAGAGCTGTTGCAGACCTTCTTGTAACAATTCTTCTGTTTCCGTATCAATACTGCTAGTTGCCTCATCTAGAATTAAGATGCGCGGATTGGCAATAATGGTACGAGCGAACGCAATCAATTGGCGCTGACCAGCAGATAAAGTACTTCCGCGCTCTTCAACTGCCGTGTAATAACCATCTTTAAGATTCATAATAAAATCATGCGCGCGCACTGTTTTCGCAGCCGCAATCACCTCTTCCTCCGTTGCATCAAGATTACCGTAACGAATATTATCGATAATGGTTCCTGAGAAAATAAAGGTATCTTGTAACATTACCCCCATTTGCTTACGCAAGGATTGCATGGTGATGTCTCGGATATCATAACCATCAATTTTAATGCTACCTTCGTTAATGTCATAGAAACGACTCAATAAACTGATAATGGTTGTTTTACCTGAACCCGTTGGCCCTACTAAAGCGACCGTTTTACCAGGAGGCATCTCAAATGAAACGCCATCCAGAATATTCTTTCCAGGCTCATAGCGGAAAATCACATCTTCAAATTTAATATGACCTTCAATCGCTGGTAATGGTTGAGCTTCTGGTGCGTCAACAATCAAAGGCTGCTCGTCTAACGTTTCAAAGATACGTTCTAGATAAGCTGACGCTGTAATTAAGTTATTGTAGAAGTTTCCAATATTAATGATCGGATTCCAAAAGTTATTCACATACGCCACAAAAGCGATCAATGTTCCGGTTGATACATCGACACCAATCTGACGAATCCCTACAAAATAAATTAAGGTTACAGTCAGAATTGAAATATTCTCAACGATCGGCCACATTAAGAACTGAATTTTCACAGCTTTCATCCAGTGGCTTCTATTTTCCTCACTGATGCTCGTGAAAATTTGATGGTTCACTTCCTCACGGGCAAATGATTGCGTAATACGAATCCCAGCAATACTCTCATGAATAAAAGCATTCAGCGTTGATTGTTTATTACTCAATTGCTGATAAGCTCGACGCTGTGAATTTTTCAACCACAACACCAATAGAAACAGCACTGGTAACAACGCTAAACTATATAACGTTAAGCGCACATCAATCATCAACATGATGGCTAATGTAAAGAATAAACTGAATAAGTCCGAGACTAAGTTAATCACACCATTACTCAACAAATCACTCAAGGTATTAATATAGTTCACGACACGAATTAATATTTTGCCATGAGGACGACTGTCAAAATACGAAAACGGTAGCGTCTGCAAATGTATAAATAAATCAGAGCGCATATCTTTTAGTGTATCTTGACCAATTTCGGTTATCGCATAAATACGGTAACGCATGCAAAGCCCAATGATAAACAGGGTTATGCCGAATAGTACGCCGTAAAGTAATAGGCGAGGAATATCCTCAGCAGGAATGACCACATCAATGGCACTACGTGTTAATAAAGGTCCGATTAAAGCCGCTATGTTGGCAATCATAATTGTAACTAGCACTTTTAAGACTGCTGAACGGTAAGGCGTTAAATACTTGGCGACACGTTTTAAGTCTGAAAATTTAAACTCTTGTTCGAGCTCTTCGTCATCTTCAATACGTTGACGTGTATACACTTTTTCTTCTTCCGTTAGATTTTCTTGTGCTGTAAAATTTTCTGGATCTGTTACTTTTTTCTTTTTAAACATCTTCACACCTCCGCCCATTAAGAGCTGGTTGTTTCAGTTAAAGTTGAAACAACCTCATCTTCAGCAATTTCCATTCCCAATTGTTTCTGGTAAAGACGGTAATAACGTCCTCTTTGCGCAATTAATTGACTATGCGTACCACGTTCAACAATCGAGCCTTTGTCCAACATTAAAATTAAATCTGCTTCACGAACAGATGAAATACGGTGGGCAATGATAAAGGTCGTGGTTAATTCAGTCACTTCGCTCAGTCCCTGTTGAATCTTCGCTTCTGTTTCCATATCAACTGCTGATGTCGTATCATCTAGAATCAGAATACTTGGCACTTTCGTTAAGGCACGGGCCAAACTAATTCTTTGTTTCTGTCCGCCGGATAAACCAACACCACGTTCGCCGACTATCGTACCGTAACCGTCTGGCATTCTTGAAATAAAAGCATCTGCGTCCGCGACAGCAGCCATGCGTTTAATGTTTTCTTGGCTCGTATAAGGGTCTCCGAACGCAATATTATCCGAAATTGTATTCGAGAATAGGAAGACATCCTGCATGACCATCGAAATATGGTTTCTTAGAAAACGTACGGGATATTCTTTGATGTTATGTCCATCAATTAGGACCTCCCCTTCGGTAGCATCATAGAATCGGCCAATCAAGTTCACTAACGTCGACTTACCTGACCCAGTTTCACCAATAATACCAATAGTTTGACCCACTTCTGCCTTAAAGCTGACGTTATTCAATACAGCAAAATTAGGATCATCCGCAAATTTGAAAGATACATCTTTAAATTCAACTTGCCCTTTTACCGCTGGAATATCTTCATGAGCCGACACTGGTATACGGGATTGAGTGGTTAATAAATCACGAATTTTAATACAAGCTGCTTGGAATCTTTGCACATCATTTAAGAGCCAACCACTCATTCGCATAGGGTTATTCAGCATCCACAAGTAACTATTAAAAGCGACTAAATCACCGATTGAAATTGATCCTCTAATAACCAAGTAGCCCCCTAAAACGAGCGTGATGACACTCAAGCTACCCGCAAATCCTTCTAACCAAGGCATAAAACGACGGGTTACATCCGCCGAAGCTAAATTCTTTTGTTTAAAATCATCGTTATGTAAATCAAACTTTTCGACTTCAAATGCTTCTTGGGCAAAGGCTTTAACCACACGGTTGCCTCCAATGTTTTCTTCAACCATTGAGTTCAGGCGAGAAAAACTTTCGCGAATATCGAAGAATTTCGCGCTGCTCTCTTTCACTAAACGGCGTGCAAAGATAAA
This sequence comes from Fundicoccus ignavus, assembly GCF_009659375.1. Lineage (GTDB taxonomy): Bacteria > Bacillota > Bacilli > Lactobacillales > Aerococcaceae > Fundicoccus > Fundicoccus ignavus. The sequence goes on from NZ_WJQT01000005.1 coordinate 74,896, forward strand.
GATTAAAGGTGTGACTGCTACCAATGCGATCGTCAACGGAATGTTGATGGCGCCCATCGCGATGATGGCACAAACAAACCACACCACACTTTCAACAATATTGTAAGAAACCCAACCAATAAAATGACGAATTGCATCGGTATCTCCTGTCATTCGTGCCATAATATCTCCGACACGGGTATGATTGAAATACTCAAAGTCCAATTCACTCACTTTATGGTATAAATCTTGACGTAAACGGAAAAGCGAATTTTGAGATATTTGTTCAAACATCATTTGATATGTGTAGCGCACAACTGTTCGAATTAAAGCGGCTGCTACCATTGTCAGAATAATAGGAATTAATAATTGCCCTTGGTTTGCGTAGATGACCTGATCTACAATTAAACCAATTAAATACGGATTGACTAAAAACAAGCCCGAATTGACCAGTAACAGTAGGCTAGCGACAAGCATTCCACGCCAATTTGGTTTGACATATGTCCAAGCCCAACTAAAATTATTCATTTTACACCTCGATTTCTTAAAACCACTGCGACATGACAACTTATTGTTAATTACAAAAACGCTTACATTTAATTAACAATCTTCTGGCAATATTCTTATACCATCAATGATATAGTTTAAAGCTACCGCTTCCAAATGTCACGCATTATGTTTCAATTTTCAAAAGTATTTTTATCCGCTGCTGAGTCGTCTATACATGTTTTTAAATTTACTTTCTTTTCGTAATTCATTTCATTATTTTTTTTCGTTTTATGTGGCTTGTTATTATTTCCGTTGAAAAAAACCTTGCTCTTTTGGTTAAGCAAGGTTAGGGGGTTTAGTTGGGGAGGTCGACGAGTTGGATGGTTTGGTTTTGGTAGGTGGCGAGGTGTTGGACGTTGTGTCGGCGTAACATGGCGTAGGCGTCGGTGAAGTGTAGTTGGTAGTCCGCTGCCACGTGAGCATCTGAGCTGACGGTAAAGAGTTTGCCGCCTAGTTGTGTATATAGGGCAATGGCGTAGTCATAGAGGTGGGCACTGTCGTAGCGGTACATGCTACGGGTGTTGAGTTCGAGTGCTTGGTCTTGTTCGATCATTTTGTTAAAGATTTGTGTTAGGACGGCTTCTTTGCGTTCTAGGTCTGTTAGTTGGACGTTGTCATAGCCGCGTAAGCCGAAGTCAAAGTGAGCGAGGACATTGGCGTAGGGGGCGTGGTTGACAGCTTCTAACATGAGGTCAAAGTATTCGTCTAGGTGGGTGTTGAGTGGTTTGGTGTCGTGATTCAGGGTCATAAAGCCGTGGCGCCCGTTATGGTGAATGCTGAGTAATTGGATGTCGTAAGTTTTGTCAGCTAGGAAGTCTTCAATGCGGTGGCGATCAGCGTAGGTGAAGCCTACTTCGATGCCTTTGAGTAATCGGTTGTCATATTCGGCATTGAGTTGGTCTAGCTTTTGAACGTAGCCTGTGTAATCCGGGATAACATTGGGTATGGCTTGTGCTGAGCTAAAGAAATCAAGGTGTTCAGTCGTCACGACTGGTAAATCTGATTGGTCCAAGTAGTTTTCAAAAGTCTCTGAAGAATCCGGTGAAAAATAAGTGTGCAAATGTTGGTCATAATAACGCATAATAAACTCCTTTTTATTAGAATCTCAAATACTGACTAACTTTAGTATAACGGAAGTGGAAGATATTTTCTTACAAAGGGCATCGAGAAAGCGTTTACTATGTCGATTTTGTTTAGATAATGAATTAAAGGGGACCTGCTGATTTTTAATAGTATAAGGGATTATAGGCATTATGTTGATTTAACGAGGTTTGTGCTTCACTCAGCTTATTGTTTTCCAAGGCGGTGGTCGCTTTCAAAGCCTCACTGACGTTCGTGCTTTTCCAGCTCAATCGGCTAGGCTATGTCTAATTCGCTTTGCTCAAAGTCAGAGCAAGTTGCGCCGATGGCCCTTGATACCGCTTTGGAAAACAAGTCGCTGCGCTACGTTAAGTATTCCATCAAAAGTAAAGCTATACGATCAAGTTAAAACTACTAAACGGATTTTAAAGGCCCTAGTTTTTTAAGGTTTATTCTAGCTTTAGACCAAACGTTATGCTACACTATTGTTCCTTAAAATGACTTGAAAGGTGGCAATGAATTCATGATTGAATTACAACAGATTCAAAAGAGTTTTAAAGTGGCTAAACGATCAGCTGGTTTCTGGCAGACAAGTAAAGCCTTGTTCCATAAAGAGTACACTCAAATTGATGCTCTCAGTGATATTTCCTTCAATATCCAACCTGGCGAAATGGTCGGTTATATTGGGCCGAATGGCGCTGGTAAAAGTAGTACCATCAAGATTATGAGTGGTGTGCTTGTTCCTGATAGCGGGAGTTGTGTCATCAACGGCCTGACACCATGGAAAAATCGCAAGGAACACGTGCGCAATATTGGCGTGGTGTTCGGTCAACGTTCACAGCTGTGGTGGGAAGTACCAGTAATTGATTCGTTTGAATTACTACGGGACATCTATGACATTGATCAAGCCGCTTACCGCCAAAAGCTTAATGAGTTGAGTGAGCGTTTAAACATTGGCGATTTGCTTACCACTCCGACGCGCCAACTGAGTCTAGGTCAACGAATGCGTTGTGAAATCGCAGCTTCTCTGCTGCATTCTCCTTCGCTCTTATTTTTAGATGAACCCACGATTGGTCTGGATGCCCATTCCAAAATAGCTCTTCGTCAATTTATTCAAGAGCTGAACCATGAACATCAAACCACCATTATTCTAACCACCCATGACATGCACGATATCGAAGCACTGACCGAAAGAATTCTGTTAATTGGTAAGGGTCGCATTCTATTAGATGGTTCATTGAAAGAGCTTAAACAGCGGCAACAAGACCACACACAGATTGTCATTGAAGCTGTGCATGGCAACTTCCAAGCCCAAGCTGGAATGACTTTACTGGAACAAACAGCCGGTCATTATTTAGTCGAAGTCGATACGCAACAACTTTCGCTAGCTAAAGCGATTGAAAGCTTAGCAAAGCAACTCGAGGTAACTTCCTTAACGGTCAAGCAGCCGACCGCTGAAGAATTAGTCGTTAACCTCTACCAGGAGTTTGAAATATGAAAGCCTATTTGAGTATCTTTCGCGTTCATTTCATTAGTGTGCTTCAATACCGTTCGGCTGCTTTCGCTGGTATTCTCACACAATTTGCTTGGGGCTTTATGTTAGTTTTAATGTTTAACGCATTCTATCAAAGTAATCCAAGTGCCTTTCCCATGGGCTTAAGCCAAGTAACAGATTATATCTGGCTCCAACAAGCATTTCTCAATTTATTCGCTGTCTGGATTTTCGACAACAGTATCTTTACAAGTGTGACGGATGGGCAAATTGCTTACGAACTAGTGCGACCACTCAGCCTGTATAAACATTGGTTTGCGAAGACGCTAGCTTTTCGCTCAGCACGCACACTCTTACGTTGTTTCCCGCCTTTAATCGTGGCCCTTTTCTTACCAGAACCTTATGGTTTATCTATCAGTCAACATTTACCTTTATTTCTACTCACGATGTTATTAAGCACTTGCTTAGTCATCGCTTTTTTGATGTTAATTTATATTTCAACTTTTTATTTATTATCCTCAACCGGCATACGCACACTCGTGATGACCATCGGAGATTTTCTAACAGGCGGCATTATTCCTTTGCCTTTCCTTCCAGATTCTATTCAACACGTAATAGAATTAACGCCTTTTGGTCTAATGCAAAATGTACCACTGAGAGTTTACAGTGGTGACATCACAGAGTGGACCATTATCTTTCCACAACTATTCTGGCTCATCACATTGATTGTATTCGGCCAACTATTTATGAAAAACGCCTTAACACGCGTCGTTATCCAAGGAGGTTAAGCATGAAATTATATGGACGTTATTTAAAAATCCAACTCAACAGTCAATTACAGCATAAAGCCTCTTTCTTAATGCTCCTTTTCGGCCAGTTTCTTGCCACCTTCACTTCTTTTCTAGGCGTTTACTTTATGATGCACCGTTTTTATCAAGTGGCAGACTTTACCTTATCTGAAGTGCTGTTAAATTTTTCAATTGTCGCCTTCGCCTTTGCGACCGCTGAACTATTCGCCCGAGGCTTCGACAGTTTTGCGCAAATTATTAGTAACGGTGAATTCGATCGCATGCTTGTCAGACCTAAGAACCTATTTATTCAGATTCTCGGTTCTAGAATGGAGTTTTCGCGAATCGGCCGTTTAATTCAAGCCGTATTACTCTTTATCTGGGCCGTTACCAACAGCACCATTACCTGGACCCCAGCCAAAATATTAACCATCATCTTCATGTGGTTCGGCGCTACTATCGTATTCGCAAGCCTGTTTTTATTGTATGCTAGCCTCTGCTTTTTTACCTTGGAGGGTTTAGAATTTATCAACATTCTAACGGATGGCGGGCGTGAATTTGGCCAGTATCCCTTCTCAATTTACGGGGAATTCGTCCTGAAATTTCTGACATTTATTGTGCCACTGGCTTTAGTTCAATATTACCCTTTACTATATTTAACTGACCGTAGTGATCAGCTCTACCTTATGTTTCTACCTTTAGTCGCGACTTTATTCGTATTTCCCGTTTATGGTTTTTGGCGCTTTGCTTTAAAACATTATCAATCAACGGGTTCTTAAAGCACAAGCATCGCGTTCTTATCAAAGAAACTCAGACGAGTCTGGGGGAATCGACTAGATTAGGCCTAAACTAGCCGAAGGTACAGGGGAATCGACTAGATTAATGGCTTTTATAGCCGATAGTCCGAGGGAATCGACCAGATTAAGGCCTAAACTAGCCGAAGGTACAGGGGAATCGACTAGATTAATGGCTTTTATAGCCGATAGTCCGAGGGAATCGACCAGATTAAGGCCTAAACTAGCCGAAGGTACAGGGGAATCGACCAGATTAATGGTTTTTATAGCCGATAGTCTGGGGGAATCGACTAGATTAAGGCCTAATCTAGCCGAAGGTCCTGGGGAATCGACTAGATTAATGGCTTTTCTAGCCGAAGGTACAGGGGAATCGACCAGATTAATGGCTTTTCTAGCCGAAGGTCCTGGGGAATCGACCAGATTAATGGCTTTTCTAGCCAAAGGTCCTGGGGAATCGACCAGATTAAGGCCTAAACTAGCCGAAGATCCAGGGGAATCGACTAGATTAATGGCTTTTATAGCCGATAGTCCGAGGGAATCGACCAGATTAATGGCTTTTCTAGCCGATAGTACAGGGGAATCGACCAGATTAAGGCCTAAACTAGCCGAAGGTACAGGGGAATCGACCAGATTAATGGCTTTTCTAGCCGATAGTCCAGGGGAATCGACCAGATTAAGGCCTAAACTAGCCGATAGTCCAGGGGAATCGACCAGATTAAGGCCTAAACTAGCCGAAGGTACAGGAGATTCAATCAGCAAGCGCCTACCACTTTAGAAAAACAACAAGCTGAAAGTAGTACAAGCCTTGCTAAATCAACAAAAGCCTATAATCCCTTATATAATAAAAACTTAAGCATAACCTCGACCTGCTTTGCGGCCAGTGAGATTTTCTTACTGGCTATTTTATAAGCAACTTTAAGGTTTATATTGATTTAGCTCGTTCTATTTTTTTGCTGGATTTGGGCCATACAGGTTGATCCGCATATTTTTTAGCTATGCGCCAATTGATACTGAGCGTTGGGGGAATACCGTTAGTCGATTTATCGTGATTATTTCTTAAACTTTTAATAGTATTAATATCGGTCATTGTTAGCATCCTTTTCTACCTCCAAGTAAAAGTAACTTTAGAGGATAAGGGGATAGCTAACAAGGCCTTTTTTGCCTACAGAGTTATGTACAAATGTTCTGCAAACTTATGTACTTTTATTTTGCTATTAACAACTGGCTTTTCAAAAAATACTTTTTTTCTTACAAAAAATTATTTTCACCTCCATAAACTTTCATTTAATTGACACAATTAAATCCAACTAACCTCAATATTTATCATTTAATTACCAACAATTTATCACGACCTATTTTGTGTAATATTATATCACAATGTTATCGTCTCGCTAGTTAATATTGTTAAAAACGCTGTTTTTGCGTCATATTTTATGACATAGCAGGTGACCAAAAAGTTGTTTCTGAGATATTTACCCTCTATAATCTAACAAAATACAAAAAAATATTTCTATTTAATATTTAATAACGGAGGGAATAGTATGACAAAGACGTGGACAAAAGAGAGTATCCTAGCAGATGCTGATGAAAAAAATGTACGTTTTATTCGATTAATGTTTACAGATATCCTTGGAACGATTAAGAATGTTGAGATTCCATTGTCTCAATTAAGCAAAGCTTTAGATAACAACATGATGTTTGACGGATCATCCATTGAAGGTTTTGTCAGAATCGAAGAAAGCGATATGTACTTGGTGCCTGATTTAGCCACTTGGCTCGTCTTCGATTGGGCGATTACAGAGAACGAAACTAGCCGAATCGCAAGGTTGATTTGCGATGTAGAAACTCCACAACGTGACATCTTCGCAGGAGATCCACGTAGTAACTTAAAACGTGTACTTGAAGAAATGACTGCGATGGGCTTCAAACAATTCTATTTAGGACCCGAAGCAGAATTTTTCTTATTCAAACTCGATGATCAAGAAAACCCAACGATGCAATTGAATGACCACGGTGGCTACTTTGACTTAGCACCGAATGACTTGGCTGAAAATTGCCGCCGAGATATTGTTCTCGAGTTAGAAGCATTAGGTTTCGAAATCGAAGCCAGTCATCATGAGGTGGCGCACGGCCAACACGAAATCGATTGGAAATATGCCGATGCGATCTCAGCTTGCGATAACATCCAAACTTTCAAATTAATCGTTAAAACAGTCGCCCGTCGACACCATTTACACGCAACCTTTATGCCCAAACCACTCTTTGGTATCAATGGTTCTGGTATGCATTTCAATCTTTCACTTTTCACCTCAGATGGCAATGCCTTTTACGACCCAACTTCAACATCTGGATTGTCAGATGTAGCCATGCACTTTATCGCCGGGCTTATGAAATATGCAACAGATTTTACTGCCGTTTGTAACCCAACTGTTAACTCTTACAAACGCTTGGTTCCAGGTTATGAAGCACCTGTCTATGTCGCGTGGAGCGAAAAGAATCGCTCGCCTTTGATTCGAATTCCTGCTGCTAGAGGAAATTCCACGCGGGTAGAATTGAGAAGTGTCGACCCATCTGCCAACCCTTATTTAGCACTAGCTGTTATCTTAAAAGCTGGTCTACTTGGCATCAAAGAAAAATTAGCCACACCAGAACCTGTTGACCGTAACATTTATCGCATGACGGCCGAAGAACGCCAAGCTCATCATATCATCAGCCTACCCGGTTCTTTAAAAGAAGCGGTTGACAAGCTTGCTGCCTCACCAGATATGCTTGACGCATTAGGGCCACACATTGCGAGCAACTTTATCAAAGCTAAAAACCAAGAGTACAAAGACTTTGCCATGTATGTCTCACCTTGGGAAATTGAGAAATACTTCACCTGTTACTAATTCAAAATACAAAATATTAAAGAGATTGATAATAATTAGTTGACGTCAATTAAATACAATGATATGCTATTAAAAATAAAAAGGAATTGTGCGAGGTGCGACTGACAAGAGTACAGATTATGTCTGGAAAGGGAAAGTTGCCGAAACGATGAATCGTTGGTTGCTAATCATAATAGGTTAGTAACTGTTCAACTTAACTGCCAGTTAAGTTTGATTGTGCAAACAATTACCCGGCAAAAGAATGTTACTCGCTCCATTCCGAGGACCACAGACTTTTGTTTGTGGTCCTATTTTTATTAAACTAATTAAGGAGTGAGACACAATGACACATTTAATAAACAATCAAGGCATCCCCTTCACGAAAATGGAAGGCCTTGGTAATGACTATATTTACATTAACGATTTAGCAGAGAATTTATCGAATTTAGCTGACTTAGCAGTTGAAATGAGCGAAAGACATTACGGCATCGGCAGTGACGGCATCATCGTCCTTCGTCCCTCTTCCATTGCGGACTTTAAGATGCGCATGTTCAACTTAGACGGAAGTGAAGGCAAGATGTGTGGTAACGGTATCCGCTGTTTGGCCAAATTTATTTACGACCAACACCTTTGGTCCGATAAACATCTGACTATTGAAACCCTCAGTGGCGTTAAGCAAGTAGAACTTATTTTCAATCAATCAGGACAAGTGACAGGCGCTCGCGTCAATATGGGCCAACCGATTCTCGAGAATTCGCTCATCCCAGTCCAAACAAAAGAAGCCAATTGGTTACAACACCCATTCACTTTAGAAAATACTACCTACCAAGTGACCGCCGTATCAATGGGCAATCCCCATTTAGTCATTTTCCATCCCGAAATTTCGCAACTCGACCTACAATCGCTCGGCCCTAAATTCGAACATCATGAATGTTTTCCTGAACAAATTAATACTGAATTCGCAGAAATAATTCGCTCAGATGAAATTAATATGCGCGTTTGGGAGAGAGGCAGTGGCGAAACGTTAGCTTGCGGCACTGGCGCTTGTGCAGTTGCCGTTGCTAGCATCCTTAACGGTTTCACCGACAAGACTGTAACTGTCAATTTACTTGGTGGTTCCTTAATTATCACTTGGGACACTTCAACATCAGGCGATGTTTATATGGAAGGCCCTGCTCGCACTCGTTTTTCCGGCTCTTATTACCCAAACACCCACTAGGAGGAGTATCATGAAACCCAATATGAATTACCAGAAAATTCCCGCAAACTATTTATTCTCAACCATCAATCAGAAAGTTGAGCAATACAAGACACAGCATCCTAACTCAGATCTTATTTCATTAGGTATCGGAGATGTGACTCAGCCGATAGTTCCCGCGGTTATTGACGCACTCCATAAAGCAGTCGATGAACAGGCAAGTAGTGAAACGTTCCAAGGTTATGGTCCTGAGGGTGGTTATGACTTCTTACGCCAATCTGTCGCACAGCATGATTTCCAAGACCGAGGCCTTGCGATTGACGCTTCAGAAATTTTTATTTCCGATGGCGCCAAAAGCGATATAGCGAATTTGCAAGAGCTGTTTGAAGTGAACAATAAAATTGCAATCGGCGACCCTGTCTATCCTGTTTATATCGACAGCAATGTCTTAGCCGGACGCTTAGGCGATTGGGATGAGCAAATCGGACAATGGAGTGACTTAACTTACTTAAGCAGTAACGAAGCCAATCAATTTATTCCTGAACTTCCTAAACAAGCTGTCGATGTCATTTACCTTTGTTATCCTAATAATCCTACCGGTATGACCTTGAGTAAACCTGAATTACAAACTTGGGTAGACTATGCTTTAGAAAACAATAGTTTAATCTTATTTGACGCAGCCTATGAAGCCTATATTCAAGAACCGAATATTCCACATTCAATCTACGAATGTGAAGGCGCGACAAAATGCGCAATTGAAGTCAGAAGTTTCTCGAAGAAAGCTGGTTTCACTGGTTTAAGGCTAGGGTATACGGTCGTCCCTCAAGAACTATCTTTCCAAGGACAATGTTTGAATAAGTTATGGTCACGTCGCCAAAGCACTAAATTCAATGGCGCTCCTTATATTATTCAAAGAGCAGGTTGGGCTTGTTACCAAGAACCTGGTAACACACAAATTAACGAACACATCGCTTATTACATGGAAAATGCTCGTATCATTCGTGCAGGCCTAGAAGCAGTTGGCGCAACCGTATTCGGTGGTATTAATGCCCCTTATATTTGGTTAAAAACACCAAACCATCTGACGTCTTGGGAATTTTTCGACGCCTTACTCGAAGCGACTCAAGTTGTTGGAACACCCGGTAGTGGTTTCGGTCCTAGTGGCGAAGGTTATTTCAGATTAACCGCCTTTAATTCACGCGAGCGGACCATCCAAGCAGTTGAACGCATTCAACGTTTTTTCACTCAAGCATAACAGGCGAACGAATCACTTCGCTAACCTAAGCCTTTGAACTTCAAAATCAAGAACGTCAGCGAGTCTCTAGAAGCGACCACCGCATTGGATAAATTCAACGGCGAGCGAAATACAACCTCCATTAACCCCATAAGCTTATACAAAAACTGAGTGGCTAAACTTCGGTATTATACCGAGGTTTAGCCACTCAATGTTTTATTCAGTAGTTATTTTTATTATTAATTTTGATATTATTCTTCGTCAGAAGTTTCTTCATCTGTTGCTTCTTCTGTTGATTCTTCAGTTGTTTCTGAATCATCTTCAGCTGCTTCAAGGTTTAATGGGTACTCGTCGTTTTCAGTCCAAGCTGGTAAGTCAGCACCGTTTGAAACTTCAGCTAATTTATCAGCTACTGTTTCTGATTGGTATAACGCTACGATGTGTGCGTATAATTCGTTGTCAACGTCTGCGCCACGTGTCGCAATCACGTTTTTGTAGTCAGCTGCTAAACTTTCAATGTCATCACCATCTGAGAAGATTGCGTCATCTACTGATAAGCCTGCATCTAAAGCAAAGTTATTGTTAATGAATGCTGCTGCTACATCTGGTAATACTTGTGCTAATTGAGCTGCTTCTAATTCTTCAAACTCAAGGTTCTTGTCGTTCACTGTGATATCGTCAACTGTTGGTAAGATACCCGCTGCGTCATCAACTTCGATAACACCTGCTTGTTCTAAGGCTAATAAAGCACGTCCACCGTTTGTAGGATCATTAGGAATCGCAACTTTATCACCATCTTGTAAATCATCTAATGATTCGATTTTATCAGAGTAAGCACGTAAGGGTGCCACGTAAGTGAAACCTAATGGCGTTAAGTCTCCATCATTTTCTTCATTCCAACTATTTAAGAACGCGATATGTTGGAAGGCATTTAAGTCAGTTGAGCCATCTTGTAAAGAAATATTTGGTTGAACATAGTCTGTAAATAAGACAATTTCCACTTCAATCCCTTCTTCAGCTGCTTGTTCAACAACTACTTCCCAAACATCTGCTTCATAGTCACTTGCGACACCAACTGAAACTTTTTCACCGTCAAATTTAGCTTCTTCATCTTGCGCAAAGACGCTAACTGTTGAACCTGCTGCTAATAAACCTACTAATGTTAATGCTGATAAGCCTTTAAATAATTTTTTCATGTTAATTTCTCCTTTGTTGTTCAATTTTTTTAGTTGTTTGTTTGCTTTAAACATATCCATACCCACTACGCTAATTCATCGATTCTGTATCGATTGCCTCCTTCCATACAAAAAAGCTCACGTCCTCTATCTCAATAGAAAGGACGTGAGCTTAAACTCCGTGGTACCACCTTTGTTCGTTATTCCATCACTAGAATAACCTCATACAGTACGTTGACTCCTAGTCTTATACTGCGGCACGTTAACGGTTGCTTCCGTTCACTGTTTGTGATGACTCATTCACAGTGACCGCTCTGTGGCCATTTTCAATCGGTCAAACCTTGCTCATTTGCACCACCCATGAGCTCTCTAAGAAGGTTGATTCAATTTACTTTCCACTTCATTGCGTTTCAAATACTGGTCTATGTTTCACATTCTAAGCCATCATTTAATAATTGTCAACCTTTTTTAATCAAAAAATTAGCATTTTCTCATTTATGGTGTGCGATCGTATTTTGGCTAGGGGTTAAAGGTAGTCGTTTGCTTCCATGGATTCTTCTGGCATCATCGGATTTTCGTTCGAGTTCATACCGGGAGGCGTCGGCATATCAGTTCCTGGTTGCATCATATTGCCACCACCAGGCTGCATCATCCCACCATAGCCACCATTAGAATTGATGGTATCGGTCAGTATCAGTTCCGTTAAGTTGCCTGCTATTGAGATCGTATAGGTTTCACCAATCGTTAACTCTGGTGAACTGAAAATCAAGGAACTAAAGGTTTTATCGGCTACCCAAGATAGCATGACATTCCCTGTAGCGTCACTAATCGTTATTTCAGTCCCTGCTTCATAGGTCGTCTCTAGATTCTGTAGCACGTTGACTTGTGTCGAGTCTGAGGCAAATTCTTCTGCCATGCCACTACTACCTGAGCCAACAAGTGTTCCGCCTGTAATGGTTGTACCGCCACCCGCATCTAAAGTACCATTGCCATCATTTTCAGGTCCGCTAATCGTAATGTCACCACCATTAATGACAGTATAACCATTCGAGTCAAGGCCATCGCCGTAGGCATTGACATAAATTGTCCCACCGTTAATCAATAGTAAGTTCTCTTCGTTGACGTCAAAAGGATTAGCACCCATTCGATTTAATGAAGATTGATCATTTCCACCCGCTACGTTAAAGCCGTCGTCATCCGCAAACACTGAGATATCGCCAACGGCGTTTTAATCTCATGACCAGCATCGGTAATGAATTGCTTTTGACGATCTAAATTTTCTTGAACGGGTGCCACAATTCGCTTAGAGGAGTAGATCACCAACAACGCAATCATCGTTAGACTAGCAAACCCTATCAGCGTAGTAGCTTGCTCTGACTATGAGCAAGGCGAAGTAGACAGAGCCTAGTCGATTGAGCTAGAAAAGCACGAACTTCAGTGAGGATTTGAAAGCGACCACCACCTTAGAAAACAAGGGGAGCGAAGTACAAAGGTTATTAAATCAATCTTAAACTTAAAAAACCTTATATTAAAAAAACCGCAAGTCCCTGATAAAAGGCTTACGGAAAATAAATACTTGTTTATTTTTTCTTTGTATATTTCTTAACAGCTGGCGCAATCACATCACCCAGTAATTCAATATTCTTCATAATTTGATGATGAGGAACACCACCGAAATCCATCTGAGCAATATATCGTTGATGTTGGAAGTTTTCATGTTGATAGAGTATTTTCTCAATTATTTGTTGCGGGCTCCCAACGTTTTGGACACTGCGAACATCGGCTCCTTGAGCAAAAGCTTGCTTATTCAGACCAACACCATTCGAAATTTTAAAGCCTGCATCCCAATAAGGATACACCTCACGCATTGCAGTTTGCGAATCTTCTGCCGCATAAAACCAACCTGCAATCGCCACAGGGAAATCCTTAGGATCAAAGCCACGATGTGTTAACGCATTTCGATAAGCTTCAACAGAAACTTTAAACGATGACGCTGGACCGCCTAAAGTAGCTAAGTACATTGGCACTCCTTGTAAACCAGCTCGAATAGCACTAGCAGGCGGACCACCCACTGCACGCCAAATAGGTAAACTTCCATTTTTAGGTCTTGGTAATACTTCCGCATCCACTAAAGGTGCTCTAAATTTCCCTTCCCAGTTCACACGCTCATTTTCGTTAATCTTTAACAATAATTCAAATTTCTCTTCAAAGAGGGCTTCATAATCTCTCACGTCATATCCGAGTAAATCAAAGACACCTGTTCTTGAAGCGCGTCCACCAATAATCTCTGCACGCCCATCTGAAATTAAATCAAGTGTCGCGAAATCTTCATAAACACGCACTGGATCTGAGGTACTAATTACAGAAGCAGAGCTCGCAATTTTAATTTTATCCGTCGCTTGAGCAATTGCACTTAAAATCACCGTATGTGCTTGAGAGGCAAAATACTCTTGATGACTCTCTCCCACACTAAAGAAATCCAATCCTGCCTGTTCAGTTAATTTAGCCATTTCAATTATTTCATTTATTCTTTGTTGAGCTGAAATACGGTTACCCGTTAAGGCATCCGGAAAATGATCGCCTAGTGTATAAACCCCAATTTCCATTCCAGCTTGTTCGTCAATTCGATATTTCCCCATCCCCATTGACCGTCGCCTTCTTTCTCTAAAATATTCACTCCTTTTATTATAACACCCATTTGAACGTTTGTCTCGCTTTCGAAGTTTATAATTTAATTAATGTTAATATGTGCACCCAGATCGTGAGCATGAACATTTGAGAGGCTTTGAAAGCGACCACCGCCTTGGAAATAATAAGCTAAGCGAAGCACAAAGCGCAGTAAATCAGCACTAAACATATAAAACCTAATACAAAAAAAACACACTTAGCTCATTTAAGAACTCAAGTGTGTTTGTGAGGTTATAATGCCGAGGGCCGGAATCGAACCGGCACGGTGATCACTCACCGCAGGATTTTAAGTCCTGTGCGTCTGCCAGTTCCGCCACCCCGGCTTTAAGAACTGTGCTTTATTATTTTAACCAGTAAGAGTAAAATAGTCAAGCTGTTTTTTAAGTTTTTATTAAATTATATAATCAGTCGCTAGAATACTGTATTGTTTCAAGTCAACAAAGCGTTTTTGATTATCTAAGCCTGCTTGGCGTAGGACACCTTCATACTTTAAGCCACACTTTTCCATCACTTTTCCTGAATTTGGATTACCTAGATGATGCGTTGCGACAAGACGATTAATCTTTAACTCTTTAAATGCAAAAGAAATCACTGCCGCGAAAGCTTCACTCATTATTCCCTGACGCCACCAAGCTTTACCTAAAGCATAACCCACTTCAACTGAATGAAGTGCTTCATTGAATCTTCCTAAGCCGATTGATCCAATTGGTGCATCTGGATTCGACTTTAAGCAAATGGCCCAATTATAGCTTGTTTTATCGTCATAACCAGCCGAGACTGCTTCGATAAAAGCTTTTGAATCGGCGATTGATTGATGAGTTTGCCACGTTAAGTATTGTGTGACAGCATCATCGCTTGTCCAATTTTTATAAATTCCCTCGGAATCTGATGGTGTAAATCGTCTTAAGATTAAGCGCTCTGTTTCGAGTTGAATCGTTCCTAATTGTTCCACTTGCGGCACCTTCTTCTGTTGTTTTTTTATAGACCAATGTAACAGTTTAAGTTAGATAAAGCAAGTAGTTTCATATCCCGGCAGAAAAACTCCCTAACAGCGTGTCAGGGAGTTCGTTATTAGACTAGTAGTTTAAGCGTGAGAATAAATTTTCGAAATAAGTAGTAGTTTCTGGACGGCCTTCTAGTCCATAGCCAACGTAGCCTACTTCATTCATACTCATGTTATGGTATTTATTTAACGCATAAGCGCCATAGGCTTGGCCAAAGGCTTCAAGTTCTGTGGCATAGTAAGAGCCAGCTTGATTCCATTCGTTATTAAAAATAGTTTGCCATTCAGCCGTTTTAGATAATTGAGTCGAATTATTTAAAGTTTGGTCATAAAGAACTGTTGAGAAATCAACTAAATGACCCAATTCATGGTAAATTAATCCTAAATTCGCTACTGTGTCTTGTGAGAAGAATAACTCAAAACGACCTGTTGCGTAGGCAGCGATCGTTGAAGTGCCATTCCAACTGTTCGGCATGTCTGATTGTGGAACAATAGTGACACTTTGAATCAGTGATTTCAATGATGTTGGAATCGTATTGAGCACTTGTTCAATCGTCGACTTCATTTTCTCAGTTCGGCCATTCACAGTCGCATCCTCTGAATACTCAACCGTCAGCAAATCACCTTCTGTTAAAGCATTATTATAACGTGTAATGAAGCTATAATAGTTTGCATTCAGATTCGCGAGTGCAAGTTCGGCGTCTTGGTAGGCTTGCGTGCCTGGTTCAAGTGCCGCGAGTATTCTTTCTGCTCTTACTTTATTGGCTTTTACATCCGCCAACATCGCTGGTGTGTAAACTTGATACAGTTCACTCACTTCATACAAGTCTTGCGTATATTCTTGGTTAAACATATGATCAGCCTTGAATTGAATATCATAGGCTAAATTATTAATTAAAGCCGATGCATTGAAATGCGCCAACATATCCGGTGTCATATTCGCTGGCACCAAGACTTCAACACGCGAATCACCCGCATTATACAGATAGCTACTTACATAAGTCGTCGCATCTCGGAAATTGTCTTTATCCATCACTTCGTAAATCGTTCCATGATTCGTCACAATATG
The DNA here is from genome assembly GCF_009659375.1 of Fundicoccus ignavus. Classification (GTDB taxonomy): domain Bacteria; phylum Bacillota; class Bacilli; order Lactobacillales; family Aerococcaceae; genus Fundicoccus; species Fundicoccus ignavus. The sequence continues at coordinate 90,812 of NZ_WJQT01000005.1, forward strand.
CGTATAATGTTCTGACAGATCATACAGTGTATCACTGGTTAACGTATCTAAATCGATCACAATTCGATCGCTCGGTAATTCTGCATCCACAATTGTGTAATCTACTTGATGGAAATTTGAGCTATCCGTATCGGCAACAGGGGCTTTCTTCGTTCCAATCTCTACAATATGTGTGACAGGAGCAGTGGTGACTTCACGCCCAGTCTCTGTACGGCTAATTTCTTCGCCATCGACATAAGTGACCGTCTCCGTAATGGTTTCAATACCTGGTACACCCTGTTGAACAATCGTTGTTTGACCTTCTAATAAGTTAGGGTTTTGACGTTCTTCCATTTCAAAAGGTAGCTCATTAGTCCTTGTTTCAGTTTTTATTTCTTCATTTGGCACTACTTTAGTCCCAACTTCAACGACTTCGTCAACAGCTACTTGCGTCACAACGCGATTCAATTCTACACGTTGAACTTCTTGTCCGTCCACATATGTAACGGAATAAGTCACTGTTGTGATGCCATTAACGCCTGCTGTTATAACTTGACGGTGTCCTACTGGTAATTCTGGATTTTCTTGTTCAATTGTATTAAAAGGAATTGGTTCCGTTTCTTGAACTGTTACAACTTCTTCAGTTGGTTCTTCCGGTTCTTCTTCTACTTTTGTACCCACTTCAATTATCTGAGTAACTGGAGCTTGAACAATTTCACGCGCTACTTCAATTGTTTCCGTCAATACACCATCAATTAATGTCTCTTGATAGGTAATTTCTTCCAAGCCATTCTGACCTGCTTGTACAACTCTTTGTTCACCTTCAGGTAAGTTAGGATTTTCTTTTGTTTCCGTCGTAAAGGCTACTTCAATGGTCTCCGTTCTGATCACCGTTTCTTTAACCGGTTCTTCTTCTACTTTCGTACCAATTTCAATAATTTCAGGAATTGCTTGGAGCGTGATGACTTCATTCACTAATTCACGTGACACTTCTTTTCCATATTGATACGCTACATCATACGTTAAAGTCTTCAGACCATTTTGTCCTACTTGTAAAACGTTTCGAACCCCTTCAGCTAATTCCGGGTTCTCACGTGTTTCTGTCGTAAAAGCGATTGTTTCTTCGACGGTTTGAATTTCAGACTCATGAATAGGTTTAGTCCCAACCGTTACCACTTCATAAACTGGTTCAACTACTTCGGTACTCACTTCAGTGCGCGATAGTTCAATGCCTTGATTATCTAAGACAACTTCATAAGTTGTACGCTGCATACCATCCGTGCCAACTACATTTACTTCATAATAGTCTTCATAAAGCGATGCGTCCGTGATTTGAATCGTACCGTGTAAAGTGGTGGTCGTCACAACAACCGTCTGTAGAGTTCCCGGTGCAATTTTAGTCCCCACTCGAACCACACGTTCCATTTCTTCCTGTAGAATACTTTCATTCATCTGCGAGTCGACTAAGACACCATCGTGCGTTACTTCAATCGTAGTACGAGTGACAAGACCATCTTGGCCTTCTTGCTCAACAATTTCAGTACCTTCCGCTAATGTATTGTCGTAAATCACACGTGTCGCAAAACCCTGTTGAATCGTATCGGTCGTCGTACTTGTCACCACTTGGATATCAACGCCAGGTGTTACTTCATCTACCCAAACCGTTTTAAAAACAGGATTGCCCTCTTCATCTAAAACTGGGTTGCCTTCTTCGTCTAATTCCGGCTCTTCAACCGGCACTTGAGTCACAACGTCTTCACCCGGAATTACATCTTCTTCGACAGTTGTTTGACTATCGATAAGTGTTGTTTCACCCTCCGTGACTTCTTCGCCACTACGACCTTCTTCAGCTGGAATTTCTTGTTCAGCGACTACTTCTACGACTGGATCTAAAACTTGGTGTTCCTCAATCACTTCTTCTGTTATGTTAGGTTCCTCTGGTTCTGTCGGTTCCTCTGGATTAGTTGGTGGCGTTGGTGTTTCAGGTTTTGTCGGTTCCTCTGGATTAGTTGGTGGCGTTGGTGTTTCAGGTTCTATTGGTTGAACAGGTACTTGAGGCTTGGTAGGTGCTATAGCTACCTGTTCAGTATTATTAGACACTGAACCAATTTCATACAAGTCGCCAAATGTTAAAATATCCCCTACTAAAATTAAATTCTTTTCTTCAAGTTGGTTCGCTTTAGCTAATTGATCTTCATCGACCTCAATAGCAGCAGCAATCGCACTCAGCGTATCGCCCCACTGAATAATATAAACTTCAAGTCCTGCCTTTTCTTGACGTTCAATTTCTTTCCGAATATCTTCAACCGAATTTTCTTTCCATAATAAACTCACTTTACTCAAAGCAAGTTCTAACTCTTCCATTACTTGCTTATCTATTAGTGCCTCTTCTTTGCCTTCAAAATCACTTGCCCAATTCGATGCAGTAACGAAAGCAATTAATTGGTTGTCTGGGGTTGCGACAACTTCAGCTAAAGGTGCAAATGTTAAAGCGCCCATTAAAGCAACCGCTATCCAAGCACCGCCTTTAATTTTCTTTAACACCTTATTTCCAGTCTTTCTCATATCGGTCCTCCTCTTAATCTAAACTTCATTAAAACCACCCATTTAAATATAGTTTATAGATAATTTAAATTTTTCTCAAACATTAAGACTCGTTCCGAAATCGAGACAAATGTTTATTTATAGCCTTTTTATTCACAAAATTAAACGCTTCGTCTGTTTCTTCTTACTGATTCCATATTATGTTTACTTCCTGTAGGTCTTGTCTTTACAAACAAACCTAACATTCAAATGTAATTATTTAAAATTTCACGTATTTCCACTTTAACTTTAAAAATAGGTACGAATAATTTTCTCAAAATAGTCATTCAGATTGCATTCGAAACAATGCATCGAAAACACTTGGAATATGTCTGATTTATTTAAAGCTGGTTTAGCTTCTACCATATTTCAAAAATTTTATTCCTATCAACTCGCGTAGCTTACGATGATGGTTTTCTAAAAACGACTACCGCTTTGAAAAACAATCAGCTGAGCGAAGTACAAAGCTTGGTAAATCAACATAAAACGTATAATCCCTTATACTACAAAAAAGAGTTCTTTCCCAATCGAAAGAACTCACTAGTTAATTATTCTTATGCCTGATTCGCTAAGCTCAAAGCACCTGTAATCCCTGCATTATCGCCTAAGCCAGGTAGCACAATATATTCATCTAATGTTGGATAATCGACATACTCCGCCATCAATTGCTCATACTGTTCTTTAATTTTATCCAACATGCCGGGAACTTTCATATTACCCCCACCAATCACAATTCGCTCTGGACGTAAAATTAACGTGTAATCAACCAAAGCTTGGCCGAGATAATTCGCAACATAATTCCACACTTCATGATCTGCCGCAATCTCTTTACCAGACACACCTAAACGACCGTCTATCGATGGTCCTGCAGCCATACCCTCCAGACAATTTCCGTGATAAGGACAAAAGCCAGCGTAGTGGTCTTCAGGATGTGGGTGCACAATCACATGGCCCATTTCTGGGTGCCCGATACCTTCTAGTAATTGACCATTCACTAAAGCACCAACGCCTACACCCGTTCCGACTGTCATGTACAACATATTATTGAGCCCTTTAGCAGCACCTAAACTTGCTTCACCTACCGCTGCCGCATTCACATCCGTTGTCCAAGCCATTGGAATATCATAGCGTGCTCTCATTGCAGATAAGAAATCGAAATTCTTCCACCCTAATTTAGGCGTCGATAAAATATAACCATAACGCGGTGAACTTTGACGCACTTCGATTGGTCCGAAAGATCCAATACCAATTGCCTTTAATTCATCTTGATATTGATCGAAAAACGTAAACACATGCGCTAAGGTCTCTCCTGGCGTTGTGGTTGGGAAAGAGACTCTTTCAATGATTTCATTCTGTTCATTGCCGACAGCACAGACGAACTTTGTGCCTCCTGCTTCTATTGCTCCTACTTTCAACTGATCACTCCTTTTTGAATAGTATAACCCTTATTGCTTTATTTGAGAATAGTGAGCTGAAACTGCCCCGATTAAATTAGCTTGATTACGAAATTTACAGATTACAATGTCTAATTCAATATCCTTCGCTTGCGTTCTTTCCAAGTAAGCTTGGGCTCTTTGTGTCACATCTTCAAGTAGACCCTCACGTTCAGATATAGCGCCTCCCAACAAAATTCGATCAGGATTTAGGGCTACCGCTATCATCTGAATACCACGCCCTAGACTATCGAGCGTTTGATCAACATGTTTTTGAGCCAGAGCTTCACCCGCTTCAGCTCGGTCGAAAAGTTCTTGTCCAGCAATCGCAATGGAACTACCAATTTCTTTTGAATAACGCCCCGCATTTCGAAGGATGGCTCGTGATTCACTTCTGCGTTGACTAATTCGATGCCGGTATCATGTTGAATAAATAATTGCTTAAGCGCATCGAACGCATAACGGAAGCCACGTAAATTACTTGTTTTAATAATTATTTCAGATTGCTTTTCTATCTTTAATTGGAAGCCATCTGCACGAATGCTTGGCTCATAATAATGGTGCAAAATTAAGTCATATTGATCATCAACAGGTTCAGACGTTATGTTCAACCAGTTGACGCGCTCTTCAATCTGTATCACTTCGTTAAATTGTTCAAAGCGGTAAAAATGTCCCCTAAATTTAATTATCACTTCTTGTTTAGCCCAATATTTCCCTAGTCCATCTAAATAAACTTCTTGATAATGTCTTAGGGCATGTCTCATTGTTTCAATCATGTATATATTCCTTCCTTAGTTATAAGTATTTTGCAAAGGGGAATCAATCGCTTGAAGTCCGTCTTTGCTTGCGTTAACATTTAGAGTAAATATAACTCGGTTAAAATAATTTATTGAGAAGATAGGAAGTTCTTTATGTTTATAAAAGAAGCTTGTGTTGAAAATTTTACAGACGTTCCCAAATTAATTCATCATGGTGCTAATCGGATTGAATTATGTGATAATTTGGCTGCAGGTGGCACGACCGTTAGTGAAGGCGTCCTGAAGGCCACGCTCATTTACTGCCAAGCAGTTGATGTTCCTGTCATGGCGATCATAAGACCTCGCGGGGGCGATTTCTTTTACTCGGAAACTGAGAAAAGCATTATGCGCCATGATATCCAATTAGCTTTAGATGCTGGAGTTGATGGCTTAGTCATTGGCGCTTTAACAAATGAGTTGGAATTGGATATTCCTTTCCTAAAAGAAGTCCAACAATTAACTGCCAAATACGGAACAGATTTAACTTTCCATATGGCTTTTGATGAACTTCAATCAGAAACTCAGATTAGCGCCTTAACCGAATTACCAGCTCTAGGTTTCTCACGCGTCCTGACTCATGGCGGGCCTAAAAATCAAGATATTCTAGACTCTGTTCCAAGATTACAAGTCTTGATGGATGCAGCACCGGCAGGCTTCACTATACTACCTGGCGGTGGTCTCACAAAAGATAATCTACCACAACTTCAGCAAGCTTTACCGCAACTTAGTGAAGCGCATGGGACGAAAATTGTTTAATCCACCTATCAAAATATGATTGGCTACTCAGCAATTTAATTAGCGCAATAATTCGTCCAACGTTCGTCGATAAATTTCAATATTTCTTTTCAAATCGTCCACAAACATATATTCATTATGGTTATGGGCGATTCCTATTTGTCCCGGAAATGATGGTCCAAAGGCAATAATGTTCGGCATAAAGCGCGCATAGGTGGCGCCCGTTGTAATAATCGGGTAGCCATCTAAACCTGTCACTGATTCGTAACTACGTCGCATTGTCTCTAACATCGGATGCGAGCGATCGAAAGCAATTGGTGCAAACTATAGGTCATCCAAGAGAAGTAGGCTTGCAGCTCGCTTGAAAATAAATCGTGTTGGTGTAATTGGCTCGCCCCTAATGTGATAGCATTCAGACCAAGATGCGGTTCGTTACTTGGCGTTCGTTTACCAGTAAACTGTTGACAAGTGCCATCACTCAATCTAAATATCGCTTGGTCTGGAATAGAACTCGCGACAAAATCTCCTTCTATCGCTGTTAAACCTGCTAATTCCCCAGAACGAAATGGTGTTGTCAAACGGAAGGAAACGACGCCTTTTTCTGCATACACAGCTGGAAATTGGCTATCTGGTGTAAAGCCCAAACGAGGTGCTAGATGTTTGGCCAAATAATAAGCTAAGTCTCTAGAACCACTTTCCTCGTTCGTCCCAAAGATAACCCGTAAGTTTTTAGTGTAAACTTGCTCAGAATCTTTGAGTCGTTTAGCTGCAAAAAGACTCGCTAAAGCTTTTTAATAGTCATCAAACTGTTGTTCTACCACAACACTCTCAAAAGCTTTCATTTCCACATCCTGTATTCGTAGACTGCTCCGCTAACATTGTACTTATTCTGTCCGAAAGTTCACATTACTTAAATAATCCGTTAACCAAGCTTGACTCGGCTCCTCAATTAACACTTTTCCTGCTGTATCCGATACAGGCTTCGCGATATAAATCTTGGGTTGATTATTTGAATCAGCTAATTGCTTAAGTTCTGGAATTAATTGACGATTTCCGAATCTTAAATGAAAAGCCACCGCACATTTCGCTGACATATTTATTCCCCTTTCAAAATACAAAATTGTTTATCTAGTAAGTTATTCCTTTTTAAACTAGCATTCATTAAAAACGCTTTCAATCGGTGGAATTCGATTATATGTGTATCATTTGAGTTAAGCATAACTTTTGGTAAACGCTTTCTGTTTGTGTTATATTGAAACAAACTTTGAAAGAGGTGAGATCGATGCCAACTGAACATCCCGAAAGAACTGTCTCTGGAGTAGAAAGTCTTACAAATTTAGCCGGTGCTCAAGCTATTCGAAAAGATAGCACTCATACTAACTTTGATAATTCGCTACCCGAAACTGAGCCTCATCGCAATGAGGAAGACAAGAATGCTGATGTCATACCAGAAGATTTTGAAACCTTTAACTTAGACGCAATCGACAAATTGAAAGAATCTGTAAAAGAAGATAAGCAAGAAGAATAGCAAGTTATAAGACAGGAGATGTTCCTACATCGTCCTGTCTTTAATTTTATTTTCATATTATTCATCCTTTTTTAATTAAAGGTGTGTTAACATATTCTGTAATCAAAAGGTAGTGGAGGCAGAAGATGGAAAAAATGAAATTAGTGATTGCGATGTTAATCGTAGGTTCAATTGGAATTTTTGTGCACTTTATTGCGATGCCCTCTGCGGTTGTGGCTGCTGCTAGAGCTATTATTGGCACTCTATTCTTATTATTAACCATTATCAGTAAAAGGACAGCTATTCAGTGGAAGTTCGTCAAACAGAATGCGATATACTTAATTATTTCGGGTGCTGCAATCGGCTTTAATTGGATTTTTCTGTTTGAGGCTTACCAATATACAACGGTTGCCGTCGCCACTTTATGTTATTACATGGCACCAGCATTTGTCATCTTACTAGCTCCATTTGTTTTAAAGGAAAAATTGACGCCTTTGAATATTCTTTGCACATTTTTTGCCTTACTAGGTGCTGTTTTAATTTCTGGTGTTTTAGGTGATAGTGGCGCTAATCTAACTGGAGTATTCTATGGCTTGCTTGCTGCCGTTCTCTACGCAAGCATTATGATACTTAACAAGAAAATGAAGGGCTTATCCGGCCTAGAATTAACATTTTTTCAACTAACTGTCGCAACGTGTGTCATGCTTCCATATGTTTTAATAACTGAAGACTTAGTCAACTTGCTTTGGACACCACAATCAATGAGTCTATTACTAATCGTCGGCATCATTCACACGGGTCTTGTTTATCAATTATTCTTTTCAGCAATGAACCAATTACCAGCCCAAACCTCATCACTGCTCAGTTACATCGATCCGATTACCGCTATTTTTCTATCGGCTTGGTTATTACAAGAGGAATTGTCACCGATTCAAGTTATGGGAACCGTGCTAATTTTAGGTTCTGCACTTGTAAACGAACTACTGGTGAATCGTTCGAAAAAACTTGCCAAACAACAACAATTCGATCCAAATTCAATCTAAATAATCTTACTGATATATTTCTGTATAACAAAAAAGTTGACCTTGATTTAAATTATCAAAGTCAACTTTTTTATTTTTTATGCCGGCTAAAGGACTTGAACCCTCGACCCTCTGATTACAAATCAGATGCTCTACCAACTGAGCTAAGCCGGCTAATTGCTTTTTTCAAGCTAAATAATATATTACCCCAGTTAGTCAAAAAAAGCAATCACAATTTTATTAGAAAATATGTTTAGAATACTTCGTATTCTTTTAATTCTTGATTGTAAATTGAAATTTCCCCAGCTCCAATATTATAGTGCCAACCATTTAATGCGAGTTGTCCATTTTCTACTCTATCACGAATATTATCAAAGGTTAACAAGTTTTCTAATTGCTGGACTACATTTAATTTCTCAAGACAAGTTGCTTTTTCTGTCAAACTAGCATCCTTCATTTCTTCAGAAATTTGATCACGCAAAGCATTTAGTTGTGAGATCCAAATACTAGTGTAAGGTAATTGATCGATATTTTCTGGCGGATGGATACTTGCTGCACAACCACCACAATTCGAATGACCACAAACAATGATATTCTTCACGTTCAATACTTCAACAGCATACTCAATGGCTGAAGTAGTGGAAGCATACTTCACACTTTGCCCAGCTGGCGGGACAATATTGGCAATATTGCGAATATGAAACACTTCACCTGGATAAGCTTGTAGTAAACGTTCCGGACTTACACGAGAATCAGAGCAACCGATAAATAAAGTATGCGGCGTTTGAGATTCACTTAAATTTTCGTAAAATGTTTGATTACGTAAATAATCATTTTCTTTAAATTGTTTAAGTGCTTTGTAAATATCTTGCATAGCTTAAACCTCCTGTATATCGCTAAAATAAAAAAACGTCTGTTAGCGTACATCTGCATAACAAACGCTTTTTGATTGAATATAAATGGGTTGTGAGGGGATCGAACCCACGACCCGCTGATTAAGAGTCAGCTGCTCTACCAACTGAGCTAACAACCCGAGCAATAATAGTTAACTGGAATGTTACAAACATTAGCCAATAAAATAATATTACTCCTCAAAATTGTTAGTTGCAAGTATCGACGATCATTTCTCATAAATACAATAAGCTGTCTTCGAATAATTATTTATTCTTAAGCCTTATGCTCCTCAATAAATGCCACGCGTCCTGAAGCTTGAGAATAACGTGCATAGTGTTCTGGATCTTTTTTATAGAAATCTTGATGATATTCTTCTGCTTCATAAAATTCACTAGCCTTCGTAATTGGTACGACAATCGGTTTGTCATAGCGACCACTTTGATCTAATGCTGCTTTTGATGCTTCTGCGATTTCTTGTTGTTCTGGACTTGTGTAGAAAATTTCTGGACGATATGAAGAACCACGGTCAACAAACTGTCCGCCTGCATCTGTTGGATCCATAATTTGCCAATAGATATCTAGAATTTCACTATAAGAAATAACTGTCGGATCAAACGTTATTTGCACAGCTTCAGTATGACCGGTTGTGCCTGTACAAACTTCTTTATAAGTTGGATTTGCTAAATGACCTCCTGTATAACCTGAGATCACGGATTCAATGCCATCCCATTGGTCAAAAGGTTTTACCATGCACCAAAAACAACCACCTGCTAAAATTGCGATTTCTTTTTGACTCATTTGAAACACCCTCTCTTGTTGTCTTTTACTATCCTAACAAATTTAATTGAAAATGTCTGTGAAAAAGCGTCGGGTATGCTCCCAACCTTCATTCACTGAATGTGTAATAAAGTTCCAACTTTGTTGATACCAAGGCGCAACTTCAATTTGCTCAGCAATTTCGATTGGTACGCCCCCTGTATTGTATGCAGGAGTCGTTCTTAAATATCGTAGCGGTGTATCTGCTACATTAATCGCAATGTAACCGATAACTGTTCCTTCCTCTAGAGGAGCTGTTAACTCGCCATTTTCATCGATTAATTCCGTGGCGATAAATTCATATTCTAGTCTAGGTGCTGTATCAACAACAGGTACAATTAAATTAAGTGTCGCACCGTATCTTAAAGGTGCTGGTGTAATTTTACCGTTCTTTACTTTAATTTGAGAAACTTGGGTTACTTCACTGTTTTGTTCCACGATATGTTCTGTCATGTAGGCCGAAAAAGCATAGTCAAATAATTTTTTTGTTTCACTATAGCGTAATTCTGTCCCTTCAGTTCCAAGAACTACCGTAATAATTCGCATATCATTGCGCTCAATCGTTGAAACAAAGGAGCCACCATCTCTATCAGAATATCCAGTAAGCAAACCATCCACACCTTCAAATTCATAAGTACGATCCGGTAACATTAAATTATAATTGGTCATTTCGAATTCATCGGAAGTACCTTTTTTGAACAATTTATTATTCGTTTGCGTATATTCAAGAATCTCTGGCGCCGTATTCAAAACATGAAACGCTATAATCGCAACTGCTTCTGCTGAAAGCATATTTTGCTTGCCTTGATCGATTGATTCAGCATTTGCTGGATCATAATCAGAATTAAGACCGGTCGCATTGATAATCAACATATTTTCTATGCCCCAATCAGCTAATGTTGCTTGCATCAATTGAACAAATTCTTGTTCACTACCTGCTACTAATTCAGCTAAGGCAATCGTCGATCCATTAGCCAGTGCAATCATTACCGATTCAATAAGTTCTGCTACTGTATAAGTCTCATCTTGCCTTAAAGGCACATTTGAGATGTCGTAGTCTTGACTTACATTGTATGCATGGTCAGAAATAGGCACCTGGGTATCGAGGCTAATTTCACCTTTTTCAACCGCTTGCAAAACTAAATAGACGGTTAATAATTTACTGATTGACGCTACTTCAACTGGAACTTCTGGATCTTGCTCAAATAGAATTTGTCCATTGACTGCATCAATGATGATGGCAGATTTGGCGGAAGTTGTTGGGATAGCTTGATCGAGAGCTGCTTCAATTGTTTTCGGACGGATAAAGACGGTTTGCAGCATCATTATGACCAACAAACCGTTCATTAAATGTTTAAATAGATTTTTTTTATTCATTTGGTTCACCTAGCTTATAAGTTTGCAGCATTTCAATTCGGAAAACTAATTCATCTGCATCTATTAAAGCATACACGTGACCGCCGTGTAATTCAACAATATTCTTCACAATTGATAATCCTAATCCTGAACCTGGCTCATCCGAATGTCGCGATTGATCCGTGCGGTAAGTTCGATTAAAGATATTCTTTAAATCATCTTTTGACAGTAAGGCCCCATTATTTCTGACTTCGTAAATAATCATTGGTTCAGCTTCAAATTCTTGAGCTTTATAATAAGCCTTCAACTTAATAACCGATGCACCATGTCCATATTTCAAAGCATTCACGATTAAGTTATTGAACACTCTTGCCATCTTTTCGACATCAAAACAGCCCATTAATTTTACAGGTTCTACACTAACTTCTAGCGTCATGCCTTTTTCTTCTGCAGCTAATTCAAAATCAGCAGCTAACTGTTCTAAAAAGAGTTTAATTTGAATTTTACTTGGCTCAATGATATAGGTTGTTTGCCTTGAAGAAGCATAATCAAACAGTTCACTAACAAGCGTTTGCATATGCAAAGCTTTTGTGTAAGCTGTGTGAGTATATTCTAAAATTTCCTCTACATTATGATATTGCTTATTCTCAATCAAACCTAAATAACCAATAATTGAAGTAAGAGGTGTGCGTATATCATGACCAACATTCGTTATTAGTTCATCTTTTGTTTTTTCAATCCGACGTTCTTCCTCCATTGCTTCAACTGTACTATCAACAAGCTTGTTAATACTTGTGACAACTGAGCTTAAACTACCTAAGTTGGTATCCGGAATACGATAATCATAATGACCTTCCGTAATATATTCCAATTGTTTAAACACATGTCCTAGACGTATGACTCTTAGACGTCGTTTGATACGCCACAATACTAGTAGTAGCGCAATAATAACTATTACAGCTGTAATAATATAGAAAACACTTAATAATCTTTCTTCCGTTAACCTAAACTGAATACGTAACGTTTTTAATTCTAAGAAGTCCATTTCAAGGTCTACAAGGGCTGAGAATAGCAAAATAACACTCAAATAGAAAAAGAATACTATCCAGAGTGTTACTATTGCTTCTAGCACTATTTCGAATTTTTCACTACGTGATAATTTAGTATCCGGAATAGCTGGTTTTTCAATCACTTTATCCTTCAATCTTGTAACCTACACCCCAAACGGTTTGAATAACTTTCTCGCCGCCTGTTGCTGCTTCAATTTTATCTCGCAAGTGGCTCACATGCACCATAACAGTCTTAGCACTTACGATACTTTCTTGATTCCAAACAGCCTCAAAAATCTCTTCTGCACTAAATACGCGATTTGGATGACTCGCTAATAAGTAGAGAATGCCAAATTCTAATGCAGTCAATTGAATGGCTTTGCCAGTAATTGTTTTAACTTCATGAGATTCTTTCTTAATAATTAGTGGACCAGCTTCCACTGTATCAGGCTCTTCAGCTTCAGTATATTTGTGTTGGCGACGTAGTAATGATTTTACTCGCGCAATTACTTCTAATGGATTAAATGGTTTCGTTACATAGTCATCGGCACCGGAGATTAAGCCTTGAATTTTATCATTGTCTGATGATTTTGCGCTCAGAATAATTACTGGAATGCTGTGGTTTTCTTCACGTAACTTTTCAACAACCTCAATTCCGTTAATTTTCGGCATCATCACATCAAGGATTACTAGTTCGATCTCATCATCATTTTTAATATAGTTTAACGCTTGCTGGCCATTATAAGCTTTTATAACATCATAGCCTTCATTCTTCAAATAAATATTCAGTAATTCTACAATCTCACGATCGTCATCTACAATTAAAACTTTCATCTAACTCAACTCCTTTAACTATCATTAATAGATTTGCTACTATTATTATACCTTATTTTAACATGTTTAACATTTTATAGCCTTATTTAGCGATATTTACATAAAGGTTTCATAGTTTCGTCATAAAATTAAGACGCCCAGTAAGACCACTGTAAGATTGTATTGCTTCTTGGACAATAACATTTGAATAGTCAGTTGGGCTCAAAAACAGCCTTCAAGTCTATCGAATGACTTGAAGGCTGTTAATTGATAGATTTATCTTGAATAGTTTGGTGCTTCTTTCGTAATGTTTACATCGTGTGGATGGGATTCAATTAATCCAGCACCACTCATACGTACAAATTGTGCTTCATCACGTAATTCTTGTAAGTTAGCTGATCCTGTATAACCCATACCTGAACGGATTCCGCCAACCATTTGGAAGATAATATCCGTTACACTACCTTTATAAGGAACGCGTCCTTCGATTCCTTCTGGAACCATTTTATTTGCTTCGTTTTTAGATTGGAAGTAACGGTCACTTGAACCAGCTTCCATCGCAGCCAAGCTTCCCATACCACGGTATGATTTGAAACGACGACCTTGATAAATTTCGAATTCTCCTGGTGATTCGTCCGTACCTGCTAACATGCTTCCTAACATAACGGTATGTCCACCAGCAGCTAAAGCTTTTACAATATCACCTGAGTATTTAATTCCACCATCGGCAATAATCGCTTTACCATATTCTTTAGCGGCCGTTGCACACTCATAAATAGCTGTTAATTGTGGTACACCAACACCTGCAACCACACGTGTCGTACAAATTGAACCAGGTCCAATTCCTACTTTTACTACATCAACACCAACATCAAATAATTCGCGTGTTGCTTGAGCTGTAGCTACGTTACCTGCAATAATTGTTACGTCAGGATATGTGTCACGAATTTCTTTAATCTTACGGATAACACCCGCACTGTGTCCGTGGGCTGTATCGACTACTAGAGCGTCTACTTGTTCATTGATTAAAGCTTGAGCACGTTCAAACGTATCCGAAGTTACTCCAATAGCTGCTGCAACTAGTAAACGACCATGTTCGTCTTTAGCAGAGTGAGGGAATTGAATAACTTTCTCAATGTCTTTGATTGTAATTAAACCAGATAATCTACCTGAGTCATCAACAATTGGTAATTTTTCAATACGGTGACGGTGTAGAATTTCTTTTGCTTCTTCTAGGGACGTGCCTTCCGGTGCAGTGACTAAATGATCTTGCGTCATAACTTCTCCAATTGGTGAAGAGAAATTGGATACAAAACGCATATCACGGTTAGTAATAATACCAACCAATAGTCTATCTTCAAAACTTTGTACAATTGGCACACCGCTAATACGGTAACGTGACATTAATTCTTCAGCATCACGAACAGTATGATTAGGCGTTAAGTAAAATGGATCTAAAATTACACCATTTTCTGAACGTTTTACTTTTTTCACTTCATTTGCTTGTTGCTCAATCGACATATTTTTGTGGATTACTCCTAGACCACCTTGGCGAGCCATCGCAATCGCCATGTCCGCATCTGTAACAGTATCCATACTAGCACTAATAATTGGAATATTTAATTTCAAGTTGGGAGCTAGTTCTACTGATAGATCCACATCATTTGGCAACACTTCACTTCTCGCGGGTACTAATAAAACATCATCAAATGTGTAACCTTCTCGAACAAATTTCGTTTCCCATGCAGTCATTTGCACGCCTCCTAAATATTTTCTGAATATATTTTTACTAAGTTATCACTTTCTAGTGCTACTTGCAAGCTAAATATTAACATTAATTATTTTTAATCGTATTCACACAAAGTTCAAATCAAGCTTCTTTCACAATTACATCAATCTTTATTGAATATATGCAATAAGAAAAACACGAACATTACACTCAATTATTACGTTTTCATCCAATTTAATGGACTCCTCGCATAATTAATTGACAAAGCCTTAATAAATGACAGTTGTCTGAGTAAAATGTTCGTGTTATTTAAATAAAGGTACTTAGAATACACCACCGCTGATATTGTATCGTTTCTTAAAGTAGAAACGTAGAGCAAATGTCGCTGCACCTAAAACTATATAGAAGATTGGTGGGAAAACCGGGTTAATAACTGCTGGAATAAAGGCCGCACTTAATGTAACCACCGCTACCCAAACAATCATCCAAAGTGATGATACTCCGAAATACTTGAAGTAGCCTTTTTTACCTTTAGGAGCTTCCATATCCGGCATTACTTTTGATGTTTGTAACATCGCCCAACCTGCTACTAAATAGTTTAAAATTAGGGTAATCAAGCCCATTGACATCGCAGATGTTGGATCCTCAGGATTAGCATTCATCATGGATAAGCCAACAATGAATGTAAATACAGAACCTAAGATTAAACCACCGTCAAGCGCAATTTGCCAGTCTGGTGAACGTGTAATCTCTGTAGTATCTTTAAAGTTCTGTTTAAGAATTGAGTGTGCACATTCAGTTGGTGTACCGTAAACTTGACGTGCTGTTTGGCCAACTTTTTGTCCTTCCATCAATGTATCAAGCATCTCACGGAAAAGAGGTTTCTTCACATTATCCACTAAGCCTCCATCAGTTAATTGCTTATCTACTGATACCAAAAATTGTTGGCTTTTCTTTGTTAAACCGTTGAACTCTTCCCATTCAAGACCTGCTAAAGGTTGCGCTGATAATTTTTTTTCAACTTTCATTTCAACTTCTGCTACAGGCGTTTCTGGTGTTTGGGCGCCAGTACTTGCTTTAATTGCATCTTTAGCTGCTTTTATTTTTGCTGCTTCACTATTATCTACTGTCGTTTGTGTTTCTGTTTCTGTTTCTTTTGTCATAAGTGATGACTCCTTCTATTAAACGTTAAAGCGGAATAACATAATATCGCCGTCTTGAACCACATATTCTTTACCTTCTGAACGCACGCGGCCGTTTTCTTTAGCTGCTGACATACTTTGATAATTAATCAAGTCGTCGTAAGATACTGTCTCTGCACGGATAAAGCCACGCTCAAAATCTGAGTGAATAACCCCAGCTGCTTGAGGTGCTTTCATACCTTTTACAAATGTCCAAGCACGTACTTCTTGTTCACCTGCTGTGAAGTATGTCGCTAAACCTAATAGAGAATAAACGTGTTGAATTAAACGATCTAAACCTGATTCTTCAATACCGAAGTCCTCTAAGAATACAGCTTTTTCTTCGTCATCTAATTCAGCAATTTCTTCTTCTAAACGCGCGCATACCGGAACAACTTCTGCGCCTTGAGTTGCAGCTAATTCACGAACTTGTGCTAAGTATGGATTATCGCTTGAATCCGTCACCTCATCTTCACCAATATTTGCAACATATAACATTTTTTTACGTGTTAACAAGAATAGGTTACGAACGAACGGTAATTGTTCATCATAAAATTCAACAGAATTCGCTAATTGATCATTCTCTAAAGCTTCTTTTAATTTTTCTAAAACTTCCATCTCAGCAACGGCATCTTTATCTTTAGTACGAGCTAGCTTACCAACACGTGCAATACGTTTATCAATCGTTTCTAAGTCGGCTAAAATTAATTCTAAGTTGATTGTTTCAATATCTGAAATTGGGTCAACTTTACCAGATACGTGCGTAATATTACCGTCATCAAAACAACGAACAACATGACAAATCGCATCTACTTGACGGATATGACTTAAGAATTTATTCCCTAAACCTTCACCACGGCTAGCACCTTTTACAATCCCCGCGATATCCGTAAATTCAATTGTTGTCGGAACTGTTTTCTTAGGTTGAACTAATTTTGTAATTTCATTTAAACGTTTATCTGGTACTTCAACGACACCAACGTTTGGATCGATTGTCGCAAATGGGTAGTTCGCAGCCTCAACGCCTGCTTTAGTAATTGCATTAAAAAGTGTTGATTTTCCAACGTTTGGAAGACCAACGATTCCTGCTGTTAATGACATGGGGTCACTCTCTTTCTTCTCAATAAATATTTTTACTTTTATTTCTGTGTGTTATGCGTCTGCTTCGTGTTTCTCTAGTACTTTTTTCATTTTCTTTTCAAAATCACGACGTGTCATAGTGACAATGTGTCCACAGTTTACACATTTAATACGGATATCCATCCCCATACGTATGATTTGCCAACGATTAGTTTGACAAGCATGTGGTTTACGCATTTCTACGATATCCAATTTATCATAATTTTTTTCCATCGTAATCCCTCCAATAAGCTAATCCGCGAGCGTTAATTATAACTGAATGTCCAACATCTCAAGAATACGAATCAAGTCAGACTGAGATAGAAATTCTATTTCTATCTTACCTTTGTTACCCTTTTGATTAATTGACGCACTCGTACCGAAACGCTCTTGCATTTGATGTTCAATTTCAACAATATGCGGTGCTTTCGCAACCTTATCAACTTTATCAGCTTTGTTCGGTTTAATTGGCAATTGTTGATTGTATTGTTGCACAAGTTCCTCTAATTGTCTAACCGTCAAGTGCTCTGCGACAACTTTCTCAGCCACTGAGACCATTTGACTCTTATCTTTTAGACCAAGGATTGTTCTTGCTTGTCCCATCGATAATTTTTCATCTGTCACCATTTGCTTAATTTGTTCCGGCAGAGTCAATAAACGAAGATAGTTGGCAATGTAAGGACGACTTTTTCCCATACGGTCCGCAACCTCAGCTTGCGTTAAATTCAATTTATCCATTAACATACTATAAGCTTCAGCTTCCTCTAAGGGGCTTAAATCTTCGCGCTGCAAGTTTTCAACGACCGCAATTTCGATCATTTTCTCTTCGTCTAATTGACGCACAATCGCTGGAATTGTTTCCTTACCTGCTAAGCGACTCGCGCGCACACGACGCTCTCCAGCAATTAATTCATAGCCTTTAATCATTGACTTGCGTAGAATAACTGGCTGGAACACGCCACTTTGCTTAATCGAATCCGCTAATTCTTGTAAAGCAAGTTCATCGAAATGTTTACGTGGTTGATAAGGGTTAGGTCTAATCTGATCTAAGGCGATTTCTTCTACAATTTCATTATCAGTTGGAGCTTCCTCATATGCCGTAAATAAAGCTTCCATCCCACGACCTAAACCAGTTTTCTTAGGTTTACTCGCCATTTGAAATCACTTCCTTTGCTAAATCCAAATACATCTCGGCACCACGCGAACGTGGATCATAGTCTAAGACAGACTGACCATACGAAGGTGCTTCAGATAAGCGGATGTTACGCGAAATAATTGTCTTATAAACTTTTTCTTGGAAGTATTTACGAACTTCTTCCACTACTTCATAACCTAAATTCGTTCGTGCATCTAACATGGTAATTAACACACCTTCAATGCGGAATTCTCGGTTATAACTGCGTTGCACAAGGCGGATTGTATTAAGTAACTGACTCAAACCTTCCAAGGCATAATATTCTGCTTGCACAGGAATTAAAATCGTATCACTCGCTGTAAAAGCATTGATTGATAACTGACCTAAAGAAGGCGGACAATCAACTAAGATGTAATCATACTTGTCCTTCACTGGCGCAATGGCTTCTTTCAAGCGTTCTTCACGATTTTTAACATTGACTAACTCAAGTTCAGCCGCTGCTAACGAAATGGTTGAAGGCACAATATCCAAGTTTTCATTGGCTGTTGGTAGAATACAATTTTCTAGTGGTTCTTGATCCACTAAGATCTCGTATAAACTTTTCTTAACTTGTCCACGTTCTACACCTAATCCACTGGTCGCATTTCCTTGTGAATCTGAATCAATAATTAGCACTTTTTTCCCAAGTTGTGCCAAGGCAGCACCCAAGTTGACGGTCGTAGTTGTTTTACCAACGCCACCTTTTTGGTTACCGACTGATATCATTTTTCCCATCTTGCGTCCTCCTTGTAAAATACTTAAATAATTGGTTGTTTAGCAGGCTTACCTGCTTTTCTTGGATATTTCTTAGGCGTATCTAAGGTTTTGCGAATCAAAAGAATGTTCCGTTCGCTCTTCTCAATTGGTAATAACTCACTGGCTTGTTTTTCAAATTTAGCACCTAAAACCGTAATAGCCTTTTGTGCTTGTTCAATTTCTTCTTCAGCTCTAGCACTTTTGAGAACTAAGAAGTGGCCACCTTTTTTGACTAAAGGCAAACAAAATTCACTTAAAATATTTAAAGCAGCCACTGCTCTTGCTGTCACTAAATCAAATTGCGCTCTGTATTGGGGATTTTGTCCCACGTCTTCAGCACGACCATGTACGCAATTAACCTCACTTAATCCAAGTTCAGAAACTAATGTTTCTAAAAAATTAATGCGTTTATTCAATGAGTCAACAATTGTAACCTTTAATTCTGGCTTCACAATTTTCAAAGGGATACTTGGAAAACCGGCACCAGCACCAACGTCACAAAGTTGAATGTCATAGCTGTCTAGGGGCATCATCCATAAAGGCATCAAACTATCGTAGAAATGTTTTAGATACACTTCTTTCTTCTCCGTAATGGCTGTTAAATTAATTTTCTGATTCCATTCGACCAATAATTCATAATACATTTCAAATTGGTTAACTTGCTCAGGAGTTAGATTAATTCCACGCTCACTTAGGGCTTGGATAAATTCTTCTGTTGTCATAAGGCACTCCTTTTTATACGTTATTTCTGTGAAACAACAATGTTTCACGCCTCTTATACTTTACCCGAAAACAGGCTTAATAGCAATGAAATACCAATAATTTATCCCTAGTTTTTCAAGGCTTTTGAGACGATTTTTTGGTTGCCTTTCACAATCGGTTTTCGGAGTAGTTCACGACTGAAAAACAAGAAAACCTCAGACTTTTTGTCCGAGTTTCATTTGATTTGTTTAATATATTTTACTTAAAAATAGATCATGACTTTTCATTGGACTATTTAGCGCAGTGAAGTAGTTAGCCCCTAGCCGATTAAGTTGGAATTTGGAAGCGACCACCGCCTTGGAAAACTAGCACGATGAGCGAAGCACAAACACGTTCCAAACAGCTCTAACCTTATAATTCCCAATACAATAAAAAACAGAGCAAACAATCGTTTACTCTGTGATAACCACTTCTTCATTTTCTTGATTAAACTTAACTCGTTGATATGTCTCGCGCCATTCCTTAATTTCCGCTAAAAGTGTCTCAATGACATTAAGTTCTGGATGATCGTTTGCCTCATCACTCAAAGCTTGATAACGCGTAAATATTTCCTTCGCTCCCGCTTCGTTAATTTCAACAAAGCTCAAATCACTCGCCTTCATTAAATCTGACACAAGCAATTGATAGGCCTCTAAATCATTTAAAGATATCAAATCTAATTCTGGATATTGCGCTTGAATCCCTTTATAGAGATAATTTGTTAGCTCAACCCCGTCCAAGTTTTTCTGTTGACTCGCATCCCATAAATCCAAGAGGACGTCTTGATCAATTTTCGCTAACTGCAAGTCATTCATGGGCAACGTTTCTTTCAACTTTTGCATAATACGCCATGTTTTTTCTGCACCTTTGTTACGTTGATATTGAATAGTTGAACTCGCTGATAATTGATCACTATCCTGATTATAACTCAAAACAAATGCCTGAGGGTTTGCGGATAAATTGCCTTCACCATATCGACGAATAAACTCATTGATATCCCATGAAAATGAATACGTCTGTTCCTTGGAAGGACTCGCCAATAATGTACTGTCTTTTTGAATATGAGTCACAATATTATCATAGTAAACACGCCCAGTTTCTTCAGTATGCACTGTTAATTGATTCCCAAATAACGTTAATGTTTGTACACTGCCATCTATATTGGTATATTGCCAAACGCCTTCAATGGCTTCTGGAAAACCTTGAATCACTTCAGTATTTTGTGGTTCATTTTTTCTTTCCTTAGCTAAAATTGCTCCAGGTAGTTCAGTCGTTGTCTCCTCGAAATACGACACTGCGAGTACCAGACCCGATGCTAATAATAAAGATAGAAAAATTACTCTAATTTGACGCAAGACAGTCACCTCCTAATCGATAACTGTAAATTTACCAGAAAAATATGACGATTTTATGAAAATATCGCTAATTAATCAAATCATTATTAAAGTGTTATCTTTCCGTAATCTTTTGCCATCATTCACTTTTTTTATTGGTAATATTGAGCTTGCGCTTGCCATAAATCTTGATACTTCCCGGCTTGATTTACTAACGTTTGATGACTCCCTCTTTGAATAATTCGTCCTTGATCAAACACTAATATCTCATCACAAAAGCGACAACTAGATAATCGATGCGAAATGTAAAATGCGGTCTTATTTTGGACGATTTCATCAAATTTTTGATAAATTTCAAATTCGGCTACAGGATCTAGCGCTGCTGTTGGTTCATCTAGAATCATGAAAGGCGCGTCTTTATATAAAGCACGACTCATTGCAACTTTTTGCGCTTGCCCACCTGATAATTTCACACCACTGTTATCAAATTCCTTCCCGAAATATGTCTCTAAACCATTCGGCAACGTTTCAATATAATCTTCTAGACCGACTTCGGTTAAAGTAGCGTGGGCTTGATCTGCATCATATTGTTGATTAACGGCTACGTTTTGCCCTAACTTTAAACCTAATAAACGAAAATCTTGGAAAACGACGGAAAATAGCTGGAAGTATTCGGTTAATTTGTACTTCTGGCTATCAATTTTATTTAAGTTAATCTGACCTGAACTTGGATCGTACAAACGCATTAACAGTTTGATAAAAGTTGTTTTACCAGAACCATTCTCCCCGACAATTGCATATTTCTTCCCGATATCAAAACTTGCTGAAATATTGGATAATGTTGCTTCCGTTGCACCAGGATAAGTAAAACTCAAATCTTTGATGTCAATTTGATAGTCATTATCTAAACGCTTTTCAATTGGCAAGCTACCAATCGCTTGTTCTTCAGGCAAATCCATAAACGCATAATATTCCACTAAAGTATCTGGTTGCGATAAAATCATAGCGATTTGTTGAATGACCATCGGTAAATTCGCTAAAACTTGATTCAAAGCACTTGATAATTGAATGATTTGACCAATCGGTAGAAAACCTAATAACACACGCAAGCCAATAATGGCATAAGCTGCATAATTGAGTAATTGTCCCAATACTACCGTTAGAATGTGCCAATTTGTACCCAGTCGATTGAGTTTAGACATTAAATTAAAGGTCGCTTCATTGGCCACTAACTGATTCTCATGTAATTTGTCTTCTAATTGATAGAGTCTAATTTCTTTTCCTGATTCTACATCTGATAGCAATTCATTTTCATAATTGAATAGAGTATTAACTTTAATAATCTCTTCCCCCACACTCTCCATAAAGTGAGCTACTTTCTGTGAGCCTATAAATTGCGATAGAATACTTAATAAAATTCCCACAACAAAAATGAGTAGTACCCAAGGGCTGTTCACCCATAACCAAGTACCTTCAGCCGTCAAATTAGTTCCTCTTACTAAGGGAGCTAAAAAGACTAAACCCAAGAACATCCGAATAATATGATTCAGTAAAAATGGAATTCGAACATTAATCAGATATAGGCTTGATTGACGAGAGAGGTTTCCAAACTTAATTCTTTCTAAGCGTTGAACTGTATCTGCATTGTCTGCAAAGTGATACTGCATACGTAACATCTTTTCATAAGGTTGTTCTAAAATTTTACGTTGTGTAATTTCACTGTGATTATCAATCATCGGTTGCAGCAATGTACTGGTTAATTGCAAGACAGCGAACAAGCTTAAGTATTGAATTAACAAACTCGTAATAGCTTGACTGTCGCCTACATTCAATTGATTTACCAGACGACTCATGTAGAAAAAGCTCAAAAAAGTTAGGCTACTTTGACAGAATATTTGAATAAACAGTAAGGAATAATAATTTTTTCCCACATGCCATAAATCGCCGATGGCACGCTTAAATAAACGAGCTGTTTCCATTAAATTAATCCTCCTACTTCAATTACTTCTTCTTCTTCAACAACCTCATGCTCAATATTTTCACGGTAATAATAGGCTTGCGCTTCATATAAACGGTAATAGTTTTCTTTGGCAGCCATTAATTCAGCGTGAGTACCTACTTCTGTGATTTCTCCACCCGCCAGGTAAATAATTCGGTCGCAAAAACGCGTAGACGATAAGCGATGCGATATAAATAACGATAACTTATTATCGGAGAAACGTAAGTAATCTTGGTAAATTTCATCTTCAGCAATCGGATCTAAGGCTGCTGTAGGTTCATCCAGAATAAGAATCGGAGCATCTTTGTATAAAGCTTGTGCCAATTTAACTTTCTGAAGTTGCCCACCCGATAATTGAACCGCTTCACTATTCACCTGTCTGACAATGTGTGTCTGATCACCGTCTGGAAATTTTGCCAACAATCGCTCAACACCACTTTGTTCTAACACGGTCGCATAACGCGCGGCATCAAAGGGTAAACCTTGAATAATCGTATCGCGAATTGTATAGGTCAACAAAAAGCTATCCTGAAAAACAGTTGAGAATAGTTGATAATACTCGTGAATATTATAGGCTGCTTGTGGCTGACCATTAATCAATATTTCTCCTTCATCTGGTTGCAACAAGCCACAAATTAATTTAATCAGCGTTGTTTTACCCGCACCATTCTCGCCAACTACGGCTAACTTTTCACCTGCTTGTATAACCACAGACATGTCATGAATAGTGGGCGTATTTTGGTTTGGGTAAGTATAAGATACGTTACGTAATTCCACTGTAATTGCTTCGGTCGGTAATGAAACTCCTTCACCATGATTGAAAATGGGTGTTTGATTCATAAATTCGTCATAATATTTCATCTGTAGTAAATCTTGATCCAATGTTGCGATTTGATTGACAAATTCTGTGATTGTACCCGCTAATAAGGTAATGGCTCCGACATGTACCACAAATTCTGAAACAACTAATTCTTGATTCGCAATCAATCGAACACTTTGGATATAAGCAAAAATCGTTAATAAAATAATCCCTACTGATAAAAATGTATTCTCTGCTAACATTAATTTTTTCTTAGGTTGCATCAATTGATAGTAATCTTGTGTAATACTAGCCTTAATTTCAGAAAACCAATTTGCCATTTGATACAAACGGATATCTTTCGCTAAACGCAAATCACCATATAAACGACGTATATAACTATTACGCTTATTATTTACTGACACCGCTGCTGAAATTTGTGGTGCTAAACGCTTCTGTAATCTCTTGAAAATTAACAAGCCTATTACCAATAAGACAATTAAAACTAAGTACAACTTATCGACCTGTGCAATCAAGCCAATATACATCACCATTCCTAAAAAGGCCGTGAATAAACGTGAAAATTCTTGAGTAATTCGCCCAAATAGTTGTGCTGGACTTGCTACCAAATTTCCAGCCTTATCGAAATTTTCCTGCCCCTCTTCCGAAATAATCAAAGGATAATCCAATTTATAAAGTAATTGATTAATTTTAGCCATCACAGTCATACGAAAAATATCATTTTCTTTGTCAAAATATAACTCTAATAGACTCTTGATTACTTCAAGCACACAAATAATGCCTAACCATAGCGCCAGTTTTAATAAATAGTATTCTATCGCAACTCCTTCTAGTAACCATTGAATGACATTTGCAGATAATAATAATTGTAAAAAAGGCAGTGCTGTCTGGACGACGACGCGCACTAGAAGCCAAAACCATAATACGGCTTTATGTTCTGTTATTTCTTTACCTATATATTTAAGATAGTACCATTGCTTTTTCATTTGCTTCACCTCATGTGTATCATACTATGCTTTGTGGATTTTTATTCCTATTCAGGCATGAGTGGTTAATTTTTTGTTCTGAGTGGTCTTATAAGCAAAATTAAAGTATAATGAGAGAACAGATTAAGAAATAGTGAGGGATGTTTACATGATGTATAAAAGTACCCGTAATAATCAATATTTAGTTTCGGCTTCGGAGGCCATTATTAAAGGTTTGTCTGAGGATGGCGGCTTATTCGTTCCGACTTCATTCCCAACCTTTAATTTAGATTGGGACGAGTTAAAAGACTTTACCTATCAAGAAATGGCTACTTTTATACTCCGTGCCTTTCTAGATGATTTTTCGGCTGAGGAAGTTCGCGCTTGTGTGGAAGCCGCTTATAACGACAAATTTGATACACCTGAAATTGCACCTTTAGTTGAAGCCGATGGCAAGTATTACTTGGAATTATTCCACGGCTCAACGATTGCTTTTAAAGATCAAGCTTTATCGATTTTACCTTATCTAATGAGTACGGCCAATAAAATTCAAGCGAATGACCGTGAGATTGTTATTTTAACAGCCACTTCAGGGGATACGGGTAAAGCCGCAATGGCTGGTTTTGCGGATGTACCTGGAACAAAAATCATTGTGTTCTATCCAAAAGGCGGCGTTAGTTCTATTCAAGAACAACAAATGGTCTCACAAACCGGTGACAATACGTTTGTTGTCGCAGTTAATGGAAACTTTGATCACGCTCAATCTAAAGTGAAAGAGTTGTTTAATGACGAAGCGTTACGTGCAGAATTAGCTGAACAGAATGTTCAATTCTCATCTGCTAACTCAATGAATATTGGACGTTTAGTGCCGCAAGTTGTTTATTATTTCTATGCTTACGCACAAATGGTTAAAAAGCAGGCGATTGTTGCGGGTGATGCGATTGATTTCTGTGTCCCAACTGGCAACTTTGGTAATATTCTCGCTGCTTATTATGCTAAAAAATCTGGTTTACCTATCGATAAATTAATTTGTGCATCGAATGACAACCGTGTCCTTTATGATTTCTTTCATGGTGGCAAATATGATATTAACCGAGACTTTGAATTAACGATTTCACCATCGATGGATATTCTAATTTCAAGTAACTTTGAACGTTTAGTATTCCATGCCATTAATGAAGATGATCGTTTATTAACAACTTATATGGAAGATTTAGCAGACCGTAAATTATATA
Source organism: Fundicoccus ignavus (assembly GCF_009659375.1). Taxonomy (GTDB): domain Bacteria; phylum Bacillota; class Bacilli; order Lactobacillales; family Aerococcaceae; genus Fundicoccus; species Fundicoccus ignavus. The sequence continues at coordinate 116,849 of NZ_WJQT01000005.1, forward strand.
CGATTCCTGAAAAATTCCATCCAAATTTTGCTGATTTTGTCGCTGAGTTTGCGACTCAAAGCGAAACCAAAGAGGAAATCAAAGCCATCTATGAAGCTGCCAACTATGTCATTGATCCACATACGGCAGTTGCTTCTAAAGCATACCGCAAAGCTCAACAAGAAGGAGCAAGTCGTCAACCTGTCGTGATTGTATCCACTGCGAGTCCATACAAATTCCCTGAAGCTGTCTTAACGGCTTTAGATGTTGATACAACTACCATGTCAGATGCTGATTTATTAGCAAAACTCAAGGAGTTATCAGGGGTTCCTTATCCTGATGCGATTGAAGGCTTACTTGAAGCTGAAGTGAGACATCATACAGTCATTGATATTGAAGAGATGAAAGAGTTAGTCAAGAAAATTTCATTAAGTTAGACTTATGCAAAGCTATCGCGATTAGGCGATAGCTTTTTTGGGAGTTATAAGGGATGTTTAGTTTTCACTGGCTTAATGGTATTTGAGTTTCATTTTTGTCAGTTTGAGTGGCTAAATCAGCCAAATTACAATTCAATGTTCAAATTCGCGGTTTGAGTTTAAACATTGAAAGGAAAACATCACCTGTAAGGCAATGCCAACTTGATTTTTTGTAATATAAGAGGTTATAAGTTTTATGTTGATTTACCAAGCTTTTTACTCCGCTTTCTTTATTTATGGTCAGAGCAAGCTACTCTTTTAGTAACGATGGATTGCCCTTTGTAACATTTTGAAACCAAGTCGCTGAGCTAGGTTAAGTATTCCAACAAAAGTAAAGTTATATGATCAAGTTAAAACTGCTAAACGGAATTCAGGGCTCTCACACACAAAATCTGAATTTTTCTCATAACTCTCAAAAAATTATATTCTGAAAACCAAGAAAAAGTTGTCCATTGAACACCATGAAAACCTCTTTTCACTTGATAGCCCTCTAACAAGAGCGCTTGAAATAATATTTTGACAGTCGATTAATTATTTTTTATTAATATCAATTTGTCATACAGTTTTCATATATTTTTCCTTATTTAATGCTATAATTCATAGTATTTGAACGAGGTGATTATTTGAAAGCAATTAAAGCCATTCTTTTGATGAGTTCTGCACTGTTGTTAACTGCTTGTAATGGGCAATCTATAGAGAATGATTCGATTGAAGATGACGCAACAGAAGTTGCGGTTGAAAGTGAAACAGTCGCTGTTTCAGTCGAAAATATTTCTCCAGTAGCAAACATTACCGTAGCGGATGATGAATCAGAGGAAGACGAAGATAGCGCTGATGTGGAATATGAAGGTGATTTAGATTATTCCCAATTTGCTTCTTTAGAAGAATTAGTCTGGAATGAAATCGAAGCGTATGGTTATGATTCTGATTATCTTTCCATCTCAATTTACGATTTTGACACCGGTGAAGAATTCAATCTAAATGCTGATTTACCTTCACATGGCGCTAGTACGAATAAAGTCGGAACGGCTGTTTTATATGCTGATTTAATTAATGCTGGTTATTTAAATTGGGACTCGCATCTCGCCTTTAACCAAGCTTGGTACGAAGAAGGTGGCGGTGAAATTACCAACGGTAGCTTCCAAGAGAGTTATTCGATTTATGATTTAGTGTATCAAGCACTTTATTATTCAGACAATACTGCTTGGAATACATTGATTAACAGTTACTACAGTATGTATGGTGATTTCCAATCAAGCTTAATCGCTTTAAGCGGCCTTAGCTTTGATAATGGTGAAATTTATAATTTAAATTACGCTACATCACGGATGTTAAATGAGATTTTAATTCGTGTCGCGACAAATCCTGAATACCAACCGATTGTAGACATTATGTTAGAAGCTCAGTCTGGTATCTATCTGAAGATGTATGTCGACGAAGGGATGGCAGCTAAATACGGTCAATACGAAGATGGTAACCATGATACGGGGATTTATTTCGAAGATGGAGAACCCGCTTATACGATTGCGGTCATGAGCCGTCAATTGGGTTACATCGATTATTTCTTAGGCGATTTAAACCTACACGTGAAAGAATTCCATGAATATCAAACAAACCATTAATCTATCATAATAAGAAACATCGACTGCTCGAAAATTTATCCGAAGTAGTCGATGTTTTTTAATTATCTGACGCTGTCTCACTTAAAAGTGGTATGGTAATTTCCGTTACGAACACCCCGTCTTCCCATTGACGGTTGACATGTCCTTTGTATTTCTCAACTGTTTGATCAATTCTACGTAAGCCATGGCCAACACGATTAGGAGCTTTCAAGGATAGAAAACTAGGTTGCGGATTGTATTTCATCGTATTCGTTAAACTAATATATAAATTGCTTTTCATCGGGGCAATGTATAACCGAATAAAGGGTCGTTGCGACGCATCTTTTATTTGTTGCTTAGTGGCCTCCACGGCGTTATTTAATAAATTCCCAATGATAATCGCCAAGTCCGCGTTCTCAATCGGTAGCTTCGCTGGCGCAATGGCCGTCGCAAATAATTCAATACCTTGCTCTTGGGCTTTCGTTAATTTCGTATTCACTAACGCATCAATCATCGTATTACCTGTGCGAATAATCGTATCCACTTGATTGAGTTCATTCGTTAATTGACGAATATATTCCCTAAGTTCAGATAATTGATCTGTTTCAACAAAGGCATCCATCGCCTGTAAATGATTACGATAGTCATGACGAATCCCGCGTAATTGACGGTAAATCGTTTCAACCTCCGCTGCATATTCTTCTAATTCTGCTTGCTCACGTTTATAGAATAAGACCTCACGGCGCTGATAGAAGATATAAATCAGTAAACTCACACAAACGAGAACTAATAAACCTAACAAGCCCATCAAATTAATGTTCATAAAACACCGACTTCCGGTAGTAATGAATAAAAGCTTGTTGTACCTCTTTAGCTTGGCGACGCGATAAAGGAATCAAATCACCCGTTTTTATCTGAACATCTTGCTTTAATAGGTGTGTCACGGCATCCAAATTCACATAATAACTACGGTGTGTTTGCACAAAGCGCTGATCCAATAAAGCAACAAAATCGGCGAGTGTTTGACGAACAGTATAGGTTGCTTGTTCAGTATTCACGAGCACTTCTCGTTTATTCGCTTCTAAGTACAAGATTTCCTCAAACGCTAAACGAATGGGTTGACCCTCGACATCCACAATTAAATAATGAGGTGTTTCAGGGCGCAAAGTGATAAAACGTTGTAAGACATGTTCAATTTTCTCTAAACTAATCGGTTTTAGTAAATAATCTAAAGCTTGAACAGCATAACCTTCAACTGCATATTCTGCATAAGCAGTCGCAAAGACCAAAGCCAAATCTGGTGAGAGTTGGCGGATTCTTTTCGCAACTTCCATTCCATTAATTTGAGCCATTTCAATATCAAGAAAAGCTAGATCCCAATCTAAATGATCTTCTAAAGCAAACAAAAAAGCTTCACCACTTTGATAACTATCAATTTGAATGATTAAGTCCAATCGTTCAGCAGCTTGTTTCAGTAACTGCTGCATATAAGTTATCTGCAATGCTTCATCATCTACTAAGACAATCCGAATTACTTTTGCCAACTTATGCCTCCTCACTCTCAACAGGCACTAGCTCAATCACCAATATTTCAGGTCGATTATAAAAGCGTGGTGCTGGTTGATCTTGATGAGATAAACCACGGCTAACAATTAGAGTACTCTGATCAAAATCAAAGCGCCCACCCGCATATTTGGGGAAGAAACCTTGTCCTGGGGCAAACACACCATTGATTAAACCAGGCAAACGCCATTGTCCGCCATGCGCATGACCACTTAAAATCAAATCAAAACCGTAAGGTAGAAAATCTTCAATAAATTCCGGTCGATGGCTCAACAGAATACTAAACATCGATTCCATCGGACGTTGAGCGTGCGCTTGTACCAATTGACTTGGATAGACGTGACTTTCTTCCGCATCATCAATTCCACTAATCGATAAGCGATTGCCATTGACCTCTATCACCTCTGTTTCACCACGCAACACGCGAATCTGACTATCCGCCACCAATTGACGCATTTCTTTGACACGATAAGAATAATATTCATGATTGCCTGTTACATAAAAACTTTGATAATTCGCACCCAACCAACGAACAAAACTAGCCGCTGGCTCTAAAGGTTGTTTGACTTCAAAGATATCGCCACCCAATAAAACCACATCTGGCACGGTCTCTTCCACTGCTGCTTTTAATAACTCATGTTCAATTCCATAATCATTATTATGCAAATCACTGATATAGACCAATTTGACTGTTGACTTAATCATTGGATGTGACACGCGGTAACGTCGTGTCAGTAATTTAGTATTCAAGCCAGCTAATACAAACACGCCTAAAGCCGATGCAATTGCTGCTGAAAGACAAATAGATTTCTTCATACATTTCCCCCTAGCTACTTGTTAACTATTTAAATGCTTATTCGCCTCGCGCCAACTTAAAGCGGCGAAACGCTCTTGATGCTGCTCCATAAATAGAATCACCCAATCCGCATCAGCCTTTGCATAATCCCTCAACGCCCAACCAATCGCCTTATTAATAAAAAACTCTTGGCTTCCGAAATTATTACAAATACACTGACTCAATAAAGATTGATCGGTCGCTGTTTTCATACCTAACTGATGAATGATCGCCGCTCGACGTAACCATAAATTACCCGACAAACTCCAGCGCAACATCTCTTGCTTTAAAGTGGGAAATTGATGTACGAGATAACCAATCGTCTTCACTAAAGCATCCACGCTATCCCACCAAGACTTGGTCACAACTAACTGTTCCAAGTGCTTCAAATCTTCCGGCAACAAACAAACTTTGAATCGTGCCAAATAATCAGTGGCTACATTTTGAAACTCACGCTCCGGCGCTTGCCAACACGCCTCAACAAAAGCCCAATCTAACTGTCCACCAGCCTTTAAACGCTGACGTTCATCCTGAAAGAAAGGCTTCGTCAATAAACGACGCGGCTTCGCCTGAATCCCCAGAAACTCAAACTGATTGCGCATATACTTCGCCATATGAAAGGCATTCTCCGCATCTCGTTGCCCCCGCAATACCTCAAACACATCCATTTCCTCACCTCACATTCTTATTTAACTATTTTAACACGAACCCAGCCAAAATACGTCTCAACATCACTCTGTAAAAATAATCGCCTTATGATAATTATAACTATTTTGTAAGAAATCCACGGTTTTTAAATTATGTTTAGTAGTTTCAATTGATAACCCATCGATATTTCCGTTGGAATGCTGAGCGAAATTCAAAACTTGGTAAATCAACATAAATCTTATCATCAAAAAAGCAACCAGAATTATTCTGATTGCTTCAACGAATTTGGTTAATGAATTAAAATTTAGTCAGTCACACGGGCAATTTTCCCTTGTTGGATATACACTGATAGAATCGCAATATCCGCTGGGTTCACGCCGCTGACACGGCTAGCTTGTCCAAGACTGCTCGGCATAATCATCTTCAAACGTTCACGTGCTTCGTTAGCTAAGCTTTCAATCGCATCATAATCAATATCGTGCGGAATATGCTTCTCTTCCATTGCTTTCACCTTGTCGACTCTTTGAATCGCTTTGCGAATATATCCTTCATACTTGATTTGAATTTCAACTTGTTCAGCTGTTTGACGATCTAATGGCGCATCTTCTCTTGGAACGAGTTCAACTAAATCAACATATTTGATTTCAGGACGTTTTAATAAATCAACCGCTAATATTCCATCTTTCAGTGGAGTCGAGTTAACTTTTTCAAACAATTCTACTAAACCAGGCGTCTTGATCGTTAAGCGTACCGCTGATAAACGTTCAATTTCTTCCGCTACTTGGTTTTTTTTCAATTGGTAAGCAGCGTAACGTTCTTCATCGATTAAGCCTAATTGATAACCCACTTCTGTTAATCGTAAATCTGCATTATCGTGTCTCAATAATAGACGATACTCAGCACGTGATGTTAAAAGACGGTAAGGCTCAGTTGTCCCTTTTGTGACTAAATCATCAATCATCACACCGATGTAGCCTTCACTACGTTTCATGATGAAAGGCTCTTTATCTTGCGCTTTTAACGCCGCATTTATTCCAGCAATTAAACCTTGGCCAGCTGCTTCTTCATAACCACTTGTCCCGTTGATTTGCCCGGCTGTAAATAAACCTGGAATATCCTTAGTTTCAAGCGTTAAGCGCAATTGATGAGGAACAACCACATCATATTCAATCGCATAACCTGGACGCATTAATTCAGCACGCTCCATCCCTTTAACTGAACGAATCATTTGCAGTTGAACGTCCTCTGGTAGTGAAGTTGATAAACCTTGTACATACATTTCTTTAGTGTTTAAACCTTCTGGTTCAATAAAGATTTGGTGACGTGGTTTATCACTGAAACGTACAATTTTATCTTCAATTGATGGACAGTAACGAGCGCCGACGCCTTCGACCATGCCACTAAACATTGGCGCACGGTGTAAGTTAGCTTGAATAATTTCATGTGTTTCTAAGTTAGTATGTGTTAACCAACATGGTACACTTTCCGCTTTGTAAGCTTCATCTGGTGTTTCAAACGAGAAATGATTTGGTGCATCATCTCCTGGTTGTATTTCTGTTAAATCAAAATCAACCGTGTCATGATGAATTCTAGGAGGCGTTCCTGTTTTGAAGCGTACTAATTCCAAGCCTAATTCTAATAAGTTTTCTGATAACTTAATGGATGGAATCGTATTGTTGGGTCCTGATGAATAACTCAAATCACCAATAATAATTTTCCCACGTGAAGAGGTTCCGGTTGTTAAGACCACAGCATCGGCACGATAAATCGCACCTGTGTTCGTACGTACACCTTGACACACGCCATCTTCCATAATTAATTCATCTACTAGACCTTGTCTTAAATCTAAATTATCTGCATTCTCAAGGACATCTTTCATACTTGCTGCATAGGCATGTTTATCTGCTTGAGCACGTAAAGCTTGAACCGCTGGTCCTTTACCAGTATTCAAGAGACGCATTTGAATATAAGTACGGTCAATATTACGACCCATTTCGCCACCTAATGCGTCAATTTCTCTTACGACGACACCCTTCGCCGGTCCACCGACTGAAGGATTACATGGCATAAAAGCCACCATCTCTAAATTTAATGTTAGAAGTAATGTTTTACTCCCCATTCTTGCTGCTGCCAAAGCTGCTTCGGATCCAGCATGACCTGCTCCTACAACAATGACATCGTATCTACCTGCTTCATATGTTTGCATTGTATTTTCCTTTCGTTATTCTAGTAAAATGTAACCGACTCATCGGTTAATTGATCGTCTACATAAGTAAATTGTGCTGAGAAGTAAGGTTTATCTTCCAGAATCCATTCTAAGAAGGTATAATCCCCTTCCCAAGTTGGTTTCTTCAGAATCTCATCATACGCTACCCATTCTAAAGTTCCTTCGTCACATTCCGCGATTAATTCCCCTTCGAATTCCGTCACACGGTAAACAAAACTATACCAGTCCTGTCCATCTTGAGTGAAATTAGGAAACGTAATAAAGCCCTTCAAGTCTAACTTCGTTGCAGTTAAACCTGTTTCTTCTTTTATTTCACGAATCGCACAAGCTTCAGGTGTTTCACCGGCTTCAAATTTACCGCCGACACTGACCCACTTGCCTTCGTGAATGTCATTTTCTTTCTTATTACGGTGGAGTAATAAAAATTCTGAGCCATTATCAATATAACAAATCGTTGATAGTTTCATATTCATTTTATCCATTCATCCTCACTCGACTTTAAAACTATTTCCCTAAACAGAATTGACTAAATAATTTATCTAATAATTCATCTTGAACACTTTCACCCGTAATTTCACCTAATAAATCCCAAGCTTTTGTGAAATCAATTTGAATTAAATCGACCGGAATACTCATTTCAGTCGCATCAATCACTTCATCTAACGAATCAATCGCTTGTTGTAGAAGTGATGTATGACGCGTATTCAATAAATAATTAATGTCACCCGCTTGTAAGTTACCTGAGAAGAATCTCGCTTCAATTTGCGCTTCTAATGCGTCTAAACCTGATTCATTCAGCATTGATGTCATCAATAATTCATCCTCAGACACCTGATACTCTGTTAACATATCTGACGTTAAGACTGGAGCTAAATCTTGTTTGTTCATCAAAATAATACGATTCTGCGCTTGAGTAGCTTTCAATAATTCAATATCTACTGGCTGTAATGCTTCTGATTGATTGAGAACAAGGATAATTAAATCGGCCTTTTCCATTACAGCACGACTTTTTTCCACGCCGATTTGTTCAACAACTTCATCCGTTTGGCGAATCCCGGCAGTGTCAATCAATTTAAGAGGCACACCGCGTACATTGACATATTCTTCAATCGTATCGCGCGTAGTCCCAGCAATCTCTGTTACGATGGCTTTTTCCATCCCCGTCAGAATATTTAACAAACTAGATTTTCCAACATTGGGACGACCAATAATCGCAGTATTAATTCCTTCTCTAAATAATTTACCATGCTGCGCTTGATGTAAAATTTTCTCAATTTGCTGTTTAACCGATTTGGCTGTCGCATTCAATTGTTGAGATGATAATTCCTCAACATCATCGTATTCTGGATAATCAATGGTCACTTCCACTTGCGCCAAAGTTTGTAACATCTCATGACGTAGACTGCGGATTTTAGTCGATAAACTCCCCTGTAATTGATTAACCGAAGCTTCCATAGCTTTTGACGTTTTCGCTTGAATCAAATCCATGGTTGCTTCTGCTTGTGATAAATCAATACGGCCATTCAAGAACGCACGCTTTGAAAATTCGCCAGGTTCGGCTAAACGCGCACCTGCTAATAAAGTCATCTCTAACACTCTTTGAACTGCAACAATACCACCGTGACAGTTAATCTCGACAATATCTTCACGCGTGAATGAACGTGGCCCTCGCATCACGCTAACCATCACTTCATCCACCACTTGAGCTGTTCTAGGGTTTTTTATGTGCCCATAGTGAATGGTATGACTCGCCACCTGATTTAAATCCTTGCCCTTAAAGACCTGGTTTGCAATCTCAATTGCTTCGTCCCCACTTAAACGTACTATCCCAATTGCGCCTTCACCTAAAGCGGTCGAAATCGCTGAAATTGTATCTGCTTGATACATTTGATCGTCTCCTTCCTAGTCTGAATCTATATAAATGTCCACAAAAAAAGTGCCTAAATTAACCCCTGTGTTTTAAGGAGTTAATACGCACTTTGACTGCTAATATTCATTTCGATATGCATTATAACAAATCTTTTCAAGTAAATGCAACCTTACGCCAATTGTTATGAAAAATTTAGTATTTATAAAATAATTTACATTTCATATACTTACAATTCGTGGTAAAATAGGCCTCGAGAGGTGTTAACATGAACAAATTTGAAAAAATATACTTAGATATTGAACAAAAAATAAAATCAGGAGAGTATCCAATTAGTAGCTTAATTCCGAGTGAACATGAATTAGCTAAACATTACGGCGTTTCACGCGAGACAATTCGAAAAGCCCAAAAGTTATTGTTAGAGAATGGTTTTATTCAAAAGAAACAAGGTCGCGGCTCCATCGTTTTGGACTATCACCGCTTCTCTTTACCCGTCAGTGGTTTAGTTAGTTATAAGGAATTACAACTTGAACAGAATATTAATTCAGTAACACGCATCATTCAAAACGAAAAAATCGCTGCACCAGATTTTCTCATTGGGCAAAACGGGGTCAAAGCGACTGAACAATTTATCCACTTAATTCGCACTCGTGAAATTAATGAAGAAGTCATGATTATTGATGAAGACTATATTCGTTGCGAGGTAGTTGAGCATATTCCAAATGAAATTGCTGAAGATTCTATCTATCAATTTTTCGAAGATGACTTAAACTTAATCATTGGCTATGCGACTAAAGATTTCATCGCTGAAAAGGCTAGCGCACTCGACATCGAGTTAATGAATTTAAATCCAATGGATTATGTCATAAGTGTCAGTAGTAATGTTTTTCTAGAAGATACTACTTTCTTCCAACATTCTATCTCGCACCATCGCCTAGAAAAATTCAGTTTCTCTGAATTTGCTCGTCGCAAACCAAGACTAAACGCCTAATAAAAAAGATACCTGATCCGACTATCTCAGATAGTTAGATCAGGTATTCTTTAATTTATTGATTAATTTGCGAGCCAACTCGCATCAACTTGATAAATGCCATTCTCTGGATACGCTAATGTGTCTGGTAACAGACCAACTGTATTAACTGTTAGCCGGACTTGCGTTACGTCAAAATAATGACCAACGGTTGTAACAATTGCAGGAATAATGCTGGTTTCCGTACTTGGATGTTGATTAAAAGCCGCTACTACTCCAGCTGAAAAATCAAGATTCGCTACCCCTGATTCATCCACAGTTAGGCTATTTACGACAATATCGTCGGTAATCCAGCCTAAATCAGTAAATAAACGTTGAAACGCGCGTGCTAAAGAATCATTTGTTTGATAAGCAAAAGGTACTTTCTCTAAGCTTAGTAAGTACTCACCTTCTGTTTGCGGCTGAGCCACATCACGGTTCAAAATCATCATCACTTGATGGGAATTACCTGTCACTTGCCAGAATTGTTCGCCCGTTGAAACTTCAGCGTTATCAACATAGCGCGTCAAAATTAAACCATCGCCACTTGCATAGTACTGTCTTAAATCATAAGCTTCAAAAGGCGTTGAAACTTCAACTACTTCAGTATATTGTTGCTCACCCAATGTCAGACTTTCATACAATCCGACAATTTGACTCGTGTGAGTACCATCGTAAGACCAAGTCGTGCCGACTGCCACTGGTGCACTCAATAAGGTTAAATTGGCATCGGGTGTAGAGCTAACATCTTGCGTTAGATTCTCAAACAAGGCAATGTTCTCATGACGTGCAGTCAATTGAATGGCCTGTTCAGACCACTCGTAGATATTAACATAATTTGTAGCGCCTACTATTTCTCTCACTTGCATCACGCGATTGCTTTCATCGAAGAAATCAACATAAGTTGTATAAGAACCACTCTCATTACTAAATTGTTTTAATTGATAGGCAACATATGGTAGATAATTACTTAATTCAAGTGTTGTGCCTTCAGGCAACTGTGTCCAACTACTTGGATCCAACTCAGCTAATGTCACTGTCTCTGGCACATCTAATATGGACTCCGTTTGAGCTGTTTCCGATATTGTATCTGCGTCAACATTATTGCTTACTTCTGAAGATTGAGCACGTTTCTCTTCAAGTTTAGCCTGATTTTCTTCACTCAATTGGATCATTGGTTCAGAGCTACAACCGCTCAGCAAAATAAATACGCCGATTAATAGCCATTTAAATTTGAATTTGAATTTTATCATCAGTTCGTCTCCTCAAAATAAATACACTATATTATACCATATATTAGAATGGTCTTCGAAGTTTATTTCATTTTTTTGGCTTAGTATCGCGGATGTTTGGCTTCTTTATCGAAAAATTGCTGACTAATAATCGATATAACAATTAAAATCGCAAAGGGTATGACCCAACCTAATTGTAAGCTATACAATGGTAAATAGGCTCTAAATCCTTCTGTAATGATTGGTATTGAAATCGCTGCAGATTCTAATGCTGTCACTCCACTAATTAATGCAACGGCATAAACAGTGATTTGATAAGTGATGCGACTATATTTAAACCAATCGCGAGTTAATTCCATAATAATCAATACGATAGCGGCTGGATAAATAAAGACTAAGATTGGGACCGATATTTTTAAAATGGTATTCAATCCAAAGTTAGCTGTCACAAAACTCCAGACTACAAAAATTGTTAAAAATGTTCTGTAGCTTAACTTTGGCAATAGTAGATTGAAAAACTCTGATAATGACGTCAGTAAGCCCACGCAAGTATTCAAACAAGCTAATGTAAAAATCACTGCTAATAAAATCGCCCCAACTTGACCAATTGCCATGATAGTCGAATTTAATAAAATTTCCGCTCCATTGACAGTGTCAGGGAAGTTGCCACTAGTTGAATGACCAATAAAAGTTAATATCCAGTAAATTGCCCCTAAGAAAACTCCAGCTAAAGCACCCGCGCCAATTGTCATTTTTTGAAGTTGACTAGATGATAATTGGAATCTTTGTAACGTATTCGCAACAACTAAACCAAAGACTAATGCTGCTAAAGTATCCATCGTGTCATATCCTTTTAAGAATCCACCTATAAACGCGTTTGCTTCATAAACACCCGTTACGGCAGATAAACTTTGTGTATCACTTGTCACAACAAATATAAACATTATCGCGATTAAAGCCATTAAACTAGGTGTAGTTATTTTCCCCATACGACTCATTAATTTATTCGGATTCAAGCATAGCCAATAAGCTACCGCAAAGAATATGAATGTATACAGTAAGCGTGGTAACAATAAATTAGCATCTGCTAGTAAATAGGGTGTTACGATCAATTCAAATGGTGTGCTGCCCGCACGCGGAATAGCCAAACCAGGTCCAATCGCTAAATAAGTCGCAATTGTAAACACATAACTAAATAACCCATCAACACGACCCGCTAATTTCTGAATGCCTCCTGATTTAGCAATCGAAGCCACGCCTAATACTGGTAAGACAATCGCAGTTGTAACAAAACCTGCCCAAGCAATCCATACATCACTTCCAGCTTCTTTTCCTAATAAAGGTGGGAAGATTAGATTTCCAGCTCCAAAGAACATGCCAAATAACATGACTGAAATGGCAATGAAATCATTTATTTTAATTTTTTTCATGGTCTTATCCTCTTCATCTAAAAGTATTAATTAATATAATACATGTAATAAACGAAAAATTCAGTAAGAATTATAAGAAAACTAAAATAGCCTGAGTTGAAAAAACAACTCAGGCTAATTCTGTCATTATTTATCAAAAAGGAATGCGACCGTTTCGTAGGGTGCGAATGTGATTTCATCTTTTAATGCTTCCATTGGCCCATTACCGATTAATTTGTCGGCTGTACGTCCTTTGAATTCTTCAGGCAATTCCAGTGAAATAGTTTCACCATAGAAATTACTCATGACTAATAATTGTTGCTTATCTAATTCACGAACATAGCCCATGATTTGTGGATGTTCCAATAATAAACCACGATACGTTCCACTCGCAATAATCTCATATTCCTTACGTAGACGAATTAACGCTTGGTAATAAGGGAATATTCTGCCATTTTCTAATTCGTTTTTGACATTAATTGTTTTGTAATTATCAGCAACTTTCAACCATGGTTTTCCGGTTGTAAAACCAGCATTTTCTGAGTCATCCCATTGCATTGGTGTCCGACTATTATCGCGCGATTTAGCAAGAATGATTTCAAAAGCTTTTGCTTCTGAATAGCCTTTATCCAACATAATTTGATAATTATTATGCGTCTCGATGTCGTTGTACTGATCAATGGATGTATAATCTGGATCTGTCATACCAATTTCTTCACCTTGATAAATATAGGGTGTTCCTCTTAGAAACTGAATCGTTTGACCTAACATCGATTGTGTTTCAAATGGGTAATTCACCACATCTCCAAAGCGACTATTTGCACGCGGTTGATCATGGTTGTTTAAGAATAAAGCATTCCAACCATTTCCATTTGACATACCTGTTTGCCATTCGTTTAGAATAGCTTTTAATTCAAGGAAGTCAAATGGCGTTTTGCTCCATTTCTCTCCATTTTCATAATCTACTTTTAAATGATGGAAATTGAAAATCATGGATAATTCTTTTTCTTCTGGATTGGTATAAAGAATCCCTTGTTCTACGCTTGTAGAAGACATTTCACCTACAGTTGTAAAACCAGCTTGTTGACCAAATGTCGCAGCATTCATCTCCTGAATCCACTCGTGTACGATTGGTGTGTCAGTGTAAAGTAATTTTTCTTGAGTAGAATTCGGAACTTCACTATCAATCATTACTTCATCTTTACCAATAACGTTTAACACGTCAAAACGGAAACCTTTGACACCTTTATCTAACCAGAAATTGACCACTTCGTGAAGTGCTTTTCTTACTTCTGGGTTATGCCAATTTAAGTCAGCTTGTGTGACATCATATAGTCGAAGATAATACAAATCAGTTTCACCAAATGGTTCCCAAGCCGGTCCTCCAAATTTAGAATGCCAATTTGTTGGCAAACTGCCATCTGCTTTTGCAGGTCTTAAATAATAAAAATCTTGGTAATATTTATCTCCAGCTAAAGCTTTTTGGAACCATTCATGTTCTGTAGAAGTATGGTTTAACACCATATCCATCATTATTTCGATATTTCGCTTACCAGCTTCTTCAATTAATTCTTCAAAATCAGCCATCGTTCCGAAAGACGGATCAATGTCCACATAATCACTAATATCATAACCATTATCATTCTGTGGTGAAGGATAGAATGGATTCATCCATATCATATCAATCCCTAATTTTTGTAAATAATCTAATTTTTCAATGACACCTTTTAAATCACCTAAACCATTACCATCTGTGTCATTAAATGATTTTGTATACAGTTGGTAGATGACTTTCTTTGCTAATTCCATAGCTAGAAATCCTCCTGACCGTTATTTGTTTGAGTTGTTAAAGAATGGGATATCAAAGTTTAATCCTGCTCCTGTTAAGAAATTAGTCTTCTTAAATAGAATTGTTAGCACAATTGGTACGATTAAAGCGACTAACATTGCGACAATGAACATAAACATTGAGTCAATATGAATCACTAAGAAACCTGGTAAACCACCAACGCCAATTGAGTTAGACTGAATGTTAAAGGTTGTTGTAATAAAACCGGCAATACCAGATCCAATCATTGCTGCAACGAATGGGTAAATATATTTCAACGTAACCCCGAACATTGCTGGTTCTGTTACACCTAAGTAAGCTGAAATAGCTGATGGTAATGTAATTTGTGATTCTTCTTTGTCACGACGTGTTAACCACCAAACACCTAATACTGCTGAACCTTGCGCGATGTTTGACAAAGCAATCATTGGCCATAGTCCTGTTGTGCCTGTATCTGCAATCAATTGAGAGTCGATGGCATTTGTCATATGGTGTAAACCTGTAATAACTAATGGAGAGTATAGTGCTCCAAATAAAGCACCAAATAACCAACTTAATGAGCCTTCTAATCCAGCTAATACAACCATCGAAATTTTATCGCCTAGCCACCAACCTACTGGACCTAAAATTGTATGCGATAAAATTACTGCTGGGACTAAAGCTAAGAATGGTACTAAAATCATCGATAATACTTCTGGAACAACTTTACGCCAGAATATCTCTAAGTAGCTTAAGGCAATACCGGCAAACATCGCTGGTAATACTTGAGCTTGATAACCAATCATATCAATTTGGAAGATACCGAAATCCCATTGTGGAACTGAGCCATCTGCCAATGCGCCCGCTGCTCCATATGCATTTAATAATTGTGGTGATACTAAGGTAATCCCTAATACAATACCAAGAATTTGTGTTGTGCCTAATTTACGTGTAACTGCCCATGTAATACCAACTGGTAAGAAGTGGAAAATTGCCTCACCAATCAACCATAAGAAATGGTTCACTCCGTTCCAGAATTGGTTAACATCTACAATTGTATTGTAACTCGGAGAGCCATCTGCAGTTGTCATCGCAACACCATCGACAATCTTTTGGCCTAAGCTTTCAAATGGAACACCTTCTAGAATATTACGAAAACCTAGAATAAGCCCCCCAACAATAATTGCTGGAATAATCGGTGCAAAAATCTCAGCCAAGAATGTCATGATTTTTTGCCACCATGATTGATTTGACTCAGCAGCTGCTTTTACATCTGATTTTGACACGCCACTGACACCCGACACAGCAGTAAAATCTTTATAAAATTCGGATACATTATTACCAATAATTACTTGAAACTGACCTGCTTGTGTAAAACTCCCTTTGACTGAAGGTAATTTTTCGATTGCTGAAACGTCTGCTTTTGCTGGATCATTCAGTGCAAAGCGCATACGTGTTGCACAGTGTGTAACAGCGTTGATGTTATCAGAACCACCGATTTTTTCCAGTAATTCTCTAGCATCTTGTTCAAATTGTGACATAATCCTTCCTCCTAAAATTTAATTGTCTATACAACTTCGACGTCTTCATTGTAGCTTGAAAGCGATTTAGATGCAACTTTCAATTTCTTCTATGTGAAACGTAGCAAATGTTCTAACTAACACAACTACAGCAACAAAGTAAGCGCATACACTTTGTTTTTAGTATGCATCAAATTTGAAAAATTCTCAAATATGAAGTCTTTTTTCATTAATATATTTTGAAAATAAAAAATCCTTCAGTCAGATTTCTCTTACCAAAGGATTGTACAAATTTAGTTTGTATAGTCTACTACCAAATATCTATTTGGATCTTTACCTTCTGAATGCGTCTTAACGTGCTCTATTTTACTCAAATAAGCATGAATTTGCTTGCGTTCATAAGCTGGTAAAGGATCTAGTATAACAGCTTGTTTCGTACGTAAAACTTGTTCTGCTGTACGTTGAGCGATTTGCTCTAAAACATTAGAACGACGATCACGGTAATCACCAACATTTAATAACACTGAGACACGACGGCGATCATAACGATGCAATAAAATTTGTGCTAACGTCTGTAAAGAATTGATAATCTTACCATGCTTTCCAATAACTAAACCTGATTTATTGGTTTTGATATTAAAAATAACTTGATTGCCTTTTTCTTCAAACGTAACTTTAGAATCAGCGCCATAAGTATGCAGAACATCCTCTAAATATCGCGCTACAATTAGACGTGCCTCTTTATTGATTTCAGGACGTTTACGCTTATTCTCTTCTACTACTTGCGTTACTTCAGCTTTAGGCTTGTCTTGAACTTCTGCCTTTTTTACTACCGGTTTCTTTACTTCAGCTGGCTTTTTAACTGGCACAGCTGGCTTTTCTTTGACAGTTTTGACTTCCGGCTTAGGTTCAACTTTCTCTACCTTAGTTTCTACAACCTCTACTACAGAGCTTGCTTCACTTGCTAGGTTAGCTTCTTTTTCAGCCCTTACTTCTTTTTCTAATTGATCGGTTAATTCTGCCATTGTTAATTCAATTTTTGCACTAATTTCAACAATCGCATCTTGTTTCCCGAATCCAAAAAGACCTTTTTTACCTTCACTAATCACATTTATATTTGCTTCAGCTTCTGTAATGCCAAGTTTTGTTAAACCAATTTTAATCGCTTTTTCAACTGTTTCAGCTCTGACCGTTGTACTATTTTCTAACATATAACGTTCCTCTCTCTGAGTTTATTGATTGATTAATTATTTTTTCTTTTTAGTTGCACGTTTTAATGCTCGACGTAATTCACGCTGGCGTTCTTTTTCAGCTTCTACTTTTGCTTCACGTTCTGCAATAATTTTATAAGGATTATTAAATAAGAATGTTTGCGCTAAAGTAATTGTGTTTGAAATTACCCAATATAATGTAACAGCACTTGGTAATCCAACTGAAATGAATAAAATCATTGCTGGCATTACATATGTCATCGCAGTTGTTGCACTATTTTTAACTGGATTAGCTTTCATTGTGAAATATGAGTTAGCAAACGTTAATGCCGCGGCTATTACAGGTAAGATAAAGTAAGGATCTACTTGACCTAAGTTCGTCCAGAAGAAATTACCTTGTTGGATTTCTTGTGTACTTGTAATGGAGTTATATAAAGCTATCATTACAGGTAATTGAATTAGCATCGGTAAACAACCAGCAAATTGATTAACGCCTCTTGCTTCCATCAGCGCTTGTTGTTCAGCTTGCATCGCTTCCATTGAAGCACGATCTTTATTTGGGTATTTCTCTTTGATTGCATCTAATTCTGGTTGAATTTCTTGCATTTTACGCGTTGAGTTCGCTTGCATTTTATTCAACGGGAATAATAATAAACGAATAATGATCGTGAAGACAATAATACCCATTGCATAGTTATTACCGAATAGACCCGATAACCACAACAATACACGCGATAAATTCGCTATGATATAGGTACTCCAAAAACCATCACCGCTAGTTTCTGCACCACTACTTCCGCAAGCTGTTAAAAACAAAATGACACTTAACATAATGGCTATTTTTAACCATTTACTATATTTTTTTTCCATTCAAACCTCCTAGAGACTCTTTAACTTTGTTTGATCGAGAATGTTTGCTAATTTCATGATATGAATCATCGATTTTTTTACTTCAAAAAAATCTTTATCACAAATATCTTTTCTTGCAATTAATAGAATATCAATATCTGGTTTAATTGCTGGTTCAAGTTCGTGCAAGGCTTGACGCAAATAACGTTTGATTTGATTTCTTTTGACTGCATTCCCCATTTTTTTACCTACCGATAATCCTACTCGAAAATGTACTTGTTCTGGCTTAGGATAAACATAAAGTACTAACTGCCGGTTGGCGATGGATTGTCCATCATGGAAAACCTTCTGAAATTCTTTTTCTGATTTAACTCTGTATGCTTTTTTCAATTTATTCCCTCATTCTCACTGCAAACATTCACTTCAACATATTATAGCTAATAATTACACAAAAGAAAAACCGAATCAGCTATTTTTTAATGTTTTAGCTTAAATAAAATAAAAAGGTTCTATAATTTTTAGTGTTGGTGAGAAATCATCAGCACTATTTTTGTATACACAAAAAGCCAGTGATTTCCGTTATGATGTAAGTACGACCAAACACATAAGAAAGGAAATCGACATGGCTTAC
>NZ_WJQT01000060.1 GCF_009659375.1 Fundicoccus ignavus
ATACATATCTTACCATAGAAGAACGGTCAAAAATAGAAGTGCTTGTTCAAGAAGGTTATAAAATTAACCATATTGCGAACTTGTTAGGTCGTCATCGTTCAACTATTTATCGTGAACTTAATCGTTGTTCGACTCCATCCTATGTTGCGAAAGCTTCTCAAGCAGATGCGAATCAACTTGCTTCTCACAAAGGCAGAAAAGCAAAACATACACCCAAGTTGCTTGAGGATATTCAACATAAACTAGAAATGACCTGGTCACCCGAACAGATTGTGGGTCGAGATTATCAAGAGAAACTATCCTTTAAAACAATCTATAACTGGATTTATGAAGGCATCTTAAACGTTCCCTTACAAGTACTAAGACACAAAGGTAAAGGTCGCCAACCTCAAGAAACACGTGGTAAGTTCAATATTGGTCGCTCGATCTCCAAACGACCTAAGTCAGTTAGAAACAGACAAGAGTTTGGACATTGGGAATTGGATACAATGGTTTCTTCACGCGGAAAGAGTAAAGGTTGTTTAGCGACCTTCGCAGAGCGTAAAAGTCGTTTATACCTTGCTTTTCTGATACCTAACCGCACTAAAGACGCTATGCACAATGCAATTGAGCAGTTAACAAGTAATCTGCCGGT
>NZ_WJQT01000061.1 GCF_009659375.1 Fundicoccus ignavus
GGCCTAACCCTTTTAGGGAGGGAGCCGTCGAAGGTGGGATAGATGATTGGGGTGAAGTCGTAACAAGGTAGCCGTATCGGAAGGTGCGGCTGGATCACCTCCTTTCTAAGGAGTACAGGAACCTTATTATTTGGATATTGTCTTTGTTTAGTTTTGAGTGAGCTTAACGCTAACTCTATAAGGGTTTGAAAGCGGGCCTGTAGCTCAGCTGGTTAGAGCGCACCCCTGATAAGGGTGAGGTCGATGGTTCGAGTCCATTCAGGCCCATCGTATTGAATTTCAAGATTGAAAAACATACGAATATAACATATAATAGAATAACTCAATTAAAATTGGGGGCTTAGCTCAGCTGGGAGAGCGCCTGCTTTGCACGCAGGAGGTCAGCGGTTCGATCCCGCTAGTCTCCATTGTTAAATCAACTGATTTAACAATGTTGATCATTGAAAACTGAATACACAAACAAATCTTATTAATTAATTCAATGCGAGTTAGTTAATAAAACCAAAATTATAATTTCAAATAGAAAAGATATAATGAACCGAGAATTGACCGAGTCTAT
>NZ_WJQT01000062.1 GCF_009659375.1 Fundicoccus ignavus
GTACTGGATGCATCTGCAGGATATCGCGGCCGCTCTAAACGTGGTAAATTGTTAACTCCGAGCTAGACTTCAGGTGGCCGTATTTATCAGATTTCCTCGTTGTGTCCTCAGAAAAAAATGCCAATACCACTTTCAGCTGTGAATATCCACCATGAAGGGCAAGACATGCTCATAATTAACTGTCAGGCAGGCCAGGCCTTCAGCTACAACGACCTTGAATTGGTTTATTCTGCTTGTCCTCTATAAGTTTGCCAGAGGGAATCACACATGAGCCAAACCTATTGAAGAAAGCATTAGGACAGTGCCAGTCTTAATCACAGTGGGGGGTATGTTATTCCCAATGAAGTCGTCCAGAAACGGACTAGGTAGTTAGCTTTTTCTAGTGCCCAACACATTAGAGGTGTGGTTTTTTTTCTCTAAAATAAGGGTGGCCATAGGCTCTTTTAACCAGAATCGGTGTAGTCAGCTGAAATTGACTTGCACGCCTGGGTCCTGTGTGTCTACTAACTTTCTCGCGAACGATAGCTAACGGATCCCCCGGG
>NZ_WJQT01000063.1 GCF_009659375.1 Fundicoccus ignavus
TATAAATGGTTGAACAGGAAGCCAAGTCAGACACAAATCCGCCTAAAGAAACTGATGACGCTCATTCAAGAAGCGTATGATAAGTACGAGGGCATCTATGGTTACCGTCGTATGACTATCTATTTGAATCACTTTAAAAAAGCGAAAGTAAACCATAAATGTGTCTATCGTCTTATGAAGTTTATGGGACTCCAGGCTGTTATCCGTCGCAAACGATACAATTATAAGAAGAGTCAACCCTACCATGTTGCGGCAAATAAGTTAAATCGTGAATTTGATAAAGATTACAAACCCATGCATGTACTTTTATCAGATATTACAGAATTTAAGTATGGGAAGGATAGTAAAGCTTATTTAAGTGCTATTCTTGACTATGGTAAGAATGAGATTGTTGGCTATAAGCTTTCGAAGAGGCAAAAACAAGCACTCGTTATAGACACTTTTGAGTAAGTTGTGAGTGATATCATTCCGGAAATCACAATGGTTCATACCGACCGTGGATCCCAATACACTTCCCACTCTTTTAAA
>NZ_WJQT01000064.1 GCF_009659375.1 Fundicoccus ignavus
TGCAAAGCGACTACCAGGTAAGAAGTCAACAACTCTCACGAATCCCTTTCGCCAAGAGGCTCCTACACTGGTAAATAACAACAGCCCCAGAGCCATTCCAGCCAATATAAAACTACGATATGGATGAGACTGCTCAATTGGTCGTCTTTCCGTTCCTGCTGCTTCTATTGAATCACGTCGACAACGTTGTTCATCAGCTACGGCCAACGCAGCCTCTTGATTGATTGCTGAAATCTTTCCCAGTGCCTCTAAACTTGGAATCCGCATATTGCGATTAAACACTAACAAATCCGTCACTTCTTTCCGCTTTATTAACTCGTGAAAATATTTACATTAATTATAGCCTAGTTCCCATCTAGAATTCAATACAAACAAGTCACCTCACGATACCTTTCACACATCCTATCGAACGCTACTCAACCTCACACAGCCATCACGTTCATTGCTTCTCAGCTTAACATTTGCCGATTGTAAGTATTAAAAAAAACAGGAGAAACCTTACTCAAGCTATCCAAAAA
>NZ_WJQT01000006.1 GCF_009659375.1 Fundicoccus ignavus
ATTAGTCCGCAACCAATCACGGAAGCGTAACATTCTATCAATCTCTGATGTGCCCAAACTGAACACATGCAGATTAATATCGGTATCCGGTCCTTTAAACAAACGATGCTCAAACCAGTCAGGTTCTCGAATCTGTAGCACATATCCGGCCGCTTCCAACACTGGAACGTAGGATGACTCATCAGCAGAATCCTTAACAACCAACCGTATTCTTTTGCAACTCATCATCCGTTGTAAGCATGGAGGTATTATTAGATATCATCTTATCGCACTCCTTTGTTAGGTTGTGGTGACTTTAATATAGTGAACATTTACGTTTTTGTGAATAGAAAGATGCGGTTGATGTTCGTTCATCAACCGCATTTAATATAGAGCCTATATTTTTAACTCTAACTTTGGGGTCACATCATTTAAGGGGGTTCATTTGGTTTAATTTTTACCTGTTATCTATTAAATAAACAGGTAACAAAAACTAGCTATCTTTTTTATTTTTGTTCTCTAAATATTTACTAACGAGGAAAGAAGATGATGTCATGGCTATGACAACCCACCATTTAAATTCTTTATTAGCTAGCAGTGTTAATACATACACCATCGTTAAAGTTAATAAGTTATAACCTACTAATTTTATTAAGTCTTTGCTCATTAAAAATTAATCCTTCCATTGTTAGGAACAGCATCGTTTTCGTCCCATAATTGAGCTAAATAGGTATCTGGTGATAGTAAATTCATTGCAAATTCTAATACAACATCATTCACAACCCAGCTTCCTAAATATTTTGCAATTGCTTAACGTATGGCACTTTTTGCTGCGTGTTTACCTTTTACTTTTATTAAAGTACTTCCTCCTAGAGCTAATGCAATAGCAGTATCTAGGGCCGCTCCCATTTGATCTACAGTTATACCTTGCCATGATGATCTAGTTTGAGCCTGAGACGATGTATATTCTGTTTGTAACGAGTACTCACCTTGAAGTTGTTTGTATATTACTTCTATAATCCACTCTTTAGAAATACTAGGGTGTAATGCTTGAATTTCATTAGCAAGTGAGTTGATTTCTACCTCTGTTAATGAAAGAGATGTAGGCTCTACAATTTCAACTTCAGTGTATTCTTGTGTTTGTTGTTCATTTTCAGTAGCGTAAACAGTTGTAATATTAGGAAATATAGAAGCACTTAGAAGCATTATAGCGAAAGATAACGAAACGATTCTAAGGTTTTGATTCATAATTTCTCCCTTTTTTTAATGTTTATTTGTTTACTGTACAATGTGTTTGAATAATATAATCGATTTAGCCCCAACTTTTCTATTTAAAAAACGTTTCCCCCCTACAATTATATCTTAAAA
Source organism: Fundicoccus ignavus (assembly GCF_009659375.1). GTDB lineage: Bacteria > Bacillota > Bacilli > Lactobacillales > Aerococcaceae > Fundicoccus > Fundicoccus ignavus. Next base: position 1,348 of record NZ_WJQT01000006.1, read on the forward strand.
AAATTTATCTTGTTGTCAAATGTCATGAAGATCGCTTTATAGTTAACAGGCGTTATATGTTATAATTTATATTAGATACGTGTGAATTTATAAAGCTCCATGGGGACGAAAGGAGTTTTATAAATCATGAAAAGAAAAGCATTAGTTTTTTTATATGAAGGAATATCTTTATTTGAGATAACTCAATTAACAGCTTTCCTGACCTCATATCAAACCGTTGAATTAGAATGGATTCTTGATACAGTTTCTTCTGAAAAGAAATTGATAAGAAGCGAAGATAATTTTAATCTTCTCCCGGACTATACTTTCGGTGAAATAGACTATACTGAGTATGAACTCATCATACTATCGGGTATCATCGATTTTAGAAAAGTAATTAATGATGAAAGATTCATTAAGGCTCTAGGAGAGTTAAAAACTATCAGTAGTGATCGGCCGTTAATAGCGGCTATTTCAGCTGCTCCTATTTTAATGGCAAAAGCAGGGTTACTAGATTCATGTCAGTTTACTTGTGGGCTCTTTGAGGAAGATATTGATGCTCACTCTTTTATAAAGCAAGAAAATATTGTAAGAAAGCCTATTGTTTATGATGAAAAAAATAATATCCTTACAGCAATTGGCTTTGCCTCTAGAAATTTTGCGATAGAAACTGCTCGATTATTAGGTTATAACTTATCTGATGATGCATTTATTGGTGCAGACAAGGATAGGATTTACACACCAGAAGAATTAACATTTTTTAGAAATTAATAGATGTTTGCACGTATCTCTTTAAGGCAGTTATACACTGCCTTTTTGTTTTATTTATGAAGAATAAAACAAGAGAGTCTAATTTGGTACACGGAATAGATAAAATGAAACTGAACCGTTCCCATCCTCTCTTCGTCTTTTTTTAACTTCTATTAATACTTTTAACTAAAAAAGAGGTTAGCAGACACGTTATTAATGACTAGAAATCCTCTATTAAGTAATTTTATCCATTTCTTTTTGGTCAATACTACACACTCCACATGTTTTGAGAGGTATAGATAGCTGTAAAAAATAAATTGCATGAATATTTCCATGTGAAATTCTCTTTGTGGGAAGATATCCAATATTGGCTCTCGTATGGGGGAACATATCAATCAGTTTTACATGTTTTGCAGATGTAACCAAAAAGCCAATTAATATTAATCGTTTTATTGTTATACTCATTTTGCTTATAACAATTAAGCTTTATCCTTTTTAATATTCATAGAAATCATTAAAGACATCACATTTAGTATAACAACAAATGCAAGTAAAATAACGGGAGATAAGTTAAATATTTTAAGAATAATTCTACTATCAACTTTCTGCAGAATTGGTCCGCTTGCACCAACAAGCGCCATTGTAATAATAAAAACAAACCTACCTTTTTCACTGCCAAATTTAAAGAGAATGGGAGTATTTATTGCTATAAAGATAAGACCTCCCATAACGGCAAATAGTAGAACATTTATATCATCATCTATCACCACAATGCCATTATATTTCCAAATAATTTGACCAATAAATACAAGCAGAGCTGCACCAAACATACAAAGATAACCCAGCAAATATTTACTAAAAATAAGATCAAATTTTGAGTAAGGCATCATGGCGGCAAGTTCATTCCACTTAGAGCGTTCATCATAAGCAATCGCTGTCATTGGTAACACCGCTCCTAGTAAAATTGAGAAAGTAGACATCGCTTCTCCTGTTGTCAGCGCAATAACTGGAATAATAATAAGAAATATTTTAAGCTGTTTTGTGATAACATAAAAATCTTTTAATAGTAAGCTTTTCATTTAGACACCTTCCTTTACCATCAATAAAATAATATCTTCAAGTCTGGTATTTTCTACCCTAAAGGCTGCGTTAATTTTATCTTTTTGTACAAGTACTTCGTAGCCGAAACTTGTTCTAATTTTGCGAACAATGGAATCCTTTGGTAATGTTTCCAACTGATTTTTCGCCAGTTTTATGACTGCATATTTTTCTAATAACAAATCTTTTTCTTCAACTAAAAGAAGCTCACCTTTATGAATAAAGCAGATATAATCACAAATTTTTTCAAGGTCACTGATAATATGCGATGAAAGTAAAATTGAATGATTCTCGTCCCTTGTAAAGTCATTAAACACATCGAGAATTTCATCTCTCACCATAGGATCGAGTCCACTGGTTGCCTCATCTAAAATAAGTAGTTTTGGATTATGGGATAGTGCAACTGCGACAGACAATTTCATTTTCATTCCTCTTGAAAAGTCTTTAAATATTTTCGTGAGAGGTAAAGAGAACTTTTTTATGTATTCAAAATAAGAATCCTCGTTCCAATTTTTATAGATAAGTTTCATTATGTTATTAATATTTTTAGCATTTAATACTTCTGGAAAATATGCCTCATCAAGTACAACCCCGATATCTTGCTTAAGATTTGTAAATTCCTTAGATAAATTAGACACCCCTAAAACTGAAACTTCACCATTATCTGCTTCTAAGGTGTTCATAATAAGTTTTATAGCTGTGCTTTTTCCTGCGCCATTTTCACCAACTAGCCCCATAATCGTTCCTGAAGGTACATTAAAATTAAGATCTTTAAGTGTGAAATCACCAAAAGATTTTGTAAGATTCTTCACTTCAATACTGTTCATATTTATTCCTCCTCTGAAATGATTTTGAACATTTCAATAATATCGTCTACTGTTAATTTACACGCTGGAGCAATCTTTAAAATTATTCTGAAGTGCTCCTCAATTTCTTTTAAATGGGCTTCCCTCAATATTTCTGTATTTTTTTCTGCAACAAAAGAGCCTTTACCTATTGCTGAATAAATATATCCGTCTTTTTCAAGTTCATCATAAGCTCTTTTGGTTGTTATCACACTAATTCTTAAATCTTTTGCAAGATTACGAATAGACGGGAGTAAATCCCCTTCTTTAAGCTCAGATGAAATAATTGCAGACTTTATTTGACGATATATTTGCTCATAAATCGGCTCATTATTTGCGTTGCTAATAATGATATTCATCTTCTACCTCCAATGTAAGTGTATATATTGAATATAAACATTATATACTCAGCGAACAGTTGTGTCAAGATATAAAGTAAGGCGGACTATATTTTAATCCAGCCTAAAGGTATGCAAACCAATCTTTCTGGAAATTCTTATTGGTTGACAATTACGAAGGTACTCAGAACATTTTTTTCTTGAACAAGCACAAATAAAACCCACAACTCTACCGCAGAGTCATGGGTTATTTGCTTTGAGTTTTCATATTTCCATTTCGATGCCAGATTTGAAGGCTATGACGAAGTGGTCTTCATAGACTGTAACGCTCTGGATTATCTTCCTTACAAGCTTATCATCATATTCTAAGGTGCGAAATTTGTTCTTGCGGATAAATTCAATCAGCTCATTGATTCGCTCGTTCTCGCCACTGAGGGAGGCATCTTCTAATAAAAAGATCCGTCGCTTATTTCGCAGTTCATCAATCTCATCTGCTATGCTTAATCATTAGACTCAGAGTATCTACAGTCTAGCTTGGAAGGGTTCTCTTCTATATAAACGGGCTCGCCGAGGGGTCTTGCAGACGGCTAGTCGGCTTTTCAAGCCGAGTATCAGCGACCCCATTGGGTCAATTAGCTGATACCTGTTTGATATTTGCTGCCCTACTTTTTCAGTAGGTCTGCAAACCTCAAACTAAAATTGAAGGAAATTTCATAAAATAGAATTCTATTTTGTAAAAACTTATTTTTTCTAATAGGTTTTACTTAATTACTATTAAGACAAACTGGTTTATGAAATGTATTACTTCTTATTCTTTAATTCTAAAAAAGTTGGCGTGATATTTAACAAAATTGATATCACCGTCAGAACCCAATACGCTATGCTCATGGTAGGCACGACATCTAATAAAGCAGACCAATCTTCGGCGTTTACCCAATCAGACACCATGCTGTAACTTGCAGCGAGTGTTAATGCTGTAAATGACAAACCAATCGCCATCGCTAAATGATAATTTTTACCTGCTTTGTAGAGATAAAGATTTAAGAAAGTTGCGACGATCGCAATACCACCAAATATTAACCACATAATTATTCCTCCAATATTTTTTGTATGAGTTTTACTTAATTCTTATTGTGTCAAACTCAGTTTCAGTAGGTATGCAAACCCCAAACCAGTCAGTGGGCTTTTATTATCTAAGTTCATTTTTCTTTTTTAACCACATACCGTCAATCATCTTGTTAATTGCTAAAGTATTATAGTTAGTCGCTACATCAAACCAATCATCAGAATGTTGAATACAAATCATTAAAAAATCAGCATAATTATCAATCTTATTTTCGTAAATATAAGTGATAATATCTTTCATTACATTTAATTTGTTTGTTTTCGTTAATTCAAAATAACTTTCAACATCTGCACCACAATGAGCAACAATTTCATCTCTTGAGTATTGATATTTTTCAGGGTTGTCTAAGTGTATAAAATATCTAATCATTCCACGTCCTGAACCAACTTTTTGTGGTGCAGGCACATTCAAAGGTTCAACAATTTTTGTTACAGCTTTTAAAGAAATAGGTCCATCAGACGATAACATCACATGCCAGTGTGGCTTTTTAGTTGTGTTATCAGGATTAAGATCTTGGTTCTGTTGCAAAGTTTTCCAAAAAATCTATTTTAGTGTAAAATTGAGAAAAAAGACAGAGAGGACAGAGTAATGAATCATTTTAAAGGCAAACAATTCAAAAAAGACGTCATTATTGTCGCTGTTGGTTACTACCTGCGTTACAATCTAAGCTATCGTGAAGTTCAAGAATTGTTATATGATCGTGGAATAAATGTTTGTCATACTACGATTTATCGTTGGGTGCAAGAGTACAGCAAAGTCCTCTATTATCTTTGGAAGAAGAAAAATAGACAATCCTTCTATTCATGGAAAATGGACGAAACCTATATCAAAATTAAGGGACGTTGGCATTATCTTTATCGTGCAATTGATGCGGACGGCTTAACCTTAGATATCTGGTTACGAAAGAAACGGGATACGCAAGCAGCCTATGCTTTCTTAAAACGACTCCATAAACAGTTTGGTGAGCCGAAAGCAATTGTGACCGATAAAGCACCTTCTCTTGGCTCCGCCTTTAGAAAGTTACAGAGTGTGGGTTTATATACTAAGACAGAGCACCGAACTGTGAAGTATCTTAACAATTTAATAGAACAAGACTATCGACCTATTAAACGACGAAATAAATTTTATCAAAGTCTCCGTACAGCCTCTTCCACGATTAAGGGCATGGAGACCATTCGAGGAATATATAAAAAGAACCGAAGAAATGGAACGCTCTTCGGCTTTTCGGTGTCTACTGAAATCAAGGTATTAATGGGAATAACAGCCTAAGATATTTGGAGTTCAGAGAGGGCGCGTTTGATTTTCAAACTTCGCAACAGAACCATTTTTTCTATGTTAAGTAGGAAATCGTCAAAGAAATTAAACTCCGTTGGCGAAAAAGATAATTCGGCTTCTTTCGTTAAATCGTGTATAGCACTGTGAGAATCGAACACTGTAATTCGGTTGGTATAAGGATGATCCTTATCAGTAGGATAATGTATCTCCTCTATATTTCCACTATCATCTTCGAAAATAACTTTTGAACTAGGTTGTTCAGAACTTTTTTCGAATAAATTAGGTAGTATATTTTTATCACCTCTTGAAATAAAGATATTGTTTAAAATTCTTGTGTATCCAGATTTACCAGTACCATTCTCACCATATACTAAAGTAACTTCATCACCAACAGGAAATACTTCATTGTTTTTAATAGCATTTACACCACTAACATTTGATAAACCTCTCCATTTTATATTTGGTATCTTACTAGTATCAGTTTTACTATTTGAAAAATTCAATCCATTCTTTTCTAATGGTTCGCTAACAAGGCTATTTTCCTTTTTGAAAATAAGAAAAATTTCTTCTATATCCTCATCTGTAATTGTGCGATTGCTTAATAACTTTTCTGCTATTACTTGTTGCCAATATGGTTGCCTTTCTACCCAACTTATAATATCAGTTATAATCATTTTCTTCTTCTCCCTCCACATAAGTTTATTATGATGAGCTTACCATATTAATGTAGGTAATTTGACATAACCTTATCTTATGTGACAAATAGTTCACAAGTGAAAGAAATTTAAAATTGCAATAGAAAAAAGCCAATATTAATCTAAAAACAATTAATTAGAATTTCCAAATGATTATTTTGCAAATCTATTCGAATCGATAAATAGATTGTAATATACAAAAAGACGACCACAATTATTTTAAACTGTAGTCGTCTTATTATTCTATTGTATTGTGTTCCCACACCTCAGATCAATTACTACCGAAACAGTAATGTGGTTTTTCAGTACTTTATTTCTCACCTTCTCCCACAAACACGAAATGCTTGTGAAAGTGTTTAAAACTAAGGATTTCTATATAGTTTTTCTTTGTAGCAACGATACACACTCAACATGAGATATGTAGGTTATTTGCGAACATATCCAAATCCCGTTTAAAATCTATACTTTTTAACGTTCCTACACAGTCTCAACTAGGCTATTTTCTGCATTTCTATTGATTTTCAAGAACAGATTTATATCCATCTTTCGAATTCCCTGTAACTGTAAATCGATATGTCTCTCCATATTTTGCATCAATATAAATCGGCTCCATTACCTTTGTGTATTCTTCTGGATATACATTCTCGTAGTTCGGATCTACATATTTCGTTATAATTGAAAAACGGAGCTTCAAATTATTCAAATCTTCTACATTAGAAAATTCTTCTTTGGTATAATTATTAATCAAAAGCTCATCATGTTTCAAAAGCGATTTATCTACATTTGATATTCCTCCGCTAAAATCATTCCCAGCAATATCACGATCAATGATGAATAAACCAATATCTTTCTCAACATCTAGCTGTATTTCAAGTCTTATCTCATCACTAGCCACTGTCACATCATTAACCGATGGAAAAAATCGCATCAAGGCCAAGGCTGCCACAAATACTAATCCTACCACTACAATTAGCATCGTTCTTTTCTTCTTCATATATTTATTCATACCCTTCGCAATTATTTTGCAAATTCTACTTGCTCATTCTCTGTTCCCGGATTCTTCTGGATAACCGTGAAGAACAGCATTTTGTGTTCCACAACATTTTCTCCATATGATTTTGAATAGCTGAATCGCGGAACTTGATGAAAATGCGCTACAGTAACATAATCTGAAATTGTAAATAATCCAAATAAAAGAATAATGCAACCAACAATAGTTACTATTCGTCTGCTTTTCTTTATGATTAATGTCTTAATACCGACACCAACACCAATTACTACAATGATTGCTCCCAGAATTGAATATATGCTTCCCCAGCTACTTTCGTTTGGGAAAATCGCTAGAGCCGAGTTAATTAAAAACGCCCCAAACACAATCATCAATACACTAATGATTTTTCTTTTTTCAACCTTACTTTCGTTTTTACTATATTCTGCCATCTTAATAGCAGTATCTCTTGTTTCTTGATTCATAGTCTCACTTTTCCTTTCGCCATTAATTATTTCAGGTATGGTCACTTCGTAATAATCCGCCAGCTCAACAAGCAAACCAATATCCGGCATATTATTTCCTGTCTCCCAACGCGAAATTGTTCTACCTGATACATTCAGCACTTCCGCAAGTGCTTCTTGTGTAATATTCTTTTCTTTACGTAGTTCCTTTAAGAACTGACCAATTTTTATTTGGTCCATGCTCTGACCTCCTTTCAACGACAGTCTATGTTTTATCCTAGTAATTGAACACGACACAAAGTGAGAAAATGCCGTATTTCTCTACTAGACAAGTCTGTCTACACGTATTTTTATCTATTTTTCATTGAATTCTGCCGACTTCTTTGAACTATACTTTTTATGGCTCCGTGTTTTATTGCCATACTCATCAATTACAACATTACTTCGATCTTTTCTCAGTTTCTGCACAGCATTGAATATTTCTTCTGAGATAATAACAGGATTGTTGTCTTCTACTAAATAATACCCCGAATTCTCATCTTCCTTTAGCAATTCAACATCACCAGTATATTTTCTATTGGTTAGTATATTATCGATAGAACCTTTGCTCCATCTCCCCTTACCAGTAGGCGATTTAAATCCTAGTTCCTGCAACTTTCGTATGATGCCAACGACACTCATACCTCCCATGTAAAAATTGAATACTCTCTTTACAACGGCAGCTTGTTCCTCATTGATGACGAGATCACCATTCTCATCATTATCATACCCATAGCACTTTCGATTCATCAGATTGGACTTCCCACTAGCAACACTCTTTTGTATGCCCCACTTGATGTTTTCGCTTCTGCTTTCGTTTTCAGCTTGTGCTATAGATTCAATGATGGAAATCATGAGCTCATTATCTATTTCTCCAGAATCAAGATTTTCTTGTTCAAAAAGAACTCTTATATTCAACTTACGCAGTTCACGCAAGGATTCCAGTACTTCCACTGTATCCCTGCCAAATCGACTGATATTCTTAGTGACAACTATATCAAAGCTCTTGCTTTCTGCATCCTTCAACATTCTTGCAAATTCTTTTCTCGGTGATTTTGCCTTTGCGGATTGAGTCTCTATATAAATATCAACTAATCTCCATGAAGAAACCATAGACACATATCTAGTTAATCCAGAAATCTGGGCAAATAAACTTTCAAGTTGTTCACCATGTGCAGTACTTACTCTTGCATAGATGACTACCTTCTTCTGAACTTTTGGTATACTTGCTGGTATGATTTCTACCTTTTTCTCCATCAACACCACTTCCTTTTTGCCTATCCGGCATCATGCGAATGCAGCTATAAGTTAAATAGGCAATTATACTACACTATCGTTACGAGGTGAACCCTAAAGAGGGATCACTTTTCCAATATCCATTCCCTAGTGTCAACCCTCGGTTACGGATATGTTTCCGCACGAACGATAAGCTGACTAAAAATAAGGCTTTCTACGAGGCTTGTTATACCTTTTAACGGTTGCCCACGAGAAAGCCTTATATATTCAGTACTTTATTTACTTACTAAGGTTCACCCGTGACATCAATACTACGGTCTCAACATGGGACGAGTCAGTAAGCTTGATGTCTTTACACTTTTTTAGGTTCCATACGTCTTTGGGAATATGTCCACTAATGGTGTAGGTATGCGGGAATAAGTCAATCACAATTATAATTTATTAAAAGTTACCTTCCACATTACAATACAATCGACTTATAAAACTTTAATTGTAGGCTGAATTTCTCTCCTTCTAATTTGGCCTCTACTTCTCCGCCTTGTTTCTCCATCAATTGTTGCACGATATGCAAACCTAAACCAAGCTGACCATTTCTTCTACTAGAATCCTTGCGATAAGTCCGATTGAAAATATCTGCTATGTCTGCTTCTGTCAAATCGTTCGAATCATTTTCCGCATATAAAGAGAGGTAATTGTCTTCCGCTTCTAATCTTAAATGAAAATAAGATGTCGCATACCTTAATGCATTCTGGATAATATTAACGAGAATCCGTTCTATAGCTTCTTTATTTGCTAAGACATGACTTTCTCCCATATTAGCTAATTGAACATCAATAGATTTTTCGCGAAAATCCGAATAAAATAGCAGTGCTTTTTCTTCAATGATTTCATTTAAGGGTATAGATGTCATTTCCAATTTATAATCTGCTGAAAGAATGGAAGCTAACTCGTAAAATAAATCAACTTGGTTGGTTAACAAATCAATCTTTCCTAATATAATGTCGACATACTCTTCTCTTTTTGCCACTGGTACATCATCTAACAATAATTGGGAGAAACCTTTCATTGATGTTAAAGGTGTCCTTAAGTCATGGGATATATTTGTAATTTCCGTTCTTAATTGTGTTTCACGTTTTTCTAAATATCGTTCATTTTCTTTATAAAGATGGATTAACTTATTTATTTCCTTGGAAAACTCACTCGTTAGCTGATCATGTGAATTTGTGCGAATTAATTCATTCGTACCAAAATGCTCATTCACATCCTTCAGCTGCCTGGCCATCTTTTTCATGTCCCAACGAATGATTAGAAGTTTATAAATACTGAGGATTGCAATAAAGAGCATACAAATACCAAAAATCATCCAACCATTCATTGGCAACATCCTTTCTCAAGTTAATCGATATCTTTTTTATTAAACTGCCATAAGCCTATAGCGAGAAATATTATAGATAAACCAATTCCAACAAGCCAACTCTCCCAAGAAAAGGTCACGGCATTCTCTGTATAAGAAAGTGTATTTTCATTAAGTAAGAAACTTGGTGTCCACTTATATAATTCATCTAATGGACCCACTAAACGAAACATTAAATTCATAATCCCATCTGACATTGTATAAATGACTATGATAGTTATAATCGTATAAATAGTCCCAATCCGGTTCATCTGTAAGACATGTACAAGCATGAAGGCACTTAAAACAATCGGGAACATATTGACACTAGCCAGCAGAAAACTGTTTAAATAAGGTTCACTATCAGTAAACAATGTTTCACCAAGCGCTCCCATCAGGATCATCCCAATCAAACATAATAACAAAAAGTACATAAAAGTAAGGATTAATTTTGACCAAAAAATCGTTGACCGGGAAATCCCAAATGATACAGACTGCTTGAGGGTAGATAGGTCTTTTCCTGTTAAAGCACTATTAATTAAAATGACAATAATGAAGATTAATACGCCCCCATTAACGATATTGCTATAAAAGAAGTAGGACGTTGCATAAGGAAAATTAACTTCATTCTGTCCAAAAAAGTATAAGGTGAACCCAAATGCAATAATAAGCCCGCATGCGAGAAGACTCGTTAAGTGTAAGCCTGTTTTTCTTGTTAAGCGATAACGTTCACTTTTTAAATAATTAATCATTTTTCTTCCCCCTCTACAATGTCCAAGAAGTATTCTTCGAGTTTATATGCCTCAGTGTGGAAGGCTCTAACGATAATGTCATTTGTGATAAGCAACTTGTTAATGGCAGCTGCATCTTTTATATGATTGTAAATGATAATCTTTCCTTCGGGCATGACATCATATTGAATAGAAGGATAATGACTTTCTAATACTTGTGCTGCTTTGGCAACTTTATCTACTTGTAAGTGTAATTGTTTTTCCGACTTTTCCTCTAATTGCTTTTTGCTGACATCTTCGGTGATAATACCTTTTTTGATAAAAACAAATCTATCAGCGATTAATTGTAGTTCGGTTAAAATATGACTTGATACTAAAATCGTGATGTGATGCTCTTGGTTTAATTGTAGTAATAGTTTCCGAATTTCGACAATTCCTTCTGAATCGAGTCCATTAATCGGTTCATCTAAGACCAAACAATCCGGACTACTTAATAAACATAGTGCAATGCCGAGGCGCTGTTTCATTCCCATTGAGTAAGTTTTAAATTTCTTGTGTTTGGCATTGGTTAAGCCTACAATTTTCAACACTTCGTGGATGCGCTTTTTCTCTGCTACTCCACGTTGCAGACGGAAGTATTCTAAATTTTGTACTCCTGTAAAGTCTGGGAAAAACACCGGTGATTCAATAATGAAACCCATTCGCCTTCGTGCTTTGTCTAAGTGAGGACTCTTTTTGTCAAAGAGTTGGATACTCCCACTTGTCGGAATCATTTGTCCCGAGAGTAGTTTGAAAAATGTTGATTTCCCTGCACCATTTTTACCGATTAAGGCACAAATTTCTCCTTCATTTAAGTTGAAATCGATTGATTTGAGCACTTCTTCTGTTTTAAAGTTTTTCCTTAGTTCTTTCGTTTGAATGATTGCATTCATTTATTTCCAACCTCCATTTGCTCCTTATATATGTATTGTAAGCAAATAGGCTTTAATATCCTTTAAACAAAACATAAAGAATTCATAAAGATGCTTTAGACTAACATAAAACCAATGCCCCAAACTGTTTGAATATATTCTTCTTCCGTAAATCTGGCGATTTTTTTACGAATATTAGATATATGGACACTAACCGTATTATCATCACCTACATATGGGCCTGTCCAAAGTTCTTCATATATTTCTCTTTTGGAAAAGGCATATTCAGGGCGAGAAATTAATAAAAGTAATAAGTCATATTCTGCATTCGTTAAAGACATCTGCTGGTCACCCAAGTATACTGAACGTTTTTTTATATCAATCCGTAAGTCACGCCAATGCTTTTCACTTTGCTCTATTTGGTTGCTTGGAGTAACTTTTCGTAATTGTACTTCTATCCGTGCCAGTACTTCCGCTTGGTCGAATGGTTTTGTTATATAATCATCGGCACCACCTTTTAACAAGTCCACTTTATGCATGACATCTGTCTTTGCAGAAATAACGATGATGGGGACTTGGCTTTTTTCACGAATTTCCTTAATTACTTCCTCACCTGACATTCCCGGGAGCATGAGATCAACTAGAATAAGATCATATATAACCGATTCCATACGTAATAAAGCCTCTGTTCCGGAGTATGCAGCCGTTGTTTCAAAAGATTCATTTGTTAAAATAGTGGTTAACAATAAATTTATTTCTTCATCATCTTCAACAATTAAAATTTTCTTGCACATACTATCCCTCTAGTTCACTTGTTTTTTCTATTCTACAATCAATTATTCTTTAGATTTTATCTTACCACAAAAAGGCCTGTATGATTAGCATTACCTAATCATACAGGCCTTTAATATTTTTACATGTTCACTTCTACATTTATCCCAGACTTAAAGGCTATTTCCATTTTCTCAGCCTGAATAGTTACTTTATCGACTAAGCGCCTTACAAGCTTTTCATCATATAAATCTAGTTCGGGAGACTCTGTTTCCAGAAGTTTGATAATCTCTTCCATCCGATTTCTATCGTTATCTTGCTCAGCAATTTGAATTTGTAAGGTCTGCCGCTTTTCCCTTAATCGATATATATCATCGACCACTTCATTGTAATCTTCTTTCGAGTTTGCCAAAGTGATTAAGGAATGTTGTAATTCTACTAGTTTTTTCTCAACTGTTATAATTTCATTTGGAAGACTTGATGAAATGATAAGCGAAATATTTTCTATTAATACTTTTATAAAATCATCTTGATTACTGAATAGTTTATTGATCCCTTGAAGAACTGACTCTTTTAGAACATCTTCTCTTACTGTTCGTGCATCGCAAAACACTCCGGTATTCTCCAATCGACTGACACATCGCCAAACGATTGACCTCTTCCCTCGATTATTCCAATGAACTCTTCTAAAGATCTCCCCACAGTTATCACAAAGCACCATCTGAGCCAAACTGTGGTTACTGCTATAATTCCGTCTCTTTCCATTTTTGCTTACTCTTCCTACTCTTCGTTTTTTTAACTCTTCCTGGACTAGCATGAATAAGTGTTTTGGAATAATCGCTTCGTGGTTGTTTTCTACATAATATTGAGGAACAACACCATCATTCTTTACTCGTCTTTTTGATAGAAAATCAACGGTGTATGTTTTTTGAAGTAGTGCATCTCCCATATATTTTTCATTCGTTAACATTTTACATAAGGAACTAGTATGCCATTTCTTTTTCCCGGCTCCCGTTAAAATACCGTCTGCCTCCAAGCCTTTCGCTATCTTATTTAAACTCGCCCCTTCTAAATACTCCCGATAAATTCTTTTAATGATTTCAGCTTCTTCTGGGACAATCACTAATTGATTATTTTCGTCTTTTGTATATCCGATAAATCGATTGTGATTGACCTGGACTTCTCCCTGTTGGTAGCGATATTGAATACCTAGTTTTACGTTTTGACTTAATGACTGACTTTCTTGTTGGGCAAGTGATGCCATTATCGTAAGCATCACTTCCCCTTTCGCTTCCATTGAATTAATGTTTTCCTTTTCAAAGAATACTGGTATATCCCGCTCTTTTAATTTTCTTATATATTTCAAACAGTCTAACGTAATTCTTGCAAATCGACTGATGGACTTTGTGATGATCATGTCAATTTTTCCATCCATACAATCTTGTATCATTTTATTGAACTGTTCCCGCATTTTCGTGTTTGTTCCTGTAATGCCATCGTCTGCATAAACACCTGCAAGTTTCCACTCGGGATTAGCTTGAATGTATGACGTGTAATGTTCGATTTGCACTTTATAACTCGTTGCCTGTTCATCACTGTCAGTTGATACTCGACAATAAGCAGCTACCCTCAGCTTTTGCTTATCACTTACTTCCCTCGTTCTTCTTGGTCTTGCTGGGATGACTGTAACATTTCTTGAACTTTCCATACTCTAGGTCACCACACTTTCTATTAAACTGTAAACATATTCTGCTTGTTTATATGGGTTATCATGTTTGATATCGATAGTTGGTATAGTGAATGTGGGAATTTCAAACGGGGTTTCTTCTTGTTTTTTATTTAGTCTACCTAATTTTTTTGCCCGTTTATATCTCTCTATCTTCACTTTTTCAAATAATTCTTTTGATATTAAGGTAGGAAAAATATCCGTTCCTAAGTATCTTTCATCCGTTAATATTCGAGTAATACCGCCATGATTTCGCTTTATTCCCGCTTCCTTAGCGGAATTTGCCAAGGACAATCCTGATAAATACGCTTGAAAAAGTTGTTGCAGTTGTTTCGATTCTTTTTTATTTATGACTACTTTACCGTTTTCAATTTGATAGCCAAATGGTGTATGTGCCATCATCTGCTCACCTCTTCCTTTAGTAATAAGCCACTTTTTAGTAAAAAACCTATTCTTGTTGGCGAGTATATACAAATTTTGTTAATATATTCGTTAAAAATCGTTTCTTCAAATGATACAACTTCCTGCTGTTTATTGGTGAAACTTATTAGTCTTTTTAGTTCGTATATTTGCTCTTCTTCGTTGCGAATAAGTCGCAGCAACCGTTGCTTATCCTCAAATAATTCGTTAATTTGTCTATCCATCTTCGCTTGTTGCTCTTCATATAATTTCCGTTCTAGAAATTTATCATCCATTAGCTTTTTCAACATTTGACTCTTCGCATAGCATTCAGTCAATTGCAGTTCAATATTATCAAGTTCTTCTTCTGTATCCTGTTTAAAGCCATTTTTCACTGTTTCAAATAGCGAATGAAGTATTTTTTTTCGAGCAAATATAAGTTTATTAATCATTGTAATAAATGCTTGATGAATACGTTCTTCCCTTATAAAAAGCATCGAACATTCATATTTATTTTTGATGTGTGTTGAACAGCACCAAGCAATATATTTTCTATGCGTAGAAGTATGAATTCTCCTTTTAAAGGTATCGCCACATTCCGCGCATTCAATCTTTCCTGAAAAAGGATAACGGTTTAAATATTTTCTATTTCCAACTGCCACATTCTTTTGACTTGCTTGATATTCTAGCATTCGATTAGCCGCTTCAAAATCAGCATGTGTGATAATCGCTTCATGGTGATTTTCAATTAGGTATTGATCAAGTTCACCTTGGTTTACTTTTCGGTTAAAATGTTCATTAGTAAAAGTCTTTTGAAGCAACACATCTCCAGTGTACTTTTCGTTCCTTACAATTCCACGTATCGTAGAACCTGTCCAATTGCCGTTTCGCTTAGTTGGAATTTTTTCTTCGTTTAACTGCCTGGCAATTCGTTCCGTTCCTGTTCCTTTAAGCACACTATTGAATATTCGCTTGACTACTTGTGCTTGTTTTTCATTTACAATTACTTGTTCATCGATATAGTCGTAACCGTAAGGTGGATATGATAATTTATAGGTCCCATGTTTGAATCTTTGCCTTATCGACCACTTACTGTTCTCCGATATAGATACGGACTCATTTTCTGCAAGGCTACTTAAAATTGAAAGCATGAGTTCACTTTCCATTGAGTTCGTATTGATGTTTTCCTTTTCAAAATAAATGTGCACACCTAAGTCCATCAATTTTCTAACAAGTTCCAAGCAGTCAATTGTGTTTCTCGCAAATCGACTAATTGATTTCGTTAAAATGAAATCAATCTCTCCTTTTTCACAGTCAGATATTAATCGAAGCAATTCTGGTCGTCTATCCTTTTTTGTTCCTGTAATACCTTCATCGCTGTAAATACCAACGAGCTGCCAATCATCATTCTTTTCGATTAAAGTTTTGTAGTGTCATCTTTGGGCTTCTAAGCTAATTAGCTGTTCCTCATTTGATGTTGACACACGTATATAGGCAGCGACTTTTTGTTTCGACTTTGCTGCTGAATATGTTGTCACATCAAGTGTTGTTATCTTTCTCATCCACTCAACCTCCCTTCTCGCATGTGACATATTAGCGTTAGAACACTGTTATATCAAGGTTTATCGCACATTAAAGGGCCTAATAATGGATTGAATTTTTGACGATTTAATTTACTTAATTGATTGAATTCTTCCTGAGAAATAAGTTTCTCTTCATATAGTTTCATAAGCATTTTTTCAGCAAGATGAAAATGAAGTTCATTTTGAAGTTGTTCTTCGGTTGGTTTTGATGATTTATGATTTGGTGTTTGATGATTAGGTGAGAGTTGTGTCATTCGCATATAGGTTTCCTCCTAAATAGTCTTCTACCTATATGCGAAAAAAGTGGGAATTCGAACCCTTATTTCTGTAATATGTTGATTAATAGTTGATATGTAATTGAAGTTCTAGATATAATGAAAGTAGATTATTCAACAAACGGGCCAGATTGTGTAATAAAAACAATTAATTTTTACAGAACAAATATTATGTTAAGGGAGGGTATTTTAAATGTGTGGATTTGTAAGTAGGCATAGAGCAAGAGATTTAAAATTACCAAATAAACGTAAAAAAATATTAGACGCAATTGAAAATGATTTATCAAGTGATGATAATGTCCTTGCATTTTTTTATGGTGGATCTGTTGGGAATAAGAACACAGATGTCTATTCAGATATTGATCTTAGAATAGTCATCAAACCTAACAAAATAAAAGAATACGTTTTAAATAAGAAAAATCATGCTAAAAACTGGGGCAATGTCCTTTATTATGAGAATTTAGACCCTTATTCAATTTATACTATTGCTCACTATGATTGTTTTGTTAAAGTAGATATCTTTTATTTTAGTCCAGATGATATTCAACCATCTACATGGTTGAAAAATATAAAAATAATAAAGGACAATGAAGGTTTAATGACTGATATATTAAAGCAGTCAATGGTTCTTAGTTATAAACCATCGGTAGATGAATTTGATAATTGGAGGACAAAATTCTTTGCATATTTGCATGAGGCATATAGAAGAGCAATGAGACAAGAGTATTATTATGCTTTGGATTGTATTGATAAATTACGCTTATCAATAGTAACTGCTTGGTACATGCATTTAGGAATACAACCCAATACGTTTGGTGATTGGGCTAAATACGAAGATGATCGAAGTGAATTGAGAGAATGGCAAAAGTCACTACTCAAAAGTTGGGAATGTGGAAGAAATACGGAAGAAATTATAAATGTTATGAAAAGTATCGTTCTTGAATTTAAGAATCTCCATAGTTCTCTTTGTGAATTATTGGAAATTGAAGAGGATTTAAAGTGGGTAAATAAAATTGTAAGTATGGTCTTATGAAAATCAATAATTATTAAGGCATCTTTTATTCCACTAACGGGCGCGATTGTGGAATAACAAATAGTCATTTAAGTTACAACCGAAGAGTTTAACTACTCCTCGGTTGTTTTTATTTATTCATACTTCACAAACGCATCTTTAAAGCCAGCTTTCTTTGCTTTTTCCAACTGCTTATCCGCATTCTTTTTCACACTATAAGCACCAATCTGCACACGATATAATTTCTTACCGCCTGTTGATGGTTTAGTTGATGACGTACCTTTCGCTAATTCTTTCTTCACATCTGCCCGGAACGTATCCATTGACTTATCATGTTTTGAAAACCAATGACGCGGGTCACCATGATTACTAGCGATCTACTTATGATAGCCTACAAAATGACCGATGTTATTTTATCTTTCCAACTTAGTGTAACCTATCCATTAGAATAAATTCTTATAAGATTCACCAAGAACCTCATTATATCAAGCTTTTATTCTCTGACTTTTCCATCAATACAACCGTCTCAACATGTGTCGTGGTTAAGCCATTGATGCAAATTAGTAGGTTGACTTAGGGACTTAACTGCTAACTAGAACATATTTTTCTGTTCCCTTTGAAAAGACTATGCGTCATTTTTAAACTTATAAAATTGTCTATCGCTAACAATAAACAGATAAACAAAATTAAAATCATTCAATCTAATTAACTAAACTTCGAGTTGCTTTTTCCATACATCTCCAAATAATCATAACTAGTTAAAATACCTACAAAATTATCTGGATTCAACTCTTTAGATGTATTGATTAATTTTCTCATCGTAATTCTCCTCCCTTCGTTCTATAACTATCAATTATACTGCACTTTAATATTTTGACTATGGTGAGTGTTTATTGGCTAAATTAAAAAACCAGCCTCCTACATCTCAGTAGAAAACTGGTTGTATTTTTAATATCTATCCAACTAATCTATCCTACAAATACCAGCTGATTCCTTGCTCTAGAGCTGGCAACATACCTTAATTGTTTCTTATCCTCACCTTCAGGAAAATCAAAAATAAAGACATTATCAAATTCTAGACCTTTGGCTGAATAGATTGTACCAACATAATATCCTGAACTAAGTCTCATGTTATCTTTAATATCCAAAGTCATAATACCTTGTCGGTTCTGAGTATTTACAAATGAATTCTTTACCCGATTACTTGTAAATAAGAAAGCAGCATTCTCATCATTACCAATTCTGAACTTGCCAGCCTCATCTTTAGACATTTTCCTTACATTATCACTCAAATAATCTTCAGTTATGTCCCTAATCGAATTAATTTCCCCATCAAGAACTGCTTTAGCTAACTTATCAATATTAGGATGGTTTCGTAAATTTGTTTCCAAATTAATCGCATTCCCACGGAAATTCAAATCAGAATCAATGGCCTTGGCTGTAAAATCACCATTGTATATTTTCTGTGCTTCGTCAAAGACAATATAAAACTTAGAACCTGACTTATCGTCCTTTAATTTATAACAGAATTGAATGGCACTAATATTCAAGTCTTGAGCTTCATCAATCGCCACAATATCAAATTTAGGCAAGTTTATTTTATTTGATAATTCAGTGACCATAAACTTAAACTTTTCTGCGTAATCTGAAAGATTAGAACCTGGATATACTCTGTAATCTTTAGCAAGATCCCATACATATTTGTCAAAGTTAATAATAGTTAACTGCTCAATATTAGCTCTAAGTTCTTTAGTTGTTTTTGGGTTGTTTTTTAATTTATCAATAATATCTTGTAGATAATTCATTAGTGACTTATTATATGTGAAAAGTATTGCTTTTTTCTTACTGCTAGCACTGCTCAATAGTGACGATTGACCACTCTCAGCATCTTTCAAACCTTGGCTATCAATTTCTCTCAAACATTTTATTAATAGGATTAACGATTTCCCTGAACCAGCTGGTCCATTAATCTTGTATACAGCATTTGTCGCGTTGATTGCTCGAGATTGTTTATCCGTAGCAGTCCCCTCACCCTGAAGAACCTTATAAATCCAGTCAACTTCACTTAAAATTTTCTCTTGAGTAGCCTTAGCAATCTTGTAATTTTGCACTAATTTAGCTTCAATCTTTTCATTATTTACTTCGAATTCAGTTTTCTTTTCTTCAGGTAAATCATCTAATTGTGCAATCTGGTAGAACAACTCATCCATCTTCTGTGCAAGAGTATCGACTTTAAGAATATCTTCTTTTACTTTCTCATTTTCTTTTTCATATTGTAATTTCATCGACTTGTCTAAGTCTTTTGAACTCTCGATTATTTTTTCTGTCTCTTCCGCTATCTTAATTGAATCTAAGGCAATCTCATTGTCACTACTTGGAATATTCAATTGATGATCATAGTTCTTGTCTATTTTCTTCTCAATTAAATACCGTATCGTTAAATCAGCTGTCTTTAAAGCTTTCGCTGCCATCTCTTTATTTACTTTATCTTTATCATGGATAGCTTTGTTTCCAATTTCTCTCAAAGTGTGAAATTCTTCAGAGAATTTTTGATTAATTATCTTGCGGTCTTTTAACCAATTAATTCGCCAGATTATTCCATTCGATTGAGTCCCTGCAGGTGGTTTCGGTGCCCCAAAGCCTTTCAACAAGACTGACTCCAAGACATCTCGCCCAACAACCCCAGCCTTATAATAATTACCTTTAGCAAGCTTCAACCTAGCAGTAGTAATCTCATCACTGACTTCATAGGGGCCAGAGATCTCTTGAATCTGATTGCAATATGTATCATTATCTAAAAAATCAAAATATGTATTCGCCTTCATTCAATCAATCCTTCCATAAAAATAAATATTAAAATGATTAAATATAATTTATCATATTTGTAACCGATTGCGGTATTTATTTTTCAAAAAATCATCAATAAGTTTATAGCCACTGACTAAATTGAATTAGCCTGTGGTTGAAATTATTGGGTACAGAATTTAATTATTTTGTGTTCTTATTGCTCTATATCTTCTTTTCTACCTTTGATTAGTCCAAGACCTGGCAATACAGCTACTGCAGAACTAGCGAACCATAAGTTGCTATTACTCTCACCAGTTTGAGGGAGCATAACTCCAGAGTAGTTTATTGAAGCATCTTCTGGTAGTAAATCTTTGAGGTCTATTAAATCTTTAGCTTCAGATGCTGAATCGATTGTTGTTATAGAATTTTCATCAATATTAGGGTTTTCTGTACCCTCAGGTGTTCCAACGTTACTTTGGTTACTTGGCTTATGGATTGTCAACATTAAACTGTACAAAATTTATAAGGTCTTTTCCTATGAATTGGTTATCAATTGATATCGAGCCTCTGCGAGCCTGAACGCCAACTCACGAAGGTTGTTATGATATCATTACTTATGTTTCAATACAGTTAATCCATTTTTCTAGAACATAGTTTTGTAAAGGGTACTGTGAATCTAAATACTTATTTTTTCTTAAACGATCGATTGAGATACGAATATCTTCATCCCCAGTCCTTTCATAAATTTACATTTGTAATTATTAATATTATACCAAGGAAAACTTATTTTATCATTATATGAATTTGTTTTCGAAAACTTTTTATGCTATTATCCTAATACAATTAAAAATCACAACTTATCCAGAGTAAGCAGAGGGAATTGGCCCGATGACGCTTCAGCAACCTACCATTGGCAAGGTGCTAAATCCAACTCGAAAGAGAAAGATGAGTCTAACCCAGTTATTTGGCACGACGAATCTCGTTGTGCTTTTTTAATTGAATAAATAACTAGGAGTGGTTGTATTGTTACCAGAAAAGAATATTAGTTTAGAGGAGTTTCTGAAAGGATTGAAGGAGTTACAAGTTATGTCTCACTTGAGGTTTCGTAGGAGCCAATCTGGAGATCCAGATGAACACGATTTGATTTTTTTAGTTTGTACAAAAGAGCCGAAAAAAGGTGCGCACATAGGTCGAACATGTCTTTGCTGCATTGGGAACGCTAGTATTAATGACTATGAGAATTTTAAAGATTGTATGAGCACTGAACATTATGACGCTATCTTGAACCTTTTGTTTAACTTCACTTACACTGATGTAGAATACAAAGCAATTAACAAGTAATTTTTTAAGTACAAAAAAAAAAGAGAGTCACAGCACCATGCCTCACTTGCATAGTGCCTTGGCTCTCTTTACTGCATTACTTCGATTGTATCGCCTGTTTTGAGTTCAACTTCTACTTTCTCATCGTGAATGACTACATTTTTGACTAGTCGGGTCACCAAGCTTTCCTCATATTCTTCAATATCAGTGTGTGCTGATTTTAAAAATGCTTTAATGTCTGCTAATCGTTTCCGCTTTTCTTCGCGGCTTGCATTTTTCACTAAAATGTCTTGCTTCACTTTTCGCATTGCTTCAAGTTTATCAACGATTTGATCATGTGTCTCATCACTAAGGTTGTCTAATAATTTCTTTTGTAGTTGATGCAATTCTTCCTCAATATCATCGAAAGGTTCATCATATTTTTTATCTAACATATCTCGAATAATTAATTCAATATTTTTTTCCGCTTCACTTTTATTTGCCATATACTGATTAATAGCTTCAACAATTATTTTGTGCAAGTCTTCTTCATTGATCGTTCTTGATTCACATTCGCATAACTTTTCTACTCTTGTCACGCACCGCCATACATAAGTCTTCTTACCTTTGTATGTCCAAGTAATTCGCCTAAAAATATCGGCGCATTTACCACATTGGGTAATTCCTGTTAAGGCAAACTTTCCTTGATAGAGCCGATGTTTTTTCTTCTTGCCGGAATAAAGATTGCTTCTTCTCGCTTTTTCTTTTTGAGCTAAGTTATAAATCTCTTTAGAGACAATCGCTTCATGGTTATCTTCAATATAATATTGAGGAACGCTGCCATCATTAGGTACTCTTTTCTTAGTTAAACAATCAACCGTGTAAGTTTTCTGCAACAAGGCATCTCCCATGTATTTCTCATTAGCGATAATTCGATTGATATCGTTACTCGTCCATTTCAAAATTCCTGTAGCAGTCGGCACTTTATCTTCCATTAACTTTCTTGCAATGATACCCGTTCCTTTTCCTTCTAGGTATTCTTTAAAAATTCGTTTGATAATCCATGACTGTTTAGGATTTATAATTAATTTACCTTCCTGATCAACTGTGTATCCTAAGAATTTTCTATGATTTACAAATACTTGTCCCTCCTGGTATCGATACCGAAGTCCCATCGTCACGTTCTTACTAATTGACTCACTTTCTTGCTGAGCGAGAGAGGCCATGATAGTAATGAGTACCTCGCCCGTAGAATCCAGGGTGTTGATATTTTCTTTTTCAAAATATACCGCCACTCTTTTTTCTTTTAATTGACGAATGTAGTTTAAACAATCGACTGTATTTCTCGCAAACCGTGAAATAGACTTTGTGATGATTAAGTCTATCCTTCCTGCCATACATTCATCAATCATTCGATTAAACTCTTTACGATTCTTGGTGTTGGTTCCTGTTATCCCTTCGTCTGCGTAGATATCAATCAGCTGCCACTCAGGGTTTCTACTTATAAAATTGGTATAGTGATTTACCTGTGTGGTAAAACTCCCTGCTTGTTCTTCACTTTCAGTTGACACTCGACAATAAGCAGCAACTCTTAACTTATTGGCTTCATTTTGATGTTCTTCCGTTTTAACTTGTCGCCTCGCTGGTATCGTCAATACTTTAACTTTTTTTGATGTCACATAATCACCTCAATTAACTGATAAAAATTTTCTGCTCTTTCAAAAGGATTGAGTGCATCCGGTGCTTCTTCTCTCCATTTAAAACTATTAACAATAACTATTTTA
The DNA here is from genome assembly GCF_009659375.1 of Fundicoccus ignavus. GTDB lineage: Bacteria > Bacillota > Bacilli > Lactobacillales > Aerococcaceae > Fundicoccus > Fundicoccus ignavus. The sequence goes on from NZ_WJQT01000006.1 coordinate 24,852, forward strand.
TCCTTAACTAATTCAAAATTTCGTCCTAATCGTTTACTTCTCTGGTGTCTCTCCTGTTGGACTCGTTGAAACGTATCTTGATTAATAATCCTTGGATAAACAGCATTCCCAACATAAACTTCATTCTTCAACAGTCTTCCCAAAGGACCATGTGGTTTATCAATACCTGCTTTTTTACCAGCAGCAGTTAAACTCTCGCCTTCAAGATAGCTTTCATATAACTCTACTAAACAATCCGCTTCTTCTTGATGAATGCTTATCTCCCCTTCAATCATCTGATAACCAAAATATACTCTTGCCACTAGACCCTCACCTCTTCTTTCAAATGAAGTCCGCATGTTAATTCAAAAATGATGGTTTTACGATCCTCTACCACTATTCGTTTTACAAAACGCTCCAGTAATGCTTCATTATAAAAGTTAAAATATGAATTTTGATTGACTGCATTGAATAAACTTTTCATTTCTTGAATCTGGTAGCTATATTGGTTGTCTTCCATACTGGTCCTTCTCAGCTCTGCCAACAATTCTTTCTTCATATTTTGCAAGTAAGCTTCCTCTTTCAAATAGAACTTATTGTCAACATCTTTGGAATCTAACAACTTAGATAAAGTGTGGAGCTTATTTTGAACTTCTTTCAACTTGCTTTTTAATTCATGCACCCGACTCTCATCTTCTGGTTTCAATTTCATCAACCGAGCGATTGTTTGTTCTAAAACTTCCTTTCGACCAAAAACTAACTTATTCATCATTCGAACAAATGCTTCTTCAATATACATTTCCTTTATAAATTTTGTATGGCATAAGTTCGTATCTTTTAACCTGTTATTACAGGTCCAAGCAATATAACTTCTGTCCTTAGAAAGATAGTGCGTTCGGCGCTTAAAGGTCACCTCACAATGTTGACAGTGAATACGACCGGATAGAGCATAAACATTAGCGTAAACCTTTGTATCTTTCTTCAAAATAACTGCTTGTCGTTGTTTAATTAATTGTTGGGCTTGATCAAATACCTTACGTTCAACAATGGCCTCATGGGTAGCTTGGGCATACATCATATCGACATCAAAGTTATTTTTACGTCTTTTATATTGACTGTCTGTATAAGTTTTTTGAAATAAAGAATCTCCGATATAGCGTTCATTCTTCAAAATACACATCACTGAAGTATCCATCCATTGAACACCTCTTTCTGGCTTAACTTTTAATTCATCTAGCCTTTTCGCAATAACATAGGTGCCCTCCCCCGCTAAATACCAGTTAAAAATAGTTCGAACAATGCTGGCTTTTTCCTCATTAATCACTAATTGTCCGTTGAAAATTTCATAGCCAAATGGAGCACTCACATGCTTGTAAGTACCATTTTCAACACGTTTTTTAAACGACCATTTATTATTTTCTGATATAGATTTAGATTCACTTTCTGCTAATGCACCTAACATCGACAACAATAACTCGCCATCCATCTGCAGAGTATTCAAGTTCTCTTTATCAAAGTGAATAGCCACTCCCATCGAACTCAATTCACGCACCGCTTCTAAACAGTTGGTTAGATTTCTGGCAAACCGAGAAATTGACTTTGTTAACACTAAGTCAATTTTTCCTGCTCTACAATCTTCTAATAACCGTTGAATGCCGTCCCTTTTCTGCAAATTTGTTCCTGAAATTCCTTCGTCAGCGTAAATTCCTACTGGTTCCCATTCAGGTTTTTGTTTAAATAGTTGTTGATAATGTCTTTCTTGGGCTGCAAAAGACTCTGTTTGAGCATCCATCGCGGTCGAAACACGTATATAAGCCGCTACTCTAATCTTCCTAGTTTTATTAGCTTTATTGGCTTCTATTTTAGTTACTTTCTTCACTTTTTCACCTCCTTCGGCATGTGACATGTTACCTCTCAATCAGCTATACATCAACGTTTATAGCATCAATTCGGCCAAGTACGGGCGATAAAGTTCGATTAATGCAATTTTGATTTCTTTGAATTCAATTAGGCTTATTAGCCCCTCTTCTTTCATTTTCGTGATGACTTGTAAACTTTTGGCAAATTGTATTTCGTTCATCGCTTTATCTATTGATAATTCTTGAAACATCTAACCACCTCCACCTCTCTTGGGACATTTAGAGTGACTTTGAGTAACCTCTATAATTAGCCAGGAGAATAGCCTCATTCGGATGGTTTAACACAAAATAAAAAAGCCTACACGACAACTTGTCAATGTAGGCTTGATTAAGATGATTAAATAAATTTCCCGTAAGGAACTGTTGGTGTCCCTGCACTTACATATTGAGTGGTTCCTTGGTATGATTGATATTTCAGCCAAATAAACCCGCCGGATTCAAGGGCCTCATCATATTTGACGGTTTCGCCTGGTTTATACTGTTCTGGTACTTTACCGTAAGCACCTGGCTGATTTCGTACATTCACTGTATCGGTAAATTTAAACTGACCTTTTCTAGGGATAACTTTTCCAGCTTGTTTTATACCCGAACACTCACTTCTTACTTTATCTGGTGCCTGAACAAATAGCTTAGTTTCAGGATAAATTAAGTTCTTATTTTCAATCTGATTCCATAAAACTAAATCATCCACCGACACTTTATAGTTTTTCGCGATCTTACTCAATGTATCTCCTACTTGAATCGTATAGGTGGCTTCAAGGTTTTGAGAACCATCATCAATCTTAGAATCCGATGTTAACGAGTTATCCGACACATTTTTTCTAAGGTGACTGAGATCCAACTTAAATTGATGCCACTTAGCCCAATTATTCCATTGCCAATTTCCCGGGCATATTTTTCCTGACGCATCATAATGACGGATAACTCGACTATCAGGAATATTATATTTTTCTTGTAAGTGTAGCGTTAATAATAACATTTGCTCATAAGTCTTTGGATGAAAATCCCAGTACCATACATTTTTACCAGTTGATGTATCCTGACAGCCTTCAATCCCAATGGAGTTATTATTCGTCGCCCCATAACGGTGATACCCATTGTATTGACCTAATCCAGAGTTAAATCCATCACCAATATGCCAGGCTGGAGTATCATCTTCTACCACTTGAATAATTCGCTGTGGATCAATAAAATAATGAGCTGAAGCCGACCGGAAAGTATGTCTAAAATAATCCGCATTAGCCTGGGCTTGACCAGACGCACCCACAAAATGAATCACAATCCATTGGGGTCTGTTTGCTCCTTTAGCTCCTCGGTTCACTTGGGTTAAATCTTTTTTAATCGGTCGTAATGTCGCCATATTAATTCTCCTCCTCATCTTGTTCATTTATTTCTTCTCTATGTAATTGTTTCAATGTTATTGCCAGCTCCGTTGGTATAGGCAGCCCTAGCGCGGCTGAATTCTCAATAATAGATAGGCCTTCGTTTGCAATATAAAAGAAAATGACAGCAGTACGAATTACATCGTTGGCATCAGGTACCACAAAAGTATCAATCAAATGTGCTACACCTACTAAGATAAAAATCATAATTTTTCGAGCGATCCCTCGAAAACCAATAGTGCTCGACAGTTTTCGCTCTACTACTGCACGTAGAACACCTGTCACATAATCCGCCACCACAAATGCCACTAAAGCATAAAAAAAGCCATCGGGTGAGCCTAGATACCAGCCCAACACTGCTCCTAGAGCCATCGCAATGACTTCAAAAAATTTTATACATTCTCTCATACACTTTCCTCCACTTCAGTTAAGGTATAGGTAATTTTCATCGTCTTATCCGCAGCCTTTAAAACTGGAGTCGATAAATTATTAATCGTTCCTAAATAAGGCGTATGAAGATACAAAGTTTTTGAAAAAGTTGCAATGCTATAAGAATTTATTAAATAATAGCCCAATCGATAAGGACCAATTTCAATTAATGGTGTTGAAATATGAGACAGTCCCTCCCCTTTTATTGGAATCACTCGATCATTTTCATCGAGCAAGAAATCATAACAACGAATATAATTTCCCCACTTATAAATATAATTTCGTGCGTCGGTCCCAGATGTAAAACTTGACTTAAATCCTAAATCTATACTTGATATATCCACAGGGTTATTAACATTTATTTTGTATATCTGAGTTAAATCAGAATTTGGTACATATAAATAACCTCGTTCAATTAGACTGTGGATTGAGCGATTTAAATGGCCCGTATTTGAACGACTATAGGTTCCTGGAGAATAAGTTAATACTCCTTCCAACAGCCAAGTATCAATCGATGATGCAAAGTCCTGCTTGTTAACTTTTAATCGATTCATTATTGTTCTATTATTTTTTGACTCTGTTTGAACAGCAAAGCCATAATAAAAACCATCTTTTCCATCAAGAAAACCTGCATTAGAAGAATAAGTAATACCGTTATAAAATTCAGTTAAATCAATCGTTTTACGCTCTAACACTTGAGGAGACAGCGCAATAACTGTGTCATTTAGGCCAATACTCAACATCGGTTCATAAACCTTCACAATATCGATCGTTTTATCTACTTTGTGTACGAAAGAAACAATAGTATTAGTAGTAAGGTCTGCTTCAACCATCCCAATGAATAGTTCTGAATCTTCAACAGATAAATTTTTTGAATGTCGGCTCAATTGTATGAAAGAATTACCAGAAGCTTCCGCATCCCCGTAATAGGCTTTACCTCCTTGATAATGGGTTAATGCTAAGGAGGAGATCCTCCCATTTCCTTGGGAAGTAGAAAAGTCCCAAACAAATTTATAACCATTATTCAGAATCATTGATTCTGTTTGATTTAAGCTTCCTCTTTTAGGATTTTCAGTTGCACTCACATCATTCGACGCATAGCCTATAATCGGATTAAGAGTTGAAGCAAAGTAATCGTTAGGGTCCTCCAATAAAGCTTCTTCAAATAATAAAATTCCTCCAAAGCAATTATTTGCTATTGGGAAAATATCCTGATCAAATCGACCCGATGAAGATTGCCCCATAGGATACAAGAGCCCTGAAGGGTTATATCGAAAAATATCCGCAACAGCATTCGTTACAAGATTTTCTTCTTTAATGATTTCTTTTTCTTGAGTACGAACATTCTCCAACTCAATCACAGTTTGTCCTTTATACATTTTCCACCTCCGTAGATACTGATTCTTTCCAACCTCTTAATGCAAGACCGTTTGGAACATATCGACTTACTGATTCATCAAAAATATTAGCTTGAGGTTGATGTAGTCCTATTTGAAATCCTTCAAGTAATTTCCTTTGATACAGCATACCTTGATTTAGTGTTACTTTACTCCACCATTCAGTCATTTCCAATTTCCCATCCCAAACCTCAGTAGTTCCTAATGACTGACCACTGATAGCCGCAATCGCATGATCTTTTTCAATATGTACATTGCCACTCTCCAAGCACATCATGACAGAAAAACTATTCATTGTTTTCTCCTGCAGATTGGATAATGGATGAAATAAGTTGAGTACATGTTGCCCATTTGAATATGTTTCAATCGGTACGTGATAATCTATTCGTTCATGATTCAAGATAAAAGTCACAATAACCTTAGTCGGTACTTCTTTTTCTTCAATCATTTCATACATTATTGATTCGACAGGTGGATCTGATCCCGATGTAATTGGCAACAAACTCACTTGTTTTTTATTTTCTACAGTACTGGTCCTAACATCCAATAATATAGAAGCATTAAACAAAGCTTCTGTTTCTTTATCCGAAGCAAAATCAATTCTGATGATAGGTATTTCTTCAGTGGATAAATCGAATGCTTTGGAATTGCTGTAAGAATGAACAATCAAATGTTCCGACTCAATTTTGTTTAAGATACCAACAAGATTCTTATCATGCTTACTTTTACTTTGAGCGTAATTGGGGTTCTTACCCACACCTGAAATTCGATGTTTACCGTTAATTTTATATTCAATATTGGTTATAAGTCCTTGAACGGCCTCTCTCTCATATAAATGCACAATCATATCCGCAGGGTCTAAGCTTGGATTTCCAATTGTCGTTGCATCGAAAGGAGTATAGGAAATCTGGCTAACAGCCTCTAATAACCTTTGACACATCCGTTCTCTTTTTTCAGTTAGTCCTAACTGCATAAATGGATTGACTCCTAAATTCATAGTCAACCCTGTATCTTGTTCCAAGGCATAATATTCTGCCAATTTTGTTTTCATATTGGTTGAGTTTATAGCCGTATAATAAGTCTTAAAATCTGAAACACTTGAATCAAATCGATGTTTAGCTTCAATTAGTGTTACTGGAGTTATTCCATACTGTTTTAGAACTAAGCGTCCGTAACGGTCAATCAAGGCCACGCTTCCTAAAGTAGATGCTAAATAATGGAGTAAATCTCGATAAGTTTCAATATCATGTTCGGGATAAATAGACAGCATTTCAGTCCCATTAGGTAAGATCAGTACTTGTGCTTCAGACATACCAAGTTGCACTCGACATCTTTCACAAATAAACGTTAATAATTCAAAGGCAGTACCAAAAGTTTCACTGATACTAATGGGGCGATCAAAGCGCAACATGAAGTCATATCCTTTGAGTTCTAATCGCTTCTTCGATCGATTTGCTTCACTAACTTCAAAAATTCCCATAGGAATAGACTCCTGATTCCCATCATCAAAGTGCAAATGATACCTTAAAGAAATTTGTGCTCTCTCTAATCGATAACGATCCATATTGGTAAATAAGCTCAAACCAAACTCTGAAGCATAAACGGATCCAAGTTCTAATTCTGAAGAACCTGAGCAAGATCGCTGAATATACCCTGTACCTTTCAATATTTCTTTGTCGGTAAAGTCAATCGTCTCACCGTCACGAAGATAAAGTTTACCTGACCAAGAAAATTTTCGGGATGGTTGATTAATTACTTCTTGAAAACGTTTCGTCGTCAGATGCATCTTCTACCTCCTTAATATTCATTCAAAATAAAAGACACTTCCCATAAACCTTTATAGGAAGTGTCTTTTATTAACTTGACTGATAAGCCCTCAATGTACATATTACTTGTATTAAGTTCCAAGGATTCTGTATCCAAATACCTAACCTGAAGCATCGAGTTCTGCTTCAAGCCTGAAAAAATCTTTACCCACTGGGGACTACAATTAAATGTGACACCAATCGATACTACTCCATGACGAACAACATCTCGTTGAATAGTTCCTGCTTCAGTTTCTCCTCCGGTTTCTGCTTCAATATCTCGGTATTCCAACACATAAGAAGTTGGCAAAGGTAGAGTAATACTATTAATGATCAAATAGACTTGGTGACTCACTATCTACCACCACTCCTTATATTTTGTCGCATCTGTGCATTGACGATCACTTCATCGAGTAAAGTTCCCCCTAGATATACCGGAATAATCAGATCGCCTTGATTTTGGTTCGAGGATTTTAGTTTATTAACTAACGATTCAATTTCATTATTCATTCCCGATATTGATGGTGAGATTTCAGCATGACTTAGAGCTGGTACTCGAGGAGTTAATATCATATCTTGGGCTACTCTTTTCATGGAACCTTTAACTAAATTACGAGACTTATCAATCCCTTTTGATAATCCTGCCATAAAGTCAGGCATCCAGGATTCATAGTCCGTCAAAGGACCAATCTCTGGTACTGAGAAGTGAAGATAAGACCAAATTATCTCAGCAACATTTTTCACTGAGTTGATAAGGTGACCTGTTGCATTGCTGATCCCATTTACAATCCCGATGATCAAATCCCATCCCCAAGTTCCTGCTTGAGAAACTATATCTCTTATGAAACTCACTGCTCCCATAAACCCTTGGTAAATAATATCTTGTAAACTACTCATCGCATTCACACTATTATTTAAAATAGAGTTAAAAGCATCAGCAACATAAGAAATAGCTGTTCCCAATACATTGCCAATAAATAAAACAATATTATTCCAGGCACTTGATATAAACTGTCCGATACCATTCATGACATCACTAATAGTAGAACTGATTCCCTGCCATGTATTTTGAATTAGATTAAACAAACCATTTAGAATATTGCTAGTAGTTTGAGTAATACTATTCCACGTATTTACAATAACTTGACCAATTCCATTTAAAATTTGCACCGTTGTTTGTTGGATAGATTGCCAGGTAGAAGCTAGATACTGGATCAATCCATTCCATATTGTTCGAGTGGTAGCAAGAATATATTGCCAAGACGATTGAATAAATTGACCAAGATTTGAAAGGAAATCAGACATGAAATTAGAGAAGTCTTTCCATAATGCTTTTCCACCTTCAAGAGTACTGGTCCACAGCTGAGACAAAAAGTTACTTATAGCATTCCATGCAACTTTTGTAGCTTCTTTTATGGACTCCCATATTGCTATGACACCTTCTCGAAAAGCTTCAGAATTATTCCATAACAGAACAATTGCTGTGATAATAGCTCCAATAGCTAAAGGTATAGGGCCAATTGCAGCAATGACCGTACCTATCGCTGGCACGAGACTTCCAGTTATAAATGTAGCAATTCCACTAAACATTCCAATGAGTTTAGGCCCATTTATCATAATGGAACCAAGTCCTGTCATCATCTGGCCTACAATGATCAATAAGGGAGCAATTGCAGCTACTAACACTAAAATTACAGCTACTACTCCTTTGATTGGGCCTGGTAAAGCATTAATAGCATTCACAAAACCATTTAATCCACGAACTATGGCTCGGACTGCTGGCATCAAAATATCCCCAAAAGAAATAGCAACTTCTTCTAGCGCAGACATTAATTCTTCCAATTCACCCTCAAGGTTATCTTGCATAGTGATTGCCATCGACTCAGCTGCACCATCAGCATTGATGATCGCATTCGTCAGCTTATCTACATCCGTAGGTGCCGCATTCATGATCGCAAGAAAACCGGACATCGCTTGCTTACCTACTAATAATTCAGCATTAGCAACTTGTTCTGCTTCGGTCATAGAAGAAAATGCGACACTCAAATCCGTCATGATTTCAGTGAGTCCACGCATACTACCATCCATATTAGTAGTTTGTACCATCACCTCTCCAAAAGAAGAACTCGTTAAAACTAAGTCTCCTTGAAGTTCAGTCATAATGGTACGAAGCGAAGTCCCTGCTTGAGAAGACTTAATACCTGCGTTAGCCATCAACCCAATAGCCAAAGCAGTATCCTCAATGGTATATCCAAGTGCTCCTGCAATAGGAGCCGCATATTTAAATGTCTCCCCCATCATAGAAACATTGGTGTTTGCATTTGAAGATGCAGCTGCAAGTACGTCAGCAAAACGAGCCGAGTCAGATGCTTGTAAGCCAAAAGCAGTTAAGGCATCGGTAATAACATCTGAGGTTAAAGCTAAATCTTCTCCCGAAGCAGCAGCTAAGTTCATGACTCCATCAATACCACTAATCATGTCTGAAGTTTTCCAACCTGCCATAGCCATATAATTCATCGCATTAGCCGCATCCGTTGCAGAGAACTTCGTCTTAGCCCCCATCTCACGTGCTTTATCTCGGAGTTGATCAAACTCCTCACCAGTAGCACCTGAGATTGCTAATACTTTATTCATCGCAGTGTCAAAATCAGAAGATGTCTTTACTGCAGCTATTCCCATTCCAGTTATAACCGCAGTCACTGGCATCATTTTCTGGCCAGCTGATTTCATTTTTTCTCCGGTAGCTTGAAATTGTTCTCCAACAATAGATACATTAGCCAAAGTATTATTTGAACTATGCGCTTGTTTCTCTAAAGACTTTAACGCTTCTTCAGTTTCAATGATTTCACGTTGGAGTGCATCATAATGCTCTTGAGAGATGGCTCCCTGAGCAAGAGCGTGATTAGCACTTTGTTGAGCTTCCTTTAGAGTTGATAGTTTATTCTTTGTTTCGTCAACTGCTTGTCCAAGTAACTTATGTTTTTGAACAAGTAATTCAGTATTCCCTGGGTCCAACTTCAAAAGTTTGTTGACATCCCTTAATTGAGACTCCGTAATTTTAATCTCTTTGTTAACATCTTTTAAGGCATCTTGGAGTTTGGTTGTGTCCCCACCAATCTCAACAGTAATACCCTTGATTCGTTTAGACATACAACCACCTCCATAATTGTCTGCATACAAAAAACACCTATCAAAAGATAGATGCTACATTTTAACCCTTTAGATTTGGGAACTTTCCTGACTTTACACCTAATATAACCGATCCAAGTACTAATAAACCTGATGCAACTGTTCCCCCGTACCTTAACCATTTATCCAATAAATCTTTATTTTCGATATCTTTTACCGAAATTTTATCAGCTACTTCTACCATTTTATCTATTACATATTGTCTTTCTTCAGTACTAATATTTTCTTTTTGTAGAATGATTCCTAATTCATCTAGAATTGACTGATAAGCTTTTATCGATGCAGAATTACTCTGTTCATTAGATTCTAGTGCTTTTTGAGTAAGTCCATATAACTGAGTAACCATTTCTTTTGACAAGTTTGCATAAGCTGGAAATTGTTCAATAGCTTTCATTGCCACTTCACGGTCTATATTCGGTATTAAATTAATGAAATCCACAATTTTATTTTTTGACATTTCACGCCAATTACTTATACCAATCATTTCCTTAGCCTTTTCTTCTGAGATTATTTGATCAGCCAATTCCATCACCGCATTTCTAGTATTTTAGATTAATTATACACTAAAATACAATTTAAGAACTATATAGTTAAAAATGATCAAAATCATCCTGTGTAGCTACTTGTTGATAGGGGTACACATCATTCATATTTTCAATAAACAGATCATTTACTAATCCAATCGACAACATTTCTAAGTCAGCCATGGAGAGACCGAGTTGTACTGCTCTTAAGATAAAGAGTGGGACACTCATTTCCCTTTCGGTGGCTTGTACTTTTTTCTTTGTTCAGCTTCACTCTGTACATTCAATCCCCATAATTCAATCAACTGAGGTAAAACTTGATATATGGAAAAGGTATTAAATTGTTCTAACCATTCTGACGTATCCTCACAGATTTTAAGATCTGCATGCTTTGCCATCACAAAGGCGATATTTTCAAAAATTTCTAAAGACTCGATGTCCAACTTAGATTGCCCTTCATCGTTTTCTTTCATGCCCACCTCCAGTTGGGATAAATCTTTAAAAATATCTCGCCCATACTTTAGACGATAGATTCTTGGGATTGCAGCCGAGGCTTTAAAAGCCACCTCTTTACCATCAATTTCAATGAGTCTTTGAATGGCCATAATCAGGCACCAGTCCCTTCAGGAGTTGTAACTTCAGTCGGTTCAACAGGTAAATACACATTCTTATACCATGTATCATAAGTTTCTTGTGTTGTTCCATTACCAGTTCTTGCTTTCACTAGCCCATTTGCTAACGGTCGTGCTGAAATAGTTATTGTTTCTGGTTGAACTTCACGAGATTCCTCATTAGTTTTACCTTCAATCCCTGGTCTAGCTGCTGAACAGTTATACATAACATGACGAATTTTATGCTTATCTCCGTCAAACTCGAATAGTAAAGCAAAGTTAGCAGTTTCTGAATTGGCATTTTCTACTAATACTTGATTTGAATCGATACTTTCTTTCAACACTTCAATACGGAATGATTCTGGAATTAAAGCTACTTCAAAATCGCCATCATATCCCATATTGTTAGAGATGGTGTAATACTCAATCCCATCTGCATAAAAAGATTCTGGCTCACCATTTGGATCTAAGGAAATTGATACTGCTCCTGGCATTGGAACAGGAATTCCAAAATTATACCCTTCATCTGTTTTAGTAATGAGCGAATAATGCACATTACAGACGTTAAATTTTACTTTATTTCTCATAATCTACCTCCAAAGTAAATTGATATAAGACTTCATAAAGTTTCTCAGACTCTATATAAACTTCAGACTTGTTATAAAAAATGCCATACCGATCTAAGACACCTTCGACAGTTTGTTCTATCGTTACAGTTTTTTTAGCTGTATATAATTCAAAGTTGACTTGGTTTTTCTTTAAGTAGACCATACCATCTGCAGAGAAATTATCCGACCCAGTATAGAGATAACAGATAAAGGGTGGTTTAGGTGCATTCCCTTCCGCAAAATGATCATAAGCATAAGGTAAGTTTATCTCTTTTAGCATATTTATAATTTTTTTCATTCACTCACCCTTTCAGCGCTCTTTCAATATCTTCCTGAAGTTGCTTAGTTCCGAATTCCTCTGCAGGAAGAATATGAGGAATAGCCTTCGTTCGTCCACCACCACGTTTAGCATGTCCATGCTCTAACAAATGTGCCAGTTGGTAGCGATTTTTAGAGTGGACCACCAAAGATAATCGTGTTGCAGTTTCTCGCTCAGTTTTAACTGCCCATGATTTTTTATAATCACCCGATAATTTCGGTGCTTGGGTCTTAATTTCCTTACGCACCGTCTGACCTGATTTCTTCACAGCTTCTTTCATTGAATCGGTAGCCAAGTCTGCATATTCAGTTAGACCTTTCATAATTTCATCTGCAAGTTGATCGATTTTTACTTTACTCATCGCTCAGCCTTCTTTGCATACAGCTTCAAGGTTTTGTTTTCATAGTTCATAAAATCCACCCGTTTTATATCATAGAGCTCTCCCTCAAATAAAATTCGACAATCCGTCGTTGCGATATCTTTTAACTTAGGCGTATACCGAATAGTGAAAATCAAGTCACTACGATCGACAACCATACCTGCCACAGCAACTTCACCACCAGATTGTCCCCTTGAATCCACTCGCGCATAACATGAATAATAAGGTTGCCAAAGATCCTCCCAATTACCAATATCATCTTGAATTGGAACTGATTTTTCTATGATAAGTCTTACATTAAATTTTGAGATTTGCATCAGAATCCCTCCTGACGCAATCCAAATAAAAGAGCCCTTAAAGTCAGCGTCAATTCATGGTAGTCTGCTTCTTCACGGTGTTCATAAAAATAAGCGATTACATATAACATGGCTAACCTAGCATGAGGATTAGCCTCCAAATGTTCAACAGAATCACTGCGAATAACATCTAAACAAAGTACCAGAGCAGAGTCAATAAGACCCTGAATCAAATGGTCTTCATGATCATCATCCACTCTCAGATAAACCTTAGCCTCATCTAGGTTTAGCATTAGCCTGCCCCGCCGATAGATAAGACTTGAACTGCTTCAGGTAACACTAGCTTTCCATCAACACGTTCTTTTGCTACAAAACCAACCATACCGTTGCCAGCAAATAACTCTTTTAGCTCTTGAAATGAACGAATTCCTCTATCTCCAATGTTGTAGTAAGAGAAGTCTCCAAAAGCAATTGCTGGCTGACCAGCTTTTACTTCCGGTGCATACGCTGAAGAATAAACTGGATACCCTAATAATCGATCAGGCTCTCCTTGCAAATATGATTGTTGCCAGATATAAGCGCCATTGTTATCTTTCAACTTGCGTAATACTGCTAAAGTGGAGTCATTCAAAATAAAAGCAGCATTCTTACGGTACGGACGTTTTAAGGCATAGACTAAAGTTAAAATATCATCCGAAGTAATCTTTTCACTCGTTGTAGTAACAGCTACTTCTCCTCCACCAGTAGATGCAAAAATACCCAAAGGTTTATTTTGTCCATTACCATTTAGGAAAGCTTCTTCTTCCGCATTAGCTAAAGCTTTCGCAAATTGTTCAAGTAGATAATTCTCTAAATTAAACGCATTATCATACAACAGTTCCTCAGTCACTTTAATGGCAACATGAAGTTTATGAGCATCTAAAACCACTTGATCAAAACCAGCTTCTCCAAAAGTTAAGGTGTCACCTTCCTCAATCCATGCACCAGCAGGTTTGGCACCCGCAATATTAATTTTATGCTCTCCTGAGGTGGTGACGGTCGTTCCCAATTGTCTAAGAATATTTTCTTCTTCTAACCCTTGAATCAAGCGTTCGTCGTATTCTTCTGGTACTAAATAGCCGCCTTGAGTATCAATACCTTCTTGAAGTACGTTCGATACATTTCGGAAGTTAGAACGAAAGGCATTTAACATTGCAAGTTTATACTCATCTCGAGCTCGACCTGATTTTTCATGGGAATTCGTATTCCCTGGCATGGAAGTTAAGGGTTTTGAAGTAGGTTGTGCTAAGGACTGATCCATTTGCTTTTCACGCTCCATTCGTTTAATTTCACGAGTATAGTTTTCAATTTCTGCTTCCATTTGGGTATAGGTTTGATGGTCTTCATCAGACATTAAGCCTTTTTCATCTCGGTGACTTTCTACAAATACCTTTGCTTGATTCCAAGCTTCACTACGTTGTTCAATTAATTGTTGCATCATATTAATTACCCCCATTGGTTTTTGATAGTATCTAAACGACTGACTAATTCTTTGGCAGAAACTGCATGACTTTCTTTCACTTTTGTTAAGAGTGAATTGGTCACTGCCTTCCTTGAAAAAAGCATCGTTGCTTTTGATTCGTTATAAACATAATCAGATGGTGTTTGAAGTACAGAATCACAAAAGCCTAATTCCATCGCTTTTCCCACATCCATCCAAGTCTCTGCATCCATTAACTGCGAAAGTTCACTACGTGACAAGCCGGTCTTTTTCTCATAAGCATTAATAATCGAATCCTTAAAAGACGCCAACATATCGATGGCCTTTTCCATTTCAACATGATCACCGATTGCTACAGTCATCGGGTTATGAATCATCATCATAGAAACAGGACTCATACATACAACATCACCTGCCATTGCAATGACTGAAGCTGCCGAAGCCGCAATACCATCTACTTTAATCGTGACATGACTTGGATACTCCACTAACATGTTATAAATCTGAGCCCCCGCAATCACATCGCCTCCAGGTGAGTTAATCCAAATAACAATATCCCCTTCATCAACATATAATTCTTCACGGAATAACTCAGGTGTCACATCATCTTCAAACCAGGACTCCTCAGCAATGGTGCCGTTCAAATACAAGGTTCTTGGCTCCTTTTCTTCGGGCACTTTCCAGTTCCAAAATTTCTTACACTTCACCGCTTACTTCACTCTCCTTATTTTGATAAAACGAGCCAGCCTTTTCTAAAGGCAACATATTCCCATTCACTAGGTATAAGTCACCTCCATCTTCCTTAGAGATTAAGTCTAAGTTTTCAAGTGTTCGAATATCATTCGCTGACATCCAACCATTTTGTCTTGCAGTAGCATAACCATTCATACGACTTTCATAATCTCCACGAAGTAAGCCATCCACATTAAAACTAATAAAATAGGTTTGTTTATTTTTCTTTGGTATTAATGCACGATTCATTGCTTGTTCCCATCGAAGGACCCAAGGATCTAAGGTGTACTTCACGAACTCAAGCGATTGTTGTTCAATATTAGAAAAGCTCGACTTCTCCAAGTCCCCAACCATATGAGGGGGCACTCTGAAAATTCGAGCGATTTCATTAATTTGAAATTTTCGTGTTTCTAAAAATTGAGCCTGTTCAGGTGAAATAGAAATGGGTGTGTACTTCATCCCTTCTTCTAGCACTGCAATTTTATTTGAATTACTCGATCCTCCAAAGGATTGTGACCAAGAATTCCGTACCCGTTCTGGGTCTTTAATAATGCCAGGGTGTTCCAATACACCACCTGGCTGGGCTCCATTCGCAAAGAATTTCGCCCCATATTCCTCCGTCGCCAGCGCCACTCCTATAGCATTCTTCGCCATCGCAATGGGTGAATACCCCATCAAACCATCAAAACCGAGACCTGGGATATGTAAGACATCGAAATCGGTTAACTCTACCTTTCCATCTTCATGATAGTATTCGTAGATAATCTCTTTCGACTGACTATCTCTTTTTACTTTCATCTTGTTTGGCATTAAAGGATAGATAGAAATGACCTCGCCTTTTCCATTACGAATAATTTGTGCGTAAGCATTCCCCCACAATAACAAATGAGTCATCAGAGTTTCACGAAAGATAAACGAGGTCATTTCAGGATTAGGCTCATCGTGCAAAAGAAAATATAACGGATGCTCTTTTGCTTTTTCTTTATTTCCATCCTCGTTACTTGAATATAAATGAAGTGGTAGACTCGCAACTGATTCAGCTAAAATCCGAACACAAGCATAGACCGCCGTCATCTGCATTGCAGAAAGTTCTGTGACTACTTTACCTGAGCTCGAATTTCCAAAATTAAAACCTGCTCCTCCAATCGTCCGATTTTCAACTGGACTGCGAATGAGCTGGCTCCACAATTTTTTCAATGGGTTCATGTCTTTCCTCCTGGCATTTAAGTAATTGAAAAGGCCCTAATCAAACAAAAAAGCATCTACCTTAGTAGATACTTATAGCTTTCAATTTATTGCTTAAATTTCTCTTTTAATTCAGAAATAGTAACAGGTTTACCATTTATTTTTGTATGAAGCATCGCATGACAATTAGGACACACTGGTATCAAATCATTAATTGGATCAACTTCATATTCTTCTCCAATTTTATAAAGAGGTACAATATGATGTACATGGATGTAACCTTCCCCCAATTGTCCGTATACTTCTTCAAAATTCATACCACATACTTGACAAGATATTCCATAATGTTCAATACATTTTTTCCTTGCTTTACTATTCCTCTCATAGGAATTAATAGTGACAGACATAACGCTACCTTCCTTTAGTCTGCCAACATCGTTCTCAGGGTAAATAATGTCATGATTTTTTATTCTAAAACAACTTTCTATATAGTCACTAAGGTTACTATTTGATCTTGTCGGGCCTTGAGGTGCGGCTTTTAGTCCATTTTCTTTTAAATTATCTAATGATAGTAATTTAGTATCTATTTTTTTTATTAGTTTTAATCTTGAATAAGGGTAACTTAAAGATTTTATATACTCTTCTCTTTTAAACCAAAAAATTTCATCGTTTACAATTTCATCAGAAGTCATATTAGTCTTTTCAACAACTGTTTTATACATAACTTTCTGTATCGGAACCGTGCAATAGATATAAATAGTATCTCCTACTTCATAATTAGCTGTTTGTCTCCAGTCAATAAATCCCCATCTTTCAAATGCTGCTGAATGGTCATAAATTTTTCCATTAGCTGAAATTATCCAATCCATTTACTTACCTCCTAGTATCTTTTTATTAATAGTATCATAATTTCCAGTTTTAATTAGAATCTATGTTATATTAGTAATATATATTAAGTAAGATACAATTATTTTGATATTAAGAGAGTAACGTTAATTATATTAAGAACAACCCTCGGTCGTCATATATTGACTCCACCATAATGCTTCCATGTCTTAAAGCACGATCCAAAGCCATTATAGTCGCCACAACCCCATCAATCTTCTCTGTAGATTTCTCTTTATCTGGTTTAATATTACCAGCTGGATCCGTTCGAATAAAAATGTTGTCCATCATCCAACGTAAAACGGGATGACCGGCATGCGCAAATTTCTTCTCTAAAGCAATCTTCATTAATTCTTTCGTTGGTGGACTCATATCTTTAAATCCTTGTCCGAATGGAACAACTGTAAATCCCATACCATCTAGGTTTTGAACCATTTGTATGGCGCCCCAACGGTCGAAAGCTATTTCTCGTATATTGTATTTCATTCCTAATTCCTCAATAAACTGTTCAATAAAACCATAATGAACGACATTGCCTTCAGTGGTTAATAAGTGACCTTCCTTTTCCCATAAATCATAATTTACATGATCACGAGCAACTCTTAATTTAAGACTATCTTCAGGTAACCAAAAATAAGGGAGGATGTAATACTTATCATCTTCATCTTCTGGCGGGAATACCAACACAAACGCAGTAATATCTGATGTACTGGATAAATCGAGTCCTCCATAACAAACACGCCCTTCAAGAATTTTAGGATTAAATAGAAAGCTGCAAGCATCCCAAACCTCCATGGGCATCCAGCGAACCGTTTGTTTAACCCACTGGTTTAAACGTAATTGTCTAAAGGCATTTTCTTCTGCAGGGTTTTGTTTGGCTGAGTCACAAGCTTGATGTACTTTATCCATCTGAACTGTAATCCCTAATGAGGGATTGGCTTTTTTCCAAACTACCGGATCAGTCCAGTCGTCTTCTTTTTCAGCGCCATAAATAACAGGATAGAAAGTTGGATCTGTTTTTTTTCCTCCAATAATATCTTCAGCTTTTTGATGCGTTTCATAGCAAATAGACTGTGTGTCAGTTCCTGCTGTTGTAATTAAAAAATATAAGGGTTGTGTCCTTGCATCCCCTGATCCCTTAGTCATAACATCAAATAGTTTTCTGTTCGGTTGGGTATGCAGCTCATCAAACACGACTCCATGAATATTAAAACCATGTTTTGAATAAGCCTCTGCTGATAACACTTGATAAAAGGAGTTCGTCGGTTGATAAATAATTCGTTTTTGTGAGGTGAGTATCTTTACCCGCTTATTTAGGGCTGGACACATTCGAACCATATCCGCAGCAACATCGAATACAATCGTCGCTTGTTGTCTATCAGCAGCACAACCATAGACCTCGGCACGCTCTTCTCCATCCCCACAACATAGAAGCAAAGCCATCGCTGCTGCAAGTTCCGACTTCCCCTGTTTCTTAGGTATTTCCACATAAGCCGTATTAAACTGGCGATATCCATCTGGTTTTAGGACACCAAACAAATCACGAACAATCTGTTCCTGCCAATCAATTAATTCAAACGGCTTCCCTGCCCAACGCCCCTTCGTATGCGTCAAGGCTTGTATGAAATTCACCGCAAAATCTGCACTATCTTGGTCATAGTAAGAATCCTCCGCCATAAATCTTGTTGGCTGATAGTTTTTTAGCTTTCTTATTGCTATCACCTCCGAAAAAATGCATGAAAAAAGCCCTCCGTCAGACGTATCTGTAATGGAGAGCGATTGAACGTTCGCTGTCATAATAATTAAAATCAAAATCTACGTTAAACAAGTTATTTATATTTTTACGACTTTATCAATTCCATCAAGTACATTTAAACTAGACCCATTATCCCAAGAGACTAACAAAGACCCAAGATCATCGACCCACTTAACTCTTCCTAAAGTACCCACAGGGGGTGCCTGTGGATCATCCATTTTAATAAGTTTGACTCGGCTACCTACCGGAAATTTATCTCTTAATATTTCTACACGCTTTGAATCAAACATGTTATCACCTCCAGTAACATGTACCCTCTAAATGAAGTGAAAAGCAAGTCTAATCAACCTTCATAGCCATAATTTCTTTATATGAAAATTCTACTCCATCTCGTTCAACTTTAACCTCAGTATCATTATCAACCAACTCAATATAACGATTTACAATCACATCCGCAAACTTCTCGTCGAGTTCGATCGTATAACAAATACGGTCTGTTTGTTCACAAGCAATAAGGGTTGAACCACTGCCTCCAAATGGATCGAGCACTATAGAGTTAGATATTGTTGAGTTTAGAATTGGATAAGTTAGAAGTGGCACAGGTTTCATGGTCGGATGATCTTCACTACGTTTTGGCTTGTTATACTCCCAAATAGTCGTCTCCTTACGACCGGAATACCATAGGTGCTTTCCTTTGGCTTTCCATCCAAATAAGATAGGTTCATGTTGCCATTGATAAGGTGCTCTACCTAAAACCAACGAATTCTTCTTCCATATACATGTACTTGATAAATAAAAGCCAGCTTCTTTAAAAGCTCGCCTAAAAGTAAATCCTTCAATCTCTGCATGAAATACATAGATGGACGCATCATCGCTCATTACAGTTTCAATACCAAAAAAGGCATTGCGTAAGAATTGATAAAACTCATTTTCTTCCATTTGATCATTTTTTATTTTCCCAGCCATACCTTCATAGTTCACATTATAAGGTGGGTCAGTTAATACTAGATTAGCTGTTTTACCATTCATCAATTGTTGGTATGCCTCTACCTTTGTAGAGTCTCCTACCAATAATTTATGCTTACCTAAGTGCCAAATATCCCCTAACTTAGAAAATGAAGATTTCAGTAATTCTTCGTCCACATCAAAATCATCATCCTCAACACCTTCGGTTAAAGTAGCTTTAAACAACTCATCTAGTTCTGCTACATCAAAACCAGTAAGAGATACGTCAAAGTCTGAACCTTCTAAATCAGTAATCAAGCTCATAAGTTTATCTTCATTCCATGAACCAGAGATTTTATTCAAAGCTACATTGAGAGCTTTCTCTTGGTCTTCATCAATATTAATAGCTACACATTCAATTTCTTTAAATCCCAAGTGCTCCATGACTTTTAAACGTTGATGCCCTCCGACAATTCGACCTGTCTGTTCATTCCAAATAATCGGCTCGACATAACCAAAAGTCTCAACAGACCTTTTTAATTTTTCATATTCAGGATCACCCGGCTGAAGATCTTTTCTAGGATTATAATCCGCTGGTATTAGGTCAGTGATCTTTTTCTTTTTAATCTGCATAATCTTCTAATGCCTCCTTTATCTTGTAACAATCAAAAGTACGTTCCCATAAGTAGATAAAAGATGAAAAATGACCATATCGAGCCGTCTTTTTATACTTAGGTTTTCTTAAATCTAAAAAGTCTATTATGGATCCTGGTTTTAAGTTAAAGTACCGCTTAGTAAAATCAGTTAATACTTCATCACTATACTTGCTTGTTTCATGAGAAGTGACCTGGACCATGACAGGCTTAGCTTTCCCAATCGCATAAGATAATGAAACAGAGCACTCCGAACAGATCTCTGCTTTGACATAATTCTTCGCAATATAACGAGCCATATAAGCAGCTGAACGATCTACTTTACTCGGGTCTTTCCCTGAAAAAGCACCCCCACCATGAGCTGCCAAACCTCCGTAGGTATCCACCATAATCTTGCGACCCGTTAGGCCTGTATCTGCCGTGGGTCCACCCGTTACAAATCGACCAGAGGGATTAATCAAAATAATTGTTTCTTTATCAATGGGATAATGTTCAAAAATAGGTAAAATGACTTCTGAAATCAATTCGCCTCTTAATTGCTGGATATCTTTATCTTCGTCATGTTGAACGGATAGTAGAACAGTATGAACATGCAATAACCGTTCTCCATCATATTCAAGCGTTACTTGAGCTTTCCCATCAGAATGAATACCTTCTATCACACCATCAATACGTAAAGTATCGAGTCGTTTACACAACTTATGTGCCAAATCTAAAGCTAAAGGTAAGCATGAATTCGTTTCATTCGTCGCATAACCATAGACGGTTCCCTGATCTCCAGCACCTAATAAATTGTATGAGGTATTATCACCTTGTCTGACTTCTAACGATTGACTGACTGCGGATGCGATATCAGCACTTTGCTTATTAATTAAATTATAAACCTCAAATTCATCCGGGTTGTAACCACTCTCCCAAAGAGCCACATCTACAACGTCCAAAACATTCACTTCTTCAGTCGTTGAAATTTCTCCAGCGAGGATGATTTTGCCATTGGTTGCTAAAACCTCACAGGCGACTCTAGCATTTTGGTCATATAAAAGGCAACAATCTAAAATTGAATCCGCTATGTAATCACATAATTTATCGGGATGACCCATACAGACACTTTCAGCTGTTTTAAACATTAACCATTTCCTTTCTTTCTCAGTAACCGCTCCATGGTGTCTTCCATCGGATTTCCTACATAAGCAGTTGTTGAATTTTGTTTTACGATATCGAATATCTCGTACCAAATAAGACTCGCTTGTTTTTGATAGTTTTGACTCATACTTACGAATGGGCTGGCAATGGCACCACCTGTTGTTGGGTGTTTCCCTAAAAGACCAAAGGTTGAGATTGCTACCTCGCATTGAATGTAACGTGCCATCGCTTGCGCATAAGTTTCGATTAATCGCTTATTTACTAATCGTTCACAGCCTCTACCTTTAAGCCATTCCCACGTTTCAATATAAATCTCACCTGCCTCAAGATTTGTGCCATCACGTTGTTTCGCTGACAAGTATTCTGATGGATTTGGCATTTCGTTTCCTTGAGGGTTGCTCTCGACTTCTAAATCACCCACTGATAAAGGGTCCGGACTAAAGTCAGGTAGATCGATAATATGAGCTTGTTTTCCCTTGGCCAATTTATCAACCAAAGCCTCGGGTTTCTCTCCTGAACGAGGACGTCTGCCTCCCCGTCTGGTTCCATCTCGCGCCACAATATCTACCTCCTCTATCGACTGGCCTTATACCCCCCTTTGAACTGCTTTTTTTGTGCGCGATAGGGCGACACCGTTATCCGTGGAGGAAAGGTTTAGAGATTTGACCTCCCCCTCCCCTCACGCACTATTTTTTACCGAACCGATCTCCGTCCAATACAGAAATTCTCGAGTGGCAGGATTTACACAAAGCCATCAAATTATTTTCATCATGTGCACCACCACGTCTCAAAGGTAAGATATGATGGACTTCTTCTGCAGTCTTTAGTTTGTTTTCTTTTAAACACTGCTGACATAAGGGATGCTCTCGAATAAATTTGTTACGAATCATTCGCCACGATCTTCCGTATCGTTTTGCAGTTTCTGGATCACGTTGATACTTTTCATAATGCTTATTGTTTTCTTTTTGATGTTTCTCACAGAAACTACCGTCAACTAATTCTGGACAATTTGGATGAGAACATGGACGTTTAGGTTTCCTTGGCATTGACTTCACTCCATAAAAAGAACCCTGAGAGTTTTCTCCCAAGGCTATTGTTCTATACTTTTCTACACCTTAACTATATCACTAAGGCTTACTCTCATTCTCTCTCATTTACTCTCATCTTTATTTTCTTCATGTTTTTTTATGACGGGCTCAATCTCTAACAGTGCTTGTTTATGAATACGAAAGACATGCTGGATACTAAAGTTCAAGTCCACTGCAACCTGTTCAAAGGATAAGAAATTCAAGTAACGTTTTTCCAAAACCATTTGTTGCTCTTTATCCAACATCTTGTTTATCATTTCTGTGATACGAACTTTGATATCCACTAAGGCATCAATATCTTTATTGATTTCTTCTTGAAGCATTACAATCTTCACGATAATTTCTTCCAAACGAGAAGTATTGCGTCCTGGTGCTTTTGGCATATCTGATAAGGTACTAGTTGCTTTTTGTGCCAAAACGTTCAGTGAATCTATCTGTTCAATTTTACTGTTGATACGATGATCTAAATAGAATGCCTGTTGTAAGAATTTTTTAGGTGTCAAATACTCCTACCTCCTCGTTTAAATTATTTAGTAACAATCCACCATCTGCATCTGTGATTTCTTTAAACCATTCAGATAAGAAAAATCTTTCGCAAGATATTAAATGACGATTCGCAACATCGCTCTTAGGATTTCGTTTTAATTGTTTACAAGCACTTCGATAATCTTTGACCGCTTGTAGAACAATCTCATGAGCTAATCGTTCATAAGGGTTATCCATTAACTCACCTCCAAGTTCGCTTTAACAGCATCAATTAAAGCATTTTGATTTTGACTTTTATTTTTCAGTGCCTTTAGAACATATTCATCTAGTGTATTCTTCGCTAGAATATGGTGGACGATCACACTTTCAGTTTGACCTTGACGGTAAAGTCTTGCATTGGTTTGTTCGTAGAGTTCCAATGACCAAGTTAAAGTAAACCAAACAATTGTAGACCCTCCACTTTGAAGATTAAGTCCATGACCTGCACTAGCCGGATGAATCACTGCCACTGGAACTTCTCCCTTATTCCAATCTTTAAAGTCTTGTTTGCTTTTAAGTTCTCTAACATCAAAGCGTCCTTGAATACGATGTAAGTCGTGCTTGTACCAATAAATAATTAGTAGTGGCTTACCATTCGCACCCTCTATTAAATCTCCCAACGCATCTAGTTTTTTGTCATGAAGATGAATTGACTCTCGTTCTTCACCGTACACACTACCACTAGCCATCTGAAGTAGCTTACCAGAGAGTACTGCTGCATTGACTGCATCAATTTCTCTATCTCCCAAGGTCACCAGCATATCTTTTTTTAGTTGGTCATAAGTAGCTTGTTCTTTATCAGAAAGCTCAACCGATACTTTATTCATGATGAGGTCAGGCATATCCAAATAATCTTCTGCTTTCATCGAGACAGTCATATCACCTATCTTTTCATAGATAGCTTCCTCTGCACCTGTACGTAGCTTGTATGAATAAATAATCATGCCATTACGCTTATCTGGTTCAAAGTAAGTTTGTCGATACTGGGTAATGAATCGTCCAAGTCTTTCACCCTTATCTAAGATTCTAAAAGGTGCCCATAAGTCCATCAGGCCATTACTTGAAGGGGTTCCTGTTAGACCCACCATTCGTTTGATGATTGGCCTCACTTGTACTAAGGCTTTAAATCGCTTCGCAGTATGTGACTTGAAACTAGAGAGTTCATCGATTACGACCATATCGAAGTCAAATGACATCTCACTCTTATTCACCAACCAGTCGACGTTTTCTCGGTTAATGAAATAAATATCCGCTTTTTGCTTCAATGCTTGGGTGCGTTCTGTCGCACAACCAATGACCGTTGAATAGTTTAGTAGCTTTAGGTGCTCCCATTTATCACACTCGTCAGGCCAAGTGTCCCTTGCAACTCGAATGGGTGCAATGATTAACACCTTCTTTACCTCAAAGGAATCAAACATTAAGTTTTGAATGGCTGATAAGGTAATGACTGTTTTCCCTAAACCCATGGCCAAAAACAAGGCACTAACTTCATGTTTTTCAATGTACTCAGTCATCGATGCTTGATAAGGATAAGGGTTAAATTTCACTGGCTGTCACCTCCTCAATGATGGTATCAATTTGTTCTAAGTTATCCAGCACATAATATCGAAAACCTAACTGTTGCAAATCATTCATCCGCTTCACTTGGATAGGCCTAAGCTTTTCGCCCGGACTTTTCACTTCTACAAAAGCAAACTTCCCTCCTGATAACAAAATTAAACGATCAGGTAAACCTATCATGCTGGTAGAGTTTAGTTTCAAACACAACCCACCTTGTGCTTTAACTGTTTTCACTAGTTGTGCCTCAATTTTATGTTCACTCATTTTTTGCATGCTATCACCTCAATATAAAATGTTGAGTTAATCGTATTAGTGGAAGCTGTGAAGGCTGTATATATAACCTTTATATAGTGATTTATTTTTTTATCTATATAGAAAAGTTATATAGATAGCTTACACGACCTCCACTAGCCCTATTATCATCATGTTTTACGAAAATTCTGAATTCAATTTCAAACCTTGAATGTAGTTCCCATCACTACGACGGCGGCGAACAAAGCCTTCTGATGCCAGTGCCGCATAAAAGTCAGTACTACTGCGAGTGAACTCTCCTGTCCTGAAACAAAACGCACGATACTCATCATAAACTTGTCCAGACTTCTCCACAAACGCATTGTCTAACTCACAACAATCATTGAGGAATTGTCCCATCCAATCATTACTTTCCCTATATTCTTCAATAGCCTCCCTCACCTTTTGAGGGAGTGGTATCTTAAAGTCGGAGGCAATAACCTTTTGTGCCCCTTCAATCATCCAAGATAAAATAGCACCGCCAGCTTCATGGTATAGGTAATCCGCATAGTTCTTAACATCACTGCGTCCCTCAATTTTTGCTTCAAATGGAATCACAATCAATCGTCGCCACGTTCCGCTATCAATGGCACCTACCTTCGGTAAATGGTTCGTATAAAGAACCAAGGTATGACTGGGAATGAAGCTAAATGGTGACTTATACTTCTTCTCTGCAAAAATTTCATCAGTCGAGCAAAGCTGCTTAACGATAGAAGTATTCAGTCGCATGCCTTCTTGAAGCTCGGCAGAGATGAGTAAACGTTTGCCTTTGGATTCTGCCAACTCTGGTTTTACATTTCTTCGGTTATTCACTGTTAAAACATCTGCAGATAAATTTCCACTATAGTTTCCTAGAATACGCGAAATGGTATTCCAGAAAGTAGACTTCCCGTTCCTCCCATCACCATAAGCTATTATTAAGGATTCGACATAAACCTTGCCAATAATTGATAGGCCTACGATTTGTTGCACATAATTAATCAAGTCTTTATCATCCAGAAAGAAGGTATCTAAGGCATCTAGCCAAAGCTTTAAATTTTCTTTATTGGCATCGACCGTTGTCTGCTTTGTAATGAAGTTCTCTGGAAGGTGTTCAAACACTTCTCCCGTTTTTAAATTAAGGGTCTGACTGGGTGTATTTAATAAAAATTCATTGGTATCCAAATCTGCAGAGCTAATTTCCAGCATCGACTGAGCTTGTCGTAGTGACGCATTAATACCACGATCATCACGACGTTTAATCGCATATTTTTGATAGGCAATAGCCACTTGAAGATTTTTATAAGCAATACGCTGAGGTTTAGAAAACACTTCTGTGGCCTTCTTTTCTCCAACGCTCTCAATAATGGCCAAGCCGCCATTTTGTTCCAATTGTCCTGAAAATTCTAGGATTTGTTGTTCAGCTTCCTCTAATTGACGAAACGTTAACTCTTGGGCTAAACCTAGTGATTTAGGTTTTGATTCTTCCCAGTAGCTACCGTTATAAATTAGATAATCCGTTGCTGGCGAATAACGTAACTTTCTTTGATATTCCCCTGCTAATACGGTTGCTTGACCTACATCCGAATAGTCAGACGGCTTTAAGGTTGAATTTGGCTTGAATTGTTCAGGCGGAATATAGTCAGGTGATTCAGAAATACGTCGACCAAATCTCAATGCAGACTGCCATATCTTCTCCAATTCTTCATCGGATAATGGCGGGGAACATAATGTTGACTTTTGGTTGAATAACTCACGCGATTCATCTGTATCCCCTAACCGAATCAAAATTCGACCTGCGTACTGACTCATGGCATTATTCCGACCTCCTTCTAAAATTTGGCCTTGTTCGCTATCCCACGTTTCAAATGAATCGGTTAAAATATCGGTGACATATTGATCACCTTTTACAATTTCAACGATTGGATTTTCAACGCCAAAAATCAGTCGAGCACTATCCATCGCGTTTGTATCGAAGTATGGAAAAAAGTTCAGAATCGCTTCTTTGGTTTTACGGTACTCTTTCGCATCATGAATTGAATGAATGGGAAAATAGACATGGAAACGAGGTCGAGCCGATTGGTTCTCTTTCTGCTTCCAGTGGTTACGACTCGTTACGAGCGCCATCTTTACACCTTGAAAGACCAGCTTCACATCCTCCATATCAATCCAACTAGACGCATCATTGGAATGGTCATTATCCAAGTCCATCACGATAACATTAGACTCTAGGAAATTTGCATTGGCACGATGGTTATTTTCATACTGAGCCGTCACATGATCGTACTGCATAGCTTCTCTAAATTCTTCTTCAATATTTGCTTCAATACGGTTAGGGAAAATAAAGCTATTTGCCTTTTCTCTAGTATTTGTTGTGTATAAAATCATCTAGTAACCTCCTGGCAATCTTCACTAAACCAACGAATCATCATATTGCGGTGTTTTGCTCGTTGAATTTCCTGACGCATTCCTTCAGACAGATTATCGCCAAACACCCATAATTCTTTACATCGACCTAAAAGGATTAACTTTACTCGCAAGGCATGTTGACGGCCCTCCACATCTAAGTCATTCATAATATGTGGGAATAAAAGATTTGGCGTGATAGGGATCGTTCCTTTTTCTAATGCAAAATGAGCATACTGACGGGCTAACTCGGCGTTCACAACTTCATCTCCTGAAAATGATGAGCAAATATATACAATTGGCAAATAATTTAATTTCTTTAATGCCTGATAAGCCGTCGGGTCATAGTATCCTGACCCATTTAGCCATTCTTTTTGTTTCACTTTAAAACCCCCTAGTCTTTCTGATAAAAGAGACACTCAAAACCATCAGCATCTAGCGGTAGTCCGTCTGCCCACTTTGGTTGTTCTCTCATTATTTCATTGACTTCTTCAATACTTGATTCTCCAATAGGCACTTCTAGCACGACCTCATCGTGGACATGCATGACGATGTGATATCCCGCAGCTGCGAGTCGTTGCATTGTTTCTGCTAAAATATCTCGAGCAATGGCCTGAACAACATTTTCGACAAACTTGCCGCCATAGCTTTCAATCCGTTCCCATTTTTTCCCTAGAGCAATTCCTTCATAAGTAACCGACTCAGCACCAAAACGGTTCTGTCCCATTTTAGGTTTGGGATACGCAAGTCGTCGGCCACTCGGCAATTCAATAAATAGCATCCCTTTCTCATAGGTCAAAATCAGCGATTTTAAGTAAATTGTCTCTCGAGACTTCACTACCTGCTTCACCGCCTCATCCATATCCCACCAAAATTGAACAATGTGAGGATTGGCAAAACGCCAGGAATCGACAATGCCCTTTAACTCAGCTTCTTCCAGTCCCATCTCTATAGCTCCCATCGCTTTCAAAGCACCGACGGACCCTTGATAGCCACACGCCAATTCAGAAATTTTGCCTTTTTGACGCAAATGCCCATTCACTCCATTCTTCTCAACAGGTACATGGAACATTTGACTGGCTGATTGACAGTAAATATCTGCCCCGGCTTCAAATGCCTTTAACCGCCAGGACTCACCGGCAAGCCAAGCTAACACGCGCGCTTCAATGGCTGAGAAGTCTGATATAATAAAACGATGCTCTTTCTTAGGGATAAATGCTGTTCTAATCAACTGGGATAAAACATCCGACGGACTATCATAAACCAGTTCCAACTCTTGAAAGTTCCCCTCTCTAACGAGGTCCCTCGCAAGTTCAAGATTAGTTAAATTATTACGTCTTAAATTTTGTACTTGAATGAGTCGTCCTGAATATCTACCTGTGCGATTCGCACCATAAAATTGAAGCAGCCCTCTGGCTCTTTGATCTTCTCCCCTAACATTCTCCATCGCATGATATTTTCGAACGCTGGATTTTGACAGTTCTTGCCTTAGTTCCAAAACTTCTTTAACGAATCCAGTCGCATCCACTAGTTCCCTCTCAACTTCCTTTTTAGCAAGTGACTTAATCGGAAGACCTTGATGGTTTAACCATTCTTTGAGTTGCGTTGGTGAATTTGGATTCTCCAATTCGGTTAACTGAATTGACCGTTTCATATTTTCCTCCCGTAATTGTTTATCAAATTTGATGGCTTGATTGACAAGTATAGGATCTACCTCTATGCCATAATCATTGATGAATTGGTCTAAGTGATAATGGGACCATTCAAAGTCCGGCATGGGAAAATGTGATAATCGGTTTTGAATAGCGATTTCGGTCTCAACGTCTTGCTTATTGTATTCCTTAAATCCTCGCCATTTTATTCGATCATGACTCGGTAGGTTTCGTGTGCGTTGTCCGTTCAATTGGGTGGGTTTACAGGGCACTGAAAAGTAACGGATAAGTGACTTTCCCTCAATCTTCTTCTGCTCATTTGATCCCAATACTTGTGCTGCCTTTTCTAAAGACAATGGCAGACCTAAATAAGCAGACCAGACCATCGTGCAGTACCATGATTCTGGAGAAAGTGATTGTCCTAGATAACTCGATAAACATACACGCTCGAAGTTAGCATTAAAGGCCCACTTTTTAACGCGGTCATCTTGAAGTGCTGATATCACTTCTTTTGATAATAATTCTCCTTGAGCTAAATCAACTACCTCAACGGGGCCATGATTAACAGCATAAGCGAAAAGGAGGACCTCGAAGTCCTCGCTCTGCGCGTACTTGTAGACACCCGCTTTTGATAAGTCCACCGAAGAAAAGGTCTCGATATCAATATTTAAACTATCAATGACCATACTCATCCAACTCCTTCAACTTCACTTTCACATCAACATAGGCTGCAACTCCGACTCGGATGAGCCAAGTAAGGCCCAACCGATGAAGAAGTTATTGACTATAATTTCCATCTACTTATCGCCTCGGAACTTGTAAAATAGCCAGACGATTAAATGACCTAACCATGTTCCGACCTGCCAAGCTCCCGCTAAATAGATTGCATCCTTAGCGATTTCGTTTAAACGCTCCATGCACTTACCTACCCCTAAGCTAGAAAGTCATCATCAACAGCATCAAAATCTGAAGTAGCTGATGTACGCCCGCCTAATGGCTCACCGTCACGAAGCTTCTGAACGTTACCGAGGCCAACTGCCACACCTCGATTAC
Source organism: Fundicoccus ignavus (assembly GCF_009659375.1). Classification (GTDB taxonomy): domain Bacteria; phylum Bacillota; class Bacilli; order Lactobacillales; family Aerococcaceae; genus Fundicoccus; species Fundicoccus ignavus. Next base: position 55,022 of record NZ_WJQT01000006.1, read on the forward strand.
CGTTAACGTTATACGCATAAAAATTTAATGACACACGTGCATAAATACCTGAGTAAACTTCAGAACGTTCAAGAATTGGCTGGACTGATTGGTCAACAATTTGTGGTGCTTGAACTGAGTTCGCGTTAATGAAATAGGCATCTTTGTATGCCGCATCATCACGTTCTACATCTCCATCACGAAGCGGTAACTTTAAAGCAGCTTTATTAGGTTTCTTACCACCAAATTTACCAATCCCCACTTCAATGGCCGCATCCATAGCTGCTTCTATCTTTTCAATCGTTTTTGTATCAGATTTTGGAATAATCAAACTCACAGAATACTTATCTTTGCCACCATTCATCCCCGGTCTTGGTTCCCACACATTTGCGTAAGATAAACGAACTTCACCTGTTACTACTTTAGTGTTCTGTTTAGACATATTATTTTTCTCCTTTTCTAATTAAAATCTACATTTACATCATGTTTGACGATTTCTGGACGGCGATCCGATGCAGGTACCAAAGTTGGTTGCCCTGATGGTTTAGTAATTAAGTCACCAAATACTTCTCGGAATTTCTCTTTACCTAATTTTGCTTCGAGCTTAGTGAGTGGTAGTAAGGATTGTTGGTAAATATCCTCAATATTTTGTTCCGTTGCTCGTTGTTCTACTAATTTAGAATCAACATATTTTCGATTTGAACGCGATTCTACAAGTTTGAAGTTGGGATAATGTTTACCATGTTCTACTGCTTGTTTTTCAGCATATTCTTTAACATCCTTGGCCCATTTTGCTAAATCATCGACATGGGATAAAACCTCTGCCATTTCTTCATCATTCAGCAAATGAGCTTCTTTCAACTGATATTTACGAAGTTCTAGATGATGATTAGCACGGTCTTTGGAGATAGCTTTGATTTTAGTCATTGCTAACCAATCACCATACTCCAATTTGCCCTCACCTTTATAAGCTTGCATAGCTTTAGCCTTAAGTTCTCCATTAGCCCACTCTAATATGGGGGCAGTATCCATCGTCCAAGTTGCTACATTACCAATACGTGGCTGGTAGATGGTCATCCGGACTTCTTCGATATCGTAGATGCTATCGACGAGATTGAGTGCACCTAGGGCATACAATAGAAGCTGAGTATTGTTCTCGGGATTGACGTAGTATCTGCCGTACTTTAAATCAATCAGATGCAATATTTTGTCTGAGATAAGTACAGCATCTCCTGTACCAAATCCTTCTGGAACATAGGGCGAAAAGTCCAATCGCTGTTCGATAAACAACAATGTGTTTTCACCTAATGATTCTTTATGTTCAACCACAAAGTTGGCATAGTCCTGACAGTAGCGTTCCATGTCTTCGTCATGATAAATCGAACCTTCTAAAACTGACGCTTGATTTAACTTCAATTTTAAGAAATGTTCGGCCATCGCATGTGCTGCAGTCCCCTGTTCTGCCGCTTCTGATGATTCATCTTCCGGAACCATCGCTTCAAGTAATGCAATCGGTCCATGATTCAACCATTTGTGAGAACTGGAGGCGGAAAGCAATGCGTGTTTCTTAGTCTTCATGTGCTAACGCCTCAACCGCTTTCCACAACTCGGGATAGACCTTAGGTTCTAATTCACTTAATTTGTTGCTACCAAATTGTCGGATGAGTGACCGAATTTCGGTAGTAAACCCTTGCCTTGACTTCTCTGCTAGAAATACCTGAATTGCTTCAAACGAAACAGGATGTATTTCCGAAGCAACTTCTTCAACTGGGTGATCATTATTCATAAAATTTAAAAGTTCGATTAGGCTGTCGTTTAGATTCTGAGCATCTTCTAACACTTGTTTGTACAACTTCATTCTCGACATGTTTATCTCCTTTACTATTAGACATGATTTGACGTGCGAGCTTCTTCGTTACTATTGAAATCGCAATAAGACTACTAGCAATTTCTTCATTAGTTGTTTGGTCCAAGACCGATTACCTCCTTCCATTCCTCATAGGACATCCGTCGCTGTTTTGAGTAACTTTTTAGAAAGTATTTTCAAATTTCTTCTGTGCCTCCAAGAAAGATGGCGACTTTGATTTTTTCCTTCCATCTCTCTTAGGACATCCAGCATCAACTTGAGTAACTAATCGGAAAAGTTATTTCCAATCTCTTAAGGCTTCTTGAATAATCGGCAATAATTTATTCTTGGTATTATTAACCGTCTTTTGAGAACAACCAACAATATCTGCCACTTCACGCTCGGTCAATTCTTCTATAAATAAAAGGGACATAATCAGTTTGTTACGCTCAGAAAAATCATCCAGCACTTCTTCAAATGCCTCATACAATAGATGAGCTTCAGCATCTTCCTCTACATTTGTCTGAGCTGTCGCTTCAAAGTTCGTAGTTTCAGAGATACGATCTAAAGATAGCGGTAACCCCATCTTCAATTGACTCAATGGTTCACCGGTACCTACTAATGCTTTATATTGGTCTGGTGATTCGGGTAGCCAATTTGATTTTTCATCTTTGTAGTTTTCCCAGACACGATTGACATCTCTATACGCACGTTGAGCTCGTTTATCTTCACGCCATTCTTCGCGCATCATTTCTAAGTAGATTTCTTCTGATACTTCGACCTCTTGATTAACAAGGATAGTTTTACCATTCACCAGTATTGCTGTTTTTACTGTAATAAATCGATTTTTCATGTGTGTGCTCCTTTGGTTTTATCCGCAGAGCTGTCACATGTCCGAAGAGCAAAAAAAGACAGACTAAAAACTACCAATTGGTAGTTTCCAGTCTGTCTAGCAGCTCTACGGAATTGTTTATTTACTTATTAATGACTTTTATCGTGTTATCCTTTGTAAACTGAATAATCGTCGTATACCCTTTGTTAGAGATAATGACTTGCTTTTTAGTTTCGTTAATTTCGCATACCTTTTTGTTATTTCTATTTCGTACTTCAACCAAAGATTCACCTCCTTTAAAACAAAAAAAAGACAAAGTTACCTATAGATTGATACTCTACAGATAACTTCGCCTTCAGCTCCAATAATTTGGGCATTTCACGATAGTTTCTTTTACTTATTTAATTTGTTGCCGTTTCATACTTTCTATTTGATAGACGATTTCATTCCAAGGTACTACAACCTTTTTACTCTTACTTAACTTAAACTCCGCCACAATGTCTCCGTCACTATTGACCATTGCGTCAAATAAACGTTCTGGAACTTGTTCTAAGCTATTAATATTACGAATTGATCTTTTCATTTTTCCTCCTAAAATTAAAAATTTAATATTAGCTAAATCAAAGTAACTGTTTCATTAGGCATGTAACAATTTGTGCTCTTGATGATTATAATAAAATTAACCCCTCCATTTAGCTTATATGTATAAATACGTAATTAATGCCTAAATTCGTCTTTAAAATGTATTAAATTTTCATTAAGTTTTTTTGTGGGCTATGCCTTTTTCTTGATGAAAGAATACTATTGGTCAAACAGGAAATAATTATTGAACTTCCAGATAATTACGAATAATCGATTGAATTTTATAGATAGCTCACTGGGATTTAATCACTTTTATGGATAAGTCGCTGTTCTTATTTTAAACTCCATCATCGTCGACTATTACATCAAATAAACGCTCTAGAACTTGGTCAAAGCTATTAATAATACAAATTTCTTTTTTCTTTTTCCCCTCCTAAAATGGCAAATCATTATAATCTATATCGCTAGTAACTATTCCATTAGACATATAAGAATCAATTGCATATGTTAAGCTATTATTTAATCGTGGGTGTTTCGAATCTTCTAAAACTGTTTGGTACAAATCATCTACTAAATAGCTCAAGCTATTTGTTCTTCCACTACTTGCTAAAAATTGTAGCTCTCCGCCTTTAGTGACACTCCAAATTTCAACACAATGCGAATCATAATCATTAACTCTATAGTTACTTTTGCTTATGCTCATAATATGGATGCTAGTACTATTCGTCATGTCTAATTGAAAACTATCTCCTGAAATCGCATTTCGTAATCCATATGAATTTGAGTTCATTACCGCTCTCGTGACTTCTTCAGGATACTCCTAACCCTCGTCTAAAAATGTTTCATAGTTCATAAGAGGATGATCTACAAAAGCGTTAATATCTGGATCCGCATGATTTAGTTCATCGGGAGTATATTTAATCCAACGAACTTGATCACCTACAGTGTCTTTTTTCAATTTTTCGAAGAACTTTATTAAATACCGCTCAGTTGGGGTCAACGAATTAAATTCAACACTTATTGATGTATCAACACTTACACCGAAAAACTCAGCGACACTAACCACAAAATCAATCCCTGGCTTAGAGCCCTCATCCTTGCTAGTACGATATATATAACCCGCACTAACGTTGGCATGACTTTCCAATTCGCCAATCTTTGCCTTATTCTCCTTAATTAATTGTGATATATTATCAAAAAACAAATTTGCCTTGAACATTAAATCAACTCTTTCCATCAATTTACTTTAACACCATAATTATATATATCAGTTTCACATCTAGGTCAAGCCCAGTTATTTATTGACCTTTTCAACAAGTTCAAATTAACAAATTAGCTTTTTTGCGAACTTCTTATTTAAAAAACAAAGCGAGTTTCCTCGCTAAATTGTTAGAATAAACTGCCTTCATTTAAATAATCTCTTGTAAATCTTTCGAACCGTACTCTCGCGGCATCATATGAAACTTCATAGGTATCAGATATTTGATTAACTATTACTGCTTTTTGTAAAGAACTACAATCTTCTAAGTCATAGTCTTCCAATAGATTTGACAAAGATGATTTATTCATCAATAGACAGGAGGCTAGACTATTTGCTTGCCACTCTATCCAATCATGATCTGATTGAAAGTTTCTCGGGCCCTTCCCATTATAAGAACTGGTCATTGCTGCCGTCAATGGCGCATGACTCCTATCATTCGCATCTTCTAATTCAAATAGTGTTAGTTGATTATCGCATCTTGAAAAATAAGGTCTATGCAAAATTGAGTGAGCGCATTCATGGATTAGAGTAAACCGACGTAAATATTCACTACGGTCTTCAGTCAAACTACTGTCTAATAAGATAGTATCCTGAAAAATTGTTAAATTCCGACACTATTGTCAGATGGATAATACACAGGAATATTATCAGAATCATTAAAGACAAACATACCAAAGTAACACCTATTGTGCGATAAATAATGGTATTCAATTTCAAGTTCCAGAAAGAATTCGGTAAAATCATCTACGTCCAATCCCTGAGGATCGATTAACAAATCAGAATTGTATCTATTAATTAGAATCAAAGCCAATTCTTCAATATCGGGTTGCGATAATTGTGGAACTTTATTATTTCGATATCTAATTCCCAGAGTGTTAAAACCAACCATCATATCATCCTTTGCCTATCTATTCTCTAATGAGTTAATAAATGCCAACCACTCTTCCTCACCTGCGTCCAAGTCTTTCGCACGACGTAATGCTGCATTGATATACTCTTTACCTGCAACATAGTCTGGTAAGTCTGGCGCAATATTCTGTCGTTGATCACCAGCTAAATTCATTAGATGATCCGTTTCTTCATGTGTTAATTTTAAGTAATCGACAATTTTATTTAATCGTTCGATATCAAAGGAATCTCTTCTTCCCTTTTCAACATCGCTTAAATAAGGAGATGTAATCCCAATTGCGTCCGCCATATCTTTTAGCGTCACTCGTCTTTCTTTTCGGAGTTTCGCCAAGTATCCTCCAAAATTAATCATTATCATCCCACCAAATGGTGGTCCCCCCCTTTATATGCAAATTAGTTAATTAGCTTATTTGCTAATTTGAGTATGTTAAATTTGCCAGGATTTGTCAAATGAAATTATTAAAGCATCCATGATTGGATGCTTTAATGCTTACTATTAACCTACACGAATTGTTTTGCCTGATAGATAGGTTTCGAAAATATTATTAACTTCTAAAAATATAACTTCTATGTTAGAAAGTCCTATTTTAGTAAACATATCCATACTTACATAAACTCTTTCATTCCTCTCTATTTCCGAAGGCAATAAGAAGTAATTATTAATCTTATAATCACTAAATGATTCAAAAAAATTCTGATAAGCTAACTGATAGAGGAATTGCTTAGATACATCACTAATCCCAGGTTGGCCTTCTATGGATACCTCTTCCCTAATTGTTGGGACGAAATATTTAGCATCATAAATATTAAACTTATCCCGAACTGTAATACAGTCTGGAATAAAAGTTCCACTAGATTCTAAAATTTCTACTTCAGTAGCCGAATGCTCAATATTCCACTTTGGTTTTTCAATAATACTTAATAGTGTATTTTCATTACCATGAAATTTTTCTGGTAATTGATTTTTATCAAAAACTTGCTCTAATGGTTTTTTTAAATCATTTTCTAATGTTTCTTGACAGACAAATTCCCAGACATTGTAAAAACTTGTAGTTCCATAAATAGTAACTTCTTCAAACGAATTAAACGAACGATTTTGAGAAATATAGATATACATAAGTTTTAAAACAGTTTTGAGCCTTGTATTAAACTGAATGTTTATTTCTTTTTCAAGCTGGTACATAATATAATTATTGTCGCCTAATCCCTCAAGATCTTCGGTAGAATCATAGAATGGAATTAAATTAAAGTATTCTAATAGATCTGCTTTCTCAAGGACTAAACTACACTGTGCTATGATCACTTGATGAAGACGTTTAAAATAATTAAATTTGTCAAATTGATTCTTTTTTGTAAAAATATCAGGATAAAAAGGCCGATTATTTTTTATTAATGCAAAGGTCTCATTTATCGTTCTATCCCAATTTATTTCCCCTTCACCATTCGTTTCATATATTGTTTCTTCTTTTTCATAAAAACCATTTTCATAATAATCATTTAATATATATATAATTGTTGCAATGGTGTTATAGGGCTTATCAATATCCATGTCGTTATACAATGGAATTCTTTGACTAGTTCTTTCATACTTTTCAATAACTTTTAGCGCTAATTTCAACCCTGATTCTTTTGAAGTAAATTGGATATATTTTGGATAGCACTTAAAAATAAAATCTGAAACGATTACAATACCGACGAATTTAAAAACAAATAGCGAGGTAATGAATTCTTCGTCTGAACTAGCTAGTACTTCTTCGTCTTCTAAGAGGTCATTTTTCATCTTTTGAGTATAAGTGTTTTTGACAAGTCTAAGTACTCCAGTTTCTCGGAGTTTTTTTAAAGCCCTTAGAATTTTGTTCTCTTCACAAGAGTACTTCCTAGCCAGTTCTGATAAACTATACCTTTTACCTTCTTTAATAAATCTAGCTATCATCTTCTATTCAATCCTAATACTTCATTTCTAATCTCTTCATGAAATATTTCTATACCTATTTGATCAAATTGTTTATATATGTGTGAAAAACGCTTATCTTCATCATTGATGCCACTAAAAATACCTTGTCGCTGTTTTGCTGCATCTTCAAATAAATACATTAACACCTTATTTTTAAACACTTCTTCAAATTTAACTTTATTTATAGATCTTTTTCCAGATAATAGCGAGCTTTTCTTTTCCTCCAATTCTAAAACATTAATAAAAAATGGTCCAAGTAACTTATCTTCATTGACCTTATTACGAGTCAAATAATTATTGATTGCTACTCTTAATTTGTTCCACTCAATTTCTCTTGCATTACTTCCTGATCCTAATTCAATGTAAAGATTTTGAACTTTCTCTTCATTTTCGTCAATATCAATATATTTAAAAGACCATCTACGCTTAAAAGCTGTATCCAATGCATAAACACCTTGATCGGCGCTATTCATAGTCGCCCATATAAAAAGATTATCTGGTAATTTAATTTCTCTAAAATGATTAGGTGTTCCCTTAAGTTTTTTAACTAGATATTTCTTTACATCTTCTGATGTTTGAATTGGATACTCACTGACCCCTTTTTTTCTATCAAGTAATTGAAAAACATCCCCAAAAACTGCTGCTGTATTAGCTCTATTAATTTCTTCAATAATCAGTAAGAATGGTTTTGTTTCTTCATGATCATTATTTAAATTTTCTATTGCTTTAACATACATCCTCATAAAAGGTCCAGGAACGTAATCATATGATATTGTCTCATCACCGTTTTTATCCAATGTAGGTATTGGTTTATACGCCCCTACAAAAGAACCATATGAGTACTCCGGATGAAAAGTAACTCTTTCATAATCTTCTTTATCCAATAATAGTTCTTTTCGTGCCTCTTCAAGTTCAAAGCTCTTTCCAGTTCCAGGAGCACCAAAATATATTAAATTTTTGGGGAATTCACTTTTTAAATCAGAGTCAAATTTTATAGGGAAATTAATATTGTCGTTATTGACTTCAATACCAACTAAATTTCTATAAAAATCTATAATATACTGAATATCTAGCTCTTCAATTAATTCCGTTATGTTTCTTCCCTTGAAGACTTCCTTATAAATAATATTTTCCTGGATAATATATTCATATAAAATGCTACTTAGAATTGCATACTTAGCCCTAAATCTAATATCTTTTTGGTACTGAGTTGAATAGTAATTGATTGAATTAAAAATCTTCCTCTCATCTTCAGAAGTCGTTTTTGCCTCTTTAATAGAATCATATTTCTCAATGTATATTTGAATAAAATCACTGATTTTTTCATTTAAGTGTAATAGTTTTTTTATTTCAAATCCTTGGAAATTTATTCCTTGCAGCACTAGAAATAAATCATCGTTATTAAAGTTTAAAAGTTTTGATAGCTCAATATCTTTACTTGATGGTTCATTAATTGTATCTCTTACATTGAGTTTAAAATAGGTCAGGTTATTAATTACTTCATAAGATGTCAATTCAGCATCTCTATTATAAAGATATTTATAATTAACTGCTAAAAATATTATTAATTCTACTTGCATCCTATATTTTTCTCTCATAGCATTTTCTTCAGGTGTTAGCCCGCTTGTTTTATGTATTAAGTTTAATATTTCATGATTTTCTTCTAAAGTCTTTATAATCAATTGTCCAAAAACATCAATATTGTTATCTGAATCAATTAGCCCTGAAAATCTTAAAGCATTATAATATTGAGCATGTGTTAATTCTTCACCATTATTTAAGATCCATAAATTATTTACAATAGATTGAAAAGCTTTAGTGTCAGAAGTAAAGAATGAAAGATTCCTTAATTTCAAACCACCTTTTCTGTTTTTAGGCACAATTTCTGGATCGTCAAATACTTTATTTAATAAATCTAGTTCTTCACCTGATAACCAGCTGCTCATAATTTTTTCCTCCCATAAAATAATAGTTCATCAATGGTTTTTTTCTTCTCTCCACTTCTACTTTGATAATTACTCCTTTGAAATATCACGGGTAAAGCTTCAACAAATTCCATATCCTTACTGTTTTCAAGTGCAGAAATTACTTCCATTCTTCCTTGCATAGAAGTGGACGTTTTACCATGATTCCAATGATTATTTTCATCATAGTACGAAATTATTACATGTTTGGTTCTAGTATTAGATATTAGTTCAGTTAGTGCTTCTGTAAAAGTATCTTTATAGCTATACTGCGATTTTACCGAGAATTTCATATTCTGTCCTCGAATATATTCTAAATTTTCACCATACTTTTCTAAACTTTCAATATCACAATAATCCGCAATTAAGTTTAAAAAGTGGTAATAATCAGAATACTGTCTAAAGTTATAAGGTGGATCAATATAAAGAATGTCGATGGAATCTATACGATCCATAATCATTTTATAGTCTGTGTTCTTATATAATGAATTACTATCTCCTTTAAAACTATGATATAAACCATCTTTATTACTAATATTTAATAAAGGAATCCTAAGTTTCATATCTACTACAGCATTTGGATATAATTTATTTCTATTAAAATCATGGAAGGTTCCTGCAACGTTCGCTACAAGTGTAACCTCTTCAATAACGGTGGTAATCAAGATTTTCTCTTCAAATTTATTAATAAGCTTTGCTTTTTTCCATTCTTTGATTTTGTTCATTATAATGCCTAACTTCATAGCATTATGTTTAGAAAAGTAATTTCTTTTGACTGTGGTTTTTCTTAAACTTGTTACCTCAGATTTACTTCCCCATACGCTATAAAACTCGATGAAAAAAGAATCATTTTTAGAATACTCAGATAGATTTAAGTTATTTAAATACCAAATCACTTGAGCTAATGAAATAATATTTTCTTCAAAATTTACTTCATCTAAGTAATTTTCAAGAAATATTTTCTCATTTTTTATCCTACGAACAACTTGATTAATTAATTCTTGAATCTCGTCTTTTATAAATTTTACTTGTTTTATTTTTAACTTATCAATTAGTAACTTAAATGTGGGAAAGCTATTGTTTTCAATATATGCAACACCTAGTGCATAGCTAAAAGAATTAATATCTGAGGTTATTATTTCAAATCCTCTTTGCTTAAAATACTGACTAACATTGTTAGTTCCAGAAAAGGCATCAAAGAATACACCACTATTAATTTTTCGATATGCCATTTCTTCTTCTAAATTTTCTATAATACTCTTCTTATTCCCAATATATTTATCCATTGTTTACACCATAAAATAGCAATTCTCTTGTTAAAGCACTTGAGAAATTTAATTCTTCTTTATTCAATCTTCTATATGAATGATTAATTTCATAAGATTCTACAGTGTCAAAATTTTCTTCTAATAAATCAATTAATTCTTCTTTAGTTATCAACCTTGCCCGTCCTTCCCCTGAAGCTTCTGAATAACTTAAAACTAAACTAGCACCAGTTTCAGAAATCTTTTTAAATACCTTCTCAAATTCAAATCTAGCCTTGGATGGTATAGAGTATTTAGATTGTGTTCTATCATTTCGATACCTGCCTCTTAATAATCTATAATGACCACCTAGTTTTCCAACTTCTAGATCTGGATAATCGTATAAGATCAAAGTTTCTAATACATGATAAAACCTAGAATAATGATCAATAGTATAGGGAGGATCTAAATAATAAATAAGATTGTCTCCACCAGAAAATATCTCCACTAAGTCAAAAAAATCTTTATTATATACTTCATTTTCGTATTTAGCTATCTTGGTTTCATTAAGTAGACGTTCTAACATTTGTTCCATTTTACTTCTTATGCTGACATTCCAATCACGAAAAGTTCTTTTGGACGCCGCTCTTTTCACTTTTCCATCACTACCCAATAATCGAATTGGCTGAGCAAACTGTTTTCCAACTGCGCAAGTTGCCTCAGAAACCGCATGCAGCAAGAGAAACAATGCTAGTTTTTTTTCTTTAATGTTAGGAATAACTTCAATAGCTCTACGAATAGAATCTATTTCAATACATTGGCTCAATGAAAAATATCCATTCAAATAATACAATGTAAAAAGCATAGAAACTCCATTTTCTTTTCGTAACTCTCTGATTTGCTCATCTGTAAAGAGATACATAACCGAACTGTAAACTTGATTAATTTCAGAATAATTTGAGTCTTCAGTTTGAAATTTAAAATTCATATTATTAAAAAATATTTCACTTTCAGCTAATAGAGCTAGTTTATAATAATTTTCTTCTTTAATAACTTTTTCTTCATACTCACAAGGCTCTTTAAACAGTCCTCTTAAAACACTTAAGTTATTAGTGTAACTTTGACTCTGGAAAATATCTACAGACAAAGACAGTGACATCGCTGTCTCTTGCATTTCTGAGTCAAGAAGCACCTCATTAATCAAACTACTATACATTTGTATATCATTTGAAATAATTTTAAATTTATCCTTTAATTCATTTCCAACAACGCCTGTCCCGGCAAAGCCGTCCACGATAACTGAATCCTTACCTGCTAAATTAGTAATTGTACTTGATATGGTATCTTTTAAATTTAATTTACTTCCTAAATACTGTATTGCTCTAATATCACTCATTCATACATCCTTCTAACTTTTTTTATGGTCAATAATATCTTCAATTTCACAATCAAAATAATCACAAATCCTACTCAATGTAACCATACTTACATTTTCATTTTTGCTCATTCTAGCAATAGTTTTTGGTGTAGTTTGAATAGCATCTTGAAGATCACTTTTGTTCATTTTTCTATCAATCAGTAGCTTCCAAAGCTTATCGTAAGAAAACAATTTGAAGTCTCCTTTATTCCTTTTTAGATATTTTTTATACCGTTCGGTATATTATATCTACCTTGTTTGTAATTAGCAAATTCGTCTAAAAATTATATTATTACAAGTATAACTGACCAGTTCCCTCAGACTAGCGGCTAACTTAGCCTGCTTAAAAATACATCAACCATTGAATAAGTGAAAAATAAAAGAAACAATCTTTCTAACAAGCTCAAGCCTTGCCAGAAAGACTGATGTTATAACATTTAATTATTTTGTCTTTTCCATCAATACTACACACTCAACATGCAATTTTTAGTCTATTTCTTATCCTAGAAAACGCTATTGTATCAACACTTATACGGAATCTAAAATAAGTCGATAGATAAGTAGGCTAATCACTGGCTATCATCTCCAAGTAGAGTTAATATCTCATACTGACAAGGAGGAGATAGCCATGATAACTTTAAAACAAACATCGTTTATTGTTCAGATTTTTTTGCATAACGAGCACCCATTGTTTAAGCATGTCCATGATTTCAAATACGATTTTTTCTCAAATACAATCATTCACCTAACGTAGCTTGTATAGCTTATGAATCTTTCTGTGCCTATAACGGGGAGGAGCAATTTGAAGCACAACCTGAAAACATTTTCCCAATTAGTCACCAGACTGATCTAGATATTAAAGAAATCACGAATCACATTCAAAATCATATTGACCAGCAATTCAAGTTGCTGCATGAAGATGGTATCTTGCCAGCTTGCTACCTATGTAATATTCACGTTAGTCTTCCCGATAATGATCAAAAAGTGACCCTTTCCTTTAATTAGAGTCTGTCATAGAACTATATTTCTTCCCAGCCCGTTTCACTTCATTGCCTTGCTGGACGACATTGCTTCGTCTGGCATTTTCTTCTTGGACAGCTTGAAACTGTTCGCGGCTGATAATCCCCTCATGATTATTAGCGTTATTGATTAACTTACACTCTCTCCATCTATTTTTAATTGCTTTATTAAATATTCTATTTTGCGAAAATCCTTGAAATTGTTATTATCATTGCGATATGAATCTTTTGAAGATGCCTGATAAATATTAAGATATTGTCTTAATGTAGGTAAATAAAACTTCACTCCAGACTCTTCTATCAAGCTTAAATCATTGAGTTCAACCTTTGCAAACTCAGGTAAAGTATTAACTGCTCCATATTCAACACTTATGCCTTTGTTATGGAATTCATGTTCATGAATATCAACTAATTCATAGCCTAAATTTAACATAAGGGTAAGTATTGCGTCCCAATTATAAATCCTATCCTCATCTGGTGCCTCCCAACCCCTTGGATCTCCTTCAACATGTATGTCAATGTCTGATGGGATCCAATTTTCATCTGTGAGATATTGCAATCCAAGGGAACCCATTAATGTAGGAGTAATGTTGATAGAATTGAGTTGTTTACATATTTTTAGAAACTCATTAAATAACGTATAATATGACTCTGCCATTTTACCCTCCATATAAATATAAAAACTTCCTTAACTTATAAATAAACGTTACGAACTAGTTTAAAGATTATTAAGATAATATTCGACCTGTTCCCACAGACGAATTCATCACTTCACAGCCCAAAATACAAAATCAAGCTACATTTTAATTTTGCTGTACTAAATATCAGATACATATCTACTCAAACATCCTGAAAACGTTGACATTAAGCTATTCTTGTCTGCACCTTTTCCATCAATACTATACACTCAACATGTGTCGTATGTGGGAATTGGTCGACGGGTTGAACGGTCACAAGTTCATAACCAAACTCTCTTAACCAAACCAAATCGTCTGCTAAACTCTTCGGCGCACAAGATACATAGACTATTTTGTCCGTACCGAAGCGACCGATACTACGCATTACTTTTCCGCCCGCGCCACTTCTTGGTGGATCTAATAATAATAAGTCTGGTAGACCCCAGGTATCTTTCAATTCAATTAAACCTTTACGCGCATCGCTAGTCATGAAATAAGTATTGTCTAAGCCATTATCTTTGGCGTTACGAATCGCTGATTGAATCGACATATCCACAATTTCAATACCTGCAAGTTCTTTGCTATTGGCAGCAAGTGGTAAACTGAACGTCCCCACACCACAGAATAAATCGAGTACACGCATCTCTTGATTAACATCTGCCATTTCAAGCGCCAACTCAACCAATTTTTCAGCCTGAACTGGATTGGCTTGGAAGAATGTTTCAGGCCACACGCGATACTTAAAGCCATTCAATTCATCATTAATATAGTCACGACCATGTAGAATATGTGTCGCTTCTGCTTCAATTCGTTCATTAGCTGAAGCATATTCCACCCATTGTAAACTAACCAACTGATCGAATTGCTTAGTTAGACGCTCAACTAAATCGGCCGCTGCTTCTGGAAATTCTTGGGGCCCTTTTCTCGCATAAAGCACGACCATCAATTCACCTGTCACAAATGATGTACGCATCATTAAGTTACGTAGTAAGCCAGTTTGGGAATCTTTATGATAGCCAGGAAACTTATAGTCCTTTTGCCATTGCCCTACAACATGCTTCACTTCAATCATCACTTCTGGAGCTAGAATTGAATCTTGTAAGTCAATCACACGACGGAAATTACCTTGTTGATGCATGCCGAGTTCACCTGTTGCACCAAAGGTTAATTCCATCTTATTACGGTAGCGTTCTGGTTTGTCCATACCAATAATTGGCTTCACTAACTCCGTATCGAAACCAGCCTCCGCTAAATAACCTTTGACCATATCTTCTTTATAGGCTAATTGCGCATCATAATTCATATATTGTAAAGGTGTCCCACCCGATACTGCTTCATCCGTTGGAACGGATAGATTCCGCGTTGGACCAGCTTTCAATAGCTCGTCATATTCTAACAAAGCTTTACCGCGCCCTTTAGCATTCTCAACCGTCACTCGTACCACATCACCCGGGACAACATTAGTAATGTATAAGTTTAAATGTTTACCATTAGAACCTCTTTCAGGTGGATGGATATAACGAACGTAGCCATAACCTCTTGAATCAATGCGATCAATTGTTACATCAAGTACTTCTGTTGGATAAATTTCTTTTTTCATTTTCTCACCTCAACCTTTAAAACTTAGTGTCTTAAAGTCTTCAATATCATTCCTAAGTATACTAAAAAAGAAGCATAAGGGCTATATGTCCTCTGCTTCTTTCAAATACTCGCTTCATATTAACAAAATATTTTAACAAAATATTTTGACTTTAGTTCTCAATCATTTATTTATTGAGCGCGCATCTCATCAGCCAGATCTTTCATCAGTGGTTTTAGCCAAGAAGCTAAGTCATCTAACTCAAAACCAGCTTTAGCAATCTTATCCGACTTAAGGTACCAGTGATGACGCGTGTTAAACGGTGAGCCTGTAATGCTTTCGTCCGTATAGTCCACTTCAATTGCTTGACCTGTCATTTCTTCGAGCCAGTCGATAAATGTTTGACGGCTAATCGCATCCTGTGAACTAATATTAAAGCTACCTGTTTGTTCGTTTTCAATTGCCCAAACAATCGCATTGGCTGCGCTGCTTCCTTTAACAAAGTTTATGCGCGCATCTGGATTGTTGAATTGAATGGTTTCGTGTTTCAGCGCTTTCTCTACATACGTATGCAGACGTTTCGTATAATCATCGTTATCTAACACAATTGGGAAACGAAAAGCCGTCACTTGGAAAGGTGCTTGGGTGAACAACACTTGTTCAGCTTGACGCTTGCCTTCACCGTAATCAACCGTTTTGTTTGGATCAATTTCATAGGTTAATGGATCAAAGTCCGCCTCTACATATCCGTCTTTATTACCCTCATAGGTTGCCAATGAAGAGGTAAAGTAATAGTGCTTCAATTGTTGACCGAATTTTTCAATACGAATTCGTGCATCCTCAGCGTTATAACAAATATTATCGAATACTGCATCCCACTGTTGTGCTTGAACTGCTTGCCAACCAGCATGAGCTGCATCGCTCGCATCTAACACAATATGTTGCACTTGACCTTCAAACGGAACCGGATTGTTACCTCGCGTCGCAACAGTCACCTCATAACCTTGATCTAATAATAATTGGACGGCTTTCTTACCGAAGAAATTCGTTCCACCTAACACAAGTATTTGTTTCATTTCGTTCCCCTTTTCTTATCTCATTCAATTAAGTTTTTTACAATAGTCCTAGAATATAGAACTCAAAGATAGATATCTACCATGGATGTCCACCTTTAGATACGGACGGCTTTTTGTATCATATTCTGCCAAAGGAATGTTAATGACTGCTTATGAAATCCTCTGTCAGCAGGTTTCTTTCAAAGACTCGATTCGTATCGATGCGCGTGATCTCGACCTCCGATAAATCGGTTATCGCTCCTGTAACCTTTCCTTTCGCTATGACCTGTCGAATCATATCCCCATCCGGGAAATACCAATAAACGCTGATACTATTGGAGAAAATTTCATGAGAAATCTTGGCATAATCGCCCAAATCTTCCGTTAGCTCTCCTAGCAAAATGGATGGTTTTTCTGTTTCATCCGCATTCTCTTCTGCTTCTTCACCTAGCTTCAAGCGTTCATTGAAAACCTGGAGCGAATTCACTTTATTCGAATAGGCCGAGTTGTTGGAGCTAAAATCAAAACCTGCCCGCTTCCGCCTTTCCACACTACTTAAATACGTTTGCCCACCACTCGTTCGAGAAAATTTAATCGCTACGTATTCCTCTGGTGAAAATTCAGCTAAGCCATCGTCATAATAGTAAACAGGCGAATGAGTCCCGAACCAACCAGCCTGCTTCACCACTCGCGTCGGCGTCAAGTCGGTATAATGCTCCTCTACGATTTCAACGGAAACCATAGGGCGATCATTAGTAGTGGTTACACCGTACAGTGCAGTATACTGATTGACAGCCTCCAGAAACAAGTCATTTAACTGTTGTTCATCGTATAGCGCTTGCGTAAATTCTTCCGTCACAAACTCTTCAATGGCTAACACACTTTCATGAAAATTCAAAACCATATCTTCGATATGATACTGATAGACTGTTTCCACGCCATCAATCGGTTCGTTGGTAATCACCTGATCCGGCTCACCAAACATCTTTTGGATATCCTCCAATAACACTTCCGTCTTCTTGCCACCCTGCATCTTATCGAAGGTCGGTGACTCGAAATGCTCATCCAATATTTCCAAACGTTCATTCAGCTCAGCTTTCGAAGTGACGACTTCCCCTTGATAACGCTTCACTTGTTGCGTATACTCGCGCCCAGCCTCTAACACCGGACTCGTATACTTAAACCAAGAAATAAAGCCATACACCCCAAGCACCACTAACGCAATAAAACCCGCACAACCAAGCAAACAGCCCTTTAGTCGCTTATTCATTTAACCACCTCTTTTTCTCTTATATCCTATCACATGTTCGCCCAATTACAGATTAAATACACCTCCTGCCAGAATACGAAATAGATTATTTTGCGTAAGTTAACCTCGAACTAGTTCGAGACCGTTTAGCAGTTTTAACTTGATTATATCGCTTTATTTTTGCTGGAATATTTAACATAGATCAGCGACTTGTTTTCCAAAGCGGTACAAAGGCAAGCCATCGTTACTAACAGAATAGCTTGCTCTGACTATTAATAAAGAAAGCAAAGTAGACAGTGCCTAGCCGATTGAGCTGGAAAAGCACGAACGTCATGCTCATCAATAAAGCTTTGAGAGCGACCACCGCCTTGGAAAACAACAAGCTGAACGTAGTACAAAGCTTGATAAATCAACATAGAACTTATAAAACCTTATATTATAAAAAATCAGCCTCTCGCTAATGACTAATTAGCGAAAAGACTGATTAAAGTTAAATTTATTTAGTTAATAAAGCTACTACCTCAACATGTGGCGTTTGGCCAAATAAATCCACTGGTTGAACAAATTGTAATTTATAACCCGCCTCAGAGAATAATTGACAATCACGTGCGCATGTTGCTGGGTTACAGCTTACATAAACAATTTTCTCTGGCTCTTGATTAATGACTGCTGTAACAAAGTGCTCATCTAAACCTTTGCGCGGTGGGTCAACTACGACAACATCAAATTTCACGCCTAAATCATTCCAGCGTGGTAACCATTCTTCTGCTTTACCTGCTTCGAAGATCACATTATCTAAGGCATTTAATTTCGCGTTTTGTTCAGCCATCTCAATGGCTTCTGCAACAATCTCCATTGCATAAACATGTTTAGCATGTTTTGCTAATGACAGACTAAGCGTTCCAATTCCACAGTATGCATCTAACACTGTTTCTTCACCCGTTAATCCTGCAGCATCGATTGCTGTTTGGTATAACACTTCAGCTTGTGGTGTATTCACTTGGTAGAATGAGTTAGGTGAAATGCGGAAAGTCATATCTAACATTTTGTCTTCAATGTAATCTTTACCCCATAAAATTTTATTCTCAGGTCCAAGGATTACATTTGTCTGCTTCGTATTAATATTCTGAACGATGCTGACAACATTAGGTAATGCTGCTTTGATTTTCTCAACAATGTATTCTTGTTTTTCTAAACGTTTTTGATTGATGACTAATAAAATCATCATTTCACCTGTATAATGACCACGTTTCACAACGATGTGACGAACCACTCCACGGTTAGTTCTTTCATCATAAGGACGTACACCTTCTTCACGTAAAATATCGCGAATTGTGATAATCGCCTGATCAATTTCAGCATGTTGAATGTAAAAGTTTTCTACTGGCACTAAGTCATGGCTATTACGACGGAAGAAACCTGTTTCCAATTGTCCTCTGACACTGCGCACTGGGATTTGTGCTTTGTTACGGTATTCCCAAGGGTTTTCCATACCAAGTGTTGGTTTCACATCAGCATCAACAAAGTGACCAATTCTTTGGAAAGCTTGTTTAACAACTGATTGCTTATAGTTTAGTTGTGCAGGATAACTCATATGTTGTAGAGTCATTGTACCGATTTGACGGCCAATTGCATCCGTGATTTCGACACGATCAGGACTCTCAACAAGTATTTTCTGTAAGCGGCCGTAACCAAATTTCTTGCCTGCTTTCGTAATATTGAAAATGATTTCTTCTCCCGGAATGACTCCTTCAACGAAAAATGGGAAATCATCAATTTTTACAACGCCTGCTCCTTGAGATGTTAAGTCAACAACAGTACCTTGTAATTCTTCGTTCTTTTTAAATATACGCATTTCTTTCATAATTAGCTCCTAGCTGTTCTATTTGTCACCCTATTGTACCAAACTTAAACAAAAGTTACTCGATTCTAAATAAAAATTAATAATATATTTTCACAACATTTTTGTTCGCGTTTTCAACAAAGTGTCATGACATCAACGTTTTAAACTTTATTTATATTTTTAACTTCACAAATTTGTGCAATCCATTAGAAAAAGTTGTGTTTTTATTGAATTTTTTACTAGTGCATCTTTTCACGTTCTGTGCTATAATACATTCAGAAACAATTTCGAGGAGGAAATTTTGTGAAAAAGATTAAATTAGTCGGGTTAGGTTTAGTTGCTTCATTGTCATTGGCTGCTCCAGCAGTTTTAGCAGGGGTAAGTGGCTTGGATTACACTCCAGCAATCGTTCAAGCGCAAGAAGATGGCACAGTATTGAAAGTAGCTTATTTAGCTGCTCATGGTGATCGTTCATTCACATCCGTTGCAGTATTAGTCAAAGGAGACGTTATTGTTGATGCATACCTTGACGAGTACCAATATAGCGAGGGCTATGAAGGTGTGCCAAACTCAGATGCAAGTTTTGGTGAAGCTTTCCCAGAAGGCCTAGTCTTAGCAAGTAAAAAAGTTAACTCAGAAGCTTACTCAGCATCTATGGCTGAAAAAGCTGGCTCAACAGTTGCTTATGACGAAAACTTAGCAGCTATCGAAGACTCAGTTAAAGGTAAAACGTTTGAAGAAGTAGAAGCTTTAATTGGTGAATTAGATGCCTTAGGTGAAGATGGCAATGTTTCTGATGTTGTTTCAGGCGCTACTTTAGCAGATGCAAGTGGATACGTTGGTGCTATCTTGGAAGCAGCCAAAACTGGCATGGAATTCCCAGCAGCAGCAACAGAAGCGGCTGATTTAGAAATCAAACAAGTTTTAGCAGCACCACATGGTGACAAATCATTTGCCTTAGTCAACGTTGTTCTTGATGGTGACGTGATTGTTGCGGCTTCTTTAGATGAATTCCAATTCGTTGAAGGTGATCAATGGACAGGTGTTCCTAACTCAGACGCTGCATTTGGCGAAAACTATCCAGAAGGAAGCACTTTAGTTTCTAAATTAGTAGATAGCGAAGGATACTCAGCTATGATGAGTGAAATTGCTGGTTCAACTGTTTCTTACTATGACAACTTGCAAGCTGTAGTTGCCTCAGCAGTTGGTAAAACAACTGAAGAAATCTCAGCAACAATCGAAGAATTAAACGGCTTAGGCGAAGATGGAAATGTTGCGGATGTTGTATCTGGTGCTACTTTGGCAGATGCTGCTGGTTACTTACAAGCAATCTTAGACGCTGCAGCAAACTAATTAATTATTAACTATTCATCCAACATAATTTATAGTTGAAAGACGAACTCACTTGGGTTCGTCTTTTTCGTAATATATGGGGTTATAAGTTTTATATTGATTCACCAAGCTTTGTACTTCAATCAGCTAATTCTTTTCCAAGGCAGTGGGCTCTATCAAAGCCTCACGCTTGCGAGGGCTTTGATAGCTCAATCGGCGAGTTTCCTTCGGATGAATTAGATCAGATGTGATTAGACTGAATCGGATTTAATTTTTTATCAATAGATTGAATATTTATTGGATTATATTGATAATTCTAAATTCAATGTTCAAACTCAGCATTTGAGTTTAATGATTTACCCCTTCAATGTTCAAACTCATTAGGGCCTCCTGAGTAGAATGACTTCTTTTAAAAAACGAAGTCGCCCTTTTATTAGTCTTTTCGAGCAATTGTCTCTTATGAAATATTCAAACTATGTCTGATTCCTTTAAATTTCATTTAGCAGTTTTATTGTAATAATACAACGAGACAGTTATTGGAAGGCTATGCGTAGCTCAGCGACTTGTTTTCCAAAGCGGTATTAAGGGCAATCGGCGTAGCTTGGTGTGACTTTGAGCGCAGCGAATTAGACACACCCTAGCCGATTGAGCTGGAAAATCACGAACGTCATGCTCATCCAATAAAACAACAAAAGCTCCAACAACGCCCTTATACAAGGCAGTTTGCTGGAGCTTTCTGACATTAAATTAACCTTTTAAGAAACGTGTTAAGAATTCTTTTGTACGTTCTTCTTTTGGATTACTGAAAATTTCTTGCGGTGTGCCTTCTTCGGCAATAACGCCTTTGTCCATAAAGACAATACGATCTGATACATCACGCGCAAATTCCATTTCGTGCGTCACGATAATCATCGTTAAACCTGAATTGGCTAAATCGCGCATTACTTTCAATACTTCGCCAACCATTTCAGGGTCTAATGCTGAAGTTGGTTCATCGAATAACATGACATCCGGTTGCATGGTTAAAGCACGTGCAATCGCAACCCTTTGTTGTTGCCCACCTGACAATTGACTAGGACGAGCATTGATATATGCTTTCATTCCTACTTGTTCCAAGTGTTTTAGCGCTAACGCTTCTGTTTCAGCTTTTGATTTACCTAAAACTTTAACAGGACCAACTGTACAGTTACCCAACACATCTAAGTTATTAAATAAGTTGAACGACTGGAATACCATCCCAATATGACTACGGTATTTCGTTGGATTATATTTACGAGCTAATACATTATCACCACGGTAATTAATTTCGCCACCGGTTGGATCTTCAAGTAAATTGACACATCTTAAAAGCGTTGATTTACCAGAACCTGATGAGCCGATAATCGAAATAACTTCACCCTCGCTGACCGAGAAATTAATGTCTTTCAAAACCTCGTTCGTTCCGAAAGTTTTACTTAAATGTTTGACTTGAATAATTTCACTCATGTTAAACACCTACCTTGTCTTCGATTTTAGCCACTTGATTTTGATTACCGCCGACTAATTGGAAGTTTACGTTACCATCCATACGACGCTCTAAACGACCTAAAATCCAAGTTACTGTATAAGTTAAGATGAAATAAATTACTGCCGTTACTAAAAATGTACCAAAGAAGTTAAAGTTGTTTGACGCAATCGTGTTTGATGTAAAGTATAACTCGTTAACTGAAATAACATTCAATACTGAAGTATCTTTAATATTAATCACAAACTCATTACCAACTGATGGTAAAACATTACGGAAAACTTGTGGCATTACAATTTCTTTCATTGTTTGCCAATGAGTCATCCCAATCGCGCGTGCTGCTTCAAATTGTCCTTTATCAACCGAGATAATCCCACCACGTACAACTTCTGACATATAAGCCCCTGTGTTAATCGAAACAATCAGAAACGCAGCCTGTAATGATGTAATATTCCATCCCCATAAAATTGCCGTACCATAGTAGAATACCATCGCCTGAACGATCATCGGTGTTCCACGGAAAATTGAAATATAAGCATTCAATAACCAGTTGACCACTTTAAGAAAGACGTTCTGTCCTCTACTCTTTGAGGCTGGAATCGTACGAATAACGCCGACTAAAATCCCAATACCTAAACCAATAATCGTCCCTGTTAAGGAGATTAGCAGTGTATACCAAATCCCTCGCATATAACTCTCTCTGTTATTTAGAAAAATTTGGAGCATGTCATTTAAAAAATCTAGTGTTCCCACTTTTCTGCCTCCAATAATTTTAACTTTTACGCATCCAATAATATGGAAATTATACCATACCTCAGGCCTTCAACCAACCTGAAACTGATGATGCACCAACTAAATATTTTAACAAGCATCTCTCATAAAATCAATGGTTATAATACTATCCAACAACTTCTCGCTTCACTCTGTAACCCTCAATTGAAATATATAAAGAGAATCGTTAACTCCAAAGATGAATTAAATAAAATAGAAGCCTGCCGGTTTCCCCCAGCAAGCTTCAACTCTCTATCTTTACACAATTAACATATCATTTTCATCAAATTCCCAATCAGGCCCATAAGCAACTTCCCAATAAAAGCCGTTCAATTCCTTGAAATAACCTCCATAGCCGCCCCAACTCGTAGCTTGTGGTGCTTTAATCATTTCAGCCCCCGCTGCTACAGCTTGTTCCATTACTTCGTCTACTTCAGCCTTTGACTTGCCATTATAAGCTAATGTAACACCTGTAAAGCCAGTAGGCGCCGTCAATTCTTCTTCACTCGCAATATCTAAAATTAACTCTTCAACAGGAAATAACGATATTTTAGTCCCTTTATTTTTGAAAAAAATCACGCCAGGTTGTTCTTCATTACCAATAATCGACACATCAAACCCTAGGCCATCTCGGTAAAATTTGAGTGACGCTACCATATCGCGTACACCTAACGTTAGTAAATTTAATCGATCCATTTTCATCCGAATGTCTCCTTTTCATTAATAGGTTTCACATCATCCTTAACCGCAAAGTAATGCCCTTCTGGATCGGCAAAATTAAATACATGTCCCATTGGCATTGCCACTAATTCACCAACTGTGATGCCTTGATCACGGAATTTATAATATAAAGCCGTCGCATCAGGTGTTTGAAACATTAAAGAGGGTGTCCCTAAATTTAATTCGGGTGACTGTTGTGCAATGACTGCACGATCAAATAACACTAAATGCGTCTGACTGTTTTCACTCGCCGCAATTTCAATAAAATGCATTTCTGAATCAACTAGCGATTCTTCAATTAAGTTAAAGCCTAACTGGTTTATCCAAAACTCTTTCATGATGGTTACATCTTCAACATATATCATGACTTGTATTAATTGTTCAATCATCGTCGTTCAATCCTCTCTAACTTAGTATCACTTGCCTCGGAAACCTCTCCTGCCAGTCTTAGGGTCGTATTTTGGAAGACATACAGTGAGAGTAAAAATAAACAACTGCCTGTAAAAATCAACATCCATTCTATCTTAACTATGTCGGCTAAAGGTCCGAATACTAACATCCCTAATGGCATCATGGATGTTTGAATCATGCCTAGTACACCGAATACGCGGCCCAAATAGGCCTCTTCCACGTTTTCTTGAATAATGACCGTCGATGGCGTGTTGAAAAATGGCATCATGATACCGAAAATGCCCATCATTGAAATATAGGGCCAGAATGGTGTGAGGACGCCCATCAAAATGGTGCAAATCGAAATCACAACTCCCGAAACGGCAATGGTCACCATTCGATTACTAAAGCCGCCCCAACGCGTAATTAATGCTCCCCCTAACAACATTCCGATGGAAAATATCATTTCAAGTGCAGATAGACGCCAGACTTCTTCGCCATAATTGCGCGTAATTTGTAATGGGGTTAAGAAAGAAACCGGCGCCATCAGAATAAACATTACCGCAAATAACGCAAAGAAAACTTTTAGAAAGCGATGCGTCACGACATACCTCAAGCCTAGTTTGAAATCTTCCCAATACGACATTTGTGCTTCTGATGAACCTTGCGTTCTTGCAGGAATTTTTAAGAAATAGTGTAAAACAACGATCGCAAAAACTGCCGTCACAACATCAATCATGAAGATATTTGGCATCGTCGTTAGACTAAGCAGCCCCGCACTCAGCATCGGTGAAATGAACATAATCACAGCCTGTAAACTAGCATTCACACCGTTCACTTTGGTTAATGCTTCTTTCGGTACAATCTGAGGTAAAATCGCACTAATCGCCGGGCTTTGCACACCCCCACCAATCGCCCTCACCACAGCCATCACTAAAATTAACGTATTGGACCCATAGCCCATATAATACAGAATTGCTAAGATGAAGGTTGCGAATGCAATGCCACCGTCGGATAACATGATTAACCATTTACGGTCATAGCGGTCAGCCCATACCCCTGCAAATGGTGAGACAATAAACATTGGTACAAAGCCACAAATAATATATAAAGTCATCATAAAGCCAGACTCCGTATCCAAAGTGATATGCCACATCATCGCATACTGCACCAAGGAAGAACCCAATAATGTTAACGCCTGGCTACCTAAGAAATAAGCTGCTTGTTTGACCCATTTAGGTTGATTTATAAGTTCTCTCATAACACACCCTCTTACCCTAAGTTATCCAAGTAATAATCCGCTTTCATTATGACATATTCAAATCTTACTGCCTAGAAATATCCCTCGTGAGGTTGGTGAAAAAAGGAAGAATGAAAGCACCGCAACAAACTTTGATTCAGCCAAAATATTACACACCAACACCGTTATCGTGCTTCACTTTTCTAAACTGAGACATGATTACATGCCAATCGTGCTCCACTTTTCTAAACTAAGACATGTTTAAAAGCCAATCGTGCTTCAATTTTCTAAACTGGAACACGATTAAAAGTCTATTGTGCTGAAATTTCTAAGCCTTCGTAAAGATTTTGAGAGCGTGTAAGATGATCAATTTACAAATTCAATTCAATTCATCCTAAACGTATCATCTTTAGTGAAACAAAACCTCCATAAGTTAGATTTTCATCTAATTCATGGAGGTCAATAAAGTATATTGAGATTTTTTAACTTTCCGTCTTATTATTTTATAAATTCAGCAGCTTTTGAACCAGCTTGGCGACCGTAGATAATAATGTCCGCTACGGCGTTACCACCAATTCTATTCTGTCCATGTAAACCACCTGAAGCTTCACCCGCTGCATATAGACCTGGAATTACTTCACCGTCTTCATTTAATACTTCAGCATTGGTATTGATTTTCAAACCACCCATTGTGTGGTGAATACCTGGCGCAATTTTAATGGCATAATATGGCGCTTCTTCTAAACCAATCGACATACCTGTTGTACGGCCAAACGCTTCGTCAGAACCCGCTGTAACACTTGCATTCCAAGCATCTAATGTCGCTTGTAATGTTTCAACCGGCACTTCAATTTGCTCCGCTAATTCTTCAATAGTATCCCCTTTAACTACTAAGCCCATTGACTCATATTTATTAATGGCAGTGACACGACCTTTTAACGCTTCATCAAACACAACATAAGCGTATTGCTCAGGCAAGGCGATTATCGCTGCTGAAACATTATCACGAGTATCTAACTCATTATGGAAACGTTCACCACTCTGGTTGACCAAAATTCCGCCTTCTCCACGCACAGCTTCAGTAATTAAATAAGAAGTTTCTTGCTCAACAGTTGGGTGAATTTGAATTTGTTCCATATCCACTAAAGCTGCTCCTAATGCTTGAGCCATTGACAGTCCATCACCAGTAGCTCCTTCATGGTTCGTTGTAACAAAGCCATCTAAATCAGAATTATACTCTGTGACCATTTCAAGATTTCCACCGAAACCACCTGTTGCGACAATTACAGCGTCTGCTTGAACTTCAACAGTTTCACCATTGATTTCAACCTTAACGCCCGATACCGCTCCATCTGTTTGCAGAATTTCCACAACATTTGAATTAACAAACAAAGGAATATCTCGTTCTAGAACATTTCGAATTAAGCCATCCACTAAATATTCACCAACAGCAGATCCATCAGCTGGACGGTGAGTTCTCTCAACACTCATACCACCAGTAGTTGTTAAATTACTCAAAGTAATCCCCATTGAATCCAACCAATCGATGGCACTCGCTGAGTTATCAACAAAGTAACGGAGTAGCTCTTGATCATTCGTTTCTTTACCACCTACAAGTGTTTCATCAAAGAATAGATCATTACTATCTTCTATACCTTCTGCTTCTTGGAATTTAGTCTCAGAAGCATTCATTCCTGCGGAAGATTTTAATGTATTCCCACCAGCTATTGGCATTTTTTCAAACACAACAACATTAGCACCTGAATCTTTAGCCGAGATAGCCGCAGCCATTCCGCCACCACCAGCACCAATGACAATAATGTCATATGCATCTGCTAGTTCAGCTGGATCCGTGTATTCATAAACATTTTCACTCGCACCTGATTCAACATCTGTGTCAGATTGCGCAGCTACTGTACTTAAACCATAAACACCATTCAACATTCCTGCTAAAACCATCAGTAATGACATCAAAATTTTCGAGAATTTCTTCATCTTTTATTTCCCCCTCATTTTCTATCGGCGATTAATTACTACTAAAACAACCAAATAACGAAACACCTTAATGCTCATTCATTCACTTGTTGTAGTAAAAAAAACGACTCCAACAAAATATTCTCCTCAACCAACTGTCAAGACACCTTTATTCTATCTTTTATATCAAATAATTTCAACTACTTTCACTCTTTTAGTAAACGTTCATTGTTCTTTTGTCGTTTTTTCACAATGTCAGAAGTTTATCACTTTACATAATAAAGTAGCCGGATAAAGCATCTACAAAAAGTTTCTTAATCCGCATTGTTAGAAAAATTAGTATGATGAGTGAAACACAAATAAACACTTAAAATCAGAAACCCTCGGACGAGTCTGAGGACTTTAAATTCCGTCTAGCAGTTTTAACTTGATTATATTGCTTTATTTTTGTTGGAACACTTAACGTAGCACAGCTTATTGTTTTCCAAAGCGGTACAAAAGGCAATCGGCGTAGCTTGCTCTGTCTATGAGCAAAGCGAAGTAGACAGAGCCTAGCCGATTGCGCTGGAAAAGCACGAACGCCAGTGAGGCTTTGAAAGCGACCGCCGCCTTGAAAAACAATATGCTGAGCGAAGCAAAAATAATCCCTTAAACAAAAAAATCACCTACCCTTCGCGAGTAGATGATTGAATGTTTTATAAATTAATTAGCACCTGGTTGAGTGTTAATGGCTTTTTCCATAATTTCTTCACGTTCTTCATCAGAAATTTCAGCTAAAGCTTTATTGATTTCTTCTAATAATGGACTATCTTTTTTAAGACCCACTGAGATAGTTGCGTCTGCTTCTGGTACATCGAATGATGGATCAAGCAATACATACGTGAAATCAGCTAAAGCGTTTGTTGCAGAAATTGCTTCTGGAATTTCTGAAACATAAGCATCGATACGTTTAGATTGTAAAGCTACACGCATTACTGGGAAAGCATCCATGGCTTGTTGAATATTTGCACCTTCTAATTGTTCTAATAAAGCATAATGTAATGTTCCGAGTTGACCTGTTACTTTAGCATCTGCAAAATCACTGATTGATTTAGCTTCAGCATAAGCAGAATCTTTTAACATAACCATTGCGAATTGAATACTGTAGTATGGATCTGAGAAGTCGATTACTTTTGCACGTTCTTCTGTTGGAGACATACCTGCAATAATCATATCAATTTTGCCAGATTGTAGAGCTGGTAATAATCCTTCCCACTCTGTTTTAACAATCACAACTTCACGACCTAAAGCTTCACCAATTTTACGCGCAATTTGTACATCATATCCATTTGCGAAATCGGGCGAGTTTTGAATAGCGACTGCATCGTTGCTATCATCAGATTGTGTCCAGTTATATGGAGGGTAAGCTGCTTCCATACCTACCAATAAGGGTTTATCGTCTTCAGCTTTAACGAAAACTGTGCTAGTTGTTGCAGAAAATGACAACAGAGCAACAAGTGAGACTAAAAGCATTTTTAAATGTTTTCTCATAAATCTATCCAACCTTTCATTTATACATGGAAAAAGTATAGCAATCTTTGTAGTCGATTGCAATGCTAGAAAGTCTAAAATTTTCCTAAGTAACAACGTCCTTTCAGTCCTTAGACTGATTATCTTGGATTTCAGTTGCCAAGTATTCAAGAGTTCGTTAAACTGGAGCTAGAATGCATCTGGCAAAGGAGTCTTGACGTGAAAGTTTTATTATATAGTGAACATTTAGATAGAATTAAAAAATCCGGCTTAGGCAAGTCCATTCAACACCAAATGCGTGCGCTCGAATTAGCTGGTATCGAATTTACAACAGACTCGGACGATGAGTTTGACTTATTGCACATCAATACATATTTTCCGAAATCCAGACTTTTCGCTCGCAAAATACGCGAGAAAGGAACTCCTGTAGTTTATCATGCGCATTCAACCGAGGAAGATTTCCGCGATTCATTCCGTTTCTCTAATCAAATCGCGCCCCTCTTTAAACAATGGATTACACAATGTTATAAACTCGGAGATATTATTATTACGCCTACTAATTATTCAAAAAAAATACTGGATACTTATGAATTAGAGACAGAAGTGGTCGCTATTTCCAACGGTATCGATATGGAACGCTTTAATCCTATAAAAAATGCGCGCGAAAAGTTCCAAACTCAATATGGTTACGAAGAAAATGACTTTGTCGTAATGGCAATTGGTCTTTACTTAAAACGGAAAGGAATTTTAGACTTCGTTGAATTGGCCAAGCGAATGCCTGATGTCAAATTTATTTGGTTCGGCTACACTGATCTGTCCCTGGTGCCTGATGAAATTGAAGAGGCAGTCGAGACAGCCTTACCGAACTTACACTTTGCAGGCTATGTCGATAATCAAGACATTCTGCTGGCTTTGCAAGGTAGTGATCTATATATCTTTCCAACGCATGAAGAAACGGAAGGTATTCCTGCGATTGAAGCTTGTGCCTCTAAAGCCGATTTCATTGTCCGTGATATTCCCGTCTTCGATGACTGGCTAATCGACGGAGAGACCACTTATAAAGCGAAAGATATCAATGAGTTTGAACAAAAGATTCGTGCTTTCAAGAATAAGGAACTACCTTCTTTAACAGAAGCTGCCTATCAAGTTGCACTCGATCGTAACTTGCCTGCAATTGGCGAACAATTACGCGAAGTGTATGAGAAAGCTTATGAATTAGCGAAACAACGCCATAAATAAAACACAGCACTAAAAAAATTCGCCCACGAGTCCTCTTAACTTGTGGGCGCTTATTGTTTAAATCATTTAATGAGATAATACGGTCATTTGATTCAAAGGCCAGTAAATAGCTAACAGCTCAGAAAGAATATTAGCTTCCTTAATCGTTCCTAATTGTCGACTGTCGATAGAGTTACGACGATTGTCCCCCAGTACAAAATACTCTCCTTCAGGGATTTTTTCAATTAAGAAATCCCTTGTCAATAATGACCATTCTTCCTTCTTGTCATTTAGGTAGGACTCTGGAACGAATTTATCATTAATATATAAGCAATCATTTTTATACGCTATTTTATCACCTGGCAGACCAATCACTCTTTTTACATAGTATTTATTAAGCTCAGGAACATCGATAATCACGATATCAAATCGATTCACTTCAAATTGATTTGTTCCAATCACCCTTTGTCCATCTTGTAACGTATAATCCATAGAAGCTCCATCGACTTCATACAATGGAAAGAACAGTCTAGAAACTATAAAGACCAAACCTAACAAAATAAACAACTTATTTTTCAGCAGAATTTCTTTAACGATGCCAACTCTTCCTCATATTTGGTAATACCAAATTACTTTCTAGAAACAACTTAATATAGTTTCTCTAATTGCCTTAATCTTTTTTTTATCACTTATTCTGTTACAGTAGGACCATTTCTGAACACAACGCCAATATAAACAACTTCAACAAACCCCTCTGCCGTTTGCTTATCTTGAGATACTTTTGGAATATAGCCCGTATAACCATAAGAATTATAATAAATCGTTTCAGGAATCAATGAAGCATCTGTATATTTTTTAGTGACACCAACTGTTAGTAAAGGAAAATTTTCAAACATGAGTTTATCTAACTCTTCATCGACACCGAGGTAATAGAACACTTCATTAAACAATGGATCATTCTCATCGATAAAGTGTATCGCTTGATCATCTTCGACTTTATCTACCCTTTCAACGTCTGCTAAGAAGGAACTAGCTTGAGCAGAAACTATACTCGCTTCACTTGTGTGTACAGTTAGAAAAATCATGGCAAGCAACGCATAACGAACTTTGGCTTTCATATTTATCATCTCCTTGCATAATTAGATACTCTTTGAAACACAAAATTTAAGATTAAACAAAAAAACAATGATAATTATTAACTTTTCAGTTATTCATCAATAATTGATAATACATTCAAGATTAATTTATAAATTAACAAATTTTGA
The DNA here is from genome assembly GCF_009659375.1 of Fundicoccus ignavus. GTDB lineage: Bacteria > Bacillota > Bacilli > Lactobacillales > Aerococcaceae > Fundicoccus > Fundicoccus ignavus. The sequence goes on from NZ_WJQT01000006.1 coordinate 86,355, forward strand.
GGATAATTTATCTAATTAATTGATTTCACAAAATATATTTCGTTAATCTGAATTTTAACCAATATTTCATTTTAATACAAATTTAAATCCAAGATTGAAACTAAAAAATCCCACCTCATTTGCTAATACATAATCACAATTCCAGCATATTGTGCATAATATAAACCTTGATAAAATGAAATATACTGTCGAGCTAGATATCCCTTATAATATCCATCATCATAAAATACTCGTTCAGGTGGTATTGCACTAAAAGTATATGTCACTACCATTTGTTTACTGCTACTTCTTTGATTTATTGCTGTGTCAAACTTCTTAATTTCCTCTAAATTATTTGACATTTTCTCATATTCTGAAATTTGGTTAGTATCTTCAGAATTTTCTATCCGCTCTTCAGATAGTTCAATTTGCGGGTCAGATAGTTCAGCAACTGAGCTTGATTTAAATCTTCTGTCTCTGTATTTAATTCTTCCGTGTCTAAATCTTGATTCAAACCTCTGTCTGTGTGTTTAATTCATTTGAATATGTATTTTGAATCGAGTCTTCTTGCTCTAGCTTGTTTTTATAAAAAACTATCTCTTATTCAGGCAATGTTCGTTCGGGTCATCTAAGTCGTCTTGTAACGTCTCATAAACAGTCCCCGGCTTATGTGCGATTGCACCGTAGACCGTAATCATCTTCTGAACCCTCATTGATAATATTGTGCCACATACTTACGGGAACCAAAACACTACCGCCCGCTTTCAACGTATGCTCCACCGGAATAAAACGGTTAAGATATCGTTCATGATATGTTGGCTCATTATTCGAAGATTGAATCACAATTAAGCCAGTGAGTACTGATGATACTATCAGCTCACTGGCTTTTGAAGTAGAAAATCAGTTTATAGATGGTTGGCAAGACTCAAGTCAGTTTTTGAAAAAAAGAACCTAAAGACCATAACGATATGCCGAGAAGATTCACTATGTTTCATTGAGTTCTTTTCTGAGCTCACCCGATATTTCTTACTGTTTAATCTTGTGCCTGCCTTCTCAATTCTTTAAGAAAAGTTATTTTTTGAGATTCTAAGGACCGATACGTCACAACTTCGATTTCCCACAAATCGATTTGTTGTAAGTCCACAACACTAGTTTCAACGAGTATAAATTGCCACTTTTGTTTGATTGCCTCATTGCTCGTTTCTTCACTGATTAAGGTGAGCTGATCAATTTTAAAATCAGATTTATTCGTTAAGGCTGTTGTATACTTTTCGGTAATCCATCCGTTAATCAATAACTTGTCGAGGTAAGTTTCGTCAACAATATCATGAAAAGATGTGAGAATATTATTCTGTATAAAATCACTGTCAAACGAGAACAATTTTATTGGACAACTACTTTCTGTATCTTCAAGAGTGTCAATTTTATTTTTCATTTCCTGATTTAATGAAGCATCAAACTCGACTGCTTCAGCGTAATTAATTTCGTACAGAGCTTGAATAAATTTTTCTTCTATTGAACTGGCGAATATTATGTTTCTATCAAAAGTTATTAAAAAACTGATACTTAATATGATAAGAATAATTTTCTTCACATTCTTCACCTTCCATTGATATCTTCTTTGAATACTAGGGATTTCATTTGCACTAGTATATCTTGGGGAGTTGGTATAATAGTACGTATTAGTTGAAAGCTTACTTGTATGGCATAAGATCGCCAACTTCCTACAAGAACTCCTAAATTATTTTCTGTAACATAGGCAGTTCCACATTTTATTTCATAACAAATACCATTTCTATTTGGTGATATTGGTATATAAATACAGTAATATGAAATCAAGAATCAATTTATTACTTCGTATAAATTATGATTATGATCCATAAAATTATTCCATAATGGATCATTCGAAAACGAAACCTCAGGATCATTTCCAAATTGATTATTAAGTGTAACAATTGTATCCTCAAAAACTATAGTATTGTTCGTATTCAAATCCTCTAAGCTTTCAATAGAAAAAACAAAATTTTTCACTCCATAATTGACATGTATGTTTGTTGGGTCAGTTTCTACATTAACTTCATCCAGTAGGACTTGCCAAACTATTGTCACATCTTTCGAGTCATAAGAGGCATTTGATATCTCAACAACAGTGTGTTCTCCAGGTACAATCTTCAATACTAATTTAATTAATTCTTTCACAGTTAACGGATAGTCTAATTGGTTCACTGAATCTATTGTTATCCCTTTTTTATTTTCCCACTCCTTTGCGCTGTCTTCATTATTATAGATTAAATATATCTCATCCTCGCCAAAGATATAGGAAATTATTTCGGATTCTTTATTAACAAAAGCTTTATTTTTAGGTACCAGTTGCTCGCTTGGAAATTCTACTTTATCGATAGCCTTAACTAGAAATTCTCTATTGTCATTAAAGCAATAATAACTTAAAAGTATAATTACTAATGCAACAACTCTTAGGTTTTTTCTATTCATTTTTCTTTCCTTCTCCTCGGATGTTTTTGCGTTTCTCCTAACGCCTCGATTTTTCGTCATAAACGCTTGAAGGCCTTCCTCTAGGTATCTTTGGGTCCAAGTGGTAATGGTACGGGGAGCAGTTTGTGTGAAGGACACAATTTCAACAATGGTCTTCCCTTCTCCGCGTAACATCACTGCTTGAATGCGGCGATAAGATGTGACATTCTTTGCTAGTTTTAGATGATGTGCCAACTCGTCCAAGTGTTCTTTTGTTATTGTAAAATATCTATTAGTTTTCATACTTTTTATTAAACTATAAGTTTCATTGAAACAAAATTAGTATTACTAAAACTTTCTTAATTTGAAATCGATTTCAAACACAGCTTAACAGTTATATTATATATTGTCAATAATATCTATTGTTTTTATTTGTAATCGTAACCAAGAAATATGTTTAATATCTATTTTTACTTAATGTTATTACCAAAAGAAGTTGTATAAGCGAATAGTCGTATGATAGATTGTAAAGTTGTTAAAAAAAGAGAACAAGTGATTAATTTATTAGAAACTAAATCCAGCTTTATATAAAAGGATAATAAAAATATCTTTACTCAAATTGAACGAATAATACTCAAGACTAGTAAATATAAAAAGCTGAATTCTAGCTGAAAAGTGCATTAAAACAGCTAATTAAATTATTTAAGCAATATTTTAATAAGGTTTGTCTTCCAGTAAAAATAATTGTTGTGGCTATTTGATCTTCTCGATATTAAGCAATCGTTCTGCGAACAACAGATTGTTTCGGTTGCACCATCTATACGCCCTTTCACGGTTATGGATACTCACAAATATGCTTAAGATTAGAAATATCAGCTTTTTACCTTAAGTTTTTTGAAGTTGAATGCCACGATAGTGCCAGTGCATTGGTGCTTTTTTATAGTTTATGACTAGTGGTGCATAAAAATTAATAAAATATTGACCAACTAAAGTTAATGTATATAAATGAATTATTTTTTTTCAGAAATGACTACTGATGTAAAGGATCATTATTAGGGACTCGATAACGAGAATGTAGAACTAAATATGCGAATCAATTTAATTAGAATGAAAAAAACTAGAAAGCAGAGAAGAAATTTTGACTGTTGTCATTTCATGAGAGAACTTATGCGCTAGGTATATAAATGTTTACTGTCATTGTAAATGACTTTTTCCATTTGCATCTTAAAGCACACACGTCAAGAAAACCCAAATCATTCTTGATCAAAATCAGTATATAACCGAAAAGTTTATTCTAATTCTTCTGATTTTATACGGCTATATATGAATTTCACTAGTCAAAGCTTAGCTTGAGGGGGTCTAAATAAGTAAGGTTCATCCCTTGACGAATAAAAAAAACTTTATGATAGATGATATCTTGGAAAAATCACATTATGAAATATGTCGAACATTTATTGGCTTCTCCTTGCCAGATCTGTGGTTATTCATTTGAATACACAAATGATTTATAAATAATCCAGTGCTATCATAGTAAAATTTTCAGAAATCTAGTTTGAATTCTTGACGTAATTTTTGAGTAAAACTTAAATCATCATTTATATAATATAAAGAATCGATTACCTTTACTTCTTTCGATAACTTTTATATGTTATATTATAATTAAAAGAGGTGATAAAAATGTTAAAAAATAGGATTAGTAATCGGGAACGAGATATTCTTTCTTTAATGTGGGAAGCCAATGAAGCACTGACTGCAAAACAAATTTGTGATTTGAATGAAGATCTTGTTATGAGTACGGTTCAAACAACACTTAGAAATCTACTAAAGAACAAACTTATTGAAGTCGATGAGATTGTTTTTAGCGGAAAAGCACTTTCTCGATGTTACCTACCGACAATTAGTCAAGAAGAATTTATCGTTAAACAATTCGAATCGATAGACCTACAAAAATTTATGACAGCATTTCTTGGCCAGGAACAAAAAATTTCTGAAGAAGAAATTAATAAAATTGAAGAACTACTTGAACAAGCACGAAAATCAGAGTAAACGGAGACTGGTCTATGAATCTTTCGTTTAAAACCATTTTTATATCGATAGTCTTAAGTACACCTTTTATTTTATTGCAACATTATTTAATGAAAAAAATAAGTAACAAATCTATGATATCTGCTAGAATATTAAATTTAATTTCACTTCTATTTATCTTTAGAATGTTACTACCAGTGGAGTATACCTATACCATTTCTATCTATTCAAAAGTTATTTTTCCATTTGTGCGTGATATATTAATTGCAGACCTGCCGTTGATCAATACAAGTCTTATGATGTTATTTTGTATACTATGGGGTAGTGTAAGTTTCGTCAAATTAATCAAACAAATTAAAAGCCTCATTAATTTCAAAAAAATTGTCAACTATAGTTACTCAGTCAATTTTTTCAATAAAACATTGCCGGAAAATTATCAAAAACACAAGGTAAGAGTTCTCTCCGAAATTAAGTCTCCTTGTGTAATTGGTTTTATAAAACCAATCATCTTATTGCCTAATACATTTTTTACCGAAACTGAATTGACGAACATATTGAAACACGAGTATTTACACATTTCTAGATTCGATTTAATTGTTAAAGGTATCTACGAATTCCTTGTAATTATTTATTGGTGGAATCCTTTAATGTACATTTTTAGAGAACAATTTTCAACGATTATTGAACTTCGAGTTGATGAAGAACTGGTTGAAAATTTTTCTACCGAAGAACGAATTGAATATATTCAATTAATGCTGAAAGTTCAAAACGAACAAAATTATTCAACTAAAGCTTCAGATTTTGCATTATATTTTAATGCGGTCTCTGAAGAACCACTTTATCAGCGTTCGGTTAATATATTAAATAACAATAAGTTCAAACCGAAATTATCCACTTTGGTGGTTTTGTTTTTAATTGGTTTTTATTTCTCAACTTCGATTATAATTGAACCCTATTATGAGAATAGCACAAAACGTGATGAATCCTTTCTAATTACTAAAGATAATGCTTATTTATTTCTAAATACTAATGATGAATACGAATTGTATGTTAATGATCAATTAATTCAAACTATCGAAGATATTAAACACGAATCGTTTAATACCTTGCCAATTTTTAAAACAAAGGATGATATTAAAAGTGAAACTAATTAAAATGTTTACTATCAGTTTTATTATATTAACGACAATTTTTACTGCTAACGATTCTGTGAGCGCCCAAAGTATTATCGCTGATAATACTATTGTTGAACCTTTTGCTAATGCTATTGAATGGCGTTATAAAATAATCAACGGTGTATTACATCGTAGATTGTTAAATGTTTCTACAGATACTTGGATAAGTGTTTGGGAACCAGTATGATACACATAATCATTCGCGTCGCTTGTTCCTAACAGAGGAACAATTCGGACTTTCTCTGTGATTACTTAATATTTGTTTAGCTTCGTTGTTTATAATACATCTTGAATTCCATTTAATCTTCCATGCGTAGATTTCCGTGGTGGTGTTGCAAAAACGGTATCAGGGGAAATCGGCGCAGCAAATTGATCAGAGTTTAGCCGATTGAACTGGTGTTAATGTCAGCTGGAAAAGTACCAACGTCTGTGAACGCTAGGAAATGACTACCACTTTAGCAAACCATCCAGGTGAGCAAAGGATCAATGCTAAACAATAAACCCTTAAAATATAAAAATGAAAGAACGCATTGTCAGAGATATCGCTCTGCTCATGCGTTCTTTTCTTTTAAAATTCTAGGTTATAAGCAATTTGCTTAAAGTTGGTTTTCTAAAAACTTCGCAAGTTGATCTTTATCGCGGGCTTTCTGTGCCTGTGAAATATTACTTGGATTCAAGTATAAGCGCGCTTGTTCTACGCCTTCGGCGTCATAAGCTACGACTGCTTCACCCTCTTCAGGATTATCACTCACTCGTTCAGCCTTCGCAAACTCTGCGCCCCAAATTTCTAAACTTTCTTCAGCAACAGCTTCACGTAAAACATTGTACATTTCAGCTTGTTGAGCAGGCACTTTAAAAATATCGATTTGAACAAATTCTTCTTCTTTTTCTCGACGTTGGTGCTTGCTTGTGCGATTGGTTGGTTTCTTCGCCATAATTAACCTTCTTTACTATTCTAAATTTTAACGTTTATGTGTACGGTATTTCTTCATGAATGCCATCGAATCATTCGCTAATAACTCTTCCAACAGCGATAAAACGGCTAGGTCATTGTTGTTGCCGATTTGATAACGTGTTTCTGCTACTAAATCTGGATCCGCATTCCCCATTGAAACACTATATAGAGCCTCTCGCATCATTGACGAATCGTTTAAACTATCGCCAAATGCCATCGTTTCATCCGATGAAATATTATATTTATCTTGTAAGTAGCGTACCGAAGAGCCTTTACCACCATCACGATGATAAACATCTAGCCAGCCGTCACCACTTGTCACAGCGGAGCAATCATCATATCGTTCATTAATAATACGCGCCATTGTTTTGTTCTCGTGTAACGCCTTCTCGCTATGGATGGCGATTTTGACTGCTTGTTCATTCACAGGGATATCATTAAACGTTTCAACTAACACAATACGGTCGTTATAACGTTTAACAATTTCCAATTCTTCCTCATCCATTTCACGGAAATAGGTCTTATCTCCAGTACTCACGTTAGGATGGAAACCATCGAATTCATCTAAGAAGTGCTCAATTGAGATGACCGTTTCAGGATTAATCGAAATTGCGTGCAACAATGCTTGTTCACGCACAATATAATTTCCATTATCTCCGGCAAAATATAAACGATTGCGGTCTTCTTCGTCGAAATATGCTTCTAGTTTGTGGAAGCTATTCCCGCTCGCAATACATACAATAATATCTCTCGCTAATAAATCCGCTAAAATGCGCTTAAAACGAGCGACATCGTAAGTCTTATCCGTCTTTAAAAATGTTTCATCCATATCAATTGCAATTAATTTAATCGTCATGATACCCTACCTTTAATTATTTTAAGGCAAACTATTGCCTGCACTTAGGTATATATCATACCATTCTTGGCGACTTAATTCGACTGTTGTCCCTTCACACATTTTAGTGATGCGCTCTGGATTCATTGAGCCAACAATTGGTTGCATCATTGCTGGATGACGTAGAATCCAAGCCATCACGATGGCTTCAAGTGTAACACCACGTTCGTCGGCATAAGCTTGCAATTTAGCTGTTAATTCTTGATAAGCTGGATGTTTAATAAATAAACCTTGGCTTAAATCTACTTGGAATGGCGACCACGGTTGAATCGTCATTTCTTTAAGTCGTGAATAATCAAGGATACTTCCATCTCGATTCAAGCCAGCTTCATCCAACATATTCACATTAAAACCTGCATCCACCATTGGGGTATGTGCTGGACCAAATTGAAGCTGATTCGCTTGTAGTTTCATTGGCACATACTTTTGTAAGAGCTCAATTTGCATTGGGTTTTGATTGCTGACGCCGAAATAGTTAACTTTACCACTTTGTGCTAATTGTTCAAAGGCTGAAGCGACTTCCTCAGGCTCTACTAAAGTATCTGGACGATGTAACAATAAGAAATCTAAATAGTCTGTTTCAAGTCTATCTAAAACCCCCTCTACCGAAGATACAATGTGTTCTTTCGAGAAGTCAAAAAAACCTTTACGAATCCCAACTTTTGATTGTAAGAATAGTTCATCACGTTTTAAACCAGCTGCTTTAGCGGCTTGAGCAAAAACTGTTTCTGATTTGCCTCCACCGTAAATATCCGCATGATCATAAAAATTAATGCCACTTGCATGAGCTGCAGTTAATACGTCTGCTGCCTCAGCCACCGATAACTCACTCATTCGCATACAACCTAAAATTAGACGACTTGCTTCAATCCCTGTAGTTCCCACTGACATAAAATTCATTCAAAGTTCCTCTTTTCTATACAATTTTGTTTAATTGATGATGCCTAACGTTTAAACATTCCTGTAATACCACGCGACACGGCTTTACCTACTTCGCGTCCAACACTACTCATAATATTCTTCGTGAAACGATCCATCGCTGAATCTGTACGACGTGCACTTGTACGGGCTTTCTGTGCCGCCTGACGGGCCCGTTCATTTTCTTTTTCGGCTTGCTTACGCTGTTTTTCCAATTCTTTGGCTAATTCTGCTTCTTGCTTAGCCTCTGCCTTGGCTTGCTCTTTGGCTAAACGTTCTGCTTCGGCGGCTTGAGCCGCTGCTTCTGCCTCTGCAATCAAGGCTGCTTCTTCCATTTCAATTAAGGCCGTGATTTGTTCGTGCGCACTTTCGCGGTTAATACTCTCTTGGTATTTCTCCAATAAAGGTGATTGATTGACTACTTGCAATAGTTTGCTTGGATCAATCGTGCCAATGCGACTTTGTGGCGGGTAAATCATGACGCGATCAGCCATAGACGGTGTCCCATCAGCTTGCAAGGTTGAAACGACCGCTTCACCGACTTTCAACTCTTGGATAACATGCGCTAAATCTTCGCCACTTTCTTGGCGGAAACTATCTGCCACTGCTTTGACTGTTTTTAATTCCTTCGGCGTAAAGGCTCTGAGTCCATGTTGAATTCGATTCCCAAGCTGACTGGCGACAGCTTCAGGTATATCCGTTGTATTCTGTGTAATAAAGAAGACACCTACACCTTTCGAGCGAATCAAGCGAACAATCAGTTCTATTTTGTCTAGGAGGGCTTTTGGTGTGCCATCAAAGAGTGAATGCGCCTCATCAAAGAAAAAGACTAACTTCGGCTGCGGTAAGTCCCCTACTTCAGGTAAATCTTCATAGAGTTCCGATAATAATGCCAGCAACACGGTCGCATATAAAGTCGGCTGTGTATATAATTGCTTAGCATTTAGGATATTGATCACGCCACGTCCATCTGCTGACTGGCGCATAAAGTCCGCTATTTCCAAACTCGGCTCATTAAAAAATTGTTGGCCTCCTTGTTGTTCTAAGACCACAATACTGCGCAGAATCACGCCAACTGAAGCTTTTGAAATCGTACCATAGTGCTGGCCCAACTCTTGCGCGTGGTCAGCAACATAATTTAACATCGCACGTAAATCCATTAAATCAATCAATAATAATTCCCGCTCATCTGCTACCGCAAAGACAATATTCAGTATGCCGGTTTGCGTATCATTCAAGCCTAATAAACGTGATAAGAGAATCGGTCCCATTTCAGAAATGGTAATTCGAACTGGCGTCCCTTCCGCTCCAAACACATCCCAAATTTCCACCGGATAACTTTGTGGTTCATATGTGGTGTACTGTGTTGCTGTTAATCTTTCTTCCAGACCATCTCCGGTATTGGCTTCCGCCAGACTTGCGATATCCCCTTTAATATCCGAGAGGAACACCGGAATCCCTGCCGCACTCAACTGTTCCGCCAACACCTTCAACGTAATCGTCTTTCCTGTACCCGTTGCGCCTGCAATAATCCCGTGACGATTCAATTTCGATAATTCAATTGACGCTACATCTTTCCCATAGCCAAAATACACTTTCTCCGTCACACACTCTACCTCCTTTAACCGTTCTTTATGACTCCTATTTTATCACAAGTTGTTTTAAGGCAGTTAGCTTATACCATTGTTTAAGTAGTAATGTTTGCTTATAAGCTTCCAATTTGCTAAGAAATAGTTTAGCCTCTGACGAATATTTATCCAAAGTCATAGTTTGAATGATGATTATTGGTATTTCACTCAAAATAAGAAACCCTTTCACCCAGCTTTCGCCAAATAAAAGAGTTCCCTTTATACACTATTTAAATTGATAGTTGGTCTAAGAAGGCCATATCTTCTGCGCTAATTTCAAAATCTAAATCAGCGTTTGCTAAAATATATTCTTCATGAACAGATTTCGGCAAAATAATATGCCCTTTCTGAATTGGATAACGGTAACAAATCTGCGGAATCGTTTTTGAGTATTTATCCGCAATCGCTTGGATATCTGGATTACCTAATAAACGCCCTGTTCCCAATGAAGAATAAGCTTCAACGATAATATCATTCTCCTGACAGAAGTTGACAATTTCATCTTGCGTATAACCAATGTGGAACAGAATTTGGTTCACAACTGGCTTAATCGATGTATTGTCTAACAAGTTTTGAATATCCGCCACGTTAAAGTTCGATACACCGATAGCACGAACTAAACCTTTTTCATATAATTCACTCAAAGCGCGCCAAACTTGTAAGTTTTCTTCATAGAAGTTCGGACGTGTGGCTTCACGACTAAATAGATGCCAAGGTGTTGGACAGTGAACGAGCACTAAATCAATATAATCTGTCCCTAGTTCTTCTAATTCTCGGTAGAAAGCCGTCATCGTATCTGTATAAGTTTTCGCTTCGCCAGGAATTTTAGTTGTGATAAAGATATCTTCACGTTTTGCTTTGCTGGACGCGATTCCTGCACGAATTCCTTTACTATTGTTGTAACCACGCGCACCGTCAATATGACGGTAGCCATTCTTAATCGCAAAAGCGGTTGAGTTTACCGCATCTGCAATCGATACTTGCCAAGTCCCTAAGGCAACTTGTGGGATTTCAACGCCATTGTTAAGCGTCAATGTTTTGTCTAAAATCGTCATATAATCCACCTTTCAAATGTCATATGTTTATTATACGCTGTTTACGGCTTGATTGTAAATGTTTACATTATTGTTAAGACAATAAAAATGGATTAGTTTGAGGGATTAATGGGTGACCTAGTTTACGAATCAAGTAATTACTATATTGTCTTATTCTGTCAGCTTATTGAGTTTTCGCGATTCAATGATTAAACTCGGCTTGTGAGTTTGATGATTGAAGCCCTCAATGTTTAAACTCAGATCGCGAGTTCGAACATTGAAACACTTTCTTGCACTTCAAGGATGAAATGACTTCTTTTTGCAAAAGAAGTCGCCCTTTTAAAAGCTTTTTAAACAAGATGTTCTCAGTTTTACTCTACAATCGACGCATTAAATAGTTTCCGCTAATAATTATCAATCTATTAGCGAAGCATATCCCTTTATTTATTTTCAATGATTCTAATGTGCTAACTCGGAAATTGAGTCGACACATTAGACCTGTTAATGTGCCAACTCAATTCGACTATCGACGTAATTACCGTAAATTTTTCGATTTTCAAGCATATTTTGACGAGTCACTTGCTTATTTCAGACAATATCTCGTATTTGCAGCTAGTTTTTTGCTTAAACATACAGATATTTGTTCTAATGTGCTAACTCGGAAATTGAGTCGACACATTAGACCTGTTAATGTGCCAACTCAATTCGACTATCGACATGATTACCGTAAATTTTTCGATTTTCAAGCATATTTTGACGAGTCACTTGCTTATTTCAGGCAATATCTCGCATTTACAGCTAGTTTTTTGCTTAAACATACAGATATTTGTTCTAATGTGCTAACTCGAAATTTGAGTCGACACATTAGACCTGTTAACGTGCCAACTCAATTCGACTATCGACATGATTACAGTAAATTTTTCGATTTTCAAGCATATTTTGACGAGTCACTTGCTTATTTCAGGCAATATCTCGCATTTACAGCTAGTTTTTTGCTTAAACATACAGATATTTGTTCTAATGTGCTAACTCGAAATTTGAGTCGATACATTAGACCTGTTAATGTGCCAACTCAATTCGACTATCGACATGATTACCGTAAATTTTTCGATTTTCAAGCATATTATGACGAGTCACTTGCTTATTCCAGGCAATATACTCGCATTTGCAGCTGGTTTTTTTGCTTAAACATACAGATATTTGTTCTAATGTGCTAACTCGGAAATTGAGTCGACACATTAGACCTGTTAACGTGCCAACTCAATTCGACTATCGACATGATTATCGAAGTATAAACCTCGATAAATTAACATAATACTCATAGGCTTCTTAATAAGAAAACTTCAGAATTTAAATTCTGTTTAGTCGTTTTAATCTGATTATATCGCTATACTTTTGTTGGAATACTTAAGGCAGATCAGCTAATTGTGTTCCAAAGCGGTAGCGAAACAGTTAATGAGCAATCGGCGTAGCTTGCTGTGACAACCAATAAAGAAATCAAATTAACCGATTCCTAGCCGATTGAGCTGGAAAAATACGAACGTCACGCTTATCATTGAGGCTTTGAAAGCAACCTCCGCCTTGGATGAGCATAAGATGACAGAAGTACAAAGCTTGCTAAATTAATACAAAAATTATAAAACCTCATATTACAAGAAAGCACTGCTCAGCAATTTAGCTAAGCAGTGCGACTCTTTATGGCATGGTGTCAGATTTCGTATAAGTCACGCCGTAATCATCCGTAATTGTTTCGCCATCGGAGTCCTCTTCATATTCAAAGCGTAAAATTCGTTGTGTCTGAATTTTAACAAGCCAAAGGTCTTGCGAGCGTTCAATCGTTGGTGCATGTAAGGTAATGAATTGATAATCTGAAGGAGCATTGAAATTATGGTGCACGTTAGCAAAATCAATGTGCGGATCCTGTGCGTCAATTAACGCATCTATATCTTGACGCGTCATCTCAGGCGTAATCTGTGCGGCTACTTCAGTATAAATTTGTGCATAATCTGGCAAGTTTAGGTTTTCTTCCTGCCACTTCTTAAACTCATCTGCATCCATTGTAGGATCAATCATCCCGGTCAGACCTTGATAATTATTTAGTAATTCAAAGAGTCGTTCCGTGTTCTTCGTCTCATCATCGCGTTGGTTCTCAGGACGCAGCAAAATCATGATACTTGCATCATCAAAGACAAAACCTTGAATCATTCGATTTTCTTCAGTCAAGTAATAGCCTTTATATGGAAAATCTGTATTCTCTTGAGCAACAACTTGTGATTGAGGTAAAAGTAAAGTAAGCGACAGTAGCATAGCGACTAATATAAGCATAAATTTCTTCATAATATGAGCCCTCCTTGGTAAATAGTTTATGGAATACTCTCTGGTTTTTCGTTAGTTTTGGTATAGGTTACGCCATAATCATCAGTGATTGTTTCTCCATCTGTACTCTCCTCATACTCAAAGCGTAAGAGGAGGTTATCATAGATTTCCACCCGCCATAAATTTTGTGACCTAAAAATAGTTGGTGCATTCAGCTTTACATAAGGATTCCACCACATACGATCAGTGTTTATAATGGCATTTGTTGTATCCACACTAGGTATTTGGGCATCAATCATGGCATCAACTTGTTGCCTTGTCATATCTGGTGTAATTTGCTTAGCAACTTCTGTGTAAATTTCGGCCAAATTTGGCAAGTTTTCTTCACGCCACTTCTCAACTTCCTCCGAACTAACAAATGGATTTATATTTAATGATACATAATTCGCATGATTATAGAGTTTCTCCCAACGGTCAAAATTTTTAGTGTCGGTATTAATTTCATTTTCTAAAGGAAAAATAATGTAAATTGTATGTTCATCAAAGTAAAACCCTCGAATATACCGATTTTCTTCCGTTGCATAGTAGCCATTATATGGAAACTCTTGTTGATTACTCTCTGTTACTTGATCATCGTCTTGTGCTAAGACCACAGTCATATCGTTTGAGTACCCTATCATCGTCAATACACTAAGCAAACTTAACCACTTAATCACTGCGTTTTTCATTCTAAAACTCCTTTTTTTCTTTGACTTTGCCTCACATTTGAGTTTAAACTAGAGATACTATTTCTTAACTGTATCATAACCTAACGCCACTAATTAAAGTTCAATCTGTCATGAACCAATACTTTTTAATCATTATCCTTTAAAAAAGGAGGTCAAAATTTAATGAATACCGTTTTGCTTGCTCGTTGGATTTTATATTTGGTTGCTTTTTTTATCCAAAAAGTCCATTTAGGCTGGTTTAAAAACATAATTCTAGCTGGTTCTATTTTTGCTATTCTACAACTCAGTCCTATTTACCGCGAAGCGACTGAACTCTTGCTTATTTTCTTGGTTTTCTTTGTACTGAGTTATTTGCACACAAAAAAAGTTCAACAATCTGTTTTTTTAACAACTTTACCACTCATAAATTTATCCATAAGTAATTACTTAATTCATTTTCTTCCATCTTTGACGTTCTCTCTCTGGGGTGTATTTGCAGTCTCGTTCATCATTATAGCTTTGTTGTCGTTTTGCGAATATTGGTTATTCCGACATTTACCTCAAAAGGTAAAGCCTTATGCCTATTTACTACCTTTGACGATTTTTCTTGGTTTTTATTATATACAGATGATGGAATTGTTTGATTATTTATTTGCGGGTCATGATACACGACTTGAAATTTTTCAAGGCATCTTAACAACAGTGATCCTTTTGTTCGCTGTTACGCTCATACTTTTCCAAAGAAACGAAACACAGGTTATTTATCAAGAACAACTTAAAGCCAGAACAGAAATTGATCGTGAATATTTGCAGCTCACTCAACAACAATATGATGAGCTGCGTAAATTCCGACATGATTATCAAAATATATTGCTGAGTATTGAAGGTTTTATTCACAATCAGGCCTGGGATGACTTAACGTCTTATTTTCATCATGAAATCAGTAACCACGCTTCTACCAACAATCAACAATTTGAACACTTATTATTATTAGAGAATGCGAATTTGCGTCAAATTATTTATGCTAAATTAATCGCCGCCCAACTAATCAACGTCAAGATTTTTCTAGAGATAGCCGAAGCAATTGTGATTCACAATGATAATCAATTAGCTATTAGTCGTATGTTGGGAATTATTCTAGATAATGCCATTGAAGAAGTGGCTACGTTAGAATCGAAAGAAGCGAGTGTTAGACTAGCTTTTATCAAAGAAGCTGCTACCACAACTATCCTAGTCGTGAATGACTGCCATCACGACGTCAAGCCTTTACTTATATTACAGAAGGAAGGTTTCTCTTCTAAAGGTGATGATCGCGGCTTTGGCTTAGCAAATTTGATTACCTTACAGAAACAAACTAACATTCTAGTTAATACGACCGTCTCTGATAATCGCTTTACACAAGAAATCATTATTCCAGACAGAACAGGAGGTTTTAAGCTATGATGCCTATTCTTATTTGTGAGGATATTGCCCAACAACGCCAACAAATTACCGCTATTATCGAGAATTATGTGTTGATAGAAGAACTTGATATGCAAGTGGCATTAGCAACAGATGACCCCTTTCAAATACTTGAATACTTGAAAAGAAATCCGAACAGAGCAGGTATTTATTTCTTGGATATTGATTTAAATGATAAAATGAATGGCATTGAATTAGCAGCTCAAATCAGAGCCTATGATGATATCGGCAAAATAATATTTGTTACATCTCACGCCGATTTAGCACCCGTCACCTTCCAGTATAAAGTTGAAGCGTATGACTTTATTGTGAAAGATAATCTTGAACAATTACAAAAGCAGATTGTTTCCTGTTTACACAGTATTGATACCAGGAAAACGATTAACAGCGATCAAAAGGCTTTATATGTATTCAAAAGTGGGTCAAAGACACGTTCGGTCAACCAACAAGAGATTCTTTTCTTTGAAACAACGTCGACACCTCATGTGATAGGACTACAAACTACCTTTGCCCATTACAAATTTTATGGACGTTTGAAAGATGTTCAGATGAGTTTGCCAAAATTAATTCGTGTCCACAAATCAATTTTAGTTAACCTTGAACAGGTTACTGCTATTGATACAGAAAACTATTTACTAGAATTTCAACATGGTCAATCTTGCCCTGTCGCTATTAATAAAATACGCCGAGTTCACAAAGAGTGGCAAGCATTTATGAAAAAACAAAAACGTCGTTCCTGATGAGGTTCGACGTTTTTGTTATTTTCACTATTAACGCTACTTTTTCAACTGAGTCTCAGTCCACTCCTTTAGTAAAACCACATGATTGATTTTAGGATCTTTAGCAGCATATATAAATGTGACTGTCTGACTCTCTAGTTCTTTACGGATGTGATCGACAAACTCGGTTGAAAAATCATTCGCTTCTAATTCTGCACGATACGCCATTTCAAAGGCTGCAAAATTTTCGGCTTTATGACCAAAAGATTTACGACTATCTGGTGATGGGGCAATATCTTTTGGCCACCAGTCATAGGGGAGTTCTTCTTTTTTAACTCCTCTTGGCCAAAGGCGGTCGACGAGAATACGATACCCATCCGTTTTTTCAGCGGATTCATAGACACGTTTTAATTTAATTGTATGCATAGTCTTCACCCTTTCTGTGTCATTTCTCTACCTAATAATAGTAAGTATTTTGCCTGGAAAAAGCAATTGACCGCACTTGGAAAGACGGGTAATATAGATACATTGATTAAAATTATATGAGAGAAAGGTGCATTATATGAAAAACGCTCTTAAATATTCTTTTCCTTTAACCATTCCGATTATGGCGGGCTATGTTTTCTTGGGGATTTCTTTCGGGATTCTCGCTACGAGCAAAGGTTTGCCCTTGTATTATCCGGTGTTAATGGGGGTTGTGATTTATGGAGGCTCTATGCAATTTGCGGCGGTTAACTTGTTGCTTGCGGCCTTTAACCCGATCGGCGCGATTCTTTTAACGATTATGGTTCATGCCCGTCATATCTTTTACGGCATCACAATGTTGGTACCTTTCAACCAATTGAAGAATGGCTTTCGCAAAATTTATTGTATGTTCGGTCTGACGGACGAGACGTTTTCTTTATTGGCTTCTTTGGAAGTGCCAGAGGAGCAGGATCGTAACTGGGTTTACTTTCTGGTGACCTTTCTGAACCAGTGCTACTGGGTGATTGGCTGTGGGCTTGGAGCTGTGATTGGAAGTAATTTAACGTTCAATACGGAAGGGATTGAGTTTGTATTGACAGCATTATTCGTGACGATTTTTGTTGAACAATGGTTGAATGCGAGTAGTCATCGTCCGGCTATCATTGGGCTCGTTGGGTCTGCGGTATGTCTGGTGATTTTCGGTGGCGCAAACTTTATGATTCCTGCTATGATTATTATTCTAATTTTATTCAGTTTGGATTATTACAAGGAGGTGAAGCAAGGTCATGAGTAATGCTCACATGTTAATTACGATTACATTAATTGCCTTGACGACGATTGCCTTGCGCTTCTTACCTTTCTGGATTTTCCCTCCTAGCAAGCAACCCCCTGCTTTAATCACTTATTTAGGTAAAGTATTGCCGCGGGCTGCAATTGCATTGTTAGTGGTTTATGCGCTTAAAGATGTTTCAATCGTGACTTCACCTCACGGTATCCCTGAATTGATCGCGATATTGGCAATTGTGGTGGTTCATGTATTCAAGCGCAATACCTTGTTGTCGATCGCGACAGGAACTTTACTGTATATGATGTTGGTTCAGTTAGTTTTCTAGTTGCTGTTCCGAAGTTCGTGGATCGGCGTGGTCGATTGAGCTGGAAAAGACAGAAGCGCTAGCGAAGGCTTTGAAAGCGACTAACGCATTGTAGATCCACTAATATGAGCGAAGCTCACAATTCATTAAAACCACTCATCCTACATAATATGAATAACCTGACTCGCACATAATGTGCAAGTCAGGTCTTTTTTTGCTTAACAATCGATATCTAGACCAGCGCGCCATCTTTTTATCGTATGTTGGATGAAGGTTTCGATGCCTGTTGAAGATAAGTCAATAGTTTTGCGGACGCGGACGCAGCCTTTGCCTAGGTTGAACTCTTTGAGAAGTTCTTCGGAATTTTCGATTTTCTCGATATCGCCAACGTATAGGCTGACATAGTGTTTCTGAGCGTTCAGGGCCATGAATTGGTCGTCGCCCACACCGTATGATAACATCTTGTAAGCTAAGCCTTCCTCTGCTTCCGGTGCTGCTGTTTGGATCATGGTGCGTAACTGCAACAATTTTTCTTTGCGCCAATCGTCTTCTAATGCAGCCAAATATTCCGCTGGTGTGCTCACATCATATTGTACCATTCCTATTCCTCCTCATAATGCTTCCTTACTGATAGTGTACACTTTTCTGCTAGCGAATGTTAGCCCATTCGCTTCTGTCGATAGTCGCGGGGCGATAAGCCGACACGTTCTTTAAATTGCTTAGTAAAATAGCTTGGCGATTTATAGCCACAAGCCAGCGCAATCTCAGTAATCGGTAAATCTGTCGAAACCAATAATTCTGTGGCAGCAGTCAAACGTAAATGGGTTAAGTAACCAATCGGTGACATTTTGACATAAGTCGAGAAATAACGCTGACATTCCCGCACACTGATTCCCGCCACTTCGGCGATTTTTTCTACGCCAATTCCCTCCTGATAGTGACTTACTAACCAGGCCAACATCTGCTTCAAACGCATTTCTTGTTGGCTCGGCACCTTCAGTGGGTGCGATTCTGTACTGGCACGAACTTTCAAGAAAATCTTAGACAAAGCTGCCCGGATATCAAATTCATAACCCTCAGCTTTCGTATGATACGCCGCATAAGCCTGCTCAAAAGCTGAGCGAACCTCCATCGCAACATCAAGTTCCGTTTGACTCGACAACCACAACGGCCCACCCTGCTCAGTAAATGGGCGGACAAATTCCAGATCAAACACACTCCCCGTCTGCCCCGCAATAATCGACGCATCAAACACAATCGATCGATAACGCCCCGGATTTTCGCCAACAACACACAAACCATGCAAGACATTCGAATTGACAAAATACGCCTCACCAGCCTGTAGCATGTATTCTTGATTACGAATAAATAATCGTACCGTTCCTTCATCCAGCATAAAAATTTCTAAATCGCCATGCCAATGCGCTGGTATTTCTTGATTGATAAAGTCACTCACATTCAATTCATAAAAACCAATCGCAAAATCTGGTGTCCCTAGTTCATCGAGTTGTTTCCCTTCTGGACCAATCATCAAGGATCGCATTTCCTTTTCCATACGCTAGCACCTCTTGTCGCTTTTGTTATAGTATACGGCGCAAAACTTAAAGATTCAATCTATTTTACTCGCTATAATGATATTAACTTCAAGGGAGGCAAGCAATATGGGGAAAATAATCGTTGTTCTAAGACGTATCATGTTACATAATTTAGCTATTTTGATGGAGGAGCCCGCTTTTCGTCCATGTCGTGATTCTTTACTTCACTACTATTTAAAACTACAAAAACGTTAACGCTGAACAGCTTGTCATGTGACAGGCTGTTTTTGTATTTTCATCAATTTTCGTAAATCGCAAGAAAATCTTAATGAATATTTTGGCAGTTAGAGACACAAATTGCGATTTATTACGTATTTATAGGTAGAACATAAAATTGGAGGCGAAACCTGATGGATGATAAATTGGAATGGTATGTCGCGATGGCGATGCGAGAGGCTTTAGGAAAGGATGAGCAATTCGACTACCAGTTGTTAGTGAATGGTGTGGTGGGCGAAAACGAATTATTCCGGCTGTTGATGGAACAAAATTTTCAAGATGTTTGGTGGCGACGAAATTTCTGGTTGTCGCGCCAAGTGGAATGTGATTTATTATTGGTCACGCATGCGAAGCTGTATGTGCTGAATGCAAAATATTATAATGGACAGTTTGTTTATCGTGACAATGTCGCTTATTTCAATGGCAAACCGCTGCAAAATGATCCTTTGAGTAGTTTTCAGCTATCCATGGGGCGTTTGAAAAAGTTGTTAGCTGAGGCCGGAATCGAGGTTCCTGTGGAAGGTCGTGTGGTTTTCATGAATCCAAATTTCGGTTGTTCATTTGATGAGTCTGTCAGTTTAGAATGTGTACCGCGTCATGGTGTTTTACGTATGTTTCAGGATATTCGCGATGTGGCGGTGCAAGTTGGGAGACGCAATGGCTTAAATCCTGAACGGATCGGGCAGCAGTTGTTAGCATTGGAAAGCGACAGTAAATATAATTTACCGGTCGTGAAGGATACTCATCTTCAAAAGATGATACGTGGCTTATTGTGCCCTGCTTGTGGAGCTAATGAGGCTAGATCTCGTGATGCGGCGGTTCAACACCGAACTGCTGCTGTCGTGAGGTCGAAGTTGACGATTGAGCGCCAAAAAGTAACTTGCGCAACTTGTGGCTATCAGGCTTTGAAGCGTAGTGCGGTTCTACTGGCGGTTGAAGAGTATTGTAAGTTGTTCCATCATAAGACTAGCTTTACTACTATGGATATTTGTTGGTTTATGGGGAATGAGATTAGAAGAAAATATGTCTCTGCCTTACTTACTACTCATTACTCTCAACATGAATCTGGACGAAATACCTCATTTGAAAATCCATATTATAGAGATCCGCAGAAATATGAACGCTTCCACTAAGGCGCTACCTAAACTAGCCGATTGGCATAAACCTTCGGCTAGTTTAGGTAGCTTTCTAGCCGATTGGCGTGAACATTCGGCTAGATTAGGACGCTTTCTAGTCGATTGTCGTGAACATTCGGCTAGTTTAGGGAGCTTTCTAGTCGATTGTCGTGAACATTCGGCTAGTTTAGGACGCTTTCTAGTCGATTGGCGTGAACATTCGGCTAGTTTAGGGCGCTTTCTAGTCGATTGTCGTGAACATTCGGCTAGTTTAGAGCGAAAATTTCGGACGCCAAATTAATTAAGAGTAGATACAGTAAGTCATCTTTGAAATATTGCAATGGTTGATAATCCGCTTCCGCCGCCAATAGGCCTAATAATCGGTGTTGACGTTCTTCCACTTACTTAGCCCCTTTCTGACCACATCATTAGTTTACAACGCCCATCTGAATCGTGATAGACCAAAGTTTATCTAGAATTCCCTTCCATTTTAGGACACATCTGGAAACCTTTTCCCTAGCTTAATTCACTTTAAAAACCTGCTGCTAATCCCCTGGTGAACTTTTCAAAATAGTCAAAAACGCCATCCAGTATAAGCTTGAGTAAGCTCTTGTTGGATGACGCCGATACATTTATTTTTAACTAGTCAATCACATTTGCAGTAGTGGTTAAACGTTTTATTTTCTCACCATAATTGGCAAATAATATGACGGAAATTAAAACTGTCACAATTCCTACAATTTGAACGACTGTCCAACGCTGTTGTAACACAATGGCGGTTAATACATTTGCCACAAGTGGCTCAATAGCCGCCAGAATATTCGATAGCGACGGCTGGAGATAATTCAAGCTGGCTAAGAAAGCCGAGAAGGCAATTGCGGTTCCGACAACAATAATAAAAGCCATATAGCCAACAACCTTAACATCTACCGTAAAACCCGGCTGCCAAATAGGTTGAACAAATTGGAACACACAGCCGCCTAGGAACATCCCCCAACCTACTACTAAAGGAGACCCATATTTCTTGAGAATATAGCGTGGCTGCAAAGTATAGAAGGCCACCCCTAGCGCAGAACCAACACCGATTAAAAGCCCGTTGCCACTTACTTCGAGTTGCCCTAAGTTACCCTTCGTGACAATTAGAAAGACACCCACAAAAGCAAACGCTATATATAAAAGTTCACGTGGGTAAACTTGCTTTTCCTTACGCAACACTAAGTACACATAAATAAAAATTGGAGACGTAAACTGCAAAATAGTCGCTAACCCTGCTCCATTCGTCCCAATCGATAAGAAAAACAAATACTGGCAACTCACCATTCCAATACTACTAAAGAGTAACAAGCTGACCAGATCTTTAGCTTTCATGAAAATTGCGAAGACATTTTTCTTCAACACTAGACCTGCATACAGCAAAATCAAAACGCCTGCCAACAACAAACGCGTCCCAACCACCCACTCTACTGGTGCATTTAATCGTGAAAAAATCACATCGGCAAACGTACCATTGATTCCCCATAGTGTCGCGCCGCCTGCCGCTAACAACAAGCCTTTTTTCCTCGCATCCTGCTTCATAAACTATCTCCTTGCATCCATTTTTAACTTTACACACTATTTTATCATAGTTTTCTCATTAAACCAGCAACCCACTGCCAAAATATCCCCCCACATATTGTCTATTTTGACTGATTTATGACATAACCTATTAGCATGGTAAACCACCTGATAGTGACTTAGATTTCACAAATCTCTTGAAACTAGTTTTTTTCTAGTCTATTGTCTCGAACCTTCGACTAGATTAGAACTCTTTCTAGCCGATGCTCGCGGACCTTCGGCTAGATTAGCTCTTTTATAGCCGATGCTCTCAGACTTTCGGCTAGATTAGAATGGACAGTGATTTTTACGGACTCATAAAAACATAGACAGCGTGGAATAGGATAGATATATTATCTGCACACTAACAATAAAGTTAGCTTCTTATTTTAGACCCAAACAAATAAGATGCGTATTCGGATAGACACCCTAAATAAGACTAATACTACCCATGGATAATCTCTAGTTAAGCTAGATGATTGATGCAAGATGGTGGAAAATCAAGCTCAATTCGCCTAACAACACAAAAACTCCGCCAACACAATTGTGCTAGCGGAGTCTTATCAAATGTCTTACATTTCTTCAGGTGCTTCGATGCCTAATAAGCCTAAAGCATTTTTCAGAACAACCGTCATCGCTTTAACTAAAGCTAAACGAGCGTCTAATTGTGCATCATCTTCAAGAATACGTGTATTACCGTAATATTTGTTAAATAGTTGTGCTAATTGAACGGCATATTTGGCCACTTGTGATGGTTCGAAACGCTCGATTGCATTGGCTACAACTCTTGGATAATCCATTAATTTCTTCACAACTTCCCAGCTGTAGTCATCCGTTAAACCGAATGCGTCTGTTAAGTCAGTAGAAATTTCTTTACCATATTTGCGGATAATTGACTTAGATCGAGCATAAGTATATTGAACATATGGCCCTGTTTCACCTTCGAATTGAACAATTTCAGCTAAGTTGAAGTCGAAGCTGTTCATACGCTCAGTTTTCAAGTCGTGGAAGATAACCGCGCCGACACCTACTTGGTGCGCGACTGCTTCTTTGTTCGCTAAATCTGGGTTTTTAGCAGTGATTTGCTCTAACGCTAAATCAACGGCCTCTTTCAAGACTTCTTCAAGTAAAACAATTTTACCTTTACGTGTTGATAATTTCTTACCATCTAACGTAATTAAACCAAATGGTACATGAACCATATCTTCAGACCATTCGCGACCTAATTTAGTTAAAACAGCTTTTAATTGCTTGAAGTGAACAGATTGCTCGTTCCCTACGACATAAATATTTTTCGCAAAGTCATACGTTTCTTTACGGTAGCTAGCTGCTGCTAAGTCACGCGTTACGTATAATGTCGCGCCATCTGACTTCTTGATTAATGCTGGTGGCAAGTTCAGCTCTTCAAGATCAACAATCGTTGCCCCTTCGTTGACCGTTGTAATGCCTTTTGCTTCTAATTCATCAATAATGGGTTGCATCTTATCGTTATAGAAAGCTTCACCATTGAATGAGTCAAAGCTAATATTCAACATATCGTAAACTTTATTAAACTCTTTTAAGGACTCATCCTTGAACCAAGTCCATAAACGGATCATTTCAGCGTCGCCGTCTTCTAATTTTTTGAAAGCAGCACGAGCTTCTTCTTCTAACTCAGGTTTTTCTTCCGCAACCTCGTGGAAATCGACATATAATTTCACTAGTTCTTTCACTGGATCAGCCGCGATTACCGCGTCATCGCCCCACATTTTATAAGCAACAATCAGCTTACCGAATTGTGTCCCCCAGTCACCTAAGTGATTGATACGAATTGGGTTGTAGTTCACTTTCGCTGCAATATTCGCAATCGCATTCCCAATTACCGTTGAGCGTAAATGTCCCATTGACATTGGCTTCGCAATGTTTGGACTTGAGAAGTCGATGGTCATATTGCGCCCTTCACCAATATTCAAGTTCCCATAAGCATCGCCAGCTTCAAGAACTTCTTTCACCACTGTAGCCCCCACAGGTTCACGTTTTAAACTCACGTTAATGTATGGACCTACCGCTACAACGTTTGAAAAGTTGCTTGTATCTAACTCTTCCACTAAATCTGCCGCGATTTGTTGCGGTGCTTTACGAAATACACGCGCTAATTGGAATACTGGGAAAGCCAAGTCACCATGACTTGTATCTTTCGGCACTTCAATTAAATTTAAAATCTCATCTGCTGACAAATGCTCCGCCAATGCCGGCGCTAAAGCGTCTACCAATAACTGCTTACTATTCATCAAAATTCCTCCTTGAATGACCCCATCACTCGACGCAAACACGAATCATAGCCAATAAAAAAGCCCCTAGAACAACCCCAAAACAGGCGCTCTAGAGGCGTTTGAATGTTTAAATAACATGGTGCCTCTTTAAATACCAGCACCAAAACTACCTCGTTTAGTTCTAAAAGTGCGCTTCACCTATCGCCGAAACAATAAATTACTCTTTTAGAGGTCTAATTTAACCGTTATTCATTCTATCAAATAAAGGCCCTACTGTCCATACCAATCAAACACTAAAGCAATTCTTAACAAAATATGACCCAACATACCGCTCGCACTTTAATCATTAACAGCCGGTTCAACCAAACGCAACCAACGATCCGCAATCACACCATGTCCGATACGCGTTGGATGCACACCATCTTCAATCGTAAAGTGCTTGGCTGGCACTTGCTTGACCAACTCTTTAAATTCATCATGCAAGCGAATATAGCTCGCCGAAAACTCTTGCGCCAAGTCTTCTATCAAGGCTGACATCGGTTGTAATTCCTGCTCCCACTCTAAATGGTCTTCAGGTATAGGCAGTAAAAATGGCTGTAATAGTACTACTTGTAAATCCGGATTTTCTGCACGCGCTTCTGTTAATATACGACAGTATGTCTTCTTAAATTCAGCTAAATAAGCCGCATCAATCGGCTGCCCAGCACTGCGATGATGCCAAATATCATTAATCCCAATCATGATTGATAAAATATCCGGCTGCAAATCCAAACAATCCTTTTGCCAACGCTCTGCTAAATCTTTCAATTTATGCCCATTAATACCGCGGTTATAAACCTCCAACTGTAGTTCAGCATAACGTCCCATTAACAAACTGCCAGCTATATGTGCATAACCATCGCCTAAATGATAAGCATTCCCATAATCACGGCCTGCGTCCGTAATACTATCTCCAATAAATACAATTCTCTGACCAGCTTTCAGCTCTACTTTCACGCTCGCACACTCCTCAAACTTGATACCCAAATTTTACCACAGAACTGTGCGAAATAATAAAGGTGACCACCTCTAAATTAAACGTATCGACAGATTTTATAATAGTCACCCTGGTTTAATAAAATCGTCGCGGAACGTAGTGACTGCGACACCTTTGTCTCTTTCGAGCAAGCTTTAATTGGCTTATCGTAGTGGAGATGTTTAACCTCAAGCCTATCATGCTTCAGTTTCAAAAACTCAAGCACGATAGCTTTTCCCCCACACAAATAGCGATTCAGAATATCGTCTAAGAACCACCAAAGGTGTCCGCCACTGACGTTGCGGACGATTTGAACCAGAGCCTTGTTGGCTTAGGATAATCGTCAAACGCTAGGGGTGACACCTTTTGATTTTGTTAATCTATATACAGTGAATTCACTTGGAATATGCTACTGTCTGCGAGTTGCCAAGCTGCTTGGTACACCATTTCATCTTGAATCGGACTATAAACTTGTATCTGCAAGTTGCTAGCATCCGTTGGTTGCATAAAGTAAATCAAACCATTTCTGAGCTGCAAGTTAAAGTCAGGGCCTGTAAATTCTTCCACAAGCGATAATTTTTCAGCCTCGTAGGCGTAAATAAGTATTCTGGACTGGGGAACTTCAGTAGCATTCTGATACATTAAGTTACTGTTCCATGGATATGTTAGCACGAATAAGTCATCACCTTGATAAATGCTTTGGTTGATACGGTACGTGATGTCTTGGTGCTCAATCTCAAATTCATCGACCTGTTCAGTTTCTTGATTTGCTGGATCCATCAATACTAGTGCTTTTTTATCATCATAATAATGAGAGTCACTGCGCATAAAATCATCACTCAAGTAGAATAGGTAGCGAGCTGGTGCAACTAATTCATTGGTTAGATCCGGCGCAATGAGATAATTTTGGTCTGGATTATCAAAAGCTACTGACGTTTTGTTGGTCACTTTGAGGTCGTTTAGATCAACCACTACTTCCATTAAATGCTCACCGTAAAGATCAGCGTTGTCCTTCATTAGAAACTTCAGCTCAGTCTCAGACGTTTGCGCATAAGTGAGTAGTTGCGTATAGACATTTGTACCTGCCGCCAACTCATACGACAACGTCTCAAATTGCTTCGTTTCCAGATCCAACAGTACAACCTTTAACTGACTGACCGTTTGTTTATCTGTGTATCGATTATAAACACCCGCCCATACTTCTAAAGCGCCTTCCGTTTGAAGCGCTTGTGTATAGTCTAAATTAGGCCGATGCCAAACAGGAAACTGCTGCAAAACCGCTTCTGTTTCACTACCAAGCCAATCTTCAAGTCCCATTACCGTATCATAGTAACGAAATTCAGCACGCCCTTCTCGCCATTTGAATTGCACGCTATCCATGAAGTATTCATCTTCTTCACGGCCCAACTTCTCTGTATAAAGATAACCATTAATATTTAAGCCATCGAGAACACTCGCATCTCCCGTTTCATTCACTAATGCGATGTCTTCAAAGGCTACATGTGGCGTAATCCAGAGGAAAGCAGTCACAAGTAAAGTCATAATACTCAAGCTAATCATTAAGCCATATTTCTTCATACTGTTTCCTCCTTGTGGTTAATGACGTGTTTGCGTGGCTTGACGTTAATTCGTCGAGCTAATTGGGCCAAGTTCAGCACAATCCCTACTAAGATAAAGACGACAAATACATTAAAAATCTCACTCGCCACTAAATTCATGGATTCGACCACAATAATCATCCCAACTAGCCAGGCACCGTTCGCAATCAGCAACAACACAACTTTTCCAAAGGCTTTCACGTAAGACTCCTGATAGCTTTGCATATAAGTCACCACTACTAGAAAGATTCCCAGCACAATCCAAAGGAGTCCGCCATAAATCAAAGCGGCTGAAGCCACTGACATCGGCATGACAAAATACGTCGTCGATAATGTTTGCGCATACGCATAAGCGATGGGTAACGCTGAATAAGCACCATCGCCCAATAACATTCCGGCTAAGCGGTTAATCAGCAAAATCATACACAATTGAGTAAACATAACGCCACCCATCATCAAAAAGACACTGGCTAATTTAGCCAACACGATCGTAAAGCGATTGCCAGGTAGTGTCATTAAACGAATAATGAAACTACTGTCGCCACTCCATTCTCGAAACCAGGTGAAAGCACTGTAAGCAAAAAATAGTAAAAAGGCTGCGATCAATAACACATGATAAATACCGTTATAATCAATTAGACTAGCTAGATTTAGTGGATAATTTGATTCGGATTGTCGATTCCCAATAATCAAAAGTCCCACCATCACCAATTGACTGACAATGACTAGACCAATAACAATGCCGTAGAAAATACGTGACCGGTACAATTCATCTGCCAGTAAATTAATAAATTTCTTCATGCCCATGCGCCTCCTTCAACACATCCACAATGCTTTTACCTTCTGTTAAACGTACTTCTTCTGGATAAAATTCTCGAATAATGCGTCCGTCATCCAGTAAAATTACTTTATCCACTAAATGTTCAATATCTTGAATCTCATGCGTCGCAATCAAGACACCTCTGTTTTCCAATAAATCCGTCGTAAAAATACTCGCAATTCGCTCTCGAGTCAGAATATCAATCCCAGAAAAAGGCTCATCTAACAATAAATAGTCACTTTCTAAAGATAAAGCCATCAATAAATTTGCGCGTGCGCGGTTCCCTTTGGACATCTTGGCAATCACCTCTTCTCGCTCAAGCTTAAAGAAATCCAACAACTCCGAAGCCCGCTTGTCATTAAAATGAGCGAAATAAGTCCCGTGATAATCGAGGGCTTGTTGAATCGTTAAGCTTTTCGGAATAATATTCTTGTCCGGCACGTAAGTCAGCCGATTAAAATCGTCCACCGTTAAAGACTGACCATCCAATAAAATGTCTCCCGCTTGATAAGGCGTCAAATGCATAATGGTATCCATTAATGTAGTCTTACCGGCACCATTCAAACCAATCAAACATGTAACTTCATTCGGCTTTAGCGAAAATGTAATCTCATCTAACACCCGTTTCTTTCCATACGCTTTACTTAACTGCTTCACCTCAAGCATCCAATTCACCTCGTTTACTTTCTGCATACTGAATCACGTATTGCACTAACTGCTCAGGCTTTACCTTCAAAGGTGCAATCTCTTGAAAGAAAATCGAAAGCGCCTCTTCAATCATGGTTTGTCGTAAATTTTCAATTCTATGTAAATCATTTGTTACCTGACTTGGCACATTATTTCCCGTCATAATTAACGCCTCCTCCTCTAATTCTTTCAATGCCCTTTGAACCGTATTCGGATTGACTTGATAGCTTTGCGCCATCTCTCGACGCGACGGCAACACGGCCCCTGCCTCATACTCACCGTTGACAATGGCCTGTTTCACCCGATGCTTCAACTGCTCATAAATCGGTATTCGCTTATCAAATTCCATTTTGCACCTCCTTTTCAACAAAGTGTACCAACCACTTAATACACCTTTCAACTGTATTATATGCTCCATACACTTATCCGTCAAGCAAAATACTATTGGAAATATTCTGGCAAAAATACTTGTATTTCGAGGCAATCCACTTTATAATCAAACATATACTTGAATAATAAAAATAAATGGAGGAATGAATAATGAATATCACAATTTTTGGTAAAGGTAACATGAGTCAAGCGATCCAAGGCAATTTCGAAGCAAGTGGTAGCAAAATCAATGTAGTGACACGCGAAAACGATGCAGCATTAGGTGACATCGTGGTCTTAGCAGTCCCTTATCCAGCAGTTGATGATATTATTGCGCGCTACGGTGAGCAATTGGCGGGTAAAATCGTCATCGATATTACTAACCCATTAAACTTTGAAACATTCGATGAATTAATTGTGCCGGCAGACGGTTCAGCTGCACAAGAAATTCAAGCCAAATTACCCAACAGTACCTTAGTTAAAGGGTTCAACACAAACTTTGCTTCAACTTTAGCTACAGGCAAAGTTGCTGATGCTGCTCAAACAACTGTCCTATTGGCATCCGATTCAGCTGACTCTAAAGCTAAAATTGCTGAAGCATTAACAGGTAGTTCATTAAACATTGTCGATGCTGGTGCATTAAAACGCGCCCGTGAATTAGAAAGTATTGGTTTCTTACAATTAACCTTGGCAGCTGGCGAGACAATCAACTGGAATGGCGGCTTCTCATTACATAAATAATTTAAAAATAGCCTGAAGCATCTTTAATGAATGCTTCAGGCTTTAATTGTGTATACTAGAACTAGGCTTTCGCCGATTGATTATGAACGAGGAGATGATTAATATGGTAAGAAAAGTTTATACAGCAACAAATGCTAGTTCTTCAGGCCCCTATTCACACGCCGTTGACGGAGGTGACTATATTTTCTTTTCAGGTCAAACCGCTATGAACGCAAATGACGCCACAGACCTAACGGGAGATATTGCCGCTCAAACGCATCAATGTTTCAACAATCTACACAACGTAATGGAACAAGCTGGCGTCACATTCGATGATGTGCTCAAGGTCAACGTTTACCTAACAAGCATGAAGAATTTCAAAGCTATGAACGAAGTATACGAAACATACTTCGAGGCACCGTATCCAGCTCGCACATGTGTGGCCGTACTAGAATTACCTTTAGAGGCAGATGTAGAAATTGAACTGATTGCGAAACGTGCTTAATTTTATAAGTTTAAATAAACGATTAAAACGTGTTGTCTCGATGCAACACGTTTTTTGTTCAAGAAAACATTGCATTACCATTCATTCTTACCACGCTCTTTACCTCCTCCCATCATTTTTGAGGTCAAAACACTAACCTCTCACTCTCTTAAAAGTGTAAAAAATTCGAACTAGTCAGAGCCTAGCAGATTGAGCTGGAAAAGCCCGAACGTCAGTGAAGCTTTGAAAGCAACCATCGCCTTGGTAAAACAGTACGATGAGTGGAGTTGAAATCTACACACTTATTCCATAACCGAACAAAAAGCAGACGCTAAAATTTAACGTCTGCTTTACACTTTAACAATATTCAGTATACTTATTCTGCTTTACGGTTACGAATGACAAGGAGTACACCTAGTAACGCTAATAAGATGCCTAATGTGATGTACCATAAGTTTTTAATTTCACCTGTGTTTGGTAAGTTTTGTTCAACATCCGTTGTTTTAGATACAGAAACTGATGTGGAATCAGATGATTCACTTGTTGTTTCACTTTCGCTTGATGATTCACTCTCGGCTGCTTTCGCTCCATAAACGATCGCGAATTGTCCTAATTCCTGTGTACTAAAGTTAACTTTCTGGTTAAAGAGTGAGAATGTCAGACTTGATGTATTCTCTCCCGTAACTCTTAAAACTCTCAATTGACTTGTGACAGGTTGTGTTGGTAATTTCACTTGTGCCACTCTCGTTAATTGAACCGGTTGATTATCTTTACCGATTAAGGTCACTTGGTAAACATCCGCATTCATATTGCGTAATGCTGCTGGCTCAGGATTTAATGGTAAAGGCACTTTTGTTACTTGAAGTTTAACAATGTTCCCTGCATCTGCTGGGTTCACTAATACTTCAACACCTGTTGCTTCATCCACAAATCTTTGAGTCGCTTGTTCTACTTCTGACTCATCTGGTTCAGATTCTTCTGACTCTTCTGATGTCTCACTTGATGATTCTTCCGCTTCTTTTTCCAAGACAAATGTTTGAGTAACCGTTTGGTTTGCTTGAACCGTAATCGTTGCATTCACTGTCTCCAACAAGTAACCTTCTGGCGCTTTAGTGACTTCAAACGTGTAATCTCCAGGTGCTAGGTTGGTAAAGCTAGCAACGCCTTGAGCATTAGTTGTCACTTCTTGATCACCAATTTTAATGGTTACACCTTCGATTGCCTGGTTGTCAGTGTTTAGTATTTTGATATCGATTTGACCGACTTCGGGTTTCTTATCAACCTCTAAAGTTGCTTCAAAATTCTGAGCTTCTGCAATTTCAGCTCTTTGTTCTTCAGCGCCTTCAATTAGTTGATAAGTCGTTGGTACTTCAGTCACCATGTAATAGTAGTTACCTGGCTCCAATGACGTAAAGGTTGTTTGACCGCTGCTATCCGTCGTTTGAGTTAAGCCACCAAATTTAACTGTCGCATTCTCTACCGGCTGGCCGTCGTCTTGATTCACAACTGTAATCGTCGCGGTTCCAGGTTCAATAATGCGTTCAACGCGAAGATCTTGAGCTAAATCTTCCGCTTCAGTTAAGGTCACTTCGCCTTCATACGCTCCCTGATAGCCTTCTGGCAACTCAGTGATTTGGTAAGTGTATACTTTCGGCGTTAAGTCTTTAAATACGACACGCCCTTCTGAGTTCGTTGTTTGAGTTTGCTCGTTTAAGACTACGGTCGCATTCTCAACTGCCTTATCTTCTTGATCAAGCACACGTAAGGTAATGGCACGCTTCGTGATGGCACGTTGTACGTTTAAAGCCAATGTTTCAGATGCGCCTTCCGCAATCACAACTTCTTGCGCGCCTAATTCATGAGAATAGCGATCTGGTAATTGCTTAATCGTCACATTATACGTTTTCGGTGCGATCTCATTAAAGACTGCTTGCCCTTCCGCATTCGTCGTTGCTTCAGTTCCTTCGGCCAATTGAATCACGGCCCCTTCAACTGGAGCTTCTGTTTGGTCTTTAACCACAACAGTCAACTGCCCCTTAGCTACAATACGATTCACCGTAATCGCTGCTTGAGCTGTTTCATCTTGATTAATCGTTACAGTGCCTTCCGCTTCACCTGAATAACCTTCTGGCAAGGAAACTAATTGGTAAGTGTAGTCTTTACCTGCTTGTAATTCTAGAATGATGGCTTCACCATTCTCGTTGGTCGTAAACTCTTGCTCATTTAATCGGATCACTGCGCCCACAACGGCTTTATCCTCTTGATCTTTAACTGTGAGGGTCACATTGCCGTAACGCGGATCCCGTGTAATACTTAGCGTTTCACTCGCAGTTTCACCCGCTACAATGGTTAGTGTTCCCGCGACATCCGTAGAATAACCTTCTGGTAATGTCGTAATACGGTAGGTGTAGTCGCCCGCTGCTAAGTCCGCAATTTGAGCCACACCTTCAGCATTAGTTGTCGCCGTTTGTTCATTGATGGTCACAACGACACCTTCGATTTTAGTATCGTTTTGATCGACTACTGTAAAACTAGCCGTTCCAGTTTGTGGTGCTTTCGTCACCGTGATAGTCGCGCCAGCTGTTTCATTCGCCACAACCGTAAACGTTCCTGATCCTTCACCTGAGTAACCTTCTGGTAAACTCGTTAAAGTGTAGGTTTTGTCACCAACGCTTAGCTCGCTAATAGCGGCTACCCCTTCGGAGTTGGTTGTAAACTCTTGTTCCGCTACCGTAATCACTGCACCTTCTACCGCTGCTTCATTCTGGTCGATAACTTTAATCGATGCTGAGCCAACTTGTGGTGCTTTAGTTACCGTGATAGTCGCGCTAGCTGTTTCATTCGCCACAACCGCAAACGTTCCTGATCCTTCACCTGAGTAACCTTCTGGTAGACTCGTTAAGGTATAGGATTTGTCGCCAACGCTTAGCTCGCTTATGGCGGCTACCCCTTCGGCGTTGGTTGTAAACTCTTGTTCCGCTACCGTAATGACAGCACCTTCTACTGCTGATTCGTTCTGATCGATGACTTTAATCGATGCTGAACCAACTTGTGGTGCTTTCGTCACTGTGATAGTCGCGCTGGCTGTTTCATTCGCCACAACCGTTAGGGTACCTGACCCTTCACCCGAGTAACCTTCTGGTAGACTCGTTAAGGTGTAGGTTTTGTCACCAACGCTTAGCTCGCTAATAGCGGCTACCCCTTCGGCGTTGGTTGTAAATTCTTGTTCCGCTACCGTAATGATAGCACCTTCTACTGCTGATTCATTCTGGTCGATAACTTTAATCGATGCTGAACCAACTTGTGGTGCTTTAGTTACCGTGATAGTCGCGCTAGCTGTTTCTGATGTGGTCACGTTCACAGTACCTGTGCTCGCTCCTTCTTCTATTGAATAGCCATCAGGTAAAGTTGTTAATTGGTAAGTATGATCACCCACAAGCAACCCTTCAATAACTGCACGACCTTCTTCATTAGTTGTATATTCTTGTTCACCGACCAGGATTACAGCACCAACAACTGCTGATTCATTCTGATCGACTACTTTTATCGCAGCCGTTCCGACTTCAGGTGCTCTTTCAACTGCTATTGAAACAACTTCACCCGCTTCTGTGGAAACAGTAACTGTTCCTTCAGCAGCACCCGTATAACCCTTAGGTAATGAAGCAATTGTGTAGTAATAGTCACCCACTGGTAAGTCAGTTAGACTAGCCGAACCTTCTTCATTGGTGGTAATTTGTTGTTCTGCAATATTAATAACCGCGCCCACAACAGCTGCTCCAGCATCATCTAATACTTTAAACGTCACACTTCCAGTATCAGGCACCAAATTGACAAGGACTGTTTCCGTTACTTGTTCACCCGCAGAAACCGTTACTTCGCCATATGTTTCTCCATAAGCGTCAGTTCCAGGAACGGCATAAGTTAACGTTCCGACTGGTAATTCAGCTGTCACAACTTCACCTTCAGAGTTCGTTGTAACTTCTTGTCCTTCAATCGTTAAGGTAACTGCTTCTACAGGCACACCATTTTGATCATGAACATCAAAAAGTACTGTTCCTTGTTGAGCCTCTTTTGTTATCTCGATCGTCGTGCTTGTTCCTTCAGATCCCACTGTCACGAGACCTGATGCTTCACCCGAATAACCTTCTGGTAAAGCGGCTAAACTATACTCATAATCTCCTAATGCTAACTCAATACTTGCGTAACCTTCTTCATTGGTTGTAATCTGTTGGGCATCAATATTAATCACTGCCCCTACAACCGCTGTGCCATCACCATCTACTACCGTAAAGGTCGCATTCGCTTTTTGTGCAATACGGTTAACAATGACAGGTTCAAGCATCTCACCTTCACCTACTGTCACTTCACCATAAGTTTCACTATATGCTGCTGTTCCAGCCACCGAATAATTCAATGTTCCAAATGGTAAACCCGTTACAATTGCGACCCCATTTTCATCAGTGGTCACTTCTTGTCCTTCAATCACTAAGGTTACATTCGCAAAAGCTGCCTCATTCTGATCCCTTACTTCGAAACGAACATCCCCTAATTGAGGCGCATCTTTCGTAATATTAATGACCGGTGCAACTTGTTGGTCCCCTGTCACAGTTACCACGCCTTCAGTAGCTCCAGAATAACCTTCAGGCAAGCTCGTTACACGGTAAGTATAATCTTGAGCAGGTAAATCTGCAATCGATGCCTCACCTGTGTCACTTGTGGTTAACTCATTGTCAGCCACCGCAATGCCAACCCCCGGAACCGCTACACCATTTTGATCCAAGACCGTGAATAAAATCGACCCTAATGCCGGATCGGTTTCGGGCGTCTCAGGTTGCTCTTCATTTTTATTCGCATCAATCGAAGCTTGGTCCGCTAAATGAATCTTAATTTCAACGGTATCACCATTAACTAAAGTCGGCCCGGCAAACACTGAGAATGGTACTTCATAAACTTTTGTTCCATCCCCTTGCGTCACCACTTGCCCCACTTCTTCGAGCGAACGTTCTGTCTTATCTTCCGCTTTATCTTCATCTGTTTGATTCGAGATTGTCTGTAAAACTTTTTCAGGTAAAATTTCTACGCCGTCACGCGTAAAGCCACCACCATCATATAATCTGAAATAGTAATTCCCTTCCACTAACTGCAAACTCTCAGCAGGCGGTTCCTGAGAACGATATTGATAAAGATACTCCGTTTTATCCGAGTTCAATACGTCATACGAAATTTGCCCTTGTTCATTTGCCTCTTGCCCTTCTAATTGTAAGAAGACCTTAAACACCACATTAATCATTTCTTCTTGTGCTGAAACGGCTGAAGTTGTACCCAATGGCACACTTGCCAACACTAACATTAAAGCTAATAAAACATGACTGACTCGCTGCTTAATTTTCATAATCCTACCTCCTAATTCGCATGTTTTTCCACATCTTAAATGTATCATAAAAAGTTTAAGAAAGAGTGAAACTCGCACTTTAATCACAGCTTTCAAGC
The DNA here is from genome assembly GCF_009659375.1 of Fundicoccus ignavus. Lineage (GTDB taxonomy): Bacteria > Bacillota > Bacilli > Lactobacillales > Aerococcaceae > Fundicoccus > Fundicoccus ignavus. The sequence goes on from NZ_WJQT01000006.1 coordinate 122,149, forward strand.
AAAGTTTCTCAGAATAATCAAACATTTTTCATAATTCCATAGACAAGATATTATTCAACAGCACCTCGCAAAAAAACTTAACTTCATGCTGTAAAAATAGTTTCTACATTAATCTAGTATGACGGATATTTGATTGGTTAAAATAGTAAAAAAACAAATATCTCTTACGATTCCTTTTAAATTACGATTTCAAGTTAATGTTCAATAACTATCATTATATTCACAATTCGTATCAATATATTGATTATCTTTAGTTCTAACGTGCCAACTCAAAGTTTGAGTCGACACATTGAGGGCATATGCCCAACTTCTTGATCAATAACCACCTACCACAACTCACACTTCAAATTCTCCCTCACTTATAACTCAGAAAATCCGTGACAATTCCAAGCACTTTAAATCCCGTTTACCAATTTTAACCTGACAATCCAACAAGACTTTTGTTGGATCACTAAGCGTAGCTCAGCGACTTGTTTTCCAAAGCGGTAAAAAGGGGAATCGGCGCAGCTGTTCTGACTATGAGCGAAGCGAAGTAGACAGAGCCTAGCCGATTGAGCTTGAAAAGCCCGAACGATAGTGAAGGCTTTGAAAGCGACCACCGCATTGGATAAACAATAAGCTGAGCGAAGCACAAATATCATTACTTCATCCCTTAACTCATAATACAAACAAAAAAGAACAGATCCGAAGACCTGTCCTGTACAATTTTGTTATTATTTCTATTTTTTTAAGCACCTGGTACTGTTTGAGGTAAACCAAATGCATCAATCATCGAATCCGTCGCATCATCAATATGAACTTGCTCGACCAGAGAACCTTGAACAATCACACGCTCATTTAAGGAATAGTCACACGTAATCAATGTAATGATTGGTGCTTCTGTTGGCTGAACGACTGACATATCCGTTGGATGCACTTGTGTAATCACATCAATTTCGTAAACATACACATTTTCTAAATCCGTCAGATAAATTAAATCTCCGTATTCCACTCGCATTAAAGGAGCGAATAATAGACTATCATTGATTGAATGATGACTAGCGAGTGAATAATTAGATACGCCCATTGCTTGGTCCGGATAAAGTGTTCCAGCACCCAAGTACATCCCTTCATTCGACACACCTTTATAAATAGGTAAATTCATCTCGACATTTGGAATTGCCATTCCACCAATGGTTGGTAAATGATTCGGATTCACGTTATCAGAAATAACGGTGAAAGCATCCAAGGTTTGAATATCATCCCAGTTAAACGTTACGTCCGCATTCATGTTTGCTTCAATATCTTCACGCGTCATATTGGCGATTGTATTTTGATTGACGCCTCGTTCAATCATCCAATTTTTAATGGGATCCATTGCCAATAAGCCGGCCGCAATAATAATCAAAACAATCCCTAAGATAATTTGTATTTTGCCGCCTTTTTTACGATGCTTTTGATTTTTCTTCATACGCGTTTGTGGTTCTTGCTCGCTCATTCCTACTCCTCCAAGCCTAATAAAATGATAATTACTTTTACAATATACCATTTAGTCTAGCCATTTTGTATCAACTTAACCATTATTTAACACAATTACCTCCTATTATTCACAATTAAGTCAAACTTCCCCTCTATTATTTTTAATAAAAAAAGCACTTTTGTTTGCAAAATACAACCGTTGATTATATAATTACTTTAATAACACGTCCATGAGGGAGTAACTTGAGGCTATTTGGCCTTATCAGTATCAACAACGCTAAGCAGTCAGAAATGATTGCTGGTACTGATTGAAAAAGTGAGACTTATGCGGGCCATATCACAATGCAGCAAAGCTGTTTATTGATTAGGCAGCATAAGTCTTTTTTTATTGTCACAAACAATTGGGCGCGATTATTTATCAAAAGGAGGAAATTATGGCAAATAATGATTTTATTGCTTATAAAGAGTCAATCGAAAGTACCGTGGCTCACTTAGATACGAATATCCAATCGGGTCTTAGCTCAGCTGAAGCTAAAGCACGTATCGAGAAATACGGTCCTAACGAACTTGAGGCAGAAGAAAAACGTAGTTTACTACAGAAATTCCTTGATCAATTCAAAGACTTTATGATTGCGGTGCTTTTAGTAGCAGCAGCAGTTTCAGCATTTGTAGGGGTCGCTGAAGGTGAAGGGGTCGCTGACGCGGTTGTTATTTTAATCGTAGTTATTTTAAATGCAATTATGGGTGTTTTCCAAGAAGCAAAAGCCGAAGAAGCTATCGATGCCTTAAAAGATATGGCTTCACCAGATGCTAAAGTTAGACGTGACGGACAAGTCCACACGGTTAAAAGTTTCGACTTAGTACCAGGGGATGTTGTTTTATTAGAAGCTGGTGACGTTGTTCCAGCCGATATTCGTTTAGTCGAAGCAAGTTCTTTAAAAGTTGAAGAAGCAGCTTTAACTGGTGAATCAGTACCAGTTGAAAAAGAAATCATCGACTTATCTGGTAAAGATGCTGGTATCGGAGACCGTTTAAATATGGCCTTCTCAAGTACTAACATTACTTACGGTCGTGCAGTAGGTGTTGTAACATCAACTGGTATGAACACTGAGGTTGGTAACATTGCAACAATGTTAGCTTCAACTGAGTCACAATTAACACCATTACAACGTGACCAAAACAACTTAGGTAAAGTATTAACTTACATGATTATTGCGATTGCAGTCTTAACCTTCGCAGTCGGTGTATTCGTGCAAGGTGAAGAAGTCCTTCATATGTTATTAATTGCAATTTCTCTAGCAGTTGCTGCAATTCCTGAAGGATTACCAGCGATTACAACAATTATTTTGTCAATCGGAACCCAAACAATGGCTGAACGTAATGCGTTAATCCGTACATTACCTGCCGTTGAAACATTAGGTAGTACACAAGTAATCTGTTCAGATAAAACAGGTACTTTAACAGTTAACAAAATGACGATTGAAAAAGCTTTCTATAACAATCAATTACATGACGCTAGCGAAGAGATTGCCTTAGATAATTCATTATTACGTGCAATTACGTTTGCCAACGACACTGAAGTTGATAATAAAGGCGAATTAGTCGGTGACCCTACTGAAACAGCGATGATTAAATTTGCAATGGACAAAGGTCAAGACTTAAAAGCTGAATTAGCAAAAACACCACGTATCGACGAAGTACCATTCGACTCAGGACGTAAATTAATGTCAACTGTTCACCAATTAGAAGACGGTCGTTACTTAGTAGCCGTAAAAGGTGCACCTGACCAATTAATCAAACGTGCAACTAAAATTGAATTAAACGGTGAAATCGTTGATATCACTCAAGCTCATATTGATGAAGTGTTAACTAATAACAACAATATGGCTCGTCAAGCATTACGTGTATTAGCCGGTGCTTACAAAATCATCGATACATTACCCGCAAAAGTTGACACAAACAGTGTTGAAACTGATTTAGTCTTCGCTGGTTTAGTCGGAATGATTGACCCTGAACGTCAAGAAGCTGGTGCAGCAATTAGAGTTGCGCGCGAAGCGGGTATCCGTACAGTAATGATCACAGGTGACCACGCAGTTACTGCTCAAGCAATTGCTGAACGCTTAACGATCTTACCTGAAGGTGAAGATAATGCAGATCACGTTATTACAGGTGCTCAATTAGACGACATGTCTGACGACGAATTAGCAAAATCAGTTAAAAACTACTATGTATATGCACGTGTATCACCAGAACATAAAGTTCGTATCATCCGTGCATGGCAAGCAAACGATGTTACAGTTTCAATGACAGGTGACGGAGTTAACGACGCGCCATCATTAAAACAAGCCGACATCGGTGTTGGTATGGGTATCACAGGTACAGAAGTATCTAAAGGTGCTTCAGATATGGTTCTTGCAGACGACAACTTCGAAACAATCGTTGTGGCCGTTGAAGAAGGACGTAAAGTATTTGCGAATATCCAAAAAGCCGTACAATTCTTACTATCAGCTAACCTAGGTGAAGTTTTAACAATCTTTGTTGCGACATTATTAGGCTGGCAAATCCTAGAACCAATCCATATCCTATGGATTAACTTAGTAACGGACGTATTCCCAGCGATCGCGCTAGGTATGGAACGTGCTGAGAAAGGTTCAATGAAACACGCACCACGTGGTAAAAACTCAAGCTTCCTATCAAACGGTGTAATGCCAAGTATCATCTATCAAGGATTACTTGAAGGTGGCTTAACATTATTCGTTTACTGGTATGCAAGATTCCAAATGAACGTAGACAACAACTTAGCCGAAACAATGGCATTTATCACACTTGGTTTAATCCAATTGTTCCATGCTTACAACGTTAAGTCAGTCTTCAACTCACTATTCAGTGACAACCCGTTCAACAACAAATTCCTTAACGGTGCAACACTCCTTTCTGGAGTCCTTCTACTCGGAGTCGTTATTACACCAGGAATCAACCAATTCTTCGACGTAACAGTACCAAACGGCGAACAATGGTTAGTGGTAGTATTAGCCGCAGCAAGCATCTTAGTATTCGTAGAAATTGCGAAATTCATCATGCGTGCAACAGGCGTTGCAGACCGCTACGACAAGAAAGACCACGAAGCAGTCTAGACTATAATTATACGACAGGACTTGAAAAAGTCCTGTTTTTTTAATGCTCTTTTCTAAATAAGCCCTCCATCAGCTTGAGCGAACACCAACACACCACCCCACTCCCACACTTGTCATCCCCCCAAGAAACTTGAAGAAAACCTGCCACCCGGCCCCCAGCAAGTGATATAATAAACAAAAAAACTGAAAGGTGATACTATGTCCTTTAACGCCCTTGTCTACCATGAAATTAGAGATGATTTACCCACAGAACCCCATACGCTAACTGCTTTGAAAGCCGCCAACGAGTATGCGATTGGTTTACCACCTGCCCTCTTTCTAAACATAGCGGACTTCACCCAACAAATGACATATTTAGTCGAAGAAAATTTCCACTTCCTAAGCATGCAAGATATTCGTAAATACTATGAAGACGGTATCGAATTGCCTGAGAAAAGCATCTTCATTTCTTTTGATGACGCCTTCCAATCTTTATACACAACAGCCTATCCAATTTTAAAACAATTAGGTATTAAAGCGACATTATTTGTTGTCAGCGGTTGGGTTTTTAATGAATCGAGCGATGTTGACGCATCTTGTTCACAAGTGATGTCTTGGGAACAACTCAACTCGATGTCAGATGTGTTTGAGTATGCGAATCATACCCATCATTTACACACCTTAGTTCAACCTGGCGTGAATGGTCTGATGACAGCCACTTTAGATGAATTGAAGGCTGACCTTGAGCAATGCCAAGCTCATGTTCAACATCAAGATACCTTCGCCTATCCCTTTGGCTTTTATAATCAAGAAGTGGTCGGAAACTTAAAACAATTAGGGTTTAACTATGCGTTTACGACGCAAGTTGGTCCTAACAATAGTGCGACTCCAACGCTCGAATTAAACCGTACCTTGGTCTTTCACCAGATGCCATTTGAGCGCTTTAAAGAACTTGTCCACGCAAAAACTCAATAAACGGAGGAACATTCTATGACTTTTTCAACTGAGATTCAAGCTTACTGGCAACAATTCTGTCAGGCAAGCGGTACTGACCCTGAAACACCTTACGGTGCCTTTGCTTTTGGTAATACAGAAGCGATGGCAGATGAATTAGCCCAATTAGTCTTACAAGGTAAGAAAACCGGCACTTCTTCAGGCTATGAACTTTTCTTATTACCTGGTGAAACTGAACCGGCCACACAAGTAGGACAAATTGATATTGTTCTAGATGGGCGTGATCAACCTGTCGGTGTCATTCAGAATATTGCTATCACCGTCTTGCCCTTTAAAGAGGTCTCTGATGAACAGGCGCGTAAAGAAGGCGAAGGCGATCTTTCACTTGATTATTGGCGCCGTGTTCACATTGAATTCTTTAAACCTTACTATGCTGAAGCCAATTTAGACTTTTCTGAAGAAACGCAAGTTCTCTACGAAGAATTCAAATTGATCTATCCTAACTAAATGTATTAAGTCTCACCTTGAATCGCTAGCGTTTTGAGGGGTATTCTGAGCATATAATGGGGTTGGTCTTTAGTTTTTCCTGTATTCTTGTAATGTAAGCGTTAAGCATTGTAGAAGAAAGACTAACTATATAAAGTCAAGCAATAAGTTGTAAAAACATTACGTTAAATTTTAGAAATTGAGGGCACACCAAATAAGCTCAAAGAGTGTATTTTTTAAAATTTACTGTAATCGAACTTCGT
>NZ_WJQT01000007.1 GCF_009659375.1 Fundicoccus ignavus
TAACCAGTCAATCCCAGATTCAAATTGATCTTTTTGTTGATAATAGAGCGCTCTTAACTCGTCAGTGTAACGAATCTGCGATTGTGTGACTGATAAGATATAAGGAGATAATCTTAATTGATCGATAGTTTCTTGTGTTAATATGTGTTTGGCCATCGTATGGACTCCTTTGTTTAAAATGCTTCATAATGAAATACTTGATAAAATACACGCTAAGCTTTTATTTAGCTGTCTAGCTAAAGATGTGGCCTTGTCGAACGTGTCCGTTAGAAAAGCTGGACGAGTTAGCAGTGTCTGAAAAAACAAGCACCTTATTCGCTTGTGTCTATTCAAACAAGCTAGCCTTTTTATTAGTGTACAGATAATATATCTATCTTATTCCACGCTGTCTATGTTTTTATGAGGCCGTAAAAATCACTGTCCATTCTATAGGGTCCATTTTAGAGTGGTATCATGCCGCAGTTTGAAAAACTCGAGCACAATTAGAGTGGTATCATGCCGCAGTTTGAAAAACTCGAGCACGATTAGGGTGATATCATGGCCCAGTTTGAAAAACTTGAGCACGATTGATTCACAACCCTAAGCAGCTCCCCTGCCATTGCTTCAATCATCCATTCAACCTTGTAAAATCATTTCAAAAGGTTGCGTTCCTCAGGAACGCTTCAATACAGAAGGTAGCGATTTTGAGAAATCGCATCATTATTAAAATGACTCTCTCGCGAGCAACTTCAAATTACGAAAAGTCTCGCTACTCCAGTTTTCTAGTCGATTATCACAGAGCTTTGACTAGATTAGCGCTCTTTCTAGACGAGCCTCGCAGACCTTCGGCTAGTTTAGCGCTCTTTCTAGACGATTATCGCAGATCTTCGACTAGATTAGCGCTCTTTCTAGACGATTCTCGCGATCCTTCGGCTAGGGTAACTTTATTTGATATAACAATAAGCTGAGCGAAAATAAGCACGGTAAACCAACATAAAACTTCCAATCCCTTCTAATGCAAAAAAATCCTCGCTTGAGTCATAAGCGAGGATACGAGATTATTCGTTAATGTAGTTTGTTAAGAATTCTTCCACTTTTGCCGGGTCAGCAACTAATGCGTTGCCTGTTTCCACTAATGGTGAAAGTGTTGTGAAGGCTGGTAATTTCAAGCCTTGGTATGCTGCGTTGATTTCTTCTTGGTTAATTGCGTAAAGGATTGCTTTACGTAAGTTCACACTATCCGAAACTGGGCGGCCTGGTGTGTTCGTGTTGAATAACATATAAGCGACACCGTTACTTGGAATTGACTGTAACGTTAAGCTCGCTTCACCTTCTACGATTGGGTAGTTAACTTCGCTCAAGCTATACAATAAGTCTACTTCTCCCGCACGTAAAGCCGAAAGTGAACTGCTTGCATCACCGATAAAGCGAACAGTCACTGCTTCAATGTTGGCATCTGCGTCTGTATCAGGACGATAAGCTGGGTTCTTCACGAAGTTAGCTTGGTAGTCATTTTTATCCACTAAGATATAAGGACCACTTGCCCATAGATGATTGTCGTAGGTGCTACCTTCAGTTATTGCGCGTTGGTCCCCATAAGCAATATCTGAGTTTGGATCATATGCAGCCACATCGTAAGTGTTGATAGCTGATACTTGTTGCTCAGAAACGATACCTGCTGATTGATGACCTAGATAGTTCAATACTTGTGGGAAAGGCTCAGTTGCTGTTAATTTAACCACTTGGTAGTTACCTGCTGCATTGTCTACATCCGCTTCTGCTGCTACTAATTCAGCAATTGGTGTTTCAAGACCTACTTCTAAAGCTTCTTTAACCGTTTGATCGCTACCTGAAACAACAGCTGCTTCTAGTTCAGCGATATCTTCCACGACACTCACTTCTGAAATATGTTCGTGCAAGCTGTATGTACGGTGGTCTGGCACTGATTCTGGATCTTTAGCACGATTTAATGAGAAGATAACATCTTCCGCGGAAACTAAGTCTCCTGTGTCTACGGCAACACCGTCTTCAATTTTCGCGAAATTAATGTCATCTCTTAAAATAAAGTAATAATCTAAATTACCATCAGCAATCACAAAATTGTGGCTTAATGAGTTTTCAGATGTAATTTGGTCGTCGTCTGTTAAGTTAATTAGACGTACATACATGTTCGTGTTCAGCTGGTTGATACTACCGTCGTTCCCTTTAATTGGGTCTAATGACGTTAAGTCGCCCATTTCTTGAGTTAAGACTAAAGGACGTGTCGTGTTTAGCGATTCGTCGTTGTATGAAACTGGCTCCCAAGCAAAAGCACGAGACTTAGATAAGCGGATTGAATCACCGTTTAGTACCTCATGATTGTAAGCTTGAGCTTTTAATGATGTATAAAGTGGTGCGATATAAGCATTCTCAGTCACTAACACCTCTTCTAATTGCTTGTAAGTTTCCACATATTCTTCAGAAGTTTGTGAAGCTGCTAATTCGATTAACTCATCAACTTCTGGGTTGCTGATGATACTGTAGTCACCACCTGAAATGAATAATGAACGCACCGCGTAGTCTGGGTTACCTGTTACAGTAGTCCAGCTTGAAATCGCTAGGTCATAGTTACCCGCGTCTTTTTGCGCATTGAAACTTGCGTAGTCAGGTTGCAAGCTGACATCCACTTGGAAGCCCGCTTTCGTTAATTGGTCACGCACGATGTTGGCGTTTTGCTCTGAAGAAGATTGAGCAAGAATTGTGACAGGAATGGCTGCGTCTTGCGCGCTCGCTGTCTGTAGGTTAGCGGCTGCAGGAACAATGGCACCTGCTAATAATGTTGCAGATAGAACTGCTTTACTTAGAAATTTCTTCATGATTTATTTCTCCCTTTGGATTATTTTTTTCAAAATATGATTCCCCATAGTATTTTGCGAAATGAGGCTGTGCAACAACAATCTTCATCTATGTTCAATGCCCTCACCCCTTTCGATTGGTGGTTTATTTCTGCATCTTAGGGTCGAGTGCATCACGCAGGCCGTCACCTAAGAAGTTGAAAGATAAAACTAAAGCAATTATGGCTAAACCTGGGTAAATCGCCAGGTATGGATGGGTTTCGAGGTAGTCACTGCCGATGCGGAGTATGTTGCCCCACTCCGGAATGTGACTCTCGACACCGAGGCCAAGGTAACTCAAACTGCTGGTCGAAATTACCGCCGTCGCAACTGTCAGAGACGAGCGAATAATCATCGGCGCGCTCGCATTCGGAATGACGTGCTTGAGAATAATCTTCGCGTCCGAAACGCCGACCGCGTGAGCTGCTTCAATGTATTCCATCTGCTTGACTTGCAAGACGCTCGCTCTCATAGTCCGTGCGTAGCCTGGAATCCCCCCGATACTCAGCGCCAGAATCAAGTTTTGCGTCGACGTACCAAAGGCCGTCACAATCGTAATCGCTAGCAGAATGCCTGGAATCGCGTAGAGAATATCCAACAGGCGCATAATCGTCTGATCAATGCGGTGCGAATAGTAACCGGCCACTGCCCCTAGGAAACCACCGATTAACAGTGGCGCAAAGGTTGCTAGCAAGCCGACCAACAAGGAAATGCGTCCTCCGAATACCAAACGCGAAAAGACATCGCGCCCGAAATTATCGGTACCGAGTGGATAAAGCCAGCTCGGCGATTGTAAAATCGCTGAATAGTTATTCTCCACGGCATAGCTATATTCAAAGGTCCAATAGCTGGTCACCGCCAAAGCCAGTATCACTGTGATAACGTACAAGCCGAACATCGCTACTTCATGGCGCGCGATATTGGCTAAGATGCTACGGCGCGTCGTTTCTTGACGCGTCCGGAACAACAACCAAGCCGCCACTGCCGACAAAACATTCCCCGTCAAAGCCAATAATCCCATTGCTAGAATACTTAACCAAAAGCCGATGCCAGTTTCAGTTTGCGCGAGTTTCGGACTCACTAGCAGCAATAACCAGTGTAAGACCAAGCTCGTTACTAACAAGCCGATACCAAATGAGAATTGCGGATTAAGCGTTGGTTTCGTTAAATTGATCAGTGAGATGACTAGTATTGTTAAGTCAACTAGTACTGAAAAGAGCAAGTAATATTGATAAGCTTGCACTTTTCTAAAAAGCAACAACACGCCACTAATGAAATTAAACGGATTCCCCAACAAGACGGAAAACATGAGCAGCGCACCCAATGGACGGTGCCAAGCTGGAATCGTTGCTGGTGATGTCGTTTCATCACGACGAATTTTATTATCAGCACTAATGACTGTCTTATGTTGATTGGCTTGCTTCAAGATCGTATAAGTGACCCAGGCATTCGCCAGACTGAGCGCTAGATGGATAAGCGAGAAAGTCAGGCTATTCGTGGTCCAGCTAGTCGCTTGGCGGTTAAAATTAACAGCCAATACGCCTAGGCTAAAGACGACCGATAAGACTGCCGCAAAGCGCAAATAGCGCTTGGTGTTCGCTGTATAAGTTGTGAGTTGTGTAAGCACCACTTTCTCCTTCTTTCTATTATATATACAAAATTTGTGTTGACCTGGTCAATGCTAACCCTTCAAGGATGTACGGATACGTGGATCTACTAGCGCATAGAGTAAGTCCACAACTAGGTTGACAATCGAAACGATGATGGCGATATAGATAACACCACCGAGTACGGCTGGAATATCCGGCACGAACTGTTTCTCAACGATATAACTCCCGACACCGTTAATATTGAAGACTTGTTCTGTTACAGCTGATCCTCCCAGCATGCCACCGAATTGTAGCCCGATGACTGTTATGACTGGAATCAGCGCATTTGGAATCACGTGGCGCCAAATAATACGCCAATTCGATAAACCTTTTGAGCGAGCTGTTAATAGGTAGTCTTCGTGAATGACTTCCAGTGTTGATCCACGAGTCATTCGCGCCACCGCTGCAGCTAGACTTGTTCCCAAGACAATCGCTGGCATCAGTAAAGACCAAGGATTGCTAGGATTGTAGGTCGCTGGTAACCAACGATTTTTGATAGCGAAATTAAAGATGAAAATCAGACCGAGCCAGAAAGTAGGAATCGACAAGCCGATTAAGGCCAAGAACATAAAGAACTGATCGAATAAGGAATTCGCCTTGACAGCCGCATAAATCCCTGCTGGAATCGCAATGACTAATGCGATGCCGAGTGAGAAAAAGGTAACTTGTAACGTCACTGGGAAGCGGCGCAATAAAGCGTCAATCACAAGTTCGTTCCCGACATAGGTATAGCCGAAATCGAAGGTTGCGACACCTTTCATTGTGCGCGCTAATTGTATCCAATAAGAATCGTTCAAACCGTAGAGCTGGTTGAAGTTGTCAATTTGTCCGGGTGTCGCTTGGATGCCTAGAATATTGACCGCCGGGTCTGAGGGCGAGAAATATAATAAGGTAAAGACGATCCAGGTGACGCCAAAAATAACGAAAACCATTTGGATTAAGCGCTCGATGACGTAGCGTAAAATTGGCATGCGGTAAAGTTGCATTAAGAGTAACATTGGCCAAGCGAGGATAACCGCTGTGATGAAGCCGGCACGGCTGGCCATTATTTGCCCAAAGGTTTGTGCAAGGCTTTGCTTGCCGCCTTGTTCTTGGCGTCTCACTTGCGCGAGGCGTTTAGCGACGATTTTCGCGGTCTGTGCTTGAGTCTTATTTTGTCCGAAGTAGTGTTGTTTGTTGTGTTCTTCGGTGGTTAGTTGTTGGGTTAGGTCTACTTGTTGTTCGTCTTGGGTTGTGGTGCGGCGTGCGATTAAGACGATGTGTAGGGGTAGGCCGAGTAGCCAGAGGGCCATGCGGTAGGGCCAGCGGCTGTGCATGTGTTGGTAAGTATTTGTCCATGCGTTGTTCATTGTGTCACCTCCAGATAATTGCACTCGTTATTATACTGCTTATTGGGTGGGGATGGTTTTGGGGATTTCTAATGGCTGGTATTCGGTTTTTCGAATGGCTGTTTTGGTTAGCTGGGATGGCTGGTGTGTTATAATTACCGCTGTATATTTAAAAAGAGAGTCAGGTGTTAAGGATGTCTGAGATTTTATCCATTAAGAATTTAGGACTGAGTTTCGAGAGCGAGGATCAGTTGCAGGAAGTATTGAAAGAGGTGTCTTTCTCGGTTGCTGAGGGAGAAATCGTTGGGATTATTGGGGAGTCGGGTAGTGGTAAGAGTATGACAGCGCGTTCGATTACGCGTTTACTACCTGACAATGCGCGTTTGACTCCAGCTAGCGAAATTACGTTTAAGGGGCAGGATGTACTGTCTTTGAAGCCGCGTGCGATGCGGCGTATTCTGGGCGAGGAGATTGGGATGATTTTCCAGGATCCGTTGAGTTCCTTGAACCCAACAATGACGGTTGGTGGTCAGATTGTCGAAGTGTTGCGTTTGCACCAGTCGATGTCTAAGCGCGCTGCTCGTGCGAAGGCGATTGACCTAATGAAAGCGATTGGGATTAAGGAAGCGGAAGCGCGTTTCAAACTGTATCCGCATGAATTTTCCGGTGGGATGCGTCAGCGTATTATGATTGCGATTGCGTTGGCTGCCAATCCGAGTTTGTTAATTGCGGATGAGCCGACGACGGCTTTAGACGTGACGATTCAAGCGCAAATTCTCGCTTTGATTAAGCAACTGCAAGCCGAGTTGGGTTTGTCTGTTTTGTTAATTAGTCATGATTTTGGTGTGGTCGCACAAATTTGTACACGCGTGATTGTGATGCAGGCAGGTCGCATTGTTGAACAAGGACCAATTGAAGAGCTGTTCGCCAATCCGCAACATCCTTATACGCGTCTTCTGTTAGATGCGGTACCTAGAATCGAGCAAGAGAAAGGGCCGCGCAAAATTGGGGTATTAGCAGATGAGCATAAGGCGGTGGCAGTCGCATCAGACAATGAAGAATTTGCCAAAAGCCCCCTTCAACCTCTAATTTCCGTTGAAAAATTAGAGCAAGTCTTTGACCTTGGCAAAGGTCAACAAGTCAAAGCCGTTAACCAAGTCGACTTGGACATTTACCGCGGTGAAACGCTAGGTTTAGTTGGAGAATCCGGTTCTGGTAAATCGACTTTAGGCCGTGCAATTCTACAATTATATGAACCTACCAGTGGGCGTGTCATGTTCCATGGTTTCGACTTGAAACAGTTGACGCGCGCTGAACAATTCCGTGTACGAAAAGACATGCAAATTATATTCCAAGATCCATACGCGTCCTTGGACCCGCGTATGAAAGTCGAAGATATTATCGGCGAAGCCCTCGATACCCACGGCCTAGTCAAAAACGCTAGCCAACGCCGAGAGCGCATCGAAGAATTATTGGCACTCGTCGAACTCGACGCTAGCTTTGCCAGTCGCTTCCCCCACGAATTCTCTGGTGGCCAGCGCCAAAGAATCGGGATAGCCCGCGCCTTAGCTGTCGAACCTGACTTCATTGTGGCCGACGAACCCTTGTCAGCCCTTGACGTCTCAATCCAAGCCCAAATCATTGACCTACTACAAAAATTACAAGTTAAACTGGGTCTGACCTATTTATTCATCGCCCATGACCTTGCCGTCGTCAAACAAATTAGTGACCGCGTCGCCGTGATGCAGCATGGACAAATTGTCGAAGTTGCTGAAACGAACGAGCTTTACAACAACCCACTGCACCCTTACACCCAACAATTATTGAGTGCCGTCCCTCGCCTAGACGCCCAATTCCGCGCCAGTGATCAAACGTTGAAAGACCCCGTTCCAGCTAGTCAACACACCGTTAGCCTAACCGAAGTTTCCCCAGGCCACTACGTCGCCCACTAACCCCCATGCAAAATAGGCCACCACACTGATCGGCGACAAAGCAACACCAACACCCAGCCTAGATAATTTCTGAGCCTTTAGGCACAGCTACTACCACCCGACGAACGGGTGGTTTTTTTGGCTGTATCTAATCTCTAGCCGAAAGGGTTCAAAAATTTTAAGTGTTGGTGAGGAAGCTAACACTCTTTTGGATTTTAAGTAAAAAAACAGTAAATTCTCTTAGCATACATAGATGTATCGCAAAATTATTTGAAATTAAAAACCCAACTATTTCGTAAGAGGAGAAAGTGGAGTCCTGCTGATAAAAGACGTGCGGTGTCCAACTCTGACTAGTCGGACGATTTATACAAGATCCACTCTCGCTTCTTTCATTTAATCGTCACGCTATCCGGACGACTCTACCCCGACACTTGGTCCGTTGGACAACCAATCAAGACGACTCCACCAAGCACTCCTCCAACTACCCCATCCAGCAAATACAAAAACATCAGAAGACTCGGCAGCGTTTTCTACACCTGCCAAATCTTCTGATGTTTCTTTTAGTCTAGTGAAAAGCCCGATAGCTGATAATCAAGGATTTTCAGCGAGTCATCGGTAGTTACCGTTATCCAGCCGGCCGGTCGATCCGTATAATAACGCCAAGAAAAGTGCATCTAATTCTCTTCTTCAGCCCCATCTTGTAAAGTCAAAGCACCTTGCCAGTCTTCACCAAAAGCAGCAATCACATCATTCAGCACCGTCGCATCATTTGCCAGAAGCGCTTCAATTTCCGCTTCGGTCAGTGCTAAATCAGCTCGATCCATTAGTTGGTCCGAAAACACACGATAGCCCATCAACTCCTTGGTATCCCATGCAAAGGTCCAACCTTCACTCGCCCGATTAAAGGCGATCTCATACGGGTAAGCCATCACATGATAGTCCTGGAAATTCTCAACCACCTCTTCATTCAGCACACTCCTTTAAAGCTTTACATCAAGTATACCCGAAACAACACAAAGAACCTTGTCACCACACTCGGTAACAAGGCATTGCAAAATAGGACTTCGACTTTTTCGATTTGAAAACACTGACTAAACTAACTATCCCCTGCCATCAGAAGAGCGTCTAAATCCAGCACCTCAATCTCGCGACGAGGCAATTGAAGGATTAAACCCGCCTCTTCCAATTCTTTAAATTTTCTACTCACCGTTTCGGGTGTTGTACCTAAATAAGCCGCAATATCTTTACGAGCCATCGGCAATTTAACGATTTGTTGGGTGCCTAATTCAGGATCAGTATTCTGTTCAATAAAATAAACGAGACGACTCAAAACATTTTCAGTACTCAGGGTCATCGCCTGGCGCTCCGATTGCATTAAACGATTGGCAACTTCTTTCAATAGAAAGCGTGTGATGGTTGGATGCTCTTCGAGAATCTCATTCATATCATCACGGCTGATGATACAAACATTTGCTTCCCGGATTGCTTCAGCATACTCTTCATGTTCACTCGCCTGGTCAAAGATCGTCCACTCACCCGTAAAATCTCCCGGATACAACATGCGCACCAATTGTTCTTTCCCATTGGCGGCCATGCGGGTCACGCGAATCGTCCCTTTATTGACCACGTATAAACTGTCATCAGAGTCACCTGCTTGGTACAAATACTCACCTTTTTTTAAGTGGCGGTGTCTGGCTTTTTGGCCTATTTTGTCCATCATGTCATCCTTTAAATGGTTGAAAATCGGCACAATTCGGATACATGCGTAGGGCTTAGCTTCACTCATCCTGTCACATCACTTTCTTTGATAATTTTCTTACACTTTCACATACTCAATCTGATAACCCAAATCATCAATCGCTTCTTCAATGGCTTTCAGTTGAATCAACTGCTCGTCAAAGGTCACTTTTAATTTTCTTGAATTAAAGATCGCTCGACTGGCTTCTTGGCTAACTCCGTCTAAAGCTTTCACGGTCGTTTCAATTTTATGAAGGCAAGAAGGACAGTCTAACGACTCAAGTTGGATAATGGCTGATGTCATTCGATCACTCCTCGCTGACAAATTTGTTTGGCTTTATGCGACAGTTTCTGAACGATACAAGGCATTGGCCTTTTCTAAATCTTGATACACAGCTTTAAAAGTTTCACACGTATCCGATGGAATCTCAAAATCACTCGTCACTTCAACCAAACGATCAAAAGTTGGTGTCAATGCGGATGCTTCTTCACCATTCTTCACAGCCACAAGCAGCTCTTCATATAGTGCTTTCACCTCATGAACTTCTGGATGCAAACGACTATGTACCTTTGAAATGGACTTTGTGTACATGTCTAACTTTTCCTCATTTTCCAATAAAAACTCTTTGTATGTTGTCATATTTATTCCTCCTTAGTTGTTAAGTACATCTTACCGCGGAGTGGCCAGAATTAAATTGACGACCATCAAGTTTTTAGAAAAATCAAAAATTCCTTCCTTTATATAGATTGGGGCAAAGGATCGAGTCGCTTCAACCTAATTGTCTGAGCCTGCTGAGTTTTGGCTCTCGCCGTGTTGCGCAAGCCTTTTCTTAACCATACACTTTTCTGACACTTATTTCTAGCTATATCATCCGAATAGAATTCGCTGGCTTTAGCTTGCCTCGTCCGCTAGCCCCGCTAGCCCCCAAACCAAACCACTCCACAAAAATAGCGAAGACTCCCGCCTCCGCCATCCTTCTATCACAACACAGCCACGCTCACGCCAGCCAACTACTCAAAGACAATGACCGGCATCCCCATATAAGCATATTCAAACACCAAAGGCATTACATCAGGTGGCGTATTCACACAGCCCAAGGAACCATTCGTCAAATAAGCATCGCCACCGAAATAAGGCTGCCAATTCGCATCATGAATCCCTTGACCAGTGTCATCAAAGCCCATCCAATACTGAACTGGCTGCACATAATCGCGTTCCGTGCGGGGATTATAACCCACCAACTCAGATGGTGTCTCCATATTCCAAATCGAATACGCGCCCGGAATCGTCGTTGTCCCAATCTGCCCCGTCACAACAGGCGTCGATAGAACCAGCTCACCCTCTAGATAGACAAACATCGTTTGATTCAGAATATCCACTTCGATATAGCTAGAGCCAATATCGTCTAAGCTCCCATTATAACCGCTGCCTACAATCATTGGCTCACGCACCACCGACTCACCGGCATATAAATCCTCCAAAATCCAAGCCAGCTCACTCTCGCGATCAATCGACCAGCCTAAAGTCCCCGGCACTAACTGCACCCCGCCTTGCAAGGTACTCTCGAAATAACGATAATCATCATAAGTTGCATAGGCCTCATTCAAGCTACCTAAATACTCATAAATAAGCGTTTCATCAAAGTACAGCTCCCCTGTCACCTCATCGATTATCAACCAACTTGAAATCATCTCCGGCGTGATTACTTCTTCATAGCCAGCAATCTGCAATGTAATCGACATCGACGTCGCTGCTTGAATCTGATCCAAACGCTCAGTCAAAGCCTCATCTGCTTGCGTCACTTCAGCAGTCTGATAAGATGCACTCAAATCGACCATCGAAGCGCCCGCTTCGACGACTTCAAGTAACTGTGCCTGCAAACGCTCCTCATCTAAACGCGTCCCTAAACGATCCGCTTGAATCTGGTAGCCCTCGCCTTCAACAAACACAATCTCCGCATCCTCAGATGCCACGCGCTCTCGCCAAAAACCTTCAAACTCACCTAAAGCCTGCTTCGCCTGCTCGAAATCCAGCGACACCACCTCGCCAGCCTCCGCTTCAACGCCCAGCACACTGCGCCCAAAGAAACTTGCCAGCCAACTAGACCCCTCCTGGGCCTGCTTCAAGTCCGCCAGCGCCTCAGCCGCCTCGACCTCAACGCCCAAAGCTTGATAAGTCACCGTTCCCCAAGCGCGCTCACCTTCCACGACATTTAAAGGCCGCTCGGACAAAGCCCGCTGAACCTTCTCCTGGGCCTCAGGCTCCTTCAAGTAACTGACATCCACGCCCGCAAACGATGTATTCGCATGGAAATGCTCGCCGAAATACCAGCCACCCAACACATAAGCCGCCAGCAAGACTAACAAGCCAGCACCCACAACCTTCTGCCAAATTTTCATACTAAATCCTCCCGAATTCCATAATTAATTACCCCTCAATCATAACCAAGACACTTAATAAAAAAATTGACAGCCATCAATAAAATGACCCATGGCACAAAAGAAAAGCGAAGGCTTCCGCCTTCGCTCCGTCACCTATTTAACTTTCCTAAAAGCCTAGCGTCCTAAATACTTGCTTAAACCGCTCTGGCTTTAGACTTCAATACTTCATAACCTAAATCTTCAATCGCCTGATTGATCGTTTCTAAAGAAACTTGATCCTCATCGAATTGGGCTTTAACCTTGCTGGCATTGAACATTACTTTAACACTGTCTTTGTCGACCCCGTTCAAACCTTTAACCGCGCTTTCGATTTTTTGTAGACATGATGGACAAGATAACGTTTCTAATTGGATAGTTGCTGAGTTCATAATAAATTCCCCTTTTCTTTTATTTGATACTTTAATTATACGAGTGATTCTGATTAATTAACTTGATCGCCGTCAAGAATATTCACTTTATTTACTTTCAGTAACGGTTGTTGTCTTTCCTAAAGACGCTGCTTGACTGACTTCTTTGCCTCTGGCCTTCAATTCATACTTCAATAAGCGCATCCCGTTTAGAATAACGACTAAGATACTGCCTTCGTGAACTAACATACCGATCGCCATATTCATCCAATCACTGAACAAGAGACTGGCCAGTAGTAAGAAAACAACCCCCACTGCAATGGCAATGTTTTGCTTCATGTTTCGTGCGGTAGCCTTCGTTAAACCTAACGCATGTGGCAAACGACTAAAATCTGAATTCATTAAGACGACATCCGACGTTTCAATCGCGACATCCGTTCCGCTTCCCATCGCAATCCCAATATCAGCCAATGCCAGCGACGGACTATCATTCACCCCATCACCTACGAAGGCGACAATCTCACCTTTTGCTTGCATCTTAGCAATATAGGCTGATTTATCTTCCGGCAACATGTGACCATGTGCTTCAGTTAAACCTAACTCTTCAGCCACCAGATCAACCGTCCCTTGGTTATCACCTGATAACACCACCAAGTTTTTCACGCCTAAAGCTTTCAACTGGTTTAAGTCATCTTTGACACCTGGACGAATTTGGTCACGGATGCCCATTAGGATTTCTAACTTGCCATCAATTGACGTTAAGACTAAAGAATTCCCTCTCTTTTCAAACAACTCAACATCTGCCCTTGCACTCTCATCAAAGACCACACCTTCTGCTTCCATTAAGGAAACATTCCCAACTGCCACACGGTGTCCGCCGACAGAGGCCACAATCCCGCCACCTTTAACGACTTCAGTTTCATCAACCGGCGAAAAGTCTACCTCGCCCACTTCTTTCAGAATCGCTTTTGCTAACGGATGATCCGATTCACGTTCGACACTTGCTAAAAATCCAATTGCTTCTTCTGTACGTTCTCCATAGAATGCTTTCTCAGCCACTTCAGGATTTCCGATCGTTAAGGTTCCTGTCTTATCAAAAACAACCGTTTCCACTCGGCTAAAGTCGTTGATCACTTCACTCCCTTTAAGTAAGACACCATGACGAGCGCCATTTCCAATACCCGCAACGTTCGATACCGGCACCCCAATGACTAATGCCCCTGGACAACCTAAAACTAAGACCGTAATCGCTAATTCGACGTTACGCGTAACTAACCACACGATAAAGGCAATCACCAACACTGCTGGTGTGTAATGTTTAGAGAAACGATCAATGAAACGCTCTGCTTCAGACTTAGAATCTTGCGCTTCCTCTACTAATTCAATGATGCGTCCAAACGTTGTATCTTCTCCGACTCTATCGGCACGAATTTGAATCGTTCCGTTTTCAAGAATCGTTCCTGCAAAGACACCAGAATCAATCGACTTAGTAACCGGCACCGCTTCACCTGTAATACTGGCTTCGTTAATGTGCCCTTCCCCAGTTAGAACAGTCCCATCAACTGGCACTTTCGCCCCTGTTTTAACGAGTAGAATATCCCCTTCGTCGACCTCATCAACATCAACTTCTTCAAATTCACCATTCGCCATTTGCTTCCAAGCACTCTCCGGTGCCATCTCAGTTAATTCCTTAATCGCTGAACGTGTTTTATTCAAGGTCCGTTGCTCTAAGTAAGAACCGAATAAAAACAGGAAGGTTACAATCGCTGACTCCTCAAAGTTTTGAATCAGAAAAGCCCCAATCACCGCAATGGTCACCAACACATCAATACTAACTACCTTCACCTTTAAGGCTTGATACGCCTGAATGGCGATCGGCGCTGCCCCGATAATTGAAGCAATCACGAATGATACGAGAAACACCAGCTCATTATGTAACACGAAATGACCGAAGAACCCCAACACAATTAATATCCCACTTAGTAACGTAATCTGATTTTTACTTCTCAACACTGCACTTTGCATAATAGACCGTCTCCTTTTTTAATTTAATTTGATGAGCCACTGCCCTCTTGACACTTATAACTATACCGGCAGATTAGCCAGTCATCCTTGACGGCCGTCAAGTTTCAAAAAGAAACACTCAAACATGCAAAAAAACCGTCAGTTAATTAGTGAAAACCTGTCACCAATTTGCTAAACTATAAACGGCAGCGGCTCATCGTTTGAGACGCCCTCCTATTCATTAAATAAAAAGGAGATAACAGACAAAATGGAGGTCATTTAATGAAGAAAATTGCCTATTCAAGTTTAGCTTATATGATATTTGGTTTAGCCGCCGGACTCTTTTACCGGGAATTCCCTCGCATGATTAACGTCGTAGGTGAAGCCCAAGACAGTCAACTCAGCGTCGTTCACACGCACGCCTTTGTCCTGGGGATGTTCGTCTTTTTATTCGTACTCATTTTTGCGAAATTATTCAATATCCACAAACATCCACACTTCAACAAATTCTACCTCACATACCACATCGGAGTCGGCGTCAGCACACTCACCATGCTGGCTCACGGCATTTACGTAGAACTAGGCAACGCCCCACACGCCGCCTTTTCAGGCATCGCCGGCCTTGGCCACATTGTCCTAACGATCGCCTTTGCCCTCTTTTTCTACGTCCTTATCGGCTCAATCAACGAAAACGAAACGAACGCCTAACACCTGCGGGTTGTCTAAACAGACAGCCCATTTTTTTTATGCCAAAATAGGAACCATAATCCCCTTGTGATTTCTTCACAAATACATTATACTAGTTACAATGGAATGATTCTAAATAAGATTACTCATTTTAAATACAAAGGGGGAGTTTCAATGTTTCGTTATCTACTCACTAATTTGCAAGGCCGCTTTTTATTAATCGGCACACTCTTTCTAGTTACAGGTTTCTTGTTACTGTTTGCGGGTCATCCTGCCAATCCCTATGTTTTCTACTTGGCTATTTTCTTCTTAGGTTTCTTTGCGGCTAAAGCTGCCGTGGTGGACACCCTCCAGAATAAATCGCCAAACGTCGATTTACTGATGATTCTGTCCGCCCTAGGTGCCAGCCTCATCCACTATGAGTCCGAAGGTGCCATGTTATTATTTATTTTTGCTGCAGCCGAAGCGCTCGAAGAATTTGCGACCGGTAAAAGTACGAAAGCCATTGAAGAATTAATGGGGCAAGTGCCTACCACAGCCCAACTCGTCAAAGACAATGGTGATGTGATCGAAGTCACGACCGAAGAACTAGCACTTGGCGACCGAGTAGTCGTAGCACGCGGAGCCCAGCTTCCGATTGATGGCTACGTCGACCGCTCAGTCCTAGTCAATGAGGCCGCCCTAACCGGTGAGTCAATCCCAGTTGAAAAAGTCTCTGGTGAAGAAGCCTTTGCTGGAACGATTAACGAAGGCAATGCCTTCCATTTAAGCGTCAGCAAACTCAGCTCTGAAACAATCTTCTCTAACATCATCCGCATGGTCGACGAAGCACAGAATCGCCCGTCACAAATTTCTAAATTTATTGACCGCTTTGAAAGTAAATACGTTATTACGGTTTTACTAGCTGTTCCAATATTCATTGCCATCCTCTATTTCCAAAACCAGAATTTCTCTGAAGCCTTTTATCGTGGCATGATCCTCCTAACTGTAGCTAGCCCTTGTGCCCTAGTGGCTTCCGCAACACCAGCTACTTTAAGTGCCATCAGTCACGGTGCCAAAAACGGCGTGCTCTTCAAAGGTGGCGCAGCCATGGAAGAACTTAGTCGCATGGATATTCTGTTTTCTGATAAAACCGGTACCTTAACGCATGGGGATTTCGAAGTAGTCGCTTACGAAGCCGATGAAGCCACTATTCAAGAAGTCGTCTATATGGAACAATTTTCAAGTCACCCGATTGCCCAAGCCATCATTTCTGCCTTCCCAGATATTGAACTAGACCAAGTCAATCAAGCGGAAAGTGTCGAGGAAGTCTCAGGTAAAGGTTTGAGAAAAGGTCAACTGCTCGTAGGAAAACCAGCTGCTTTTGATGAGTATTCTGACCCTCGCCAAATCCGCTCAAAACGTCAACCAGGTTACACATCAGTTTTTGTCGGCCGCGACCAAGAAATCATTGGCTATTTCAACTTAGCCGACCAAGTGCGCACTGAATCCAAAGAAGCCGTCCAGGCCTTTAAAAACAGCGGTGTCGAACTTGTCTTGTTAACGGGAGATAACCATGAAGTTGCTCAAAAAGTTGCAGAAGAAGTCGGCATCGAACAGTTCCATGCTGACCTATCACCAGAAGATAAAATAAAATTTGTTCAAGAAAGCCAAGCCAAAGATTTATCGGTCGGCATGATTGGTGACGGGATTAATGACGCTCCCGCTCTGGCCAACGCAGAAATCGGGATAGCAATGGGTAGCGGTTCATCGATTGCAATGGAAAGTTCCGAAGTGGTCATTGTCCAAAACGATTTAAACAAATTGTATGACAGCTACCAACTCAGCCACCGCCTCAACCGCATCATCTTACAAAACATCATCTTCTCAATCGGCGTCATCGTATCCTTGATTGTGCTGAACATCATTGGCTGGCTTGACCTGCCCCTCGGCGTCGTCTTCCACGAAGGCAGCACAATACTCGTGATTCTCAACGGCCTGCGCTTATTAAAAAGAAAAGATTAAAATTTTCCAGCAGACGAAAAACACCAGAGCAAGTAAATTGTCCTGGTGTTTTTTTTTGCGTCATTCTAACGACTTCTCCTCTTGCAAAATACGAACGCTACCCATCGGGTTTCTGGCATAGGCCTCCGCAACCAACGCAGCTTCCACTGGTATTTCTCTTTTTAAACGCTCATTGTAATTGGGTTTTTATACATTCCATTCCCAATCGACATGCCACTTTTCCAATTTATAAATACTTTGGCGGCCTGTATTATCTTTTCCAAGATTCGAAAAATCTGTCGGCGTGACCCCTGACCCCTTGGGCTTACGATTCACTATTTACCCTATCACTGTTTTTCCCATTTTAGACATCTTCTTTAGACATTGCATAACAAAATATAGAAACAGTCACTATCCCTTACAATCCAGCGTTCTATCGACTTTCGAGACAGCAAAGCGAGCGCCTTCTTTGTTGTTTTGAAAGGGCATCTATTTGGTCAAATTTGTTCCTAAGCTTTTAAAGAATACAGTAAATAAAGCCAGTCCTATCTACATCCCATAATGGAAATGAGCTAGATCTGGCTAATATTACTAACATTTACCTAATTAAGTTAAAAAATAATGGTTCTGCCAGCTCTTCAGCTAAATTTCAACACCCTAAGTAGACAGCCTGTAAAGATTTAGTGGCTGACCTAACCACTCAGCCATGTTTTACTTACTCACCTAAGCAGTGAACAATGATTCAGTAGCCAGTAGCTAGCTCACCCAACCCAACCCAACCAACCACAATCCCCTAAGCTTTATCCCGCCCTAAAATCAGATCCATCAAGCCTAAAGCTGTCACAGCCTCCAATACGGGCAAGACGCGCGGCACAATACAAGGGTCATGGCGACCAAAGACTTCCAGATCAGCATTTTCTCCCGCTTCGATATCAATCGTTTCCTGTTTCTTCTCAATCGACGCAGGCGGCTTAATCGCTGTCCTAAAAACAATTGGCATCCCATAAGTAATCCCACCAAGAATGCCACCATTATTATTCGTCCGTGTCTTTATCTGACCATTTTCATCATAGTAGTATGAATCGTTAGCCTCGGACCCACGCATGCGGGTAATGTCAAAGCCAGCACCAAATTCGATGCCTTTCGTCGCCGGAACTGCAAAGACTAAATGTGCTAAGGTCGATTCAACTGAATCGAAAAATGGATTGCCATAGCCAGCATCAATTCCCAACACAAAGGTTTCGACAATCCCGCCGACCGAATCCAGGTCAGCCTTCGCATCTAAAATCACTTGCGTCATCGCATCACGCTTCGATTCATCAAAGACAGGTAACTGAACCGATTTCAATTGCTCAACTTGTTCAGCAGTCACTGCTTCCTGACTCTCAAAACGCTCATCTTCAACCGAGCCAATCGACTGAATGTGTGAGCCAATCACAATGCCCTTTTGACGCAACCATTGTTGCGCAATCGCACCTGCAAAAACTAGTGGTGCCGTAATTCGACCAGAGAAATGCCCACTCCCGCGGTAATCATTAAAGCCATCATAACGCACTTTCCCAGGATAATCAGCCTGGCCCGGACGCATCAACTTTTTCATTTGACTGTAGTCTACAGAACGCGTATTCGTATTCCAAACCAAAGCCGTTAAAGGCGCTCCGGTCGTCATCCCATCTAAGACACCACTCACAATATCCGGTTCATCTTTTTCCTTACGCGGTGTCGTCAACTCATTCTGCCCCGGTGCACGACGCGCCATTTCAACCAAGACTTCATCCATATCAATCTTAAACCCCGCTGGCAAACCACTGAGTGTCACCCCAATCGCTCGACCATGTGATTCACCAAAAATAGAAATTTCTAAATTATTCCCCCAAATGCCACTCACTGACTTGTCCTCCTAATGATTCAAATTCCTGCCAGAATGTCGGATATGATTTACTGACATATTCGGCATCTTTAATAATAATATCCTGCTCGACTACCGTACTAGCGATGGCTAACATCATCGCCATCCGGTGATCCTTGTGACTCCAGACAATAGCCTCGCCCGTCAAACTAGGCACGCCTTCAATCTGCAAGGTGTCACCAACAACCTCAATCTTCGCACCCAATTTACGCAGCTCTTTCTTAGTTGCTTCCAAACGGTCGCTCTCTTTAATTCGCAAACGACTTAAATTAACAATCTCGGTCCGTCCCTGGCTCAAACACGCCACCAGCGCGCTAATCGGAATAATATCTGGCACTTGGGCCCCATCAATCACTGTCAGCTCACCACTACTGAGGCCCTCACTCTCTGCCCTAGCGAAAACTTCCCTATCGGTCGTTGTGACCACCGCATTCAGCTGCTCTAAAATCGTTGTAATCCCACGATCACCCTGCTTCGAATCGGCCTGCAAACCAGTCACCGTCACATCATTGCCCAAAGCACCGGCACTCAAAAAGAACGCAGCCTGCGAGTAGTCACCTTCAACGGTATAATTGCGCGCCTGATAGACTTGCTGGCCCGGAATAATAAATTGTCGTTCGGCTTTATTAAAGATAATCCCAATGCCAAAGTATTTCAACACATCAAGCGTCAATTCAATATAGCCAATCGATTCCAATTCAGTCGTAATCTGAATCACTGATTCACCCGCCAATAAAGGCAAGGTATACAATAAGCCGGTGATGAATTGTGAACTGATGTTGCCGGCCATTTCATAACGCCCAGCCCTTAACAGTCCTTCGACTGTTAAATCTAACTGTTCGGTCGCGGAAGCTTCAAATTTCAGGCCTTGCGCATTAAATATTTCCTCAAATGGATCGAGTGGCCGACTGCCTAATTTCCCCCGGCCAACAAAACGCGTTTCACCTGCAAATAAGGTGGCAATTGGAATCAGAAAACGCAGTGTTGAACCAGACTCATTCGCATCGATCACCCGGTCTGAATGCTTAGCATCAGCTTTGACTCCTTGAATCAACAAGCGTTTGCGACCTGCAGCGTCTTCAATCTGGATTTTAGCACCGAAAGCGGTCATACCGTCAATTGTGGCGATGATGTCATCAGATAATTCGATGTTATCGATCACACTTTCGCCGACAGCTAGGCAGGCCGCAATCACGGCGCGATGCGCCATACTCTTAGAGGGTGTAATGTGAATGTTGCCTTTTAATTTGGCCGGCTTAATTAACAAATCGGTCATTTTATGTCGTGTCCTTTCAAGAGTGGTCCAAAGAAGTCTGAGTCGGTTTTTAGTAATTTCGCCGCACCCACTTCATTTAAAACGACCACATTTAATGTATTGTGAATATTCTTTTTGTCTAGCTTAATTAAAGGTAATATGTCAGCGTAATCGGCCGGATCGGCTAATTCAGTCGGCAAATGATACTGTTCAAGTAAAGCTTTAACAACAGCGGTCGAGCCCTTGCGACTAATGCCCGCGGCTTCGGTTAACCGGTTTATCGCAATCATGCCGATGGAAATCGCTTGGCCATGCGTATAGCCTTTATAATGGTAGAACGCTTCAATCGCATGACCTACCGTATGCCCATAGTTCAACAACATGCGCTCAGAGGTATCTTTTTCATCCGCTTGCACTAAGTCACGCTTCATTGAGCAACAAAATTCAATGACCTGTTCAATCTCAGCCATGACTGCTTCACGCGATTGATAACTTGCCAATTGGTGAAAAAAGTTAATATTCTGGATGGAGGCGTATTTAATTACTTCGGCCATGCCATCATTAAAGGCTGAGTCTGTTAATGTTTGTAAAACATTCGGGTCAATCAGCACAAGGATTGGATGGTAAAAAGCGCCAACCAAATTTTTGCCTTCGGGTAAATCGATGGCCACTTTCCCACCGACGCTACTGTCTACTTGCGCTAGCAGTGTTGTTGGAATTTGAACAAAAGCAATGCCTCTGAGGTAGGTTGCTGCCGCATAACCGACTAAATCACCAATCACACCGCCACCCAAGGCAATTAATAAATCACTACGTGTCAGGTTAAAGGCAGTCAGTTCAGAATAAATCCCCATCAAACTAGTGATCGATTTGGTCTGTTCGCCAGCTTCAAGCACCAAAAGCTTCACCTCAAAGCCTGAATCTGTCAACTGTTGTTCTAACTTGGCGCCATACAACTGATGGACGTTTGTATCTGTAATCATCACAATTTTCTTATTTGTATAGACGTTTTTAATTTCCTCAGCAACGTGGGCCATTAAACCTTTTTCTATCTTCAAGGGATAGTGAGTTGCAGTGTTTGGTACTTCAACGGTTAATACAGTCATAGGTCACCTCTTTTATTAGATTCGAGCCAGTTTAGGTGCAATCGTGCGGCCTTCAACCTGTGCTAAGATGCGGATTTGATCCATTAATTTATCGAATTCATCTGGCGTCAGACATTGCTCACCATCACTCCAAGCATTCGCTGGATCTTCATGCGTTTCAATCATTAAACCATCTGCACCTGCAGCGACACCGGCTTTAGCACCTGCTGGAACTAAGTAAGCTTGTCCACCGGCATGACTGGCATCGATAATAATTGGTAAATGAGTTTTCTTCTTCATAACGGGTACCGCTTGGATATCTAAAGTGTTGCGTGTTTCCGTTTCGAAGGTACGAATACCACGTTCACATAAAACGACATTCTGATTACCTTCAGACATAATGTATTCAGCTGACATCAACCATTCCTTGTAAGTGGCTGATAAACCACGCTTCAACAAGATTGGCGTTTGAGTTTTACCTACTGCTTTTAATAAATCAAAGTTTTGCATATTACGGGCGCCAATTTGGATCATGTCGACGCGCTTAACGAACTCATCTAAGTAGTCTGATGACATGAGTTCTGAAACAATCGGCATGCCGGTTTCGCGTTTAGCTAATTCTAATAAGCGAAGCCCTTCTAATTCTAAACCTTGGAAACTGTAAGGAGAGGTTCTCGGTTTGAATGCTCCCCCACGAATGAAGTTTGCGCCAGCGGCTTTCATGCGTTTAGCTAAATTAACAATTTGGTCTTCATTTTCCACCGAACAAGGGCCTGCCATAATCGCTAAGCGTTCGCCACCAATTAATTCTGTGCCGACTTGAATTTGGCTGTTTTCCGGATGGAAAGCACGGTTGGCTAACTTGTAAGGTTCTGATACACGTAGCACTTCAGCTACTCTATGATCCGCACGAATCGTACGAATATCGATTTTAGCTGTATCGCCGGTTACACCAATCACATTACGTTCTTGGCCTTCAATAATGCCCGGATTCAAACCTGC
This sequence comes from Fundicoccus ignavus, assembly GCF_009659375.1. Taxonomy (GTDB): domain Bacteria; phylum Bacillota; class Bacilli; order Lactobacillales; family Aerococcaceae; genus Fundicoccus; species Fundicoccus ignavus. Next base: position 22,212 of record NZ_WJQT01000007.1, read on the forward strand.
TGCTTTTATTCCTGCGACAACGTCCTTCACATCTTGTGCTGTTGAGTTTCTTTTCATTACAATAATCATTTTAATTTCTCCCTTTTTATGTGTAATTTTTTATCTGATTAATTTTTATATTCAGGATGGATGATGCCTTTCAAAGCGACCTTTCCTATGCAAGGTCTGTGCTTAGAAGCGGCCTAATATTTGAGAATAATCGGAAGCTTTGTCGACAATTTTCATTAAGTCATTAAACCCAATGCTCATTTGAGACAAGTCGAGTTCAAGGTAAAAACCATACGCAAAAGGCTTGCCGGGAATCGGCCGCGCATTTAGCGATAACAAGTTACAATCGAGTAAACCAAAGACTTGCAGCAGTTTCGACAAAGCACCTGGTTCATGTCGAACTTCAAGGTACAGTGATAACTGCTTGCCGGTTAACTGCACGTTACCTTGATGTTTCATAATATAAAACCGCGTCGTATTCGACTCTTCGGTTTGAATATCTTGTCGCAAAGCTTCTAAGCCATAGAGTTCTCCAGCCCGTTGACTGGCGATTGCTGCTTGATGAGGCAACTGACTTCTCTGGATAAAAGCTGCCGCCTGAGCGGTGTCAGTGTAAGCATGTTGTGTTAATTGCGGATTGGCTGCGAAAAACGTGTCACATTGCGATAAGGCTTCTGGATGAGAATATACATCGGTAATATCTGACAATTGACTGCCAGGTAAGGCCCATAACGAATGCTGAACTGATTCAAAGCGATCGGCGACCGCAACAATCGGTTGATGACGGAATAAATCAGCCGAACGGGCGATAAAGCCTGTCGTCGAATTTTCTACCGGAATCACTGCCATTGAAATTCGTTTACTAGCTAAAGCATCGATAATTGCTTGGAAATTTGGATAACCAATTGCCTCAAATTCTTCCATCGTTTGACATTCTTTCTGTAAAGCTGCCTCACTATACGAACCCGGCACGCCTAAATAACCTACTTTCAAATAGTTACTCCTCCCCAATTTTTGTACAAAAAGAAACTCTGCCTAGTAATTACTAAGCAGAGTTAAAATTTAATTTCATCATCCTCGTTCAATCATGAAATTTATATTTTTACTTACCGCTAAGTTATTACTAAGCGGCTTGTAAAGCATGTCAAGCAAGCCACCTTAGATATGAATGTTCTTCACTGTTCATACCTAAAGTGCAGATATGAACCTATCTAAAATAGCTAAAATATAATGATAAGTTAATCGATTGCGTGTTTAACATGTTCTTACCCCTTTTCCTTTTATGATTCTAAGCATACATTAATCAGATTAAAAAATCAAGTGTAATCTCATTTATTTCTAACTTTGTAAAAAAGCTTGATACAAAGTGTGATAAATTATACTATTAGCCTATATAAAATGAAAATACGATTAAGAAAAGAGTGAGGTATGTGAGATTCTATGGATTATTTGGCCAATCGTTAGCCCACAGCATTTCTCCCCAAATCCATCGCAAAATCTACGAAGTCGCTGAAACTGAAGCGGCCTATAAAATATTTGAAATCGAACCAAACAGATTAAAGTCAGCGCTCGACGCGATGACAGTACTCGATATTCGCGGGGCCAATGTGACAATTCCTTATAAAGAAACAGTCATCCCATTGTTAGATACAGTTTCACCTTTGGCTGAACGCCTCCATTCGGTCAATACGATCAAGCAAGTCAACGGCCACTTGGCTGGCTTTAACACGGACTATGATGGCATCGCTCTAACCTTCAACCAAAGAAATTGGCGCGTCAAAGACCAACAGGTAGTCCTTCTAGGTTCAGGAGGCGCCTCCCATGCCGCAGCCCATTACTTCAAGGACCAGGGGGCGCGTTCAATTTGCGTTGTTTCTAGATCAGCTGCTAACCAAGAAGGTGAATGGGATTACCTGACTTACGATCAGTTACGGACTCAGTCAGGTGATATTCTCGTGAACTGCACACCGATTGGTATGTATCCGAACGTTGACGCCTCACCGGTTGATAAAGACGTGATTCAATCTTTTCAAGTAATTTTTGATATGACCTATAATCCAGTCGAAACATTGTTTTTGAAATGGGCGAAAGAACTCGAAAAAGAGTCAACGAATGGCTTAGATATGCTCGTTGGCCAAGCAATGCGCTCGGTTGAAATATGGGAAGATCACACATTCACTCCAAATCAAGTCAGCCAATTATTAGCTTATTTCCGCGAGAATTGGACTGGTGCCTTATGAAAGAAAACATTGTTTTAATCGGACTGCCCGGTAGCGGTAAAACAACGTTAGGTCGACTGTTAAGCCAGCGCCTAGGTCTTCAGTTTGTTGATATCGATGTTGAGATTGAACGCCATACTCATAAAACAATTTCCGAACTCTTTGAAAAAGGCGAAACCTATTTCCGTGACATTGAAACAGAAGTCACAACTAAGGTCGCCCAAGCAAGACAGACGATTATTTCGACCGGTGGCGGCGTCGTCTTGCGCCACAATAATATGATTTCCCTACAAGAAAAGGGCCTGATTATCTTCCTGAATCGTAGCGTTAAATCGATCACAGGCGATATTGATATCCAAATGCGCCCCTTACTGAAAGACGGCGTCGAGCGCCTGAATAAGCTTCACGATCAGCGCAACCACCTCTACCACCAGTATGCGGACATCGTGATTGATAATGACACCTCGCTTGAGGAGACCGTTGAGCAAATTATCGAACATTTACCTAAGACACTGAGGAAGCATTAATTTTACCAAAGTGATTTTTAACCTGCCAGAATATTACGACAATATAAATCATTAGTGACATCTTGTCACTAATCTGCTGAAATCTGGCAACTTTACATGCAGAAATCGCTCGGTATTCAGGTAGTGAAGCAACTCTTATTCAGCCGTCAAGTTGCTGTTCCGCAATTCATTCATCATCAAGGCTTATCCTATGAGAGCCTTAAACGTGAAACGAAGAAAATTAATGCCAGTATTCAAGCCTATCAAATTCAAATCGAACTCACACCCCAAAGCATGAATTGGCAAAGTGATGAGTCAAGCGTACGCATCTTCTACCATCGTTTACTGTTGCCCTTCACACATACAAATTTTTTCTTCAACGACTATGCGATTCAACAAGCGAATTATGACCGCTTTCTCAATCGACTCGAACGCAAGCAACTAGGTGTTCAGAATGAAGTCATTTTAGGAACTTGTTGGTTTTACATCAATATTATTCGCCAACGTGCCCAAACAATGATTGAAGCCTTTACTTACGATCCAGAAGACCCACTTTATCAGCTCTATCATCAGGATCTGATTCAATTGTATGGTTATGAAGGGATCCAACTAGCAGACGACGAACTATTTTTTGCTTTCTTTTGTTTCATGGACAGTTGGAATTATACTGTTGATGAGCCGTTCAAGCAACTACTCCGTACGCATTATTCAGTCTTGCTTGAAAAGAGCCATTTGTTCGTCCATTCTCTGAGCGAGCATTATCAATTACCCGCCCTTAACAACAGCCAACTGACTGAAAACATCACGCTATTTTTGATAAAGTATTTTGAATCGCGTCGCTTGTTGGATAAGTTCTTGATGGAATATCATGATGTGCTGGTTGTGGTGCAGGCTAAATTTCCGCAGCTGTATCAATGGGTGCAAGAGGAAATGCTTAATTATCGCTTTGCTGGCATATTGAAGGCGTCCGAATATGCAAATTCGACAGCAGTTTTACTAATTCAGACCGCTATTTACCAAGTGGCTCCTCAAAAAATTAAAGCGTATTTAGTCTTTCAGGGAGAACCCGCTTGGAAAAGTTTTCTTGCACAGGAGCTACAGGCCACGCTCGGGCCACTTGTCGAGCTAACGACTGCCAATCCAGACCAAATCCAAGCACATGATTTGATCATTGCGAACTACACATTCCAACCAACCAGCCCCGCCAAAATATATTACGTATCGATGGTGCCGACGCCAAAAGAACTCGACACCTTGCGTCAAACCATCCGCTATCTTTATCTCTAATAAGAAACGCAAACAGGTATCAGCCGCAGCCGATACCTGTTTTAATTATGTTCTCTTACTCACCTTGCAAACTCGTGACGTTTTTCTTTTCCTTCTGACGCTTCATGCGTAGCGTTAGATATTTCTCTATCTCTACGACTGAGAAGACAATCATACCGTTCGTGAAAATTAAAGCGTGTTGAATCCATGTTAAGTGAGTCGTGCCGATGATACCTTGCATCATTGGTAAGCTTAAAACCGCCATTTGTAGTACGGCCAAGCAAGCAAATGAGACAAAGATGGCTTTGTTGCTGAACAAACTACGGTTTAAAGCTGGCTCAAGTAACTCGCGGCAGTTTAACATGTAGAATGCTTGCACCAAAACAATGCTTTGAAGTAACACGGTCTGTTGAACCACATGGCTGTCAAACTGCATCGCTAAGAAATAAGAAGGAACTGTGATTAATAAGGATACGTAGAGGATTCTAAACACTGCGTATTTTGTCAAAATAGCCTCATTCGGCTGACGCGGGCTGCGCTCCATAATCTGTGAATGTGCGGGCTCGAATCCGAACGCATAAGATAAAGTTAACGTGCTGACCATGTTTACCCATAATATTTGTACCGGCGTTAGTGGTAGCGGCAAGTTGAACATCAGGGCTAGAATGACGACCAAACCTTGAGCTAATGCTGTTGGTAAGAAGAAATTAATGGTCTTCATTAAGTTATCGAAGATACGACGTCCTTCTTTGACCGCTTTCGCAATCGTCTCAAAGTTGTCGTCTGCTAATACCATGTCTGCAGCTTGCTTCGTTACTTCACTACCTTTGATACCCATCGCTACACCAATGTCGGCTTTCTTTAAGGCTGGTGCGTCATTTACACCGTCACCCGTCATCCCAACAATTTCACCTTGTTCCTGTAAAGCTGTCACGATACGCAATTTATGCTCTGGTGTCGTCCTTGCAAAAACGTCCACCTGCTTAACCGCCTCCGACAACTCAGCATCTGTCATATTGTCTAAGTCTTTGCCTTCTAATACATTACTAGTGTGTGCTAAACCAATTTGACGTCCAATCGCTCGGGCAGTCTCTTTATGGTCACCTGTAATCATCTTCACTGCAATCCCTGCTTGTTGACACTCTGCTACCGCTTGAATCGCTGACTCCTTTGGTGGGTCAATTAAGCCTGCTAAACCAACCATCTTCAAGTTACTTAAATTCTCATGACTTAATATTTGACCTGGCTCGACCGTCTTCATCGCAAAACCTAGAATACGCTGCCCTTTACGTGCTAATTCATCCGCTGCTGCTAACCAAGCTGAGCGCTCCTCTTCACTACTCATCTCAGCTAACTCTAACAAGACATCTGGCGCACCTTTAACAAAAATCACTTATGACTCTGAAGACTCAGATGCCGGGTGCAACGTAGCCATATACTTGTAGGTCGAGCTAAAGGGTATTTGATCTAATTGTTGTAAATGAGCTACTTCCGTCTCAGCAGTTTACTTCAACAAAGCTAACTCGGTTGGGTTCCCCTTTAACTCAGCCAGTGGCTGCTGTGGGTCACGGCGCAGATCTTGACAGTTATTCATAATTAACCGTAAGTTCGCCAAATCTGCCTCACGCCCTTCAGCCGCATTATTAGAAGAAGCATCCACACCTATTTGACTCGCCAACACTAAGTCCCTGACTTCCATCTGATTTTTTGTCAACGTTCCTGTCTTATCCGAACAGATAACCGTCATCGATCCTAAACTCTCAACAGCCGGCATGCTTTTAATAATCGCTTGCTCGTCTGCCATCTCCTTAACACCATCGATAAAATCATCGTAAGCACTGCTGGCAAGCCCTCCGGCACAACCGCCACGATTAAAGCAATTGCCGAAGCTAACAACATATTCAAGTCCATACCGAAACGGAAAATCGTGTAGAACACTAAGAACAAGATGAAGATGATCAAGCCTTTAAAAATCTGATGATTCAACTGATTCATCTTACGCACTAATGGTGTCGTCTGTTGTTGAACCGACTGTAAAGCCTGGTTAATTTTACCAACCTCAGTTTCAGCAGCGGTCGCTGTTACCACACCAACACCCGACCCCGCCAATACCAACGTACCAGAAAAAGCCATGTTGTTTCTGTCACCTAAAGGAATATCCTCCGCTAAGGAATCCGTCTGCTTCTCAACCGGTAAAGACTCACCCGTTAAGACCGCCTCCTCTATCACTAAGTCAAAGGTCTCCAACATCCTCAGGTCCGCCGGCACCACATCGCCACTCTTCAAGACCACTATATCCCCCACAACTAAACTCGACGCCTCAACTACCTGAGTGACATTCTCGGATAAAATGACCGCATTCGAGCTCATCATCTGCTTCAAACCATTCAACGATTCCTCAGCTTTACGCTCCTGCGCATAGCCAATCAACCCATTGATAATTACAACCGCAAAGATGATCCACATTTCAACGAAACTACCCGTCAAACCCTTTAACACACCCGCAACAACCAACACTAACATCAATAAATCAACAAAGTGCTTCCCAACCTTTTTCCACAAAGGCTGAGCCGCTTTCGACGCTAACACATTCTCACCATCACGCGCCAAACGCTCAACCCTAACATCCTGAGTCAAACCCTCTTTACTCGTCTGCAACAACTCCATGACTTCGAATTTCGTCTTGTTATGCCACTTCATCCCATCAGTCCCCCTTCATTTATTTGAGCTAATGAAAGAATTATAAACTCACCAAACCCACCCCAACCCACAAAAATTGCAGTCCCCTATGCAAAATATGCCCCTACAAATCCTTGTAAAGGCTACCATCATTACTATATTCACATTACAATAATTTTATTCCCTCTGAAAACTTTTTCTAGCCCCGCAAATAAGCAATTTTATTCACCTTGATAGCCTTCGGCTCAGACATCCTGTAAAATCAAAACATGAAGTACTCACAAAGTCTCGCAACACCGAAAGGAGTTTTATCCATGTTAACCATTGCTTATATCGGAAACGGCAAAAGTACCAACCGTTACCACCTACCCTTCGCGGCTAAAGTAGCAGGTATCCAAGTCAAAACCATCTATAATCGCAGTCTCAAGGACACTTGGCTGCCCCTTGAACATGTCAATTACACGACTAATCTTCAAGATGTGTTTCTGGATCCAGCTATTCAACTTGTCGTCGTCTGCACACCTGCAAGCAGTCATTATGAGTTCGCCAAAGCCTGCCTCGAACATGGCAAACACGTTCTAGTAGAGAAACCCTTTTGCGAAACCTCAAATCAAGCACGTGAACTCTTTGCGCTAGCCAAAGAAAAGCAATTATTTATCCAATGTTACCAAAACCGCCGCTTCGACTCAGATTTCCTAACTGTACAACAAGTAATTGAAAGCCAAGCGCTCGGCGAACTGTTAGAAGTCGAAATGCACTTTGACTACTATCGTCCCGAAATACCTGAACATAGCACATTTTCAGCCGTTGACAGTTACTTATATGGGCACGGTTGTCATACGATTGATCAAGTATTGTCTTATTGGGGACAACCGGACGCGATTCATTATGACGTTCGTCAGCTACTTGGCCCAGGGCGTATGAATGATTATTTTGACTTAGATTTTTATTATGGCACGTTAAAAGTTTCCGTGAAATCTAGTTATTTCCGTTTGAAAGAACGTCCTAGCTTTGTTGTGTACGGTCAAGATGGCGTCTTTACAAAACAAACCAAAGACCGTCAAGAAGCAGACCTTAAACGTTTTTACATGCCAACAAATGAAGACTTCGGTCTCGACAAACCTGAACACTACGGTGTGCTGACCTATCTCGACCATAATGATGAACCACAAGAAAAAGCCATTCCTTCTCAAACAGGCGACTACAGTCGTCTCTATGAAGGTGTCTACCAAAGCATCGTCCATGGTGCACCTAAAGTTGTTAAAGATGAAGAAACGATTCTCTTGATGGAAATTTTAGAGAATGGCATTAAGGGACTCAACTAAATTCAAATAAGCGCGATGCCTCACCTTAAGTGAACGCACCGCGCTTGTTGTTATATTCTAATTGTTTTTAACTTTTACGATTATTGTTTATTGCGTTTGAAATACGTTCCAACTAAAGCAACACCTAGACTGAGTACGACTAGTCCTAACGTGCTTAACCAAACAAGATTTGTTTCACCTGTATTTGGTAATTGGCCGTCCTTCGTTTTACCTTTCGTCACGGTTTGAGTTGACTCTTCAGGTGAAGAATCTTCTTTTTCTTGACCAGCAGCCACTAAATCATCAATCGCAGCTTGAGTCGTTACAAGAATTTGATCAATTGAAGATGCGGAAATATAACCACCTTGTTCAATTAAGGTTAGATAAGCCGTTAAAGCTTGAACTTGAGTGATTAAAGCTACTTGAGCTTTATCAAACGTTAATGTTTGAGCTGATACTGAACGGATCCACCCATCAAATAATGACTTAGCAACTACTTCTTTCGCTTCAATTGTCGCAATCGTGGCTTTAGCTTTTACAACCATTTCTTCTAAAGCACTCACTTGTTCTTCAGTATTTTTCTGAACAACTTTGTACTTCATTGTTATTGTTTTTTGATCTGCAGACGCAGTCACAGTTAGATCCGTTGGTGCAATAAACTCATAGAATCCTTCAATAGCCTCCAACTGAACATCAGCAACTGTTAAGGCTTTAATCGATAATTCTTCGCCAGCCTTCGCTTTGATTACTTCACGAGTGAATTCTCCTGAAAAATCAGTTGTCTGATGATTCAAGCTCACACCTTGCCACACATGCTCAACTTCAATTGACAATTCCTCTGCTTTAACTGGTGTTTCATCGTCTTCATCGGTCTCGTCTTCTGAATCTGTTTCGTCTGATGATTCTTCATCGGGTTGTGTTTCATCAGAAGAGTCGCTTTCATCTTTCGATTCTTCTTCATCTTCAGATTCAGATTCTTTGGCTTTCGTACCATACTCAATCACTTCATGAACTGGTTGTGTTGTGATCGCTTCACTCATTTTCTCTGATGAGATTAACTCGTCATCTTGATAAATTTCTTTAAAGGTAATTGTTCTAACGCCATCAATACCTTCCACACAAAATACAAAATCAGCAGCAATTTCATTTTGTCTTTTCTTGCAATTTTTATTAATAGCCCATCAGCAATAATTATTGACAATTTATGAATTCGATATACCGGAGCCGCTAAAATATTTATAACTACCACAATATTCTATCGAGATGAATTCTAACTTACAGAATATAATGGACAATTGCAAACTCAAAAAGAACTCCTCCAAAAGCTATCAATATAACTTTTGGAGGAGTTCACTTTAATAATACTGACAGAATTCAAGTTCAAAGCCTTGTTTCAGCACATTGTTAATCTGTCAAAGCTTAATTCAACTCAATCCCCTATCTAACATTCACCTTTGTACTATCTCTAACAATCAAACGACTTGGAACGGTGATACCGAGAGGTACCGTGAGTTTCTTAGTAACAGTTTGAATAATTAAATCGACTGCTAGTTCGGCTAAGACGTTAACATCTAAGCGTACTGTCGTAAGTGGCGGAATCATATATTGGGCCGACGGGTTATCGTTAAAACCAATTAAACTAACATCTCCCGGTATATTTATTCCCATTTCATGTGCTGCTTTATAACAACCAGCTGCCATTGAATCATTAGCAATAAAAATTGCGGTTGGTTTATCTTCAACTGACATTAATTCACGAAACAAAGAATAACCATAGCGTGGGAAATAATCACCAATTTTAATGTAGTCCGCATTGTACAAATTTTTCTTGTACATATAATCCGTATAGGCCGCCTGACGTTCATCAACGATTGCGTCGACCCCACTTTCCTCATCCTCCAAGTTATGACCTCCAATAAAGCCGATTTTCGTATGATTCAAGTCGAACAAATAATCCAAAACCTTGCGAGTAGCGAAAGACAAATCGAAGGTGATGGCACTAAACTTATCAGGCAAAGGATTCGAATCAGCAAAAATTAAGGGCTTTTGCAATGACTCTAACCATTGTAGATTCTCTTGAGTGAATAGACCTACACAAATGATACCATCAACCATTTTGACAGTACTTCGCGTATCATCTGCTGTTATTTGTTGTGTAATGTGTCCTTGAACTTTTAATAGACTTTCTATTTCATACCTCAAAGAAAGATAAAAAGAGTCTTCTATTTCAATTTCTGGACTTAAGCTATAGTAAAAACCAATCTTGTACTCAACCGAATTGCTTTTCTTCTTGGGTTCATAAGATAACTGTTCAGCAGCTTCAAAAACTTTCTTCTTTGTCTCAAGTGTCACTTGTAGACTATCATCATAATTCAAAATGCGTGAAACAGTTGAAGTTGAAACACCAGCTAGCTCAGAAATATCTTTTATAGTTACTCTTTTTTTATTCATAGTTAAACTTACACACTTTCTTGTTGTTTTCTTCTTGGCTTGAGTTGGACAATCAATACGCCTGCTAATATTAAAGCTGCGCCTATTAGCATACGAATTGAAATTTCTTCATTCAATAACATCGCGGAAAAAACCATACCAAAAACAGCTTCCATAGACATAATAATGACTGTTTCAGTTTCAGTTGTATAACGCTGAGCAGTTGTCTGTAGTAAGAAGGCAAGCATTGTACTCACCACTCCTAGATACACCACTGCTATTATTCCATTAGCATGTCCGATTTCGATGGGTTGATCTTGAATAAGGCTAATAATCATACCGCATAGCGTAGCGACACCCATTTGTACCGTGTTTAAGGCATAAGGATTCTCATCGGATACATATAGACTAGTATATATGATTTGTAAGGCAAAGAACAGAGCGCATATTAAGGTTAATACATCACCAATATTGATAGCACCAAACTCATTCAATGACATTACCCCTACACCAATGATTGCGGATAAAGACCCGATAATATTGAGAGGTGTTAATTTTTTCTTTAGAAACAAGGCACCAAATATAGGAACTAACACAACATTAAAAGCGGTCAGAAAAGCATTCTTAGATGCAGTTGTGTGAACCAAGCCAATTGTTTGAAAATAGAATGCTAAGTAAAGGATAACGCCTAATATTCCTCCACGAATCATTGTTGATTTATTAATATGCTTGAGTTGACGATGAAAGATAACCAGCATACTAATAAAAGCAATCGAAAACCGCAAAGCCAAAATATGAATTGTTGAGAAATAATTGAGCGCTACTGAACTCATCACAAAACCTGAGCCCCAGATAATTGCAACCAGTATTAAGCCCAACTGTCCTTTTCTTCTATTTGTCATTGTCACTATCCCCCTTCATGATTGAGTTGGCTAGTAACAAGAAGACACTCGAAGTCCAAGAAAACGCTAAATCATCATTACCTTCAGCTGTATGGGGATTATAGTTTTCAGCAAGGCCTCCAATTAAAGCAGCCTCACAGAATTTTTCAGATATTCTATATGCAGCCTCTTGATAACCTGCCCTATTGAGAGCATCAACAAATATATACGTTTCAGGAGCCCAGATAGGTCCTAACCAATATCCATCCCCTTTAAACATTGGACTAGTAGCTTCCTCAGTCGCAAGGCCATATCGACACTCGAAGCGTGACAATAACTGCTGAACCAGAGAAGAACTCAATTTTTTATCTAATCTATAAGCAATCACGATTGGCAAATATAACATGGCACTTGATGTAGATTTGACAAGTTCTTTTGAATAAGTGTGAAAAGCTCTTAATTGGCCATCAACGTTGAATGCTGGTAAGAAACGGTCAAACAAATCATCTGCCTGCCTTTGCCAATTTGATGACTCGTCTAGTTTGCCTAATTCTTGTGCCATTGAAGCCAGGATATCCATTTGCTGAATTAAATATGCACTCAAATCAGGAGCTGTGACTGGAAAACCTTCATGAAAGATCGAGGCATTATCCCAACCTGAATCATTACCGTGTGTATAGTAAGGTAAACCATCCTCCATGCGATAGTTCAACCAAAAATTAGTATTAGCCACAAAACTATCATAGATGACAGATAATCTAGCCGGTTCACAGAAATAGTTATTTATACTCATCATTTTCTGATAGGCCCAGGCATGAATGGGAGGCTTAACACAATTATACGAAACATACTTGTCATTAATAAAATCAGGATAGGCACCTGATGTATCTTGATGATCAATAAATACCTCCAACTGCTGATAAGCTAAGGCTGGATATTGCTCTGCTAATAGAATAGCGTTAAAGCAATTATCCCAACTCCAAATGTTTTGCATCCAGTTCTTAGACATATAGGTAATATCATGCGTCAGTAAACCATCTTGACTAACCGTATTAGCCCACAATAAGTAGGTGGCAAGCTCGTGCGATTCCTGATAGCGTTCATGCGAAGTGGGCATCTTATTGCGCCATATTTGATAATTATCTTGCAATTTTACTTGAGAATCCTCAAATGAGATTACACTCTTTTCTTCGCGTAGAACAACACGATAATTCACCATATGCAGCTCAGAATCAGGCATTAAAGTTAAACTAATTCGCTCGTTACCAACTATTTTCCAGGGAGCATCAACATTTACAACACCAGTCAATAGACTAAGTCGATATTTCATTTCTTTTTTATACGATATATATTCAAATTCATCATTTCCAATTGCATTAAATGTATCATAACGAATCTTATCCGCTACCATTTCAACTGACATACCTGTTGTTCGGATATGTAATGAATTGGCTTCAGGCATAATAAATTCTACCTTAGCTGTTGGATAATTTTTATGATAAATAGTTAATTGCGTTTCAGTACAATGATAATCTACTGGCTGATCAAAGATTAGTTTAAACAACTGGCTAGGGGCTTCGTCACCCCCCCTCACATCTCTTAGCCAGAATTCTTTCTCAATACACGAGATTACAAAATAAGAGCCAAACCTAGAGAACGGTATCTTGGTAATATCAATCCTCAAATTTAATCTCCTCCAATCGAAATAATAAAGTTTATAGCAAATGGTTCAACTTTCGTACGATATTGTGCAAGTTGATCCTGTCCACAACTATTACTTCCTAATCCTGTTTGTTTATAGTCAATCGTAACAACATTAAAATCTGCTCGCTCCAATTCATCAATGTGCTTTGCTGCTTCTAATTGTTCCTTCGTATAATCATGAACAGTCACCGTATAAGCTTCTTTGAATTGAATTTGGATGTGCTTATTGTTTTTATTTGATAATTGCAACCACTCAGTTTTTGTTCTTGCTCCATTTTCTTGTGGATACAAGTATTCTGTATGCATTTGAGCAACCGTTGCTTCATAGACGCCTTTTGTGACGGATGATTGACTATCCCAATAACTTTCATGTGGACCATTCCCAAACCAACAAACCTGTTCAAAACTCCTAGGTAAACGCATCTCGAGACCAATACGTGGCAGCATCTCTGGTAACTCAGTCCCAAAAACTTGTGGTTCGCCCACAACAGACACGCTAAGCTGTTCATTAGAAATAAGTTGATATTTATATTTAATATTGAAGCCCCAGCCTTGATTGGTTGTTCCATAATACTTCTGGAAAATAACTGCATCATCCTCAATAATGAGTTGCTGCATTGTTTCTGCCCCCTGATGTAAGAAATATTTCTCTGTCCAATCTTTCAATTGATACATATCATTGTCAATTGGTGCTCGCCACAAGGTTAGCTCTGGTCCAGTTGATAGTATTGTTTGTCCATCATGCTCCATCAAAATCAGGCTGCCTCTAATTGCATCAAATGATAACTTTACTCGCTCAGTTGACATCTCAAGGCGATGTTCATTTGTCTGATTAATCAATATTGGTCCCGTCTTTTCTTGTTTTTCCTCAAATAAGCGGAATAGTCGTTGTCTATCCCCTAGCGTCAATTGCGTATAATATAAGACATGACCAGCCTCACAATAACTTTGATCCACCTCATCAATTGAGACGTCCAAGAAGTAACGCTTATCTTCTTCAATTTCAAGAGCTAACTCCAAACTTCCAGTAGTTCTTGCTGTGATTGAAGGCAGACGTAACTCACCAGAAGTAAGTACTTGATTATCCTCTTTTAATGAATAACGCAAAAGTAACCCTTCAATATTACGAAAATCAAAGCGATTCTCGATGAATAATTGACCATTTTGCCAATTTATACGAATTGGTGCTGCAACTTGTTTGTATTCCAATAAGGAAGTCGAAGGTTCTCGGTTCACTTTTAGTAGGCCATCAATGCAGAAGTTCCCATTGTGTGGCGTATCTCCGAAATCACCACCATACCAATAGGTAGTCTGACCATTATGTTCGACTTCAATACCATGATCATACCATTCCCACACAAAACCTCCATGTAAACGAGGATATTGTCGCATAACTGCTTGATGCTCTTCCATCGCTCCAGGACCATTCCCCATTGCATGTGCATATTCACAATGAATATGAGGTTTTTTACCATTCGTATCTTGTCCAATTTTCTCAAGTCGGTCTAAATAGGTATACATTGTAGTATAAACATCAGAATAAGCCGCTTGTTTGTCTCCTTCATAATGAATTAATCTTGTTGGATCTATCGCTTTTGCAGCTTGATACATGTCCATAAAATTTTGCCCAGAACCTGACTCATTTCCCAAGGACCACATAATGATAGATGGATGGTTTTTATCGCGCTCTACCATTCTAACCATACGGTCAACATATGCAGTGGACCATGCAGCATTATCACTCAACCAATTATAGTCTCCCGTATTCTCGAAGCCATGACACTCCAAATCTGTTTCGTCAATCACATACAGACCGTACTTATCGCACATATCATATAAATAAGGATGATTCGGATAGTGTGCCGTTCTAACTGCATTAATATTATGCTGTTTCATCATAATGATATCTTCTTCTAACTGTTCTTTTGTAACTGTCAAGCCATTCTTCGGATTAAAATCATGACGATTAACCCCATTAAAGAATATATTCTTACCATTCAACAAAATGAGACCATCTTTAATTTCGATACTTCTAAAACCAATCGAGATGGGAATATAGCTTGCTCCTGTATTAATCACAAGCGTATACAAGTGAGGAGTCTCCGCCGTCCAAAGTAAGGGTTCTTGAATCCACTCCGATAAATATTCACCCTCAACTGTAAATTCCTTTATTAATGTATCCTTTAAATAAAGACTCACCGATTGAATCGTTCCCTCACTAGTAACAACTAATTGATAGTTCTGGTAATGTGTATCTGGTAACGTTTGAACTTTCAAATCATAGGGATCTGCTGGTGACTCTTGATAAAGTTCAACATCACGAAAAATCCCTGATAACCACCACATATCTTGATCTTCCAGGTAACTACCATCTGACCACTTAATTACTGCAACAACAATCTCGTTCTCTCCATTGTTCAATACTTCAGTAATATCAAATTCTGATTCTAGACGACTTGCTTTACTCCACCCTATTTCAACACCATTCAACCAAACTTTAAAGAAAGAAGAGACACCATGAAAACGAATAATAACTTTATTAGCCGCTTCATTCTTATAATGGAAACTTCTCTGATAAACACCCGTTGGATTTTCAGTTGGTACATATGGCGGATTAATAACAAACGGATATAAAACATCCGTATAATGCATCTTATCGAAGCCACGCATTTGCCAATTTGAGGGAACATCAATTTGACCAAATGTATCAAATTGTCCTTGTTTTATACAAGCAAACGCATCAAATGGCGTATGAAATAACTTAAATGCCCATTCACCATTAAGGCTTTTAAAGCCATTTACTTGATCATTCCCTGCCAAAGCATCCGTTAATTTTTGATAGCGATTAAAAGAAGCTCTCGGTTTTAATCGGTTCTCCCCTGTTAGTAAGTAGTTCTCCCAAATATTCACAACACTCATCCTTTACTATTTAATCGATCCTTCTAAACCATCAATAATGTATTTTTGAGCAAACAAGAATAATAATATTGGCGGAATCATCATTAGAATTGTAATGGCCATGATCCCAATAATATTATTGTCATGTACGCCTTGGAATGAAGCCAGTCCTAGTGCCAACGTATATTTGGAACGATTTTGCAAGAAAATTAATGGTCCAAGATAGTCATTCCAAACTGTCAACACATTTAAGATTGCAACTAATATCAGCGGTGCTTTCATAATTGGTAGAAATACCCGTGAATATATTTGAAAATCATTTGCGCCATCAATTTTGGCAGCATTAGCAATATCATCTGGGAAATTCATTAAAAACTGTCGCAATAAGAAGATATAGTAAGCAGACCCTAGCATTCCTGGGACAATTAATGGCAACAGTGTATTAATCCAGCCCAACTCATTAAACAACATATATTGCGGAATCATCGTTACATCCCAAGGCAACATCATGGATGCTAACAATACCATAAACAAAAAGTTTTTGAACTTAAAATCATACCTTGCAAAACCATACGCAACGAGAGAGCTTGAAATAACTTGGCCAACTGTAGTAAGGACAGTTACTAAGATAGAATTCCATAAGTATTGATTAAAAGGTTGAGAATTCCAAGCGTCCGAAAAGTTACTCCACCGCCATACTGATGGTAAGATTTTCGGTGGGAACGTATTAACCTCTGTTGAGTCTTTAAAAGCCGTCAGAATTATCCACAAGAAAGGCCCAATAAAATAGATTGAGAATAATAATAAACCGATATAAATGATGACTTTTGTTCTACGTATTTGCCCAATATTACCCATTTTCCCTAACTCCTTTCACTATTTTCACTTTTTTAGGTTTCTTCTTAGTCTTCACTTCATTCTCATAGAATACCCATGCAGATGATGATCTAAAGATAACCATTGTTAAGACGAGAATAATAATAAACATTATCCAAGCATTAGCACTTGCATAGCCCAACCGATGATGTTTGAAGGCATTTTCATAGACATACAAACCATAGAAGTATGTAGACTTCAAAGGTCCCCCACCTGTTAATAAAATAACCAAAGTTAATTGTTGCAAGGCCGTAATTGTTGACGTGACCAAGTTAAACAAAATGGTGGGGGTAATAACCGGAACAGTAATCTTGATAAATTGTTGCCATGGTGTTGCTCCATCAATAACCGCAGCCTCATAGTAACTACTTGGAATACTGCGAATATCTGTATAAAAAATCAACATCATATTACCTACACCCCAAGCACTTGCAATTACAATTGCAACAATCGCCCAGTTTGGATCTCTTAACCAGAGCGGCCCATCAATTCCAACAAATCCTAATAAAAAATTCAGAATCCCATTATTCGAATCCAGAATCCATCCCCAAATAATCGCGACAGCAACGCCCGACACAACAGAAGGAATATAGAATATAACACGAAATAGATTCGTCCCCTTAACATTCGTTGCAATTAGCACAGCTAATATTAAGGCAATCAATAAATTCAATGGTACAAATAAGACAGCAAACTTGAATGTAATCTTTAATGAACTCCAAAATTGTGAATCTTCAGTGAACATTCGAATATAATTACCTAGACCAACAAACGTAGCATCTCCAATGACGGGCCAATCATGAAAACTCATGATAAGAGAAAGAACTAATGGACCAGCTGTAAACGCAATAAAACCGACTAGCCATGGCGAGATAAATAAATACGGGGTGATTTTCTCTACGAATTTCTTCTTACGATCATAACTGCTATTCATCACTAAACCTTCCTTTCGAAATGAAAAATTAAACTCTACTTTATTAAATAGAAAGTAGAGTTTAATCTATTCTTATTACTCTACAACTGAATTTAAAGCTTCAGTCGGATCACTTAATGTTGTCGGATTAAAAGCTAATTCAAAAGCATAACTTAATTTTTCTGAGAAATCACTCCAGTTCTCAATTACAAATGAACTTGGACCATAAGCTTCACTTCGCTCAAGCATTTCATAGAAGACTCCTCTAACTTCATCATCTTCTAGTCCTTCAGATTCAACGACACTTTTTAGAACAGGTAACTCGTACTCAATACGATATAAATTAGCCTCTTCATTTGTCCAATATTTGATGAACTCCCATGCCTCCTCTTTGTGTTCAGAATCTACTGAAATGGCTAGTCCAGATGAACTTAACACAGAAACACTCTCTTTATCGTTAAAACCGGGAATAGGCGCCACTCCGTAATTAATACCTGCTTCAGCAAATGAACCAATATCCCATGCTCCCGATACTACCATTGCTGCAGTTTGAGATTCAAACTCATCTGTTCCCCAGCTTTCAGAAGTAGTCGCCTCACCATTCACTAACATTTGTTGGAAAGTTTCTAAAACTTCGACTGCTTCAGGTGAATTCACCGAGCCATCAGTCTCACCATCCTCATTAGAGTAAGTTGCCCCGTTGCTCCATAAGTACATTTCAAAGTCATATGGATCTGGTTTACCAGGCATAATATAACCGTATACATTCCCTTCTAAGTTAGCTATCTGTTCTGAAGCTGTAGCCACATCTGCCCAAGTCCATTCATTTGTAGGATATTCAACGCCAGCCGCATCAAATAAATCCTTGTTATAATAAAGCGCATGTGTCGTAAAGCCTACTGGAATACCATAGATGGTATCGTCAATCGAGTTGTAATTCCAAGTAGTCTCATAGAAATTGTCTTTATACGCCTCGCCCTCAGCTTCAATATAAGCATCTAATTGTTCTAAGCCACCTGAATATTGAGGGTAGTTCCACATGTACATAACATCTGGTGCATCTCCTGCGCCCATACCTGCCGTAATTCTAGTATCATAATCCCCGCCTAATCCTTCCAGTAGCACTTCAATCTCATCTTGAGAACTATTAAACGCATCTACCAAAGCTTGTTGTTGATCTAAATTTGACTGACTATCCCACGTAGAAAATCGAATTTGAACTTTATCCTGTGCACTAACCTCAATTGGGTTAGTGATTACCTGTCCGAATGTTGAAAGTGTCAAAAGAGATGCCAGAGACGCTACGCCAAGTTTCCATCTTTTCATTAAAAAAACCTCCAAATATTTATTTAAACATAGCATACAATAAAATTTAGTAAATGTAAATGCTTTCTTCAAAGTTTACTAAATTTATTTTTAGTAGATTAATTATACTTATTGGTGAAATTGTTCGACCCATAATGCCTCTTGATGCCTAGTCGTTTTCTCTTATTCAAAGACTTCTTATAATTAAGAGAGTCCCTAAAGTTCCGTCTAAAAAAAGCAATACAATATGTTAATATAGGGAGAATCTCTTGTACTTTCATCATTTAGATTACTTGCAATGATACCCCCACTCAAAGATTACAAAATCCACTTTTGATTTGACGGTATTTGTAGATACTTAGATTTATGAAGCATTACTAAAGAGTGTTTTTTCACCCTCGCTCCCTATGATGGCTTTGGTAAGGTCTCAGTTGACTAAGTTATATTGAATTGAAAATCACATAGTCTAGACTATCCTTTTGTTTGTAAAATCCATCATTATATTGATTTTTATGTATTCCACCTTGCTGACTCAAATTCTGAGTCGACATATTGGAAATGGTACATTACTTATTACAATACTGAAAGAGTCACGCTTAAAATGGGATTGAAAATTCCAGCATAAAAACCATGCATGAATTAATCACGCATGGTACAAAATATTTTTGTTTATTTACCTGTCTACTTGATAGGGGCAGTTCATAATGGGTAGTACTGACTATTTATTAAATATCTTACTAAATATATAGTCAGAATTCTTTATTAAAACCTGTTTGACTTTTCTGAGTGAAGCTTACTCTATCATCAAAATTTAAGTCTAAATCATCTTTCGTTATTAAAAGTCTAATTAAAGATTTTATTATTAATTCGAGTAGAGAACGGTATCAAAAGTACACTGACAAAAACAGCACAAAAGTCACTATGACTCTTGTGCTGTTTCTCATAAAAAATAATTAATTAAATATGTTGTTCTATCGAGCACACTACATCGAAATATCGTCACTCTTCGTTACTTTCATAAAGATTAACAAGGAAATAACTGTAAAGAGCGTTAAAATCGTTGATAATGCTGCCGCAATCCCGTAGTTACCACGAATAACTTCCGTATAAATTGCTACTGTCATCGTACGTGTACGTACATTATAAAGTAAAATCGACGTAGACAATTCTGACAACATCGTAATCCAGCTTAGGATAGCTCCTGCAATAATTCCAGACATCATCATCGGTACGGTAATTTTGAAAAATGTATTGATTTTGCCGCTTCCTAAACTAGATGCTGCTTCTTCAATAGAAGTTGGAATCTGCATCAAAGAAGCAACAGATGAACGAATCGTATAAGGTAAACGTCTAACTGACATTGATACAACCATAATTAAGGCAGTACCAGTAATCGCCAATATTCCACTACCACCGATTCCAGTGTTAAATGACGTTAGAAAAGCAATCCCCATTACTGTTCCAGGCACAATATAAGGAATCATACTTAATGAATCAATGACAGATGTGACCGCATTACGTTTTCGAACAGCTAAATATGAAATGAAAATCGCAAATATTACTACGACAATCATCGCAAGCAACGGAATTCTGATTGTATTAAAGATCGCTGGTCCCATGCGGCTGAATGCTTCTCGATAGCTATCCAATGAATAACCTGGTTGGAAAACCATGCCTTTTGTATTCTTGAATGAAGTGTAAATTAAATAGCCTTGTGGCAACACTGCTAAGAAAACTACACCATAACAAACGAGATAGACAATGACTTTCTTCAAACCTGTAATTTCTTTAGCTGCTACAGGATGAAGTGAACTCATCGTAATCGATTTACTATTCGCAACATAACGTTGACCTAAGAAAATGACTAACGCAATGATAATGGAAATAATCGCTAAAGCTGATGCAAAGGCCGCGTTCCCGCCTACTTCACTCATAAATTCTGAATAAATTAAAACTGGGAATGTTCGATACCCTTCACCAATTAACATCGGTGTTCCGAAATCTGAGAAAGCACGCATGAAAACTAGTAAAGCGCCCGCTAATAAAGTTGGAACTAATAGAGGTAAAATCACTTTAACAAAACGATTTAAGCCTGTACTTCCCATATTCTCTGCCGCTTCCAGAATAGAGTTGTCAATACTCTTGAATGCTCCATTGACATATAAGAAAATCAACGGGAATAATTGTAGTGTAAACACCAATACAATACCTGTGAAACCGTAGATATCTGGCATTGTAAAACCAAAGATGTTTGAGAAGAAGCGCGTAATCACACCATTTCTTCCTAACAATAAAATCCAAGAGTAAGCACCAATAAAAGGTGCTGACATCGATGCAATAATAATCAATATTCTAAGCAGTTTCTTGCCTTTAAATTGATACATCGCAAAACAATACGCTAAAGCCACGCCTAGCACTAAAGAAAAAGCAGTGGCAGTTAGTGATACTTTAAAACTATTGATTAGTGTGGTTGAATAATAACTTTTTGAAAAAAAGGTCGTAAAATTTTCTAAGCCAAAGCCATTTTCTGTGACTAAAGCTTGTCTCAATACATTACCAACCGGATATACTAGAAAAATGATGTACGTTAACAGAATAAATAAGGAAGAGCCACTCCAGATATCTAATGAAAATTTCTTTTTCATTATGACACCCCCAGTAAGTTTCGCTCGCCATCTTCAGTGAAGACATTAATTTTCTGTACATTGATTTTCAGTTTAATTTGATCGCCAGGATTTAAGTTTTCATAAAATGTCGACTCTTCACTTAATTGAACGCGTTTGCCAAAGCCTAAATCTAAGTAATACTCTGTATTTAAACCTAGATAAATACTATCTTGAATCGTCGCTTCTAAATCCCACTCTTCGTCGTCTCTTACTCTCTGGAATTCTTCCGGACGAATACTAATGCGTACTTTTTGTGATGCCTCATGATTCAAAGCAGGAAACGCTAATTGGTAACCATTCTCAAATTGTAAGTAGGCTTGTCCATCTTTATGAATCAATTCACCATCTTGAATGTTGGTGCGTCCAATAAATGTTGAAACAAATTCATTACTTGGACGATGATACAATTCTTTTGGTTGACCAATTTGTTGGATCAGTCCATCTTTCATGACTGCGATTTGATCTGAAATAGCCATGGCTTCTTCTTGATCATGCGTTACATAAACGGTTGTAATCCCAACTTCTCTCTGAATTTCACGAATTGCTTGACGCATATCAATTCTCAATTTCGCATCCAAGTTACTTAGGGGTTCATCCATCAATAGCACGCCTGGATTAATCGCTAAAGCTCTTGCTAAGGCAACCCTTTGTTGTTGTCCCCCACTTAGATTTTCCGGCTTACGGTCTTGATATTGATCAATTTGCATCAATTTTAAGTATTTGTCTGCATTCTTTTTAACGTCAGCTTTTGATAATTTACGCTGTTTTAAACCAAATTCTACGTTTTCTCGGACGGTTAAATGCGGGAAAATCGCATAGTTTTGAAACACCATCCCAATATTTCGCTTACTTGGATCTTTATCATTGATGCGTGTCTCATTGAAGTAAAAGTCGCCGCCTTCAATTGAGTTAAAACCCGCAATCATTCTTAGTAGGGTTGTTTTCCCACAACCCGAAGGACCTAGTAATGTAAATAAGGTCCCTTCTGGAATTGTAACGTTTAAATCAGGAATAACCGCAACACCATTGTATTCCTTACGTGCATGTTTAATAATTATTTTACTCATGGTGAAGGCCGCCTATCTATTTGATTCAATATCTACGAAAATATCCGTGAATCGTTTTACGATACTGTCTTTATTCTCGATGACAAATTCCATGTCTTCTTCTAATGTCTCGATGTCAGCTAATGCTTTCATGTTCTCGCTGGTTTCAGCATCTTTACGCACTGGGCGGTTTGTTGTAGTTGTTCCTAGAACATTTTGAATCTCTTCTGAAATGACAAAATCAACAAACAATTTCGCGTTATCCATATTTTCCGCACCTTTAATTACCGCAACACTTGCAGGTAGGAATACAGTTCCTTCTTTTGGATAAATGATTTCAATATTTGCGCCATCATTTAATAATTTAACTGCTGGGTCTTCATAAGTTAAACCGACAGCCATTTCGCCATCCGCTACAGTTTTATACACATTACTTGAACTTGAACTAATTTTACCGTCTACTAATGTGAATAATTCATGTACATACTCCCATGCTTCGTCACTTTCATAGCCACCTTTGGCTGCTAACATGTTTGTTAATTGCGCAAAAGCACTTGATGAGTTTGCTGGATCTGCTGTCGCAATCTTACCTTTTAATTCTTCATTTAATAAATCTGCATAGCCTTCAATTGAAATATCTCCGACTAAATCTGGGTTCACAACAATCACGCTACCATCAATGGTATAAGGCGTATAGAATCCGGTTGTGTTCTGATAAGCTTCTACTAATTGATCGTTTTCTTCCGGTACGTATTCTTCAAATAATTCTGTACTTTGAGCATATTGTGAGTAAGCGCCACCAAAAATAACATCAGCAACCGGTGCATTTTTCTCACTTTCTAGTTTCGTGAATAATTCACCTGTTCCCGCTTGAATTAGTTCTACTTTTACACCATATTTTTCTTCAAATGCTGGAATTGTCGCATTAATTAAACCTTCTGAGTTAGGAGAATAAACAACTAATGTATCTGAACCTTCACTTGCACCTTCAGTCGTTTCAGTCTTTTCTGCTTGGCCACATGCTGTCAATGTTAATAAGGACATCCCTGCTAATAACAATAATTTATTAATTTTACCCATTTTAACCACTCCTTTTCTTTACCTCATCATAGCTGAAGTGGTATCGCTTTCAAATACTACAAACCTACACTTTGGGGTAAAATCCTACACATCGAGTAATTCTATAAATTCACTCGCACTCATGTTCAAATACTTTTTAAATACTTTGTTGAAATACTTATAATCACTAAAGCCACACGCTTCCGCAATTTCATAAAGTTTCAATTCTTTCGTTTTTAATAATTCGATCGCTTGTTGAATCCTGTAGCGGTTCACATAATCATTAAAGGTTAATTGAGTATATTTCTTAAATTGATTATGCAATAATGTAGAGCTATAGCCTACTTCATCTGCTACATCTTGAAAAACAAAGCGTTGAGCATAGTGATCGTGAACATATTGAATCATTTGATTAATTAAGTCACTTTGGACAGAATTGAACTCTTTCTCGATCAGTTGAACATTCGCCAAATCCTGTTTCTTCTCTTTTTCCATATGATAGGTTTGCTTCATCTGGCACTGTTGTTTCGCTCGTTCAAGTGCTTCACTAAATTGTTCCATATCGATGGGTTTCACAATAAATTCACTGACGCCATACTTAATGGCTTTCTGCGCATTCGAAAATTCACTGTAACCCGAAATAATAATCGCTGCATACATATAATCGAGTGTCTCTTCTAGTAAATCAAAGGCATCTTTAATAGGCATATTAATATCCGTAATGACAATGTCTGGATTTAACTCTTTGATTTTATCGATGCCTTCTTGACCATTACTCGCTTCACCCACCACTACACAGTCAGCGGCTTCGTAGTTAAAACCATAAATTAAACCTTTACGAATAATCTGTTCATCTTCCACTATTAACACTCTATACATCTGATTTTGCTCCTATCTCAATCTCTATGATTGTAAAATATTCGTCAACTTTTAATTCGAAACGCGATTCTGGATACATCAATTGCAGTCGTCTTTTACTGTTCATTAAGCCATGATGGTTGCCTAACCTTTGATTCAGTTGTAGCTGATGATTAATTTGACTTGCTTTGTCTTTTTCTAAAGCTTGGCCATTATCCGTCACGCGCAACACATACTTACCGTCTGATTGTTGTTCTCCTTCAATTGATATACTTAAATCTTGACGATGTTTAAAGCCGTACTTGAGACTATTTTCAATTAATGGAAGTAAGAACAATTTTGGTACCGGTAATTGCTTACAGGCTTCATCTAGTTTGATTACATAGTTAAAATATTGAAAACGTGCTTTACTAATTTCGAGATACTCTTTTAAATAATCGATATCGGATTCCAGCGTAATCTCTGTATTTTTTTCCTCGATACTGTATCGAAGTATCGTCGTCAGACGTAAAATTAATTGATTCGCTAAAGCAGTATCAAATAATATCGCCGCACGAATCACTTCCAATGTATTATACAAGAAGTGGGGATGAAACTGTGCCTCCAATTTCTTACGTTCAGCCACCATACTTTCCTTTAATAAGTTAATATTCTGTCGATTGCTGTCGGAAAGTTCCTCTAACATTTGATTAATTTTATCGGTAATGATTCCAAATTCATCATCCGTTTGGATCGATAAACGTTTAGTGGCATCACCCTTTAATGACTTCATTTCTTGTGATAACAGTTCAACCGAGTGGGCATTTTTATAGGAAATCCGCTTAGAGAATACGAACGCAAAAACCACGAGTAAAACAGCTAACAACAGCACCACTAACGTACTGATGGTCACATAAGATGGATTGACTAGTCTTTGTTGATAGACGGTTAAGTATAAGTCTGGTGTCAATTGGCTTCTTTTAGCATAATAGACCGCATCCTTATACGAAAACTTCTTATCAAACAGCTGACGATCGACTTTCTCTAAACTTCCCTTGATAAATTGACTCGAACTTGAAGAAAAGACATTATCATATCTGTCCGAAATAATAAATTGCGCTTGAATTTTATTTAGTTGAGAGCGAACTTCTTTCCCATCAATCACATAAGCAGCGAAGCCCTCATTATCATCTAATGGCGTCATCAAAATAAGATTATGATTCCGGTTGCGATCCATATATAAACGTTGAAGAATTTCGGTTTCATCAGATAGGTTATCAACTAGAATTTGAATATAATTCTTGAACACACCATCTTCATCAAATTTATTGTTAGTCGCAAACGCAATATCTAATGAAGAATCCAACAGAATCAAATCACCTTTAAGCGTTTGTTGCGAATTAAATGAATAGTAGTTCCCATAAATCGAACTCTCATTAATCTTCTGCTCTAGATATGCCGAATAAATACTATCTCTGTTCTCCATCAACTGACTCTCATACTGTTGCAAACTTGACGTGACTAATGAGCGCGTTGTCGCTTCTGTTGTGTCTAGCTGCATGTCAATGGATACTCGATTAAACACGATAAAAATCGCAACCAACACAAAGGTTATAATGGCAATTAATGCACCCGAGTACATAAGGATTTCTTTTCTTAAGCGTTGTTGAAAATGATTCTCTTTCATATGCGCCTCCTTTTAAAACAATAAGTGTAGTATAGCACGTTTTTTGGTTGCGGTTACAATTTCGTGGATTATAAAAAACCTTGCTATCCTCTAATGAAGATATCAAGGCTTCAGCTTAACAATTTAAAGTGAAAATTAATTATATTAATTTAATTGTTTCTTATCTTTTTGTACGAATGTCAATACTAACATAACAGCTAAAACAGCAAATATTCATACTGTTATGTAATTAATCCCACCACAATTAGCTAAAGATCCAAGGATGATACTTGAAACTCCGAATTCAGAGTCTGAGAATGTTGCGTAGGTAAATCCTAAATCTCCTAGAACTGGCATTAAGATTACTGGGAAGAAACTAATTTGCACTCCTTGTAAGAATCCTCCGCCTGTAGAATCTGCACACTTCTCAAATTTCGAATTCACGAAGAATTTTGGTAAAAAGTTAATTACGAAATGATATACTTTATTTATATTAAGCTAGACATACAAGCCCTACCTATTCACCAAATAATTATACAGCTCAAACGAAACAGGGTATTCTAGTTCAAAGTCGATTGTCACTACCGGCACCGTTTCTTCTTTCTTAGCCATTGTCGTCTGCTTTTCGCTACCTTTAATTGGCTTTAATTTGCCTAAATAGTAAAACTCTCCCTTTTCAAGCTCATCTTTCTGTATAAATAAATGCACATCGATGCCTTTATTCTGACTTTCAATGATGCTGACTACTTCTTTAGAGTCTAAACGTAAATTACTTCTGGTATACCAATGGAAGATTCTCTCATTAATAAACGTATCGCCGTACTGTGTAGTCTCACTAATGTGCTCACTCTTATGATAGTTAACAAAAATCGGACAAGTTTGATGCTTCACTTGATATCCATAAATCGTAGAACTATCATCTTGATCCCAGAGTAAAAGTCGACAAACATCTTTTCTGGTATATTTTGCACCAAGCATCAACGGTGAAGGTGTATAACCCGTCGGATACACTTTACTGTTATACAAGCCCACTCTTAATACATCCTGTACTAAGGCATAAAATTGTTCATTCTTCAGCAAGTCTTTAAATAAGCGATTAAAATCAACCAACTTGCTATCAATCTCGATAAAGGTTTCGCCATATTTTTGGCGTGCGGCTTGTTTGTAAAAACTTAACGCTAATACGTTTAAGCATGATTCTATTTCTTTATCCGAAAATATAATGTTTTCATCCTTAAATTTCCCCTTAATCTCTTCCAAGCTCATAGCCGATCCATGCTTAATTAATTCTCTTATTAAAACAAGTTCATGCGGTCTTTTACCATTCATCAACTCTAGCGTTAAAAATTGTAAGATTTTTTCTCCATATTCAGTAAACATCGATAAAGCATCTTCTGACTCAAACTTGCGAATCACATCTCCATAATGTTTAAATGCACTATTTTTGAAAAATATACTAGGCTCCATGTTATCTTGCTCAATGAAATCAAATAACATTGGAATTCTACCAATTCTGTTCTTTACCGTTAAATAATTCTCTCTAAGATTCGTCAATACTGATAAATTCGTTGCTCTGATTGATTTGAACACTTCTTTCTGAGCTACTTCTTCAAAGTTCACGGTCGTCATGCCCTTTAACTGATGTTGTTTGGAAGTGTTTCGACGTAAATTATCTTTATTCATCGAATGATCACCGTACAAAGCCATTGGAATTAAGTAGTTGTTCCGGTAATTACCAATAAAATCTACAATTGTAACAAATTCTTTCGATTCATGCTTTCTCAAACCACGCCCAAGTTGTTGAATGAATATAATGCTAGATTGCGTATCGCGTAATAAAACAACTTGGTTTACTGCTGGGATATCAATCCCTTCGTTAAAAATATCGACCGTCAGAATATAGTCTAAATTGCCATTTTCTAACTGTGAGACTGCATGTTCTCTATCTTCTTGCGTGTGCTCTCCAGTTAAAGCGGTTGTTCGAAGCCCCTTCTGATTGAACTTCATCGATAATTCATGTGCTTCAATTTTTGAAGAACAGAACATCAGCCCTTTTACCTTATCCCCACTAATACCATAGAACTCTGTTTTATCCATGATATGTTTAACACGTTCTTCAGAAGCCAAACGATTAATATTCGTTTGCTCATTAATTAAATGACCATTATAGCGCAGTTCACTTACGCCAAAATATAGAAAAGGACACAACATGTCTTCTTCTAATGCTGCTTGTAGCCGAATTTCATAAGCTACATTGTAATCGAATAATTCGTAAATATTCTTACCGTCCGTTCTTTCTGGAGTGGCGGTCATCCCCACTAAAAACTCCGGATCAAAGTGCTCTATTACTTTTAAATACGTACTAGCTTGCGCTTTATGTACCTCGTCAATCAAAATATAATCAAATAAGTGCTTATCCATCCTCTGCAAATTATCATCTTGTGATAACGTTTGAATTGTTGTAAAAATATACTTTTTATCGGTAATATCCATCCCACTTTTATAAATACAAGTATCCTTCTCTTCAAACCCTATCACTCGTTTATAATCTGCTTGAGCTTTTCTTAATATCTGTTCACGATGGACTACGAATAAAAACTTGTTAGGTTGAAATTCTCGTACGTCGAAAGCTGATAGGTATGTTTTCCCTGTTCCAGTCGCACTAATAATCAATGCTTTTTTCGCACCTTGTGTACGCATATTTTTAAGACCTTGCAAGGCTTCTTGTTGCATTGAGTTCGGCCGTACATCACTACCATATAAACCATCATCTACTTTAATCTGATCAATAATTCTAGTCGTAATCAATGGTTTTCTTTCTTTTGCATAGTGTTCAATTAGATCAGGAGTCAATAATTCTGATCGTTCCCATAGACTATCATATTCCAATTTTGTTTTAGCAATAAAATCACCATTATCTGTTGAAGTCAGCTTGATATTCCACTCATAATTTTGTTTCATTGCACCATGTGTTAAGTTTGAACTGCCAACAATTACAACTTGTTCATACTCGTGTTCAAACAGATACACTTTCGAATGCATGTTTAACTCTGGATTAGCTAATCTGACTTCGACATTGCTTAATTTCAATAATTCTTTCATAGCTAAAGGATCATTAAACCCCAGATAAGGCGAAATCAGAATTCGCCCTTTACCACCTTTATCTAAAAAATCCGCCAATTGTGCTTTAAGCATGGCGATACCTGCTTGTGTCACAAACGCCACACTGATCGAAAAAAATTGACACTTGCTTAATTCGTTTTGAATTTGAGTTAATACAAACTGTCCCTCATCCGGTTTATTCATCACAATTTCTGGCCCATGTCCACCGGTACGATAATTCAAATTATGAATAAAACCATATTGTAACGACTGCAGTAATTCACCTTCAAAAATCTCTTGTTTTCTATTCAAATCAACCACATCCCAACATCTTAATATAAACTCTACTGATTAAAATGCATCTTACTTAATTGCTTAACAATCGGAATATCTGCCGGTGCCCATTCTACTTCAAAGAGTTCTTCTGGGCTTAACCATCTTATTTCTTGATGTTCTGTTAATACAGGTTCACCTGATTTTAACTTACCAATAATTGTTGTTAGATTAACCACTCCAAAATCATATTCATAGGACACCGCATCAAATATAGTCGCTTCTAATTCTACTTCAATTAATAACTCTTCACTTAACTCTCTTATAAGCGCTTGGTGTGGCGATTCGCCTTGCTCAATCTTCCCACCCGGAAACTCCCAAAGAAAAGGCAGCGACTTTTCCCCTCCGCGTTGTGCACATAAAATTCGTCCCTCTTTAATTAATATCGCACCGACTACTTTAATAATTTTCTTCATATAAATACCTCTAATAAAATCATCGAAAACTCTCCGTACTATTAATTTTACACCAAACTAACTATATCATAAACTTCTTATTCAATTTGAAGTTATCGCTTTTATATGATCTAATTTATATATTAAATAAATTGGAGGTTAGTATGAGTTATAAGTATAGAATTGATAATTTATTATTCACTGAATTACAAAAAAATGCTGTTGTACCGAAATTTCAGAGAAAATTAGTTTGGTCCAATATAGAAAAGAAAAACTTTATTACAACCCTTAGTAATGGTCATCCTTTTGGGTCTATATTAATTTATAAGTACGAAGATGAACAAAAATATTCTATAATCGATGGCTTACAAAGATTTTCGACCATTGAGGACTATATTAAATCGCCTGAAAAATATATTTCTTTTGCAGAATTAACGGAAAAAATTATTAAACAATGGTTTTCAGATAACATCATTGGATAACCTACTTTAGAAGAATATAGAAAAGAAATAAATAAAGCTATAATTGAATTTGTTCAAACGGAAAAACAAACCACTTCACATTTCAATGATCTTCTAGAAGAAAAAATCCCTCACTTTAGTTCTTTTGAAGATTCAAAAGAAAAATTTACTATCCTAGAAGAAATAAAAGATGAAATATTAGATAAAGTTAAAAATCATTTAGATGTTAAAAATTTACCAATTCCGACTATAATATTCACTGGTGAAGTAGAAGAACTTGCAACTGTGTTTGAAAACTTAAACAAAGGTGGAAAAAAACTCTCTAAATACCAAGTTTTTGCAGCACAATGGAGCAAACACGAATTACGATTATCAAATGAGCCAATTAACAGACGTATATTAGAGATTACAATCCAACGATATGAAGATCTAATTGAAAGTAGAAATGTTGAAATTAATAATTTTTCAAAAGAAGATATGTTAGAAGATAAGACAATAAACGTCGCTGAATATTGTTATGCGTTAGGAAAATTGATCTTAGAAAAGATGTTTGTTTTTTGGGATCATGATAATGAAGATACAGCAAATAAAATCGGTTATTCTACACTAGCTATGGTTTTTAGAATCCGAAATAAAGACATGAGTAAACTGGTAAATTTCTTTAATACGCTCGATAATGCTGAATTCATTGAAGTCATTACTACAGCGATTCTCAATATATACAGAGACATTAATAGTATTTTTGAAAAACATCTCAAAGTCCCAGGTGCTTCAAAAGCTTTATACTCAATTCAAGGTACCTCTGATTTTCAATTGATGTCTTTTTTTGGTAGCTTATGGATTACTAAACACAGCGACTTACAATCCGGAAAACTAGAAATCAAACAAAAATATAAGCCTAATTATAAACAAATTGAGTTAAATTTACTTCACTATTATATCTATGATCGTTTAACCGGAAGGTGGTCTGGAACTGGAGATTCTAAACTTGATCGAATTGTGATTGATAAAGAGAATTCTTACATAAAGGACCTAGATAGTTTTAAAATTGAAAGTGCGTTATTAAACTGGCATGAAGATGCTCTAGAGAAAAGCTCTATAAATTTTGATCCTATCTCTAAACTTTTATATACTGTATTGTGTTCTTATTACAATCCATATTTTAATGAAAAGACTTATGATAATGAACATATCATTCCAAGAAAACAACTTAGCGAAATAAAAAAACGAAGCAACCAAAATATACCCGGTGGATCAATCGGTAATTTCATGTATCTTGATAGTACAAACAATCGTTCTAAACAAGAATTTTCATTATACGATGTTATTAAACCTGGCTATTCATTAGAACAAGAAATGTTAACTATTCAAGCTTATCCTACAAAAACTGAATTTTCAGAAATAAAATTTGAGGTCCAAAGAAATAACGGTGAATATAATCAGCTTATTTCTACTATTTCCTCCAGAGGAAAAGCACTCATCACTGACCTCGTTAATAAATTATATGAAAATAGAATTTAATATTATTAAAGAGGCATTTTGACTAAATCTGAAAGTATAGCTCGATAGAACCAGATTAGTTTTTAAAGAAAAAGAGCATTCAATATCTTGATTTGTTCAAGATTTTTTGATGTTTTATTCAATGAATATCAAATTAAAACGAACATTTTACAAACCCCCAAAGTCTAGCTTTTTGGGGGTAGGTTGTATGTCGAAAAAATACTCAGTTAGTCCTAACTCGTTCTGAACCTTAATCTTGTTTAAAGTTAGCGAGATCTCAAATTTTAACACACCTTTTTATTCTGTTCGTTTTCTATTGATTCTTAGCAAAGATTGCTTTCTTATTATAATACCCAAATCAGTTTACTCATGCGTTACTTTCTGTATCTCAACGCCAAACAAGCGAGCAGATGATGACGATGCATCCGTTGAGAATGAAATTCGAACGGGTTCATTGGTAGTGACAGTGGCTTCGATTTCAACTTTAACCCACGGTTCTTTGGTTTCAATAGCAATAGGTGCGATAATCTGAGCAATAGTCGTATCACCCTTAATTGAACAATTTAGTTTGCTATCAACATCCTCTTTATGTAAGGTTAAGATGACTTTTATAGCGCCCGTATAGCGCTTTAAATCAAATCGATAACTAAATGCGCCACCTGGGTTTGCTTGACGATATGTTTTTCCCTCTGCAACTCCTATTTCTGATTTATGCTGTTCAAGGTGATGCGTATACTCAGAATTATTCCCATCAAAAAGTGATAAATCAACAAGCGATACGGTCCGATTCTCATTGTTAACAGCGAGCATCTCTTGTGCATGCCTAATTTTATAATAGATGCCATATCTCTCATTATGTGCCTGATAATATGGTGCAAATTTTATTTGTTCATCAACATTATTAAGCTCAATTTCAAATAGTCTATCTGGACTTGAAAGTACTTGATAATCTTCGATTAATGCCTCTGGGCAAAAACTCTTTTTCTTTAATGTTAAGTAGTCTTGATAAGTAGTCTCTTGTGTCCCTACCCTTACAAGTATTCCATTAGGATGATAGGCATCAATATTCTCCTTCCCTAAACGAGAACTTAACACGTAGGGGCCGTAAGTAAATGCTACATAAGCTGGATTATCATGAGCTGCCGATACCGCTAACTTATACTGCCAATTCATTTTTATAACGTCACCATCCATTACAGTCGCTAACCAATAGTCTTCATTCTGCATCGCTTGCTTTTGATCGTTCATTTCAAAATCCTGTTGCTCAGCCCAATTTGGTAGCCTTAACTTCAAATTAATCATTTTCGTTGGCTTCTCTGATTCTATAGCCTTCACATTAATAGATACTTTACCCACGGTTCGATCCACCACTGTTTCGAAATATAAATTATGCTCCCGAGCATAATAAGTATTTGAAAAATAAAGATTCATTAGTAGGGTGTTCGCTTCATTATCATAGAAATAAATACTTTCACTTAACTTGGTGAAACTTTCAATTCCTGTTCCAGTACAGCACCAAAACTCATCGAAAGGACGGTTATAAATTTTATTGTAACCAACACCCATCGGTTGGAAATACATCATCATCCCTGTCTCAGGATGTTGCGAAGACAGAATAGCATTGATGTATGTTCGTTCAAAATAATCTAAATATTTCTTTTCTCCCGTTACTTTGAACAATTCTTTAGAGAGCCTCAACATATTATACGTATTACACGTCTCACACGTGCAATCACCTTGTCGATTTTCAGCATCATAATATAGCTGATTCGCTTGATGAAAGTGTTCGCTTTGACTATTTCCCCCAGTGACATACGTATGACTTTCTACAACTATGTCCCAGAAGTTTACGGCAGCTTTCAAGTATATCTCACGATTTTCTAGCAAAATTGGGTTCAATGCTAAATATGCTTCATCTCCCAGCAACTTATCAATCGCTTGATAATGTTTCAATGCACCTAGAAACTTAGGAATGGTTGTGTTGGCATGCTTCTCGGCTAAGACATCTTGATCATTCGAGAGCTCTTCAAACAGCTCAAATTCATCGAAATAGGTTGCTGCCTTAAAGTGACGATTATCATTCGTTAAATTAAACAAATCATACAGAGTAGCATTCATTGCGCCATACTCAATGGTCAGTAACTGATTCCGATTAGGTAAAAGTTGCATTCGATGATACACATACAAACCGAAAGAATTAGCAAGGTCGAGTGCCTGCCGAGCTACTTCATGATCAATATCTGCTAAGTTTACGTGCGTAGCAATTAGGCCTGCTAACACCTTATCCAAGTTATACCAAGGAACCAACACATTTTCTCGTTCTTCCTGATTAACTTCATAACCTTCAACTTCATCGAGAGCGATTTCTCGAAATGCTGAAATATAACCTGGACTACCCTCTGAATTTGCTAGAACATAGGACAGTCCACTGATTGCAGTTGTCAATTTCTCAAGTAATTCATTTTGAATTTCAGTTTGATGGCTCTCAACGATAGCTTGAGAGAGTGCCGTTAGAAAATGTCCAAAAAAATGCCCCCTGAAATTGATTTCATTACTTCGCTCCCAACCTTGGTACCCTTCAGAGGTAATCGGAGTTAAATTAGCTGTTCGGTAAAATTCATACAAAAAACGTTTAGCATCTAATGATAACAAATAGTCAACAGTATGTTGTTGTGCTGTTAGTAATTCTGAATCATTTAAATATAAATCCTGTAGCGAAATATTGTGCATTACCTTTCTCCTTTTGCTTATTCTCTCAATTGAGTCATTATGGCTACTCTGGTTATTAAAGAATTAATGATGCACGGATGCTACTCTGCTTCAATTAATTGAGACAACCAAACTGCTATCTGATTATTGTCAAAACCACTAAAACCTAGCGTTTCAGCACCTATTACATCATCCCACTGGTAGTAAAAGTTTCCCTTAATCTCAAAGTCTTCAAATTCTAAGTGTGCGGTACCATTATCCCAAATACTGATGTCACCTATATAATCCGCTGTGTCAATTGAGTCAGAATTCGTCAATTGCTCATATCCATAAGCTTTATCGCCCTCAATTAATAGGAAAATCGAACGCTCTTTCATTCCCGAAATCTCTAATTGAGTCGTGTTCCACATATAAAGCCCCGAAATATTATCCAGTTCTGTTTCAAACAACAGCTCTTCCCCTGCATAGCGTTGCGGTGCGACACTTGGCCAACCTTCATCATTAAAGATCAAGCGATGTACCCTTACTTCAAAGGTCTCTCCACGACCTGGAAATCGTGTATGAAAGACAATATAGCTTTCGCCGGTTGCTTCATCATAATAAGCAGAGTTATGCCCTGGAGACATATAACCTTTATTCATCACACCATCCTGATAATCCCACAACATATTCCCTAACAACTTGGTACCATAGGGTGCAATTGCCTCATCATCAAAGAATGTTCCAGTAGCGCCTTTCGCATCAATCATCTGATTACCTGTATAATCAACATAAGGGCCATCAGGTGCCTTGGAGCGTGCGACACGTATATTGTAGCCATCTGCTTGTGCCAAGCCACCATAAGACACAAATAAATAATAGTATCCTGTCTCTGGATTATATAAAATATATGGCGCTTCGATTCGGCTATGATTGCCCCCTAATAATTTAGTACCATAATCATAGTCTTCTGCAAGTGGCAAACCCGTTTCTGGATTTAATTCTAAAATATAAATACCACCTGAGTACGAACCATAAGTCATCCACAATCGGTTTTCTTGATCAAAGAATACGTGAGGATCAATCGCATTCGGATGAATCGTCGCATCATATGCTTGCATATCTGGCGTGTAGCGCGAACCCGATTTCAAAAAACTTTCAATTTTCTGGTAAGGCCCTTCAATTGAATCTGCCACTGCAACACCTAAAATAGACAGTGGACTACTTCCTTCACACAAGCAATAGTATAAGTAGTAACGCCCATCTGCTAATTGAATAATGTCACTCGCCCAAAAGGTATCTGTCTTAGCATAGGCAAATTCTTCTGCAAATTCAAACGTAATATCTTCAAATAATGGACTAGAAGCAACATCATAAGAAAGTTGTTCCCATGATACTAAATCCTGTGACTTAGCAAAGTGCAAATGAGAGCCAATAACATAATACATTCCTTCTTCTGTTTGAATGATCGACGGATCATGTACGTTCACTTCCTGAAATTCCACAACCGGATTTTCGACCATCTTGTCAGATTCAGAAAAGGCTTCTGCAGAAATAATGGGTATATTTATTGCGTATAATACTAATAACTGACAGGCAAGCTGCTTACTTACTCGCTTAATTCGTTTCATTCTCAATGAGTTACGCTGAGATTTAGACAGCATTTTTTCTCCTCCAAACACGAAGTGGGATACACACGTATCCCACTTCATTAATTTTTAGTTTTCCTTAGAAAATTTCATCTAGTGCGTCTAAGTGATATTGATTCAATAATTCAGTTAATTCTGGTGCAATATCGGCTGGATTAACTTCGCCATTAATGGCTGCATTCTCAACATCTCCGTACTCACCACCGAAGTACACTTCTTCCAACCAAGTTTGGAAACCAGGAATCACTGCCCCACCTAATGGAACTGGCTCTTTAACTCTTTCTAAGTAAGCAGTATAATAATCATCTTGTGGCAAACGAGCTGCAACCTCATCCCATAGCGCTTGATTTTGAACAAGTGGTAAGCCCGCTGGCATTTCAAACATCAAACTTCCGTCATCATTCGTCAACGTATCAAAAGCTTCAATTCTAGCATTCCAACCATCTGAACCCCAGCCCATAAATTTCAATAGTTCATAGGCTTCACGAGGATGTTCTGTAGCTGAAGAGATACTACCGAAGTCTACAAAACCTGGTTTATGTAATGTCTCTGCAGATTCACCTTGTGGAACTGGATAGGGTACCCATTTAATTCCTTTGTCGATAAATTCATCCGTCGCAAATAAATCTTTTGTCCACCACGCATCTAGCTGGATCGCAATTTTACCCGTACTTGCTGCCCACAGTAAGCGATCACCAAAGACTGCTTCTGCTTCATCCGTATCAAAGAATGGGGCATGTACACCTGTTCTGACAAATTCTGCCTGTGTAGTCAATGCTTCTGCCCAGTCACCGGTTAAATCAAATGTTTCACCATTCCATCCAAATTCACCTTTTGCATCTGATTGAACAATGGGTGCCATCGTCACTAATTTTGTAAAATCATTGTATCCGTAAATTCCTTGTTCTGGCACTGTCATTGTTTGCATTAGCTCTAGCATTTCGCTATATGTCCAATCAGCCGACGGCATGTCTTGATTAAGTGCGTTGAAAACATTCTCATCTAAGAACACAGTGTAAGGCTCGTAGAAAACTGCAGCTGCCAATTTACTCTCGCCATCTAAATAACCTGTTTCTTGTAAAGTAACCAATACATCCGCTGATTCCGGATCTGCTTCCCAGTACTCTGTCATATCTCCTAACCAGCCATTAATAATTGGGACATCGACGTTACCTTGATACCAGAATACGTCTGGTAAATTACCGGCAGCTGCTAAATTCGAAAGTCCGTCATTCCAAACTTCCTGATCAACCGTTACCAATTCTACTTTGATATTAGGGTATTGTTCCATAAACTTATTCGCAAGATATTCTTGTACAGAAAAATTATCCCACGAAGCATACGTCAAGGTAATTTCTTCAGTTGTCATTTCAGGTAATTCTTGGGCGTTGGCAATTGGTAAATTTAAATTTGTGAATGCTGTTACACCGGCTAATAAAGCAACAATACTTTTTTTCATAAGTTTCATTTATAATTTCCTCCCTGATTTTATACAATTTTGTTATGTATTTGATTAACAACTCGCGTGTTAATCCCAACCCGACGACTTCAATGCAAGTAATTTATGTTCGCAACACTCCCTTATGTTTTCTACGTGATTATTCCCCAGTAATTCCTGATTTATCAACACTTTCAGTGAAATACTTTTGCAAAATCGCATAAGTAATCAATAGAGGAATTAATGTAATCATCGTACCCGCAAGTGTAATCCCTTCATTTATCTTCATTGTACCGCCTTCAGTTACGGGATACATTGCTTCGTATGTCGTGGTGAATCTTTGTAAAGCAATAGGTAAAGTCACCCAGTTACGCCCTGCGTTCGACGTTGTGCCTGCAATATACAGATTGACCAAATATGTCTCATTCCAATACCAGACCAACGAAAAGATAAACACGATTATTATAGCTGGCACAGCCATTGGTAAACCAATTCTCCAAAAGTTTGTCCATTCACTTGCGCCATCTACCTCTGCTGCTTCATATAACGATTGAGGAGTTTGACGGAAAAATTGGTAAAATATTAGGATAAAAATTGTACTTTTAATCCCTTGGCCTAAGGCTGCTGGAATAATAAACGCATACAAGGATCCTAATAAACCTAAGTCGTTATAAAGTACATAAGTCGGCATCATCAAGACCTGCGGCGGAACGATAAAACTAAACACCATTAAAAACATCAGTAATTTCTTAAATTTAAAATCAAAGCGTGCAAAACCATAACCTACAATTGAAGTCACGATTACTTGAAAAATCGATGGTACAAAAGAGATGACAATACTCCCTAGCAGCGATTCCTTTAAATTTAGTACCGAAATAGCTTGTCGATAATTATTCAAATATAATTCACTCGGTAGCCATTGAATAGACGTATCTAATAGATCGCTTAAAGACTTAAAACTAGTAGCCACCATATAGAAAATTGGATACAGGTAAACAAATCCAATGGTTAATAAGAGAATATAAATGACACTTTGAATCAACCAACCTTGTCGATCATTGGTCCCTAACAAAAGTTTGCGAAAACGCACCAGTTTGGGTTGAAGACGCTGCTTCCAATCATATCGAAATGATTGCTTATTCTTTTTCATCGATTGACTCTTCTGATTCATCTATATCCTCTCCTTTCTTGATACTAAATAAACTTTTTTGATAGTCAGAAGGTGCAGAATCTTTACGGAATATTACGCGATCTCTGTTCTTTTTAGCTGAAGTATCTCTAAACAGCCAGAACAGAATCCCTACCATGACTAATATGATAACCGCATACATCCAAGCCATTGCGGAAGCAAAACCGTAACCTCTGGTTGCCGAAAACATATTATTATAAATTAAATTAATAATATTATTCTGACCACCACTAGATAATGTAATCAGTGTATAGACTGAGTTAAGTAAAATCATTGGTTTTAGAACGGGCAACGTGATTTTCCAGAAACATTCCCAAACTGAACCACCATCTATTTTTGCTGCTTCATACAAACTCTTATCAATTTTCTGTAAACTAGCTAAGAAAATTAGTATTTGAACGCCTGAGTACCAAAGTATGATCACAATTTCTGAAAACAAACTAGTGACTGGTGTCGCTAACCACTGAGGTAGAAATTGATTAAGAATATTACTTAAGGAGGCTGTATCTAACATTGGGATACTCGATGCACCTTGACTAATTAATTGTTCTAATACTGGTCCAGAAGCAATTATTACTGGTAGAAAAAATATCGTTCTAAAGAATCCTTTAAATTTTATCTTCGCATTTAGCAGCAGTGCAATAATCAATGAGAACACGACAATGACTGGCACCCTTAAAATGGTACTAACAAGAAATGAAATCAATTCTTGAACAAAGAACATATCTTTCAGCCAAACATCTAAATAATTATTGAAGCCTTCAAAACGAAATGCTCTACCCGTAGGTCTCAATCGAATGGTATTCAAACTAAACCAAAAAGATTGTAACATTGGCCAGAATACTAAAACTGCAAAACCAATCATCCAAATAGCTACAAACAAATAACCGATGCGTGCTTTACGTGATTGGATACTTTTTTTATGCTTGCGTTTCATCAATTAATCCACCACCTTATAAGATTGAGCACCTATTTGCTGACCTTCAATCATCACTGAGTAATCATTAAAATTCACCCATATGCTGACTCCGTTATCAAAAGTAACTTGAGAAATTCCATCTTCTCTCTGGTAAGCAACAATTTTACTGTCTGAAATGTGATGATGAAGTTCAGTTAATTCTTGATAACGCTCAATAATTTCTTCACGGTATGAGCTAAAGTTAGAACTAAAGATATGCGATAAATTGGTTTCTTTTAATAAACTAGAGTCTTCATATGTAAGTAGGTATGAAGGATTCACTCCGGTTTCTACTAACTTTAAGAAAAACTCATTGGCATTCGATTCAAAATTAGAATAAGTGGCATATAAAGGTAAAGCACCTCTGAGTGCGATTGCGAAGAATGGAACTTCTTCCGCTTCAAACACATACCCTGATGAACTCATAGGTAGATTATAAATACCTACTGCATATTGCCAATAAGGTTGTAATGGCATATCTAAAAGCAAGGACTTATTTCCGACTAATTCACTAAAACTATTGATATATGACGATGCAGAAGAAACTCGATCATAAGTTGTTCCTTTTTTAGAATAAGAAAATACAGTATTTGAAATACCTGTTAGAGCCAAATTTTCTAACTCTGGAAAACTTTCCACTTTACTTGAAAGTCGATTTACTGTTTCAAGCGGCTCTAAATAGTTAAAATATCTGAACACTTTTCCATAAACGATTTCGTAATGAACACGTCGATTAAATTTGTTCGCAATATTCGCTCCAACTTCTGTATTTAAGAATGGATTATATCGCAGTGGATCATCTTCGAAGAAAATTGGAATTTCTTGCTCGAAATCTTCTACTAATTGAAGTAATTCTCCTTTGTCACCTAAAGCTGATTCAACGTCAAATCGATTCCTACCCAATGATCCGGATTCTCCATCCGCTTGCCAACCTCTGTAAATGGCTAAAAGATTCGTTAATCCAGCATCTACCAAATCAGACAGAATTTCATGCGCTTGGTTGAATGTCGTCATAGCGACTAATCGATGTCCAATCAACCCCGCTTCTAACTCCGCACCTAGAAAATCTAAGCGCATTTGAAAATCAACTGCTTTTGTTATTTCAGGTAATAGTCCCGCTTTTAACAAGTAATCTCTATATGCCTCAGCCAATCCCATCAAGTTAGCTGTTTCATCTTCCACAAAAGAGTAGCGTAACCTAATATCAAAATCATTTCTCTTATTCTGACGAACGACCATCGTTCCACTCGTTTGACTAGTC
This sequence comes from Fundicoccus ignavus, assembly GCF_009659375.1. GTDB lineage: Bacteria > Bacillota > Bacilli > Lactobacillales > Aerococcaceae > Fundicoccus > Fundicoccus ignavus. The sequence continues at coordinate 63,429 of NZ_WJQT01000007.1, forward strand.
GACTGATTATAAAATTGACGATAAACAAATTTACTTGTCACCCAGTTATAAGGTAAAATGGCGCCATTAGGATAAGCCTCAATATAAGCGTGCCAATCTCCTGATTCAATCACACCTAGAAATCCTGCTTCTTTATCTTCATGAATCACACCAAATATTGGTGCAAATATATCATTCGGTTTCTGACTTGTAACCATATTAAACACTCGTGATAACACATACGGTTCATCAATTCCAATGTTAGCTCCGTAAACCATCTCTGAATAGGGTTGTTTATACTGACCTAAATGATCTTCAAGTGAAATAGTCGCACCTGAGCCATCAGGAATTAATAAGTACCCTGCTTCTTCATCCAATTTCGAATAACCTAAAAATGGATAGACATAGACATTACCAATTTTATATTTATCGGATTCTTCAATAATACTTGCTTGAGGAATTTCAACTAATAGATTATCCTCTTCTAATTCAACCGACAAAGTGAAACCAAATTCTAAATCAGGATAATATATTTCTGCATTGAAGCCTGATTCTTTTTGCGCTACATCTATTTCTGGTTTCCCACTGTACATATCCGCTTGATAATAGACAATATTCGTATCGACTAAATATTCAACAACCACACTGCTCTTGACAAAATTGCTCCAATTTTCATTGCTTTTCTCTGGATTTTCCACAGTAGAATAAAAAATGGCGCCATTATTTTTATTTCGAACAATAATGGATAAATTTTCTTCTTTCAAATACAAAGCTAATTGATCGGATTCAGCGATTTTAATATGTCCATCGATAGCGTCAACATCCTTAGCAATCACACTTGCACGACGCTCTATCATTTCTTCTCCTGTAACAAAATCTTCCTGAGAGATATTTTCTTCAATGGCAGGAGCATCTTCAATCACTTCGTCAACCAATTCGTCTACTACTAAATTATCAGTTGGTTCGGTGTTTTCTGGTAACACTTCGGTTTCGACCGGTAATTCATTGGTTACAATAGTTGGGGTGCTTGATTGATTACCACTGGTCTCGATAAACAAATAGATTGTTAACACCAAGACGAATATAACGAATATAATCAGTCGAAAATTCTCACGTATGATTTTTTTAAGATTCAAATCGAGCCACCACCTCTCTAAATATTGACACAATAAAACTAATCAGTTGATTCATTAGTGAATACACAATGAAAATTGTAATTGCAGCAATAAAAATTGCGAATGCTGTCAAGAATACAGTTCTGATGGTTTCTTTAAAGCGATAACCATTCAACTCTGTAATTGCAATCAACATTAAGCTCAATACCCAAGTTATCATAATCACATAGCCGAACTGAATAATAAACTGCTCATTCAATGTTAAAAAGTTACTCAAAATAAGTAAAATCCATTGAATCAGAATGTATGGTCCTAAACTGTAAACAAACCCGTGCATTGTCTCTTTTAACGTTGATTCGCCATCAGTGATGGTCGAAATCATATAGGTTGCGACTGAGACAAATAGACTGATAATTACAATTACAAGAACATCATTAACTAATGTATATTCTCCATCTTCGACCGTTCGAAATATAAAGCCAGCATAATATTTATTAATCACAAACGTTACTAACGCCATTATGTAAATGATTAAGGCTGATAAATTGCTCGTTTTCTGTTCTCGTTTAATTCCGTAAGCGCCATCAATTGGATGCTTAGCAAAATACGATATAAAACCTATCTCTTGTAATAATTTAATTCGCTGAGTTTTTTGCAGAATTACGTTCAACGGAGTCTTCCAAGCGTATTTGCGCTTCAAATACGACCACGCTTTAACCAAAATGAATAGTATGATTAAACAACCAATGATGCCTGTCATATTCTCCTTAAGCCAAACATTTCGAATCTCCCAGAATGAATCTGAGTAGCCTTCAATATTTTTAGCCTGTCGAAAAGATGCCATTGCTTGATTGAACTCATTCTCACGATAATATGCTTCACCAATCCCTAGATTAGCAAAGTCAAATTGCGCGTTCATCTTTAGTATTTCTTCCCAATATATTTTACTTTCTTCATAATCTCCATCTTGATATAAGTCTAAAGCATTATGTAATGTTCTGGTAAATTCTGTTGGTTCGAATAGTTGAATTTCATTCTTTGTTTCATCTAAGGTTAATATTTGATTAGCTGAGTTAATCGCTATCGCTGAACCTTTACCTAATAGACCACTTCTTTGATAACCTGCATCTGGCCCGGCGAATAGGAATAGAAATTCTCCTTCACTCGTATACTCAAATATATAACCATTTTCTGTTAAGACATAAATATTGTCATAATTTCCAACTGCCACACTTGCTGGGAATGGAATATAATTAGAGGTTAGTAAATTTGCACCACCCATATTTAATTTTTTTAATACGTCGTCAATCGTCTCATTAGCAGTGACAGTGTAAATCAAACCACGATGATCAATCGTTAGATTAGTTGCACTAGTAGGTGCTGTTCCAATCATCTTTTCTAATTGTTCTTCAGTAAATATTAATTTACGAAATTCTGTCAAAATTGACTGTTGAGCAATATTAGGTGCGAAATATCCTAAAAATTCTCCATCTGTTTCAGCATTCAACATGATAATCCCATTGTTATTACCACGAGATAAGACATAAACATTCTCTCGATTATCGACTGACAATTTAGTTGGTGAGAATGTTGCGTTTTTACCAAACGAGACTGCTTCTGGTCGTTCGAATTGATGGACTAATTCATCTTTTTCATCAAATACGAACACGATACCTGCCGATTCATCAGCAATATATAAGCGTCCATTTTCAGTGACAAACAAGCCCGTAGGATATTTAAATGCCTCATGTTTGATTTCTCGTTCAAACTCACCTTCAGCATTGAGAATAACGATACGTTGGTTACCTGAGTCTGCAATATAAATATAATCATTCGGTCCCAACTTCATATCAGTCGGTCTATTTAATGGCAGCTCTCCTACATAAGAAATCGTTCGAATAGGCTCATAGCCTGTCTGTGTTTCAACATAATTACCATAGCCATCTTGTGTATAGGTACGATAAGCAGTTTCAGCTCTCGCAACACTCGGATTAAACCCAAGTATGCTACCAGTAATCAGCAATAATAAACTTATAAGAAGCCATTGTTTGTTTTTTATCTGTGTTTTTCTCATCTCATCACCTACTTAATTCCTGAATGATTCATTGTATTCATTACATTGCTTTGCAAGATAATGAATAGCACTAAGTTAGGTATGAACATAATTAGCGAAGCAGCTGCAGCAATTCCCTGTCCTACTACAAGGTTAGTATTCGCAGCAAATGTGTTAAGATAAAAAGCCAATGTTCTCAAAGAATCGCTCGTCATAAATAACTGTGATGTTTCGATATTATTCCAGACTGCCTGAAAAACTAATAATGCCGCTGTTGCTAATGCTGGTTTAATTAGAGGCATGATCACTTTCCAATACACGGTCCATTCACTTGCCCCATCCATCAGGCTTGCTTCAATTAATTCATTAGGCACCTGATCAATAAACTGCTTGATTAGAAAAAGCGCGACTGGCATTGCTAGCAACGGTAGAATATGTGCCAAAAAGTTGTTCTCAAGTCCTAAAACATTAATAATAATGTATCTCGGGATTGTTACTGCTGTTGGAACAAACATTAACGCTGTATTGTTCAATTCAAGGGCCATTTTTTTACCTTTAAATTTTTTCTTGGATAAAACATACCCTGCCATAGATGTGATTAGAACAGCTAATATCACTACTGAAATCGTCACTACCAGACTATTAAACACATATCTACTCAGCGGAATGTTAGATATTTGAGAGGCTTTCAACAAATTCTTAAAGTTCTCCAAACTGGGTTGTTTAACAAAAAATGTAGGAGGAAACGCAAACAATTCATCCATCGGTTTAAAGGCATGATTCACAATAAATATTATCGGAAGCAACATAAAGGCTACAAAAGGTGCCAGGATGACATAAAATTTTATCTGGCTAACCTCAAATTTCTTAGGGTTAATTCCTATTTTTCGTTTGGCCATTTCATTCCTCCTCTCAATCCGTAAACAATTGTTTTGCGACATAGCTAAATAAGTAAATCATCATTAATAGTATTACTGAAATAGCTGCTGCATAGCCCATTTCATATCTTAAGAAACCATAATCATCAATATGGTTGACTATTAGTTGACCAGCATAAGAGCCTGTTACCGGATTAGCTCCGGTCAATTGTACACCAATCAACCCATTTGAGAATGCACCCACTATCGCCATTACAGCACCAAAAAACATTTGTGGGCGCATCGAAGGTATTGTAATATAAATCAATTCTTGGAAACGATTTTTAATACCATCAATTGCAGCTGCTTCGTATAATTCTTGGTCCCCATTTAATACGCCTGCTAACATAGCTAAGAAACCAACACCCATGCTTCCCCATAATCCAATTAATATCATTATAGGTAGAATAAAGTCTGCATTAATGGTCCAAACAATGGGCTCTGTTATAAAGCCTAGCCTCAACAAAAGGCCATTAACATATCCAGTTTCATTCCCACTAAATATAATCCGCCAAACTACCGTCATCGCAACACCAGAAGTCATTGATGGCGAGTAAAAAATTAGCGCTAAGATAGTTCGTGGGAGTTTAGGCAATTGAGCTAAAACCCAAGCTAACAAGAATCCTAATACATATCCACCTGGTCCAACTATCAAGGCAAAAATAACTGTGTTAGGAATGACATATTGCATAAACACATCATCTTGCGTTAATAAGTTGACATAGTTGGTCAAACCAATAAATTCTGGCGTTTCAATCGTATTGAAGTTCGTCAAAGACAGGAAGATCGCAACCGAAATAGGTACTACAATAAAGATTGTAAACATGGCAACATAGGGTAAAAGAAATGCAAAATTTGTACGAAGTTCAGCATGTTTACGTTTCTTTTGAGTCTCAGTCGTCATTTGACATTCCCTCCTCAACTAATAAATTTTCAATATTCGGCATCTCATAAGGCATAACCCACTCGCCATTTACGATATATCCAAACTCTTCTAGTTTTCTTAGCACTTCACGATTAATTCGTTTAATCGATAAGTCATTAGATTTACGTAAATTTTCACCGTCAACTACAACAGAGGTATACAATCTACTTACTTCTCTTTCAACCATATAACCACCCAATGTTCTTGGCACTTCAGCAATCCATTGCGATTGTTCTAGGATGACATTTTTGTGGCTAGTTGACCAAGGTAATTCTGCAAATGCTTCTAAATTTGCGGTATTCCACATGTATTCACGTCCATATGTTGTTTGAAGCAATACGCCAAACTCAGTTTGGACTTCTGCAGATAGCCACCATTGCATAAATTCCCATGCCTCATCTTTTCGTTCACTATCCGAGAACATAATTGAGCTTTCTGCTCCACCCGATGTCCAACGTTGTACTTCTCCTTCTTCATTTTCTACACCAGGAACAAGCGCAATGTCCCATAAATTTGCAATTTCTGGCGCAGCATTTAGAATCATTAGATACGTTCCAAAGTCAGAAATACCGATTGGAATCGATCCATCTCTGAATTGTTGATAAAAACTTGGTACATCAACTGGTAAACTATAGATTGTAAATAAATCGGTTAGGTCTCTCATTCCTTCAATTGTTGCATCCGTTGCCAAGCCCGTTTCTAAGATGGAATCTGTATAGAAATCTCCGCCGCTTTGATAAATCATTGGCATTGTCCAAGGAAATATTTTGAACGATGTTCCTAATGTTGCGGTTGGATAAAAGGCACTCATTCCTCTTTGTTTTAATGCTGGCAATAAATTCACTAACTCTTGCATTGTGTCAGGTATAGGCAAAGACAAGGAGTCTAAAATGTCTTTTCGATAGAATAATACATAAAAATTCATCGTTTCAGGCATTGCATAAACAGACTCACCGATTGCAGCAGGAATTAGTAAGTTTTTCGAATAATTTGTCGCTACATCTTCAAAGCCATCAAATTGAGTTAAATCTGCAAGTGCACCTCGAATAGCCAAATCAAACGGTAAGGCGTATCCTACACCTAGCGCTACATCAGGTTCATTTCCTGAGCTATTCGCCAATATTAATTTATTTTGATCAGGCATAATTGACAAATCAACTTGAATGCCCGTTTCAACCGTAAAATTTTGATCAATCATCTGTTGCATAATTTCGATATATTGACGAGGACGATTCACCCAAACTTGAAGATTGTCGGAATCATTCGCTACATCGTAGTCTTGAGAAGAAAACGATTGAAAGAAGCGTTGGAAAGAATTGCTAATACCTTCAATAAATCCAACTTGCGATATTGCTGGTTTTTCTGTTTGGTGAATCACAATTTCATCGATAGACACACCATTATCAGTTGCTTCTTGTAACAAAGTAGCCAAATGTGCAGTAACAGAAGCTCCACCTTTTGCTAATTCATTCCAACGATTCCCAATTTTACGTGGGGTTTCTCCTAAATCACGCAATTGAGTTTCAGCCAATTTCAATTGTTGAAATGCACCCGGGGTTGATTCAATTTTGGTCAAAGCGATTACTTCGTCTTGCAATAAAGCTAATTCATCCGCCCAAACCAATAGTTGTTCAGGAATGCCTGATATATAATCTTCTAAATCGATATCTCGATTCGTATCAACACTTCCTCCTAATAAATTTTCAATTTGTAAAGAGAGCGCTTGAATATCTTTGATTAAGGATTCAGTTCTTTCCAAGACATTTTTCACTGGATTTAATGTAATTTGGAAACTCAATTCATTTATGCCTTCTTCAAAATAAATTGGCAAATCTGATTGAGTACTTTGATTGATAAACGTTACATCTTGGTAACTAGCACTATAAGGTAACGCTTGATTAATCAAACTTTCTGAGGGGATTTGTCCATTTAAGCTCACATTTACGAACACAGGAAAATCAACTCTTGCATCTTGTTGATAGTGTAAACTTACAAAATAATAGCCAGCTGTTGGTACTTCAACTTGATAAATAATCTGGTCGTTAGCATAGCGAAACGATGCGCCATCCAGAAAGTTTAAAACACGATGTTCATTGTTATAGGGTGTTAGACTATCGTTAAAAGCTGTTCCTGGACGGATGCTCGAACTATTTTGCATATAAACCTGTTCAGCTTGTATCGTAACACTCACATCTCCCTCAACCTCTACTGTAGGATCCGATTCAGCATTCAGAACAGGTACTTCATCCTGACCTAATAAATGGATTATCAAAAGATTAAGTGTACCTTCCGTGCTTGTTAGTTCGATTTTATTCGTACCTGCTTGCAATGAAATTAGTAATGGTTCATTATGATAACCATTACGGGCAGTAAGGTACGAAGTCACTGCTTGATTCACTTTATGAATATCTGGAGAAATTTCGTTATTATAACGATCTCTTTGAACTTCTTTTTCGCGTTGCCATAAACTTTTAAATTCTAAGTTTTGCATTTCCTGGTACTGCATCTCTCCATTGACAGTCATTTCAACTGAAACCGGGAGGATACTTTCGGTGACATCTTGATAAGTCAATGCCATATAATATAGACCTGATGCTGGTGCTTCGATTTCAAACTCAATCTGCTGGAGATTCTCTAAAATCAAAGCATCATTTTTAATATTTTGTTGCGATACTGCAATTTCTGTCACTTGAAAAGACATTGCATCTTGTTTATATATTTCTAAACCGTTAGATAACCTGTCTTGAATAAAAGCGTCATAACTATGTAGAATTGTTGTTGACTGTGCCGCTACAGAAACACTAGGTAAAGACAACACTGTCATTGTGAGTAAAAAAATTGATAAAACAATAGTAGTTCTAATGGCACTTAATGTTTTGATCATTGAATCATCACCCCTTTTACTATGTGGTTGTTCGCTTACTGATACTTTAGTAAAACTAGACATCTTTTTTAATCCCCCAGACTGTCATGTTCTGGCCTATTCCTGCTATTACTTGTCGTCCTTTCGGATGTCCAATTACTTTCTGTAAATATATTTGGCAAGAAAATTCAGTACCCTCTAGATGAATTTGTATTGAGTTCTCGGCGCGTCTTGACCAACTACCCTCTTTGTATCCTGATATCTGCCCATTTTCATGTAAATAGATCGTTTGCGGTATTTTTACTTCATCTTCATTTAAGGTTCCATGATTCAACCATTCATAGCTTCCAACAACCTCCTCAGAAGATAAAGAGTATTGCTCTATATCACCACAATAGTCAAATGGCAACACAACCGGCCACCCCTCAACCGTCATTAACATTTGATGGACACGCAACTCATGTTGTTCATCCTCTCGATCGAAACGTGTATGAAACAAGATGAAATATTTTCCTTTAAAATGAAGTAACGAATTATGTCCTGGTGATTTATAACCAGGTTTTATTTCAAATAATTGATAATTGCCCATTAATTTTAAACCATAATCTTCGTTACGATCATCTGGCTGATAGAGAGCTTGCTGACCCAACATATCATAGTAAGGGCCATCTGGTCTTCTTGACCGAAACACTCGCATATTATATGCACCGTCTCTACGAAGCTCTCCATAAGTCATATATAAATAGTAGTAATCAAATTCTTTATTATAAATAATATAGGGTCCCTCACCGGACTGATGATATCCACCCACTAACTTTTTACCAAAATAGCGATCAATCACTTGCCCCTCAGAAGTTAAGGAATCAATCCCAGGATACTTTGGCAAAGCGGTATGGATATCTAATTCAAGTATAAAAATCCCACCTGACCATGATCCGTATACCATCCATAAAAGTCCATCTTCATCAAAGAATACACTTGGATCAATGGCATTCGGAGCGTAGTCTGAGTTATATGTCATACCTGCATCCTTTACCCAATTCTCACTAAAGCTAGCTACTTGCCCATTATCGATTAAATGCTGTAGATGAGTATACCGATAATTAATGTTACGTTCGGACTTATCAGTTGCATCAACTTTAGTAAAACCTGAATAAACAATTGTATCTCCATAAGTAAAAGCGCTCTCAATTTTTGGAGCAACAGCAAAGCCTATTGCTGACCTTCTCCAAGTTGAGGAAGCAGAATAAAAGTATAAATAAGCACCTTCTGAGCCATCTTGATTCCGATAATAAGGATTCCAAATAATGTCTGGCGCCCAAAGACCGTATCCACCTTCTGTATCCGCATCATTATAGCCAGCCCACTTAAGTGAGCCAGCTAAATTTTCAACTACATTACCTAATAAATAATTTTCTTCCATTGCTTCATATTCTGTTCGATGTGCAACTTGCCAATTTATTAAATCGTTTGATTTGGCAGCTGTTAAATGCGTACCAAATACATAAACTGTTTCTTCAACTTGAATCACAGAAGGGTCATGAATTGATAGCCTAGCTTTGGGATAGGTCTTCCAATTGTTTAATAGCATTCGACTTAACTCCTTTAACAATTTAATCTTATGCGATACTCAAACGAATAACATTCCAAGATAAGGGTTCCAATGTAGCCTGTACTTTATCGTCAACTAAAGCAATAGCTTCACTAATTGTCGGATAAACTCGTTCGCAATCTTTGTCATTGATATCTTTTATACCAAATCCACTCATTTGGCTGAATTCAATAACAGATGTTACGTTAATTTCACTAATCAATGCTTCAAAATTTATTACCTCTGATTCAGAACGATTGACTGCAAAAATTACTAATTCTTGTTGTTCTTCATTTAATACTGCTATCGACTCTAAATAAGGAACTTCTTTAAAATCTTTTGAATCGTAACTCGCTACATGAACATTCGGTGTTAAAGCAATTCCACGACCAAAGTCAGACACTTGTTGAAACGGATAGAAAATAGTTTGTTTCCAAGCTTTACCATCCTTCTCAGTCATAATTGGTGCAATAACGTTAACTAGCTGAGCCAAACAAGCAATTTTCACACGGTCACTGTTCTTTAATAGAGTAATTAATAAACAACCAACCAATAAGGCATCTTCAAAATTATAAATATCTTGTAGAATTGGTGGGGCAACTTGCCATGGTTCAGTGTTATGTGTTTCTTCGTTAGAGTGATACCAAACATTCCATTCATCAAAGGATAAATTAATTGTCTTATCACTTTTTTTCTTAGCTTTAATGTAATCTGCAATAGCTGTGACACTCTTAATAAAGAAATCCATGTCTAAAGATTTAGCTAAGTAATTACTTAAATCATTTTCTTGATTTCCGTAATAACGATGCAATGATATATAGTCTACATACTCATAAGCCTGATCGAGTACCTCTGCTTCCCAGGAAGCAAATGTTGGCATCTCCGTACTTGAACTACCACATAGTACCAATTCAATAGAGTCATCAACTAATTTCATCAACTTTCCTGCTTGAGCTGCTAATTTTCCATAGTCTTCAGCAGTTTTCTGACCAATTTGCCAAGGTCCGTCCATTTCGTTCCCTAAGCTCCAAGTCTTAATCGCAAAAGGTTTTTCACGGCCGTTTTTCTTTCTCAGTTCGCTTAGTTCGGTACCACCTGGGAAATTACAATATTCGACAATACGTCGCGCGTCGTCAATCGTTCCCGTCCCTAAGTTGACCGCCATATTGACTTCGGAGTTTACTTCCTCTGCCCATTCAATGAATTCATGCAGACCAACTTCATTTGTTTCGATTGTTTTCCAAGCTAAATCTAAACGACGAGGTCTGTTTTCTCTTGGCCCAATACCATCTTCCCAGTTATAACCCGATAAGAAGTTTCCACCAGGATAGCGCAACAACGGTACATTTAGTTCTGCAACTAAATCTTTAACATCGTCACGGAAACCTTGCTCATCCGCAGTTTCGTGTTGTGGTTCATAAATCCCTTCATACACGCAACGTCCCATATGCTCAACAAATGATCCGTAAATTCGTTTATCAATTTCAGAAATTCGATAGTCTCTCGAAATCCTCATCTTTGCTTCCATTAAATAAAGTCCTCTTTTCTAGATAGTATTATTTTATTAAGTTGTTTGAACATATAACGAAACAACGCTCATTGGTGGAACATTGACTGTTAGTGAATGGTTGTCATTCAGGTTAAAGTCTGTAAAGTTTGTTTTAACTAAATTGTCTGGATTTTCAAAAGTGTTGTGTTGGTCCATCTCTGTACCTACTAAAGCTTCTGCAATAACTGAAGACACTTGAGTATCTCTAATGTCAAATGTTATCTCGTCTGAATTGTTTAAATCGTAATTACAAATTGAAATTGTGAGTACATTATCTTTTTTCGAAATGGTGAAATCTGTATGGTCAGAGCCCAATCCTGTCACATCAATTAGCTCAGCATCCATATGATTTTTATATAAATCAAACACGTAATAGGTAGTTGTTTTAATCATTTGGTCACCTTTTGTTAATAGCATTGCTTGTAATACGTTAACCATCTGAGCAATATTTGCCATATGTACTCTCTCATTATGGCGATGGAAAATATTCAATGTTAAACTAGCAATCATTGCATCGCGGATTGTATTCTGTTGATATAAAAATCCAGGATTAGTATGTGGTTCTACTGCCAACCAAGATCCCCATTCATCAACAATCAAACCAACTCTTTTATCAGGGTCATACTTGTCCATAATTGTACTGTGTTTTGTAATCAACTCATCCATTTTTAAAGCGCTATCAATTAATGAAAACCACTCTTCTTCTGGAAATCCTGTTGCTGGTCTTTTATTTTCCCAATAAGAAGCTAAAGCATAATGGTGCAAACTAATGCCGTCTAAGAAATGGCCTGCATTACGCATCAATACTTCCATCCAATGATAATCATCAACGTTAGGCCCACAAGCAATTTTATAAATTTTATCTTGAGAATAATGGCGCACATAAGTTTGATACTGACGATAGAGATCTGCATAATATTCTGGACGCATATTTCCACCACATCCCCAGCTCTCGTTACCTACACCAAAGAATTTAACTTTCCATGGGAAATCTCTTCCGTTCTCACGGCGCCAATCTGCCATTGGTGACTGGCCAGGCATGGTCATATATTCAACCCATTCAGACATTTCTTGGACAGTTCCACTTCCGACATTTCCGTTAATATAAACTTCAGCACCAATTTGTTCACATAATTCGAAAAATTCATGTGTACCGAAATGGTTATTTTCCGTTACGCCGCCCCAATTCGTATTGACCATCGATTTACGATTTTCTTTTGGACCAATCCCATCTTTCCAATGATATTCATCCGCAAAACATCCACCAGGCCAACGAATCACGGGAACTTGAATAGCACGTAATGCCTCAACAACATCTTGGCGAATACCTTTTACATTAGGGATATTCGACTCTTCTCCCACCCAAACACCTTCATAAACACAACGACCTAAGTGTTCCGCAAATTGACCATAAATATACTTACTAATCTTTCCTAATTTACGCTGTGAATTGATTTGAAATTTACTCATTTGTTCTCTCCTATAGTATGTTTATTATTAGTTTGATTATTATTGACCTGGTTCTCCAAACACAGGGAATCCATTTTCATCCCAAGTAAATACTTGTGCATTTGCATGACGATCTGGTACGTCTAATGGTTCAACCTCGGTAACCTTTTTAGGTCTTGCATGATAAATTAATACATCATTTTCCCCATCTTCACTTACCGTAAAACTATTATGTCCTGGTCCGAACAAAGAATTGGCTTCACTAGAGACAAATACGGGTTCTGAACTCTTTGACCAACTTTCAGCATCCAATAATTCTGAATTCTCATCAGCCCAAAGTAGACCCATACAATAATTTTCATCAGTTGCACTGCCTGAATAAGCTATAAATACTTTTCCGTTTCGTTTTATAACCGCTGGACCTTCATTGACCCAAAAACCAATTATTTCCCAATCATATTCAGGAATTGATAGCATCGTAATTTCACCTTGCAATTGCCAAGGTGTTGCCATTTCTGAAATGTAAAGATTTGAGTTTCCTTCTATTTCAGGATCTTTCTGAGCCCAAACATAATACAATTTTTCTTGGTGTTCAAAAACCGTGGCGTCCAAACTAAAACTTTCCAAATGTGTCTTAATTTGACCTTTTTCAATCCACTTACCAGTCAACGGATTTTCATCAGAGCACTCAAGTGCATACATTCGATGTTGAAACGTTCCATCTGCAGTCTCTGCACTGCCAGCTGCTGCAAAATAGATGTACCATTTGCCTCGGACAAAATGAATTTCAGGAGCCCAAATCAATCTGCTCATCTCCCCTTCAGTGTGGGCATTCCACACTGTTGCACATTCACCAGTCTCTAACTCATTAAGCGTCCGAGCGCGTCTGACTTCAATTTCCTGATAACCTGGTACTGATCCTGTAAAATAATAATAACCGTCTGAATGCTTATATACCCATGGATCAGCTCGTTCTAAAACAATCGGATTTTGATAAACAATTTTTTTCTGTGTCATACTATTCCCCTCATCTCCACTATCATACTTAACTTTTTTGTTAACCAAAGATTTAATTGCCTAATTCATACTACACTTTTTTGTGATTTGATAAAAAAAATCAATGCAAAATCCAATCCTTGTTCAACTTACAAGTCAATCATATACACATAAGTAAGCGTTGTCAATAACTTTTTTGTTTCTCTTATGTAATTTAATTATTCACAATCAACGTTTTTATTAACCTTACATCAACTTAGCCAAACCACACAAATACCTATACAACAGTTCAGATATCACTTTTATCCGAATATCCACTTTAAAAATACGAAAACAAACTTAACCTTGACATTAACCAAATAAAGATTTATATTATGGTTAAGTTAATAGAAAGAAAGTAGGTGACTTAATGCAATTAGATATTTCTGAAGCATCATTAGCAACGTTTGAAGCATTAGCAAGTGATGTGCGACTAAAAATTATCCAACTTTTATCTCTAAAAAAAATGAATATCAAAGAACTCGCGACAGAACTAAATTTAAGTAGTGCAATTGTCTCTAAACATATCAAAAAACTTGAAGAAGCCGAATTAATAAAAACAGAAAGAATTCCCGGAGTATCTGGACTTCAGAAAGTTTCAATTTTAAAAGTTGATCAAATTAATATAGTATTCCCAACGAAAATTTACCCTTCTTTCGAAGTTTATGAATCTTCAATCCCAATTGGCCATTATACTGATTATCATATTCAACCAACGTGCGGATTAGCAGATGATACTGATTTCATTGGTCAAGTAGATGAGCCTAGGTTTTTCATGGATTCAAGACGCATGAATGCAAATATTCTGTGGTTTACATCAGGATATGTTGAATATAAAACACCTAATTTGCTTAAAGAAGCAGACACTTTACAGCAAATTGATATCAGCATGGAGTTAAGTTCTGAATTCCCTTTCTCAAATGACGTTTGGCCATCAGACATTACTTTCTGGCTCAATGACATTAAACTTGGTATTTGGACTAGCCCTGGAGATTTTGCAGATACTAGAGGTAAACTCAATCCAGATTACTGGCCAGATAACTTAAATCAATATGGCTTACTTAAAACCATTCGAATCACTAAACATGGTACCTATATAGATGGGGACTTACTATCAGACATAACTATTGATGACATTCATCAAGGTTTCGAAGTCTGGAATCTAAAGTTTGAAGTAAATCAAGATGCTGAAAACGTCGGTGGATTAACGCTATTTGGTAAAAATTTCGGTAATCATGAGCAAGATATTGTTGTAAAAACTTATTATTCTTAGTTTGATTTTAGAGAAATAGTGTGCTTTCACACTACATTCGTACTTACCCAATTCGTCAAAAAATCAAAAAAGGCTTTGCTCGAACTTTTAGTTTTGAGTAAAGCCTTTTAGTACAGAGAACAGTTAAACGAGTTATTGCTTTTTCGACTGTTAATTGTTTAATTTTATACCCTGAAGTAAGCTTAGAAGATGTGAATTACATTGCTGAGGAAAATTTAACTGTTACACACTTTGATTTCTAAAATTATTAATATTTACACACACATAAATAAAACCCTGCCGTTAAATAAACAGCTGGGTTTTGTTTGTTATAAAGTATTTATATACTAAGTTGCGTTGGCATATCATATGCCTATCAAATAAATTAACATTTTTCTAATTTATACTTGCTACACCTTCTTATACTTCTTCCCAATTACAAACGGAATAAGGAGTGACGTAATAATTGAGGCGAATAGTATTTGTGAACTAGCGGATGTGACAAATGGTTCAATTTCTGGGAATCCATGCGCAATTGTTGGTGCCACGATTGTTGACACCCCGGCCACTGACATCATCGCAAAAGCCGATAAACCGTCATGTTTCAACCATTTAGTATCTGCTACATACAGAACTGACATTACCAACAAGAAAATGACAGTCAATAGGATTCCTGCACCACCGGATTTCAAAGCTTCCATAAAATTCATACTTTGACCTAAGTTCCAACCTAAAAATGGTAATAAGGCTCCAACTAATGGACCGAATAACTTGCCGAAAGCGGGATCAATATTTCCTAAGATAAAACCAATTATTAATGGGAATAGTGCGGACAATATCGGTGACCAGTTAATACCCGCCAATCCTTCTACTGAAAAGAAAGTGCTATAAATAATCATGGGTAAAATCGGTAAAGTCACTGACGTTGATAGACCTATAATCATGCCGTCTTCTTCATAACCGTATTCTTCTAAGATAGACAACTGCATAGCGGGATTGACACTAAACATTGCTGCTACAAATGCAACTCCTGAAATTCCCCAAATCCCTTGATGCCCAAATAAAGCCAAGAAAGCAAATGACAAAATAGTTGCAATGACGATTTTGACTAACAACAAAGCTCCTTGATGTTTTAATAAACGCTTCAAAATTTGAATATTTATTCGTGAGCCTGTCGCAAAAGCTAATAAACCTGAAATAAGATTCACACCCGCACTACTAAACATCGCTTCAGTAAAACCACCTACTTTAAATAAATCAGGCCAAAAAGTATATAGCACCATACTAATTATTAGTGGAACGAGAAATGTTCCGGCTGGTACTTTATTGATTAATTTCAACATAAGTCTCAACTCCTCCATTTTATTAATTCTCATTGTATATTTATAACGCTTACATAACCAATTTTATTTCCTTTATATGCAACAGTTATTAAAAAGTTGCATATAAATTATTAATAGCGGAGTAAGGTGCACAGAGTCTGTCATCTCAATCCCTTTAAATACTCTCCCTACGCTCGATGTCATTAAATTCCGTCTATCAGTTTTAACTTGATAATACAAAACTACTTTTGTTGAACGACCACAAGTAGCACAACGAAGTAGTTATACCCTAGCCGCTTGAACTGGAAAATCCCTCACAACCGTGAGACTTTGAATGCGACTACCGCCTTGGAAAAACAATAAGCTGGGCGAAGTATAAGCGGTGTTTATTCCTTATAAAACTCAAAAAGGCAAGCCCTAGCTCACCTCACAATATATATTCTATTAATAGATTCAGTTCATGCTATTGCGGACTTTTTCAGGAATCATCACAACTTCAGGTGATAAATCTACTGGCCTAAAAGTCGGATCGATACACTCTTCCCAATATTCTAAGTGCTTTTTATCAATCCAGTGACTTGAGGTTTCAACGTCTTGTCCACCCTCACCTTGGACAGAGTACCAATATAAGTATTCTTCACCGTTTAAAATTTCTCTGAAAATCGTTTCAACATACATCTTTTCGCCTTCTAATGTGACTAAGACATCTTGCATATTGCCATTTAGAAAGGCCAACCATTCATCGACTTGTTGGCTCTTACCAGGTTTTACTCTAAACCTTGTCAATTCTACATTCATCAAATGCTCCTCTTAC
Organism: Fundicoccus ignavus; assembly: GCF_009659375.1. Classification (GTDB taxonomy): domain Bacteria; phylum Bacillota; class Bacilli; order Lactobacillales; family Aerococcaceae; genus Fundicoccus; species Fundicoccus ignavus. Next base: position 80,293 of record NZ_WJQT01000007.1, read on the forward strand.
TTCCATTCTTATCTTTCTAATAGACTAGATAAATCCGTACAAATCCAAGTCCTTTAAATTCCGTTTATCAGTTTTAACTTGATAATATATCGATACTTTTTTGAACTATCCTGCGCAGCTCAGCGACTTGTTTTCCAAAGCGGTACCAGGAGGAATCCATCGCTAATAATAATAGTCGCTTGGTAGGACTTTGAGCGTAGCATAATATTTATAATACAGAATAAGACCGGCCGAACACATCCGATGCGCGACCAGTCTTATTATATTTCAATTATTCGCCTAGTTCTTTGTATTCAACTTCAAGACCTTTTTGAACACCAGGTCTTTCCGCAATACGTTGTGACCATTCCATTAAATGTTTGTAAGCTTGAACATCTAAGAACTCAGCTGAACCTTCATATAAATTACCTAAAGCGAGACGTCCATACCATGACCAAATCGCAATATCGGCAATTGTATAAGTGTCACCTGCAATATAAGGACGTTTAGCTAACGTTTGATCCAGTAAGTCTAGTTGACGCTTCGTCTCCATTGTAAAGCGGTCAATTGGATACTGCATCTTTTCGGGCGCATAGGCGAAGAAATGACCGAAGCCACCCCCTACATAAGGGCCTGAACCGATTTGCCAGAACAACCAGTTCAATGCTTCTGTACGGCCATGAATATCTTCAGGTAATAATTGACCGAATTTCTCTGCTAAATAAAGTAAAATCGAACCTGATTCAAAGATATCCACTCGCGGCGATTGGCTTTGGTCGACTAAAGCTGGAATTTTAGAATTTGGATTGATGGCAACGAAATCTGAACCAAATTGATCGCCGGTTCCAATATTAATGAGATACACATCATAGTCTGCTTCTTGAATCCCTAAAGCTTTCAATTCTTCTAACATAATGGTTACTTTAATACCGTTGGGTGTGCCTAAAGAATATAATTGAAACGGTGCTTCACCAACCGGTAATGTCTGTTCAAAACGACTACCTGCGGTAGGACGATTGCCGCCTCGCTCTGAGTTTTCATCTTCCCACTGCCATACATTCGGTACTTCATACGCTGTCATTCGACCACTCCTTTGATTGTTGTTAACTCCACTATAACATTTCACCACATCATTTACTAAACTTTTACTTCCAACCCGAGGCAAAATACTCAATCAAATGACTTCGCTACCGTTCTATTTTCAAGCTTGATATAATGAAGAAAATATCTGCAAGGAGCGTGACGAAATGTTAACACAACAGACTTACATCATGTTAAAGCCGGATGCTTTGAAAAGGCAATTGTTGGGAGAAATCATCACACGCATTGAAAAGAAAGGTTATCAAATTGTTCAAGCCAAGCTCATTCAATTAAATGCGCCTTTAATCGCTGAACATTATGCGCACTTACTTGATCAGACCTTTTACCCTAAGTTAGAAACTTATTTATTGTCCGGTCCAGTATTTGCGATGATTGTAGTAGGCCCAGATGCTATCCAAGGTATGCGCAACATGATGGGGCCTACAAACGTATTTGAAGCTACTCCTGGTACGATTCGCGGTGATTATGCGACAGATGTGACCTATAATTTAATTCATGGTTCTGACTCCGTCGAGAATGCTGCAATTGAGATTGAGCGTTTCTTTGGTTAGTCCTATTGGAGAAACAAAAGACTCCTGAGCAAATGTTAATCAACTGATTGCTCAAAAAGGCAGGAAAACAAAGCATGCGCCACAGTTGCTTGAGGTTATTCAACATAATTAGCACGTACTTGTTACCCGCATAAATTTGGGTCAAGAATATCATGAGAAACTACCCTTTTCAACAATTAGTAATTGGTTTTACGAAGGCGTCTTAATTCTTACTTTACGGTCCTAAGAAAAAAGTATCTGTCGCCAACTTCAGAAATACAAGACAAGTTTAATATTGGTAACCCTAATTCCAAAAGACCCAAGTCAACTGAAGCAGACTGAGGTCTTTTGGGAATTTGGATAAAATGAATACTTCATCTGGAAAGAGTAAAGGGTATTTCACAATGGGTACAGAACATAAAAATTGGTCATACTCAACTTTTATGATTCCTTGCAGTACTAAAACTACTCCGTTATGCACCCGGCAATTGATTAGTTAATGAGCAGTCTGCCTGAGAAGGCTTTAAAAATCATTTGCTTCCGATTACGGAGAAATTTTTAAGTACACGACTTTATTAATTGGGTAAAGAAAAAATTGTCACCCTAATTATTACCATTCGTCATATTAAGTGAATTTAACGGTTAATTACTGTCACTGAGCGTTACTTCTTTAGTTTCTTTAGTTTCACTGTATATTTCAATTGTTTTGATTGGAGAATCGAAATAAACTGTTCTACTCATTGCTTTTCCATCTATAAAGACTTCAATGGAAGAGGTATCCATTACTAATTCAAGAGCCTTGACTGGATTGATGTCCATAGACCGTTCATTAGTATAGGTTGCTTCCTCTGTAATCTCAGGATTCACATACTTTCTTGAAATAGATACCACACTTTTTTCTAACATAATTGAGAAATATTCCTCTCGGTCATTCCCAATCTTAATCGATAGATTAGTTAATTCAGAGGGTGATTCAACTTTACGATAGTTAACCTTTTGATTCTCAATCAAAAAGTGATCGTTAAACGTTGCTTTATCATTCAGAAGTCTTAATCGATCATAAAATTCAGTTGGTATCGTATGAATTATTTGACCGTCTTCTAAAGATAACACGCGAGGTAATGTCATCATGCCTGATCAACCATGTTGTAGTTCGGCTGTTACGTTAGTTCGGCCCCACATTTGTTGCCAAGCCACAATAATTCTTCGCCCTTGATCATTTAGACAAGTTTGAGGTGCATAATAGTCTAGTCCATGATCAATTTCGAAAGAAGTTTATTTAAATCGATTGATTGAAAAAGGAGTAATATTCTGATTAGTCCTCCCTGAAATAATCAATTCACTTAAAATCTGTCCAACTACACTGCTAAATTTAAAACCATGTCCTGAGAAGCCTGATGCGATCGCAACGTTTGAATAGTTAGGATGCAAATCAATAATGAAATCTTCATCAGGAGTTCGTGTATACATACATGTTTTACCGTACTTCAATTGTTGTGTAGAAGGCATGTAGTCATGTAAGAATTGGCTTAAATCTGTCGTATCTTCCTCTAATTCGCCAAATTCTGGGATGGCTTCATCTGGATTGATTGTCTCTCCTCCATCATGCCGGCCCACTTTTAATCCGGAACCATTAATACTTGGAAAACCATAATACAGTCCTTGAGATGTCTCAAATGAGAAAGCTGGAAAATCCTTATAATTATACAAGTTTTCATCGGCATCAAACCATGCAAATGTTTTTCTTACAGGATTTAGAGGGAGATTTAAGTCCAACATGGAAAGGAGACTTCCTGACCACGATCCTGCTGAAACCACTAACGCATCTGCGGTAAAAGTTTGCTTCTCGGTTTTGACGGTAACTCTTTTATCATGAACCGATAATTCTTTCACTTTGCTATTAGTTAAGATGGTAGCTCCGTTTTGCTCTGCAAGTTCTCGATAAGCTTCAATACATTCCACAGATTTCAGCACTCCTGACGTTGGTTCAAAGCACCCCACATACATGTTTGGTAAAGTGATGCCCGGCCAACGCTTATTTACTTCACTTGAATTTAACACCTCAAGTGGCAATGAATAGGCTTTTGAACTTGAGATGATGTTCTGGGTAAAATCCGTGTCTTTAAGGCCTGCGTTTAGAACACCCGTTTGGATAAATAACTGTTTTCCCGTCTTTTTCTCTAAGTCTTTCCACAATTCTTGAGCCTTGAGCGCCAACGGAACGTATTCTACACCTTCGCCATACGCATGCCGAATGATTCTCGTCTCTCCGTGATGACTCCCTTTGTTATGAGGTGGGTTAAAGGAGTCTATTAATAAAGTTCTCTTCCCACTTTTGGCAAGAAAATAACCTGCCGCCATCCCCATCGAACCAGCGCCAACCACAATTACGTCATAATGCACAGTACGTTTCCTCCCTTAACAACACAAACTAATTGGCCGTATTCATCCCATAAACACGGTTTCTGTCGCCGTGCCTGTGATTGTATAACTACTTAGTAGCAAGACACCACTTGTCAGCACTGTTAGCCATATTCTTTTAACTCTATACGAAGAACGTTGTAAAATCAACGGAATGTTTATGCATATGTTGGGGACACCCTAAACCAACAAAGAGTAGAACTACTTTTTTACAAAGGTGCACTAGTTCGTTATTCCCCGTCAAAGATACCTTTGAACTGCTTCTGTTAGAGAAACAATGAAGGGGATTAAATCGTCTATATTATATTGTACTTCTGATACACGCATAGTAGATTATTATTAAAATGAACGTTTAGAGGTGCCAAAGTCAAAACCTTTTCTACAAAATTATAAATAACCATCACAGTAGATTCGATCGACTGTGATGGTTATTTATTTGACTTAACTACGGCTACCTATTCACAAGGTATTGATACAACTCAAATGGCACTGGATATTCAAGCTCGAAGTCAATTGTCACAACTGGGACTGTTTCTTCTTTCCTAGACATTTCGATTTGTTTTTCACTATCTTTGATCGGGATTACTTTGCCTAAATAATAAAACTCTCCCTTTTCAAGTTCGTCCTTCTGTACAAATAACAGCAAAATTAGCCCTGATACTCTGTATTGCTTTGGATCAAAAATTTGAAGATATGTTTTTTTTTAAATAGCTATTCACAAAAAAACTCCAACCACTTCCCTTTATAGGTTAGCGGCAGGAGGTTTTTCATTTCATATGACTACAACATAATTTTCAATAACACTGGAATATAAAGTAAATAAAGTAAGACTGAATAGCCTAAACTTGAAGCCGCAAATTTCTGGTCCGCTTGATAAGAACGCGCTAGAATCGGAATAGAATTCTGCATAGGCATAGCTGCTTGAATAATAAATACCGATAACATCAGAGGTGGTACCGTGATAAACTGGCCAACAGCCCATACTAGTAGTGGTGAGATTAGATAGCGTCCCACCAAAACCCCAATAATTTCTTTATCCAAGCTCAATTTAGTAATCCCAACACCATAAACAATAATGCCAATAATAAACATCGACAGTGGTGTCGTTAAATTAGCCAAATAAGCTAGGAAGGTTGTGACTGACTCAGGCAAAGGCAACTGGATTAAAACCCAAGTCACTCCCAGCATAAAACCGCCGAGCGCTGGTGAGAATATCTTCTTCAAAGCAACCAGTGGATTAAATTGAACTTTCTCTTTGGTAAATTGAGGGTTGTCGCTGGCAATTAAATAAATACCCACTGTCCAGAATAAGGTCGTATTGACGATATAATATAACAAAGCAAAGGGAATTGCGCGACTACCAAAGATTGCATAATTAATCGGTAAACCAATAAAAATTGTGTTGGAACAAGTAAAGGCGGTTGAAAAAATACCACGCCTTGAAACAGCCAACTTAAAGACTTTAATATAAATAAAACTGACCACAAATGTCAGTAGCATCGAAACAAGTGGCACAATCGTTCCTTTGGCTAATTCCAGAAATTCTGCTTGCGTAAAATTACGTGTAATCGTCAGAAACATACTAGACGGCAAGGCAATTTGCAGTACCAGCTTAGAGAAAGCATCTCCAACGGTATCATTAAACCAGCCCTTGTAGGTCAAATAGTAACCTAGAAACATTAAGACAAATATAAAGACAATATTGATATAGACTGCCCCCATGACGCCACCTTTCTTTGCTTTAATCTACTTTGCTAGCTTAGTTTTTAATATCTATCGTTTATTGCGAATGCCTTGCTGAAGCAACCACTCTCGAAACGTCTCTTCTGAACCTTCTAGAAAACTATTCTTTTCAAGCTGAACGATGGTTTCCCCCTTCATAATCAGTACGAAAAAATTTTCCGTCTCTAAAGATACCTTGATTTCTTCAATCTCACTCGTAAACATTAACGTCTCATTTCGATAGATTGACATCTGACTATCTATTACGACCTTATTAACTAGATCACTCGGTGTTGCTAAAACACTTCTGTTTTTCAGCATTTTTCGGTACGCAAGTCTAGGTCCAATTATCGCCAGCAATAAACAAATTAACACAGCTAAAGCGAAGACATAGACTGTTCCTACCACATCTTTAGTGAAAAACCACATCATAGCTACCACAAAAATATAGGCAAAGCCTAATTTCTTCGTTATTTCGCCAGCTCGATTTTTCATGGCTCTATAGATACTTTCTTTGAATTGCTCGTCTGTTATCTTTGGAAATTGATTGATAAAAATCATTCTACACCCCTCTAAACTTTCTTAATCCCTAATTTTCTGAGTTCCTTCATAAATTCCTCCGATGTCCCCGTCAGAAAAGCATTTTTCTTAAAGGCAACAACACTGTCTCCTTCTAATACTAACAAAATAAAATTATCCGTCAGCATAAAGGCTTTTGCCTGATCGAGTTGACTTATTGCAACAAGTTCCTCCCCCCAATATATCTGAATATCTCGTCCGAAAACCACTCGATTAATCAAACTTTTAGGACTTTTCATCACTGAGTGTCTTTTTTTAAGAGTTATTAAAGCAATCCTCGCAGTAACGCTCGGTTGCAACCAAATAAGCACTATCATAACCCCTGCAAAACTACCGGTGACTTTCCATAGTCCGATGTAATAATGAATGAACAAAGAGAACACGATAAACACTATTAAATTGTATATTTTGTAATTCTTTTTCATTATATATTTAAGCGAAAGATAATTCACTTCAGAAAATTCCTCACTATTTAACGCAGGATATTCATTAACAAATTCCATTCAATTCTCCTTAATTTCAAGCCTCACTAAGCTGATTTTTGTACAATAACATTTATTAATTTTACTATACTAGTAAACCAAGTGCTAGCCAACAGCAATCCAAACAAAACAGCCACCTTCAACTCTTTTAAGTTGCGGCAGCTGTTTCATAGTCATATTGAGTCCTAAAGGGTTGTAATAATTGGGCCATCTTTAGTGATGATCAGCGTGTGCTCGTATTGAGCAACGATGCTTTCTTCAGTGAACAGCGTCCAGCCATCCTCGTCCTGCTCAACTTCTTCCTCATAGGTTGAAATAAAGGGTTCAAAGGCAATCACCAGACCATCGACTAGTATCTCATCATCCCAACGCGAAAAGTAGTTTAAGACGTGCTCTGGCTCCTCGTGAATCGAACGACCGATACCATGTCCAGTCAGGTCTTTAATGACCGTCAAGCCATGACGACGGGCTGTATTATGAACGGCTTTACCCAGACCACTTAACTTAGAACCAGGTTTTGCTTTAAGAAGACCGGCATCGAAGGCTTCTTTGGCAACGTCACACACTAAGTGCGCGCGAGGGTCCCCTTGACCCACCACAAAAGAAATCCCCGTATCCGCGAAATAACCATCCTTAGAACCCGACACATCAATATTGACAATATCGCCCTCTTCAATCACGCGATCGCCGGGAATTCCATGGGCAACCTCTTCATTGACACTAATACACACATGGCCTGGAAAATCATAAATTTCAATTGGCGCCGATTGAGCGCCCTCTCTTTCAAAATAATCTTTGGCTAAATCATCCAACTCTTGAGTCGTTATCCCCGGCTTAGTATAAGCGACTAACTCATTACGAATTAAACCACAAATTCTACCAATTTCTTTTAGTCCATTAATTTCTTCTTCATTTTTTGCAATCATATAATCCCTCTTTTTGGTTTGTTTATCTTATTAATCACTTTTGCTGGAACACCGCCAACAATCGACAATGGCGGTACGTCTTTTGTTACGACACTTCCAGCCGCAATGACTGAACCCTGTCCTATCGTCACACCTTTTGTAATGGTCGCGTTTGACCCAATCCATACATCATCTTCTATGACGATTTTAGCTGGATGTAGAACGCCTCGATCTGCCGGTAACAAGTCATGGTCTAAAGTTGCTAAGACCACTTGGTGACCGATTAATACGTTATTACCGATTTGAATGCCTCCTTGATCTTGCATGTGCACATTCGCGTTAATAAACACATTTTCACCAAAGCGTATATTACGCCCGAAATCCATATAAAAAGGTTGCCAAATACTGACAGACTTGGGAATATCATAATTTAAAATCCCTTGAACTATCTCATGCATTTCGTCCTCATTTAGATATCCAGCGGTATTGGCCTGTCCTAGTCTTTTACGTGTATCTGAACTAATCTCATTCATTAACTTACTTAAATCACTACCTGGCAATAGAGCCTTGCCTGCATTTAAGTGTTCTAATAATTCTGTTAACATCCTTAGTCTCCTTACTGCATTTTATTGCGTACTGATTCTTTGACATGCTATAGTGAACCGTTCAATTAAATTGGCTTGTGTTATCTTAATGACTCTACCTAATTCTAACTGATAAATGGCTAGTTCGCCATATTTTTCACACAACAAGAAAGTGAGGTAAAAGAAGTTACAATAAAAGTCAGTCAAGCGCATTGTCATCATTTTCTTGATATAATGGTAAAAATAAGCTTTAGGAGAGTGATCAGATGACCATTCAACAAACATACATCATGTTGAAACCAGACTGTGTCAAGCGTGGCATGATGGGTGACGTGATTTCACGTATTGAAAAGAAAGGTTACCGTATCGTACAAGCCAAATTGATGACACTTGATGCGCCTATCATTGCCGAGCATTATGCCCACTTAACTGACCAGCCTTTCTATCCTAAACTGGAACGCTATATGTTATCTGGCCCTGTCTTTGGCATGGTTCTTGAAGGTGAAGACGTTATTCGAGGTATGCGCGCCATGATGGGGCCAACCAATGTCTTTGAAGCAGCGCCGGGAACCATTCGCGGTGACTATGCGACTGATGTGACTTACAATCTCATTCATGGATCAGATACGCCTGAAACGGCTGAAGCAGAAATCAAGCGATTTTTTTACTGATTCGTAGATAAACGAACAAAACGCTCCTATGTTTAGCCAAAGCTAGCTATAGGAGCGTTTTTGTTCATTTATATATATGTGTGTGTGTGTGTAGTTTAAATTCTTTTTTATATAAATGAGTTTAACGATTAATTAATTTCACTTATCGTTACTTCTTTAGTTTCTTTAGTTTCACTGTGTATTTCAATTGTTTTAATTGGAGAATCGAAATAAACCGTGCTACTCATTGCTTTACCATCTATAAAGACTTCAATGGACGAGGTATCAATTACTAACTCGATTGCATTAACTGGATTGATGTCCATTGAACGCTCATTAGTATAGGTTGCTTCCCCTGTAATCTCAGGATTCACATACTTTCTTGAAATCGAAACAACATTTTCTTCCAAGTTAATCGAGAAATACTCTTCTGTGTCATTCCCAATTTTAATCGACAGCTCAGTTAATTCAGAGGCTGATTCAACTTTAAGATAGTTAACCTTTTCATTCTCAATTAAATGCTGCTCTTTAAACTCTTCTTTATCATCGCCCAAAGTTGATAAGCGATCGTATAATTCAGTTGGAATCGTTTGAATTAATTGACCATCTTTCACCGATAACACGCGAGGTAATGTCATCATGCCTGACCAACCATGTTTTAGTTCGTCTGTTACGTTAGTTCGGCCCCACATTTGTTGCCAAGCCACAATGATTCTTCGTCCTTGATCATTTAGACACGTTTGAGGCGCATAATAATCTAGCCCATGGTCAATTTCGTGGTAGCTTTTCACTTCGAATGAAAGGGTTTCCCAATCGACTTTCCCTAAGAAGGCTATTGATGAATTTAGGTTTTGATATTGATTCCCTTCCATCGGCATGTTCATTGGGCTTAACACAAGGATGTCTTCTCCGTCAATTTCAAATAAATCAGGACATTCCCATATATTGCCTAATTGATCATTTCCTTCAAGAAGCACAGACGCTTGTGACCATTCGATTAAATCGCTTGAACTAAAAATAAATATTTGTCCTTGAGACTTCTGTTCATCCAGCGTTTTTGACGCAACTACTGAATAATAGGTGTCTCCTCTTTTGAAGACTTTAGGATCTCTAAAATCAACGGTCGTACCTACTTCACCAAGATTCGTTTGATCAATGACTGGGTTGGCAACATGTTTTTCAAAGTTTATACCATCAGTTGATGTCGCAATACATTGAACTTGGTTAACGATGCCGTTTTCCTCGTACACTCCGGTATACATCAGCACCAACTTGTCCTCTACAACAATCGCTGAACCTGAGAAACAGCCATTTTTATCATAGGGTTGATCTGGTGCGATTGCTATTGGAAGATATTCCCATTCAACTAAGTCTTTTGATTTAGCATGTGCCCAGTGCATCGTATCCCACTTGCTATCATATGGATTTGATTGGTAAAACAAATGGTATTCACCTTGATAATAGACAAAACCATTGGGGTCATTCATCCATCCATATTCAGGCGCTAAATGAAACTTTGGTCTGAATTTTTCAACCATATTTTCTTTGTTCTCTTGAATAAATGTGTTCGCATTTTTCAATAAATTCATTTTTTATTCCTCCGAGTTACTGATATATGTTTTATAATTTCTTTCATAAATTTCCATTAATTCTGATAAATTCAATCTTTCTAATTCTGCTAAGTAATTATCCCAAGATTCATCGGTTATGCCACCAATAATCCATTCTGCTCTTTGTTGATAAATATATGGATTTAAGTCTGCAAGAATTTGATCAATTCTATTGGCATCTTCAACATTCATAAACATTTGAGGGAAGTTATAGTCATTTTCGATAAACTCTAAATAATGCTCATGCATTAAATCAAGTCTCCATTGAGCATCATCAGGCGATGTCGTATACACTCCGTAATACTCATCCAGTACAGCTAATGGTCCACCCGCTTCTGTTTTTTGTCTTAGTTCTCCTGGTGCTGTTCCATCTAATGGTGCATGTTGTAACATTGGCTCTCCTGCTTCGTTCGTGCCTAATGTAAAGATATTCTGTTGTTCTTCATCACCATAAGTACCCCAGTTGTTCTGTACCGATTGGATTGGCTCATACATTTTATCTGCCCATCTTGCGGTTAACTCTAAGTTTTTATTCACACTTGTTATAACAAAACGGCCTCTAAAGAATCCAAAGTTATTGGTTCTAGTTACTTTCTTATCTCCATGTGGTCCTTCTAAAACGGGTAATACATCATAATTATCATTATCACCCGTAATATTTGCTTTATCCCAAGTGAAATATACACCGTATCTTTGATCGTTTCCTTTTGAAACATATGAGTTCCAGTTATGTTCAAAAGCTTCTGGATCGATTAAACCTTTTTGATATAATTCACTGAAGTACTCAATCCCTTCACGATAAGCATCATCATCAGCAGTATAATTAAGTGAACGATCATTATTGACTACTAAATGATTATCGTTATCCCCATCTCCTCCAAATGCCGCCAATAGCATCTTGAAATCTTCGTTACCATTACCATCAATAAAGGTAAGTGGAATTTCATCTGCTTCACCATTTCCATTCGGATCATCATTTTTGAAAGCCTCTAATACAAGCATTAACTCATCTGTTGTTTCCGGCATATCAAGACCAAGGTTGTCTAACCATTCAACATTAATCCAAGCCATCCCATTGACTGTATGAATAGATTCTTTTCCTTCACCCAATTCTTCGATCCATGGGAACGAATACATATTCCCATCAGGTGCTGTTGCCAGTTCTTTATATTCCGGATACTTTTCATAAATAGCCTTTAAGTTAGGCATGTATTTATCAACTAAATCATTGACTGGGATAATGACTCCGTCTTCAGCCCAAGCTAATAATTCTTTATCGCTTGCTTCAGCATTGAACATTGCATCGGGTAAGTCTCCTGCAGCAATGGCTAAGTTACGTTTTTCTGCATAATCATCCGCAATATTATTCCATTCAATATGAACACCCGTTTCTTCTTCCAAACGACTGAAAATCAGTTTTTCATTAGGATCTGATGGTGCTAAAGGTGATGAACTCGTCATTAAATGTAATGTGACTTTTTCTTTTAGTGGAAATTCAACATTTTCTAATTCGTAATCTGCTGCTGATGTTCCTGAGCCGCCATTATTCCCACATCCTGCTAATAATAACGTTGCCGTCAATAACGTTGTTCCTAAAACAAATGGTTTCTTTTTCATATTAATTTTCCTTTCGAATATCGAATTAAATTTCTTTTGTTTATTTGAATTAACCTTTAATAGCTCCTTGAACGACACCTTCTTCAAAGTATTTTTGAAAGAAAGGAAACATAATCAGTAACGGTGCACTTGAAACGACAATCGTTGAATATTTAATCAGTTCTGCAATTTTCTGCATTTCTGCCATTGCAGTTTGAGACCCAATCATATTGGTTTGCGGTTGATTTTGGACTAATATTCTTCGTAATACGAGTTGGAGTGGTTCCAAATCCGGATTACTAATATAAATCATCGCTTCGAAATAACTATTCCACATGGCAACGAAAGAATATAAAAACACGACAAACATGATTGGCTTACTTAATGGTAAAATCAGTTTAATAAATACTTGAATGTCATTTGCCCCATCAATTTTAGCAGCTTCTAACATTTCATCTGGCAAGCCTCTAACAAAAACAGTGGCCAGTAATAGGTGACCTACAGATAAACATCCTGGCAGTATTAAAGCCCAGGGCGAGTTTAGCAAGCCAATATTCCTAATTAATAAGTAAGTAGGGACTAAGCCTCCTCCGAAGAACATGGTTATACCAAAGAAAATCATCAGTGGTTTTCTAAACATCAAATCTGGTCGACTCATTGGGTAGGCTGCTGTCATCGTAATTAAGACATTCATTACCCCAAAACCAAGTGAGTAAATAAATGAATTAATGAATCCTCTTAATATTGAAGAATCCGATAAAACTCTCATATAGCCATCTAATGTCCAATCACTGACATCTAAACTTATCCCTTGATTTATTAGAACTGTCGGGTCCATAAAACTTGCTGCCAAGATATAAAGAACGGGTAATAAGATTGATGCAATAACTAAGACGAGTAATAATGAATTGATTAACTTAAAGAATCGATCTCTTCCATCAAAAGCTACCGTTTTCATTTTGCAGACCCCTCTCTATTATTTATTCGGTTTACAATAAGTGTTGTCGTTAACAGCAAGATGAGATTAATCACTGTATTGAATAATCCTACTGCCGTCGAGTAGGAATAATCTCCAGACTGAAGTCCGACTTTATAAACATACGTATCAATTATTTCAGACTTCGGAAGGTTAAGGCTCGTTTGCATTAAGAATGCTTTTTCATAACCAATATTCATAATGCCACCCACTGATAAAATTAAGTTAATGATAATCAATGGTTTCATTGTTGGTAATTCAATGTGCATAATTTTCTGAAGAATCGTTGCTCCATCAATTTCGGCTGCTTCGTATAGCTCTGGTGGGACTCCTGATAAAACAGCTGTATACAGTAACGAAGCCCAGCCCATTCCTTGCCAGATGCCCGAAAATATATATAAGGGTCTAAAAGAGTCCGGATTAGTCAAGAAATTAGGTGCTTGTATGCCCATTGAGTCTAGAATCGAAATAATCGGCCCTGAGGAAGAAAACAATAAGAATATTATTCCGACAATAATAACTGTCGAAATGAAATTCGGCATATAAAGAATAGTTTGTAAGGTACTTTTTATTTTTTGCGACATTATTTGATTAAGCATCAATGCAATAATTATTGGCGGGAAAAAGCCCCATAATAAGCCATAAATTGCCAATTTCAGTGTGTTTTCTAATAGTCTTGAAAAGTTTGGTGAGGTTAAAAAGTCTCTAAAATGTTCCAGTCCAACCCACTGACTGCCTGTAATTCCTAGCATTGGGTTATAGTCTTTAAACGCTAATAGTATGCCATACATAGGAAAGTATTTAAAAATTAATGTGATTAATACTGCTGGTATCATCAACATGAGCAAGTACTTTTGATTGTTTAGTTTAGTCAAGAAATTGTTCTTATTCTTAACATTTTTTAGTTCAGTCATATTATTCACCCCTTGATTTGAAACGTTTCATTTTCGGACAGAGAAACTAATTTTATTTAGTAGTTCCTCCTTCCGCAAACGTCACTGGTATAATCATTTGTTCTTTATAGTCTGGTTCTTTTATTTGTTTCATTAATATGTCAAATGCCTTATAAGCTAGATCTTTTACAGGTTGAACAATTGTGGATACTTGATACTCTCGTTCGTTACTCAATTTAATCCCATCAAATCCTATTAACTGATAATCTTTAACCATTTCTTTTTTCATGGTTTTTAGGACATTGATTACATTCAATCCTACAAAGTCATTTATTGTGAATATCCCGTCAGTATCTGGATGTTCTTTTATAAAATCTTTTAGCTCATCCGTAAAATCAGTTTTTGGTTCTAATAGATCAATGATATGATGATCAATCTTATGTTCAATACAGTATGACTCAAAACCTTGGCGTCTTTTCATTGTTTCGTTATAGACAACATTATGCGTCCCAACAAACAACAATTTTTTTGCGCCTTTTTCACTTAACGTTTGAGCAGCCAGTCTTCCTCCATTAAAGTTATCACTTGATACGATACTAATATCCTTGTTATAGTGTCGATCAATACTTACAAAAGGTAACGATCCTTCCATATAGGAGTCGATATCTCGATAAGTGATTGCAATAATTCCGTCCACTTTATTTTTTCTCAACATTTTTATATAATTCAATTCACTTTCTGAATTGCCATTCGAATTACATAAAAATACATGATAACCATTTTTTTCTGCTACTTCTTCTACATAAAAGGCTATCGATGAAAAAAACGGATGCCAAATCGTTGGAAGTATTAAAGCGATAGTATTCGTTTGATTTAATTTAAAACTTCTCGCTAAATTATTTGTTTCGTAATCCAATTCTTTTACAGCGGCTTTCACCTTATCATATGTAGATTTTTTTACGTTTAAGCCGTTAAACACATTACTCACACTACCAACACTTACACCTGCTAGTTTAGCTACATCTTTCATCGTCGCCATATTTAAACTCCTTTCATTTTTTATTAAACGCTTTCTCTGCTAATTTGTAACAGCCCTTAACGGCAGCTTCTCCACCTAATTTAGGTAGCACGATATAACGCTTAATATCGTCAATTTCTAAATAGTCTCCGGCTAACTTTTGATAGCTTTCTTGTACCTTTTCTAACAAGGATTCTTTATTCATCACACCTCCACCAAGAATGACCCGCTCCGGTCTTAAGAGATACGTGATATTATACACTGCTTGAGCAATGTAGTAGGCTTCAATCTCCCACTCAACACTCTCAGGTTCTAAGTCATTGCCTTTTATGCCTGCTCGATGCTCTATGGCTGGTCCACATGCTAATCCTTCTAAACAAAAATCATGATATGGGCAAATCCCGCCTTGAGTCGCACTGCTATGAGGATGAACAATCATATGGCCCATCTCAGGATGCGAGGCTCCTCCAATGAATTCACCATTCTGAATGGCTCCACCACCAACTCCCGTACCAATCGTTACATAAACTAAACTTGATAGGTCTTCACCATGGCCAAAGTGATATTCGCCATAGGCTGACGCATTAACATCTGTCGTCCAATACATCGGTACATTAAACTCTGATTTTAATGTACCCAAGACATCAAAATCTTTCCATAACAATTTAGGGGTATTTGTAATAAATCCATACGTTGGTGAGTTTTTATCACAATCAATTGGACCAAAGGAACCAATACCAAAACTTGATACTTGTTCTTTATACTTATTGAAAAAATGAATCACTTGTTTTAATGTTTCTTTAGGATCCGTCGTTTCGATACTTATTTTATCTAAAGTTTGATATTCTTTATTTCCCACTGAACATACAAATTTTGTACCTCCAGCTTCAATTGCACCATACAGCATTTAAAAACCTCCTTGAGATTTGAAACGTTTCATATTTTTATTATAAGATAAACTTTTTTGATGTCAAGCATTTTTTGTAAAGGTTTCCAATTTATTTCTTAGAGACTTCTCGTAAATTAGCTTAATTCTTTAGACGCTTACGACCTATAAGTTGAGAATCGCAAGCAAGAAGAACACTTTGCCAGTTACTCTTATTTCAGCGGTTTAAAACGGAGTAAATTGCTAGGCCTCCCTCACAATTTACTCGTTATGCATTTCTTGGTATAAGAACGATAGACAGCAGCCTCGTATCAATGTATGAGGTGTTTGGTTTTATATAAGAAGTAGCGACTATCGACGACTAACAAGGTAATCCTTGCAAGTAGCTAGTTAGATTCATGATGTCTAAGATTATACGCTGAATTTCGCTACAATATACGCTGTCGTGCTAGCAAGCCATTTAATTCATGTTGATTCACTCATTGTTGTTATACCAATGAGTCCATTATTGCAATCTGCTTCTAAGGCGTGATACTAGCTCGTCATATTGAAGAAAATGTTACGTGCTTTCTCGTGAAGTTTCGTCACTTCAAGCTTAAGACACTTTATCGGATAAGGTAAGAACTGCCTTATGAACCATGGAAAACATACTACTTTTTAAAGTAGCTTATGAAGATGAGATCGTGGGGGATTAGGTATAGTTAATACCGTAAACAATCCGCATCATGAAGCATAGACTTACTTGTAAAACATGCAAGAATTGGATTTTAAGTGTGAGTGGCTATCGTGACTCCTCCAAAAGGAACAGTACAAGATAATCCTTCCGTTTAATTGGAAACAACGCTAATTCATCTGTAACCAATCTTTTGTCATTTATTCCGTTCAAACCTATAGGCATCATACTAATTAACACCATCAGTATATTTTTTCTTAGCGTCGTATAGCACCACTAATACATTCTTTAATGGCTCTTGTTTCTCATTGATTAAAGATAACTACTGGTATAAAAGAACGAAAATGCTTTTTCCAGAAACATGTGTAATAAAGACAGTCTAGGTTCTTTATCCCTACCTATTACGTATCAAGCTTTCTACTTTCTCTACTATTGCTAGCTAACCTTGCTCAAGAATCAAACGTTTAAGTTCTTGAAGTTTCTCCACTTTTTCCATTGTAATCTCAAGCAATTTATTCTATGATTACCTCCTATTAGTTCTATTATTTTGTTTATTGAGTCACTTCTTAGAAGTGTATTTATTGCTTTCAACTATTTTGTAATGTATCTTACACTTATTTTTCTGAATTTAAGTTACAAAGTATCAGAAGTTTGCTAATATAGAGCTAATTTGTACCAAATATTTAAGAAAACGAAGGTGAATCCTCAAATGGATATTGTCATTATAGGTGGGGGAAAAGTTGGCGAGATTCTTTGTCATGAACTTGCTTTAGAAAATAATATCGTCCTCATCGAAGCTGTTCCAGAAAGATTGGAAAGAATTATCAATAAAACCGATATTACAGGTTTAGTGGGCGACGGGGCAGATTATGATAATTTAGTCGAAGCGGGTGTTGAGACCTGTGATATGTTCATTGCTGTCACGCCCGAAGACGAAACAAATATTATTAGTTCCATTATCGCCAAGCAATTAGGAGCTAAATACACGATTGCTCGTGTTAGAAATCCTAAGTATACCAACCATATTGAATTTGTTCGCGAAAGCCTAGGCATCAACCTGGTCATTAATCCGGAAATGGTGGCGGCGCGCTATATTACTAAAAGTATTGAATTTCCGCATTCCCTCAGCATTGAGCAGTTCGGTAAGGGCCGCGTGAATATGGTAGAGCTGGAGATTAAAGCTGGCAGTCCTCTAGCCGACCAGTCCTTAAGCCAGTTTAGACAAGAATATGGCGAGGTCTTGATCTGTGCCTTAACCCATGCGAAACAAACGATTATTCCTAGTGGACAAACTGTCCTAAGGGTTGGGGACCGTTTATATGTGACCGGTTCACGGGAGGATTTAGCAAACTTCTACTTGAAAGCCGGTTACCGGGAAGAGAAAATTCGCTCGGTTTTAATTATCGGTGGTGGACGAGTAACCTATTACGTGCTTCATCTGTTGAGTAAAATGGATATCGACCTGAAAGTTATCGAATTAAATGAAGAAAGAGCATTAGATCTCAGTCACCGTTTTCCACAAGTCGTGGTGATTAAGGGCGATGGGATGGACCAAGAACTGTTATTGGAAGAGCGGATTGAAGGCTTTGATGCGGTCTTAAGTTTAACCGGTATCGATGAGGAAAATATTATCAACTCAATGTACGCCCTCTCTCTAGGCATTAAGAAAGTCATGACGAAAGTCAGTCGAACGGGCTTACTAAAAATATTAGGCGACTCAGACTTACAAGCGATTGTGACGCCTAAACGCTTAATTACGAACAAGATTTTACGCTATGTCCGCTCTTTAGGTAATGCGACCGCGTCCAATGTGGAGGCTTTGATTCGAATTGCTGATGACGAAGTCGAAACCTTGCAATTCTTCGTGAAAGAAAATAGTCGCGTCTTGAATATCAAGCTGAAAGATTTAAACACCAAAGACAATTTATTGATTGCCTACATTATGCGTGACGACCAATTAATTTATCCTTCTGGTGAAGATGTGATCTTAGCCAATGATCATGTGCTAATTGTGACCAAGCATAAATCATTTAGCGATATTGATGACATCTTAAGGTAAGGAGTGCCTAATGAATAAACAAATTATCCGCTATACGCTTGGCAATATCCTTATGATTCTTGCGGGCTTAATGATATTACCTCTAATTGTCAGTATGATTTATCAAGAAAGCTGGGTCAATATTGCTAGTTTTCTTGGTACGGCTTTAGTCACATTCGCGATTGGTTTTTTCTTATCGCGCACCAAACTCCATCGTCGTAATTTCTATGCAACGGAGGGCTTTACGATTGTCTCACTTTCTTGGATTGCGATTTCATTTTTTAGCGCGATTCCTTTTGTGGTCAGCCAGCAGATTCCATCCTTTGTCGATGCCTTTTTTGAAATGTCGAGTGGTTTTACTACAACGGGTGCCAGCATTTTAAATGATGTCGAGGCGCTCTCGCATTCGATGTTATTCTGGCGTAGTTTTACTCATTTTGTTGGTGGGATGGGCGTCTTGGTCTTTGCCTTGGCGATTTTACCTAAAGCTGAATCGGCCTCTGTTCATATTATGAAGGCTGAAATGACTGGGCCAACCTTTGGCAAGCTCGTTTCAAAATTGTCTTCTACGGCCCGCATTTTGTATGTGATTTATTTCGTCTTTATGATGATAACGCTGGGCTTACTTTGGCTAGCTGGTGTGCCTTTCTTTGACTCGATGTTGTTGGCTTTTGGGACAGCTGGTACCGGTGGTTTCGGGGTTTTAAATGGCAGTATCGCACCTTATGATAGTTTTACCGTTGAAATGATTTTAAGTATCGGCATGATTGTCTTCAGTATTAATTTCAATTTATTTTATCTGGCCTTCATTGGTCAAGCTAAACGCGCCCTTAAAAGTGAAGAACTCCGCTGGTTTCTGGCAATCATTGCCGGCAGTGTGTTCTTGATTGCGCTGAATTTAATTTCGACGTCTTATGGTGTCACCAGCGCCTTTCGCGATAGCTTCTTTACGGTTGCTTCCATTATTTCAACAACGGGTTATTCAACCGCCCTCTTTGATCATTGGCCTTTATTCTCGCAACTGATGTTAATTCTGTTGATGTTTGTCGGAGGTATGGCTGGCTCAACGGCTGGTGGTTTGAAAGTCTCTCGGATTATGTTACTGATTAAAGCGGCTTGGGCGGAAATTAAACGGACCATTCGCCCAAACCGAGTGGTAACCATTGAATATGAAGGCCGCCGAATTGATGCTAAATTGGTCAATACAGTGTTGAGTTACTTCGTGGTCTATGTGCTGATTTTTGTCGTGGCTGTTTTAGTCGTCAGTTTAGAAACACCAAATCTGCTGTCCTCTTTTAGTGCTGTCGCAGCTACCTTTAATAATATTGGGCCTGGGCTTGGCATCGTCGGTCCGTCACAAAACTTTGCGCATTTTAGCCCCCTAGTCAAAATAGTCCTCTCATTTATCATGATCATGGGCCGTCTAGAAATATTCCCTATGATAATTTTATTTGCACCAAACACTTGGTTGAAACGCTTTTAATTGATGGGCCGTTGGCTGTCCTTGCGTTTCTCCACTAATTCATCAGATAAGATCACGCTTGCTTTGTTGGAAGCCTTGGTCAGAAAAAAACATAGTGAGTGCTCTTTCAAAAGGAAGGAGTCTCACTATGTTTTTGTTTAGATTTTTGTGAAGCGTCTGCAGGCCTGCTGGATTTACCCCGCCACTACCTTTTCAAGAAGTTGCTTGAAAGAACGGGCTTATTCTGACTCACTTAAGTTTAGAGTCATGGCGTTAAAGGCCACGATGACGGTTGAGGCGGACATCAAAATTGCGCCAACAGCAGGTGCCAACGTAAGGCCAATGGGGGCTAAGATCCCAGCAGCTATTGGAATTGCCAAGAAATTGTAGCCTGCTCCCCAAGCCAAGTTTTGCTTCATTTTTCGGTCGGTATTAATAGAGAGTTCGACAAAGGCTTCAATATCACCTGGATCCGACTGCGTTAAGATGACATCGGCAGAATCAAGAGCAACTTGAGTACCGGCACCTACCGCGACACCCACATCTGCCAGAGCGAGTGACGGCGCATCATTGACACCATCGCCGACCATAATCACTGTTTGACCTGCATTTTTATAGCTTTCAATCAGCGCGTATTTATCCTGAGGTGACATCGAGGCCCGGTAGTCGACCTCCAAGAGATCCGCAACAGCTTTGGCGGCTGATTCATTGTCGCCCGTTGCAATCATCGGTTGGATACCTTGAGCTTTCAGGAAATCTATCAAGGCTTTACTGGTCGCTTTGAGTTCATCTCCTAGGGCAACTGTTCCAATCGCTTGGCCGTTTTCCGTTAGAATACTCAAGGTAGCACCTGTAGGCACTTGGACGTCAAGCGGTTGCCCGTAGGCTTTTTGACTAAGCAGTTGATAGTCTTTGCCATTCAGTTGACCGCTAACCCCTTTACCAGCGAGGACTTCAACTTGTTCGAAATGACTGGCTTGAATCGAGGCCGCTTCAGCATGTGTGATAATCGACTGGGCAATTGGATGACTCGACCCCGCTTCAAGGCCAGCCAATAAGGCAATGAATTCTTCCTCCGTATAATCTGTCCCAAAGACTTGAGTGTCGAGCACTTTAAATTCGCCCGTTGTTAAGGTGCCAGTTTTATCTAAGACAATGTGCGTGGCTTTACTGGTTAATTCATAGACTTCACGATTTTTGACTAAAAGACCTCGTTGCGCCCCAAGACTTGTACTTCGTGAAACGACCAATGGGATGGCCAAACCTAACGCATGCGGACAGGCAATGATTAAGGTGGCAACCGCAAAGGATACGGCACTTTCTAGACCTTCTAGATTAAACCAGATAATAAAAGCAAGCAAGGCTGCCCCTAAGGCAATCCAAAACAACCAACTCGCCACCCGATTGGCTAAATCTTCTGCTCGCGAGGGGTGACTCTGGGCTTGACTTACCAAATGTTGAACTTGTGAAATAAAGGATTTCTCACCGACTTCTTGAATCTCCACATACAGCACACCGGGGCCATTGGTTGATCCTCCGATGACTTGATCTCCCTTATGCTTTTCAATCGGAACGGCTTCTCCAGTTAATAGAGATTCGTTGACACGCGAATCACCTCGGACAATTACGCCATCGGCTGGAATATTCTCGCCTGCTTGAACGCGTACCAGGTCGCCAATTTTTAATGCTGACAATGCTTTGGTGACTGTGGTGTCATCGTCTGCTAACACGTGAACCTCTTTAGGTAAGAGAGCTGCCAAAGATTGTTGAGCGTCGCCCGCATCGCCTAAAGCTTCCATTTCAATCCAGTGTCCTAATAACATAATCAGCACAAGTGAGGCGAATTCGAAAAAGAAGTCCATCAAATGTTGGCCGCTTACGTAGTTAGCAATAACCGCATACATACTATATAGATAAGAAACGCCCAGACCTAAGGAAACCAAAGCCATCATGCCTGGTGCTTTGTTTTTCGCTTCCTGCCAGCCACCCTGGAAGAATGGTTTACCGCCATAAATTAAAAGAATCGTTGCTAAAATGGCGACCACGATATCTGAGTAGGCAAAGTGAATAAGTCCAGTCTCAGTTAGGCCAAAGAATGGCGCCATTAGTAGGATAGGAATGCCTAAGACTAGAGAATTCATGAAAATTTGTTTGAAATCTCCGTGATGATGATGACCGTCGTGGTGGTCGTGGTTACTGTGATCGTGATGGTCATGATCGTCGTGGTTACT
The DNA here is from genome assembly GCF_009659375.1 of Fundicoccus ignavus. Classification (GTDB taxonomy): domain Bacteria; phylum Bacillota; class Bacilli; order Lactobacillales; family Aerococcaceae; genus Fundicoccus; species Fundicoccus ignavus. The sequence goes on from NZ_WJQT01000007.1 coordinate 102,629, forward strand.
GTGATCGTCGTGAGAATCATGATGTTGATGTTTATTCTTTTCCATAATCTTTCCCCCTGCTGTTAGTTTAGTTTACAAGTGTAACCTAGATTGTTATCCTAAGTTTACATCCGTAACCCATGTTTGTCAAGGCAAAGATATTCTTAGGAGGCCTACTGATGATTGGACTACCCTCTTTTTAAATCCTACTACCAAAATACTTAGATTATAAGCCTGAGCTCATCCTCTAGCCGATGTTTTCAAAAAGACCGGCTAGTGGGAAGCAGCCTCTAGCCGATATTTCCAAAAGACCGGCTAGAGAGTGCTAGCCATCTAAGGAAAGCTTGGCTGGATGGTGGATTTTATTGCAAAAAAAAGGCGGTGTCGTTGCCTTTTGGTTAACGACGATTAAATTAAAGCAGCGAGACTTATTATCCTGCCGTCGGTCCGATGGCAGGTCTTGTGGTTCCCTTCATGGTCGCAAAGCGCCAGCCTTCATGAAGCTTTTTTAGGTTTGGATTGCCTTCTTAGTCTGGAGATAATTCTTCTACCGCTTGCTTTTTTTGCTGGTCTTTTCTACACGAAAAAACATAGTGGGCAGTTATATTCTGCTCACTCTGTGTTCTTGTCTTTACTGCGATTGGCTTGTAAATGTTGTGCGATGGGTTTTAATACGAGGGGATTATTGGTCTTATTTCCCCTCAATGCTTATTTGTTTTAGATGTTTTCTGCTACTCGAAAGCCGGTGTTTTGGCTCGAGGAGTTGGCGGTGTTTGAGTTGCGGCCGGCTAAGCGGTAACGGCGGCAGTAAGATTCGTGGCATAAAAAGGAACCGCCTCGGAGGCTGTATAAATGATGGGTTTGCTGATTTTGAATCATCTTCACCACACCTCTATCCCTATTCAACCTTATTTTAGACAATTATTGGGGAATGGAGACTTGAAAGCGTTGGGATTATTTTAGGGTTTAAAGTCTGGTTAAAGCCTCTTCTGGCAGGCGGCAAAAATTTTATTTTGAAAAATGCATCGCTTACGATTGATTAAATTAAGTGGGTGTGTTAAATTATGTATACACTTATCAAATGATAAGTTTTTATATCGAGTGATATAACTTTATCTTTACTTGTTATCATTAGGAGTTTATAAATAGTCACACAAGCAATCAGAGGCTTTAATCATCATAAATGAGTCAGTAACTTAAATAGTAAACCCTCGAAGGTATCTGTAAATGCTTTGATAGAAAGAGAGGCGACAGATGATTCCAGAAAGAATCAGCACAAAAGACTACATTCTCTACATAGCAGGCGAATTATTTATGGAAAAAGGCTTTCAAGCGACGTCAACTCGTGAAATTGCCGAGAAAGCGCAGATCAAACAACCGAATTTGTATCATCACTTTAAGACTAAAGAAGATATTTACATTGCGGTTTTAGAAAACTTATCTGCTCAAGTTAAAGTGGGCTTAGAGGCCATAGTTAATGACACCGAAACTGATTTAGAAGCAAGTCTGTGTGATATTCTTAATTACTTGAGAGATAAGCACCCTGCGAACTTTTCGATAATGATCCATGATATGACTTATGAAATTTCCGATGAAAACCACGCTCATCTTTATCAGCTGTGGGGCTCTGCTTACTTACAGCCTTTAGTAAAACTCTTTAATCATCATGTCCCAACTTCACCCCACTTTAGTCCGCCCGAATTAGCGCGTCATTTCTATTCAGTCATTGCACCATTTATTCAAAAAGACAACCGCTTCAAGCAAGAAGTGTCTGTCGAAAAAGTGATTCATCTTTTTGTTCACGGAATCTTATAAAAAGAAGGAGTGATTAATATGCACGAGCTATACCAACAAATATTACAAGCTTTACAAATGGAAGATAAAGAGCAAGCCGTTAAGCTTTCGATGGATGCTTTAGAAAACAAACACGTTACTGTGATGGAATTATACGAGTCTATTTTAAGTCCAGCCTTAGCAAGCATAATCAATGAGTACGAAGATGAAGGAGACCTGATTTGGAAAGAACACGTTAGAAGCGCCATAATTCGCACGATTATTGAATCAGCCTACCCCTATATTTTGAAAGAACAAGCACCCGTTATGGGTGAACGAGAAAATGTTATTGTGATGTGTCCAGAACTTGAAGATCATGAGCTGGGGGCGAAGATGGTGTCTGACTTCTTCCAAATTGCCGGCTTTAATTCCTATTTTATTGGGGCACGTACACCTTTAAAAACGATAGTGAATGCCATTAAAGACGTGAAGCCAAAGTACTTAGTCATCAGTGTGACTAACTTTTACCACATTCTGTCGGTTAATCGACTGATTGAAAACATTAAAGACGTAACGAATTCAGATTTAACCTTTATCTTAGGTGGTCGTGCAATTGACGCAAATCCGGATAGTGTAAAAAATACAGGCGCTCATATTCACTTACGAAACTTTGAGGATATTCAGCAACTAATCGAGGTGGAAAAATAATATGAAACTAGCATTTTCAATTGGCATGCGCTTTCTTAAAACAAGTAAAGTGCAAACAGCCTTCATTGTACTCGGGATTGTGATTGGTGTGGCCGTTCAAGTATTCGTCGGGTCATTAATCGAAGGCTTACAACAATCCTTAGTCGACGGAACCATCGGTTCCTCGCCCCATATCACGATCGTTAACTCACAAGACAGTGATCCTTTCGAAGACGATAATGCGCTGTATGAATCGTTAACAGAAGATGAACGTCTAACAGCTGTCACTAAATCCTTCAGTCGCAATGGCTTTGTATCCTTAGATGAAGATACGACGAAGGCTGTTTTTTTAAGAGGTTTTGATTTAGCGGACGCAGAAGACATTTATTCTTTTGAAGATAGTTTAGTGGAAGGCGACATCCCTTCAGCTAACAATGAAGTCTTAGTCGGTACAAACTTCGCGCAAGACAATAATTTGTATGTCGGAGACGCTATTGACTTTTTAGCCACAACAGACTCAATGGAAGAACTGACCATCGCCGGAATATTTGATTTAGGCGTTGCCAGTTTAAACGAACAATGGGTGGTCACCGACTTAGAAACAAGTCAAACTTTATTTGATGAAACGACTAATTTAACCTCCATCGAAACACAAATAGATGATGTCTTCGCTGCTGACACGATCGCAAGTGAGATTGATTCGCAAGTAGCTGATTCAAACTTAAAAACAAGTAACTGGAAAGAAACCAACGAAGCCCTCTTGTCTGGTTTATCAGGGCAATCTATTTCTAGTTATATGATTCAAGTGTTTGTCTTAGTTGCGGTCTTATTAGGAATCGCTTCAGTGCTGGCTATTTCAGCGGTTCAAAAGTCGAAACAATTAGGTATTCTAAAAGCTATGGGGATTAAAGATAAGACAGCCGGACAAGTTTTCTTGTTCCAAGGTTTTGTCTTAGGAACATTCGGTGCTTTAATTGGAGCGGGTGTCGGCTTAGGCCTGATGTATACTTTCTCTATTTTTGTCCAAAATACAGATGGCACACCACTTGTTCCCTTTTACTTTAACACACAGTTCGTTATCTTATCGACCGTGATTGCGATTATCGCCTCAACGATAGCGGCATTTATTCCAGCTAAGAATTCGTCACGACTTAATCCAATGGAGGTGATTCAAAATGGGTAAAATACTTCAATTAAACAATATCAATAAAGTCTATGGTACAAAAGTCAAAACACAAGTGTTACACGATGTCAGTTTAGCGTTTGAAGCCGCTAGTTTCACTTCAATTATTGGTCAATCAGGAAGTGGTAAGTCAACTTTAATGAACATTATCGGCACACTTGATATGCCGACAAGCGGTAATGTGACCATCGCCGGCAAAGACACATCGGCGATGAGTAAAAACGAGTTAGCGACTCTAAGAAATGAAACGATTGGTTTCATCTTTCAATTCCATCACCTACTGCCTGAATTTACGGTATTAGAAAATGTACTGATGCCTTACCGTATTAAACACAATAAGGTGACGGATGAAGCGATGAAACGTGCTGAATATTTAATCGAAATGGTGGGTTTGACTAAAGTCAAAAATAACCGCTCGACTGAAATATCAGGGGGCCAACAACAAAGAGCCGCCATTGCCCGCAGTTTAATTAATGAACCTAAAATTATTTTAGGCGATGAACCGACGGGAAACTTAGACACTGAAACAACACAAACGATTTTCAATCTATTAAAAGATATCAATAAAGAATTGAAAACGACTTTCATCCTGATTACCCATGATAAAAAAGTCGCTGAACAAGCCGACCGAATCATTGAAATCAAAGACGGTCATGTCATCATGGACATTCCAAACCTATAACCAGACTATGAACGATTGCCACCAGATTTTGACAGGTGGTGATCGTTTTTTGTCGTGTTTGTCGTGTTTGAAAAACATTAGCATAGATAGCATAACTTCAGAAATTGACTTGATCGTCAGAAATACAGTAAGATGAAGAAAATCAACAAGGGGGCGTAATTTATGATTAGCAATGAAAAAGCAGTTGAGTATTTACAGGATATTATCCGGATCAAGACGGAAAATGATCATGAAACAGAGGTCGCGATTTACTTGCAACAGCTATTACAGGCGCATGGCATTGAGGCTCGCTTAATTGAGTTGGAACCTGGCCGCTCAAATCTAGTTGCGGAAATCCAGAATGGAAACTCGACAAAAACTTTGGGACTTTCTGGTCATATGGATGTAGTCAAAGCCGGTAATCACGACTTGTGGCAACATAATCCTTATGGAGCTGAAATTATCGACGGCAAATTATACGGTCGCGGGGCTACCGATATGAAAGGTGGGTTAATGGCGCTAGTGATTGCGATGATTCATGCCAAAGAAAACCAGACTTTCAATGGAACGCTTCGTTTATTAGCGACGGTTGGTGAAGAAACTGGCGAACCTGGTGCTCGACAGTTGAGTGATTTAGGTTATGCGGATGATTTAGATGGCATCTTAGTCGCGGAGCCCTTTAATCAGCGTATTCTTTACATGCATGGTGGTTCATACAATTACAGAATAAAATCTTATGGCGTTTCAGCCCATTCTTCGACTCCTCAAAAAGGTCAGAATGCGATTCAACATTTACGTGATTTTATGGTCGTGATTCAAGAAAAGTTGGATGCGGTGGTCGAACAATATGACAATGATAAATTGGGCCGGACGATTCATAGTGTGACTTTAATTGAAGGTGGCGTGCAGTTGAATTCCATTCCAGAATACGCTGAATATCAAGCCAATGCTCGAACAATTCCTGAATTTGATAATGATCGCTTAACGGCATTAATTCAAGCAACCGTTAATGAACTTAATCAGCAGAATAATGGCTATCAGTTTGAATTTGAATTGTTAGCGGATATGCCGACAGTTGTGTCCAATCCAGAGTCTGAATTAATTCAAGTGATTCATCAAGTGTCACACCAAGATAATATCGATGTGATTGCTTTACCCGGAACCACCGATACTGCCCAATTCCAACGGAACAATCCAACGATGGATGTCGCCATTTATGGACCGGGCGATGTGAATCTGGCACATCAACTCGATGAGTATATTGAGGTCGATGATTATTTAGAATTCATCCCAACTTTTGTTAAGATTATCGAAGGTTATTTGACATAGCACGCATAAAAAAACGCCGTCTCTTTTGAGAGGGCGTTTTTGCTTTGTTTGGAGTTTGCGAGGGATTTACAGTCTTATTTTGGTAGGAGGAGTTTACTTATTAGTGGTGCTTTTAAGTGCCTTGGATAGGGTTCTAAACTGGCCTTTGAAGCTAGTCAGGTCTTCAAGAATATCTTCCCCGTCGTTCAACATTTTAACTGTTGTCCAACCGAGGGCCTCGGTGATCGTACTCGCAACCGCGCCGTTAATCGCCGCGCCAGCCACGGTTCCTACTGCAGGTACAAATTTCATAATGTTACCCACGGCGCCCCTTCCTAAGCCAACCACCAACAATTCCTTCGACAGGCTCTTGCTTAGGCCTTCCACCCACTTCTGGCCAAATAGTTTATGTAAACGAGCCATCATCGTTAATTGAACCGGTACTAATAGAACAGCATCAGAAAAAGCTATCGGCGAGCAGCCAATAATCGCAGCCGTTAAGGACGCCGCATGGATAATTGAATGACACTTCTTACGTATTTCGTCATCGACACCGACTAGAAACTGGTCAAAAATTCGGTCGAACTGATCTTTACTTTTGCTTAGAATCTTCTCCGCTTGAATTTTTGAACTGTCAAAACTATTGAGAATTTTCGCCACTGTTTTCTTAGGCAACTTTTCCATCACATCGGCGAAGAATGAATCTGCTTCTGTTGTGGGTGTCTGCGTTGTTTCTGTCAACTGTTTGTTGCTTAATTCTGCTTTATCGGTTGGCGACATTCTCGGCACTGCTGCTTGTATTGGTATCATTTTTTCTACTTGCTTCTTTTTCATGCTTTTCCACCCCTAGTGTTAGTTATAATAGCCTAAAATAAATTGACGCGCTAAAAATGACTTTTGTGATGGCTTAATTTAAGTTTAGAATCATTATATCATATGCAAGTGCAGTGTCAGCCTATTTGCTTATCATTCGAAGCAGTAAATTTGCTGTGCAAGGAGCTGATTGTTGAAGAGAGGTGCTAACGAAAAATAGCTATTCGACCTACTCACTTTATTCCAGTAATCCAAGATTAAGAAGAGAACATGGCTTTTGGCACATGACAAATCACGGATATTTCTTAGTGAATATTCTGCCCAAATGTTTAGAGTGTTTAAAGATTTGACGAGTGGGCTCCTGAAAGCTTAAGCACGTAGTCAAGCATTGAAAGAAACCTTACGTGATTGTTCACACGTATACATCGCTTGATGGCGATTTTAATATTATGGCTGCTCCGAGTTCTATATTGCTTAATCTAGGCCATAGGTTTTCCACCAATGAAAAGGTTGGATTTCTTTTAGGCTTTTGTAAACTAAGTGATTGCGCAGGCGCCGTTTCCTTTGATGAATAATCTCCTTCTTATTTCGACGAATTCAACAAAATAATTACTGTAGATTTGGAGCCGTAGGCTTACTCGTCACTACTTATCGACATATTGTAAGGATAAAGTTATAGTGTTTAGATTGAATAAAATGCGTCTGTGGTCGATTCATGTTACTATGGAGATAAGAAACTATTGGAGGATGATTTTTTATGAACCAAGTACTAGTTGAGATTTGCTTACGTGTTAGAGATATTGAAGCTACTTTAGATTTTTACACTAATTTATTTGATTTTGAAGTGGCGAGTCGTCGTGAGTTCCCTGAAGATAAATTTGATTTAATTTATTTAAATTCCCCAGGAACTGGTGTACAGATTGAGTTAACTTACAATTATGATGCTGAACCATATACTATTGGTGATGGCTTCAGTCATTTAGGTGTGACAGTTAGCGATTTAGAGAAAATGCATGAGATCTGTAAAGACTCTGCTTACAAAACTGGTGACTTAAGAGGTCTTTCTGGTGGGACACCGACTTACTTCTTCGTGACGGATCCAGATGGCTACCGTATTGAAGTAAAGCGTGCAAAATAATTTAGCTTAATACAAAAGGTAGGCTCGATAAGTAGTTTAACGAGCCTACCTTTTTAATATGGACAAATATCGAGCTTGCAATGAAATTTTGTCTATTCTGTCGTCTTACAGTTCTTACCGCTTGAAAAAAATCAATTTTATCAGTGATCTCTCTGGGTGAAAACTTTCTAAAGGTTGAATTAGAAAAGTTTCTTTCTTTTCTAGTTGCCATAACTGAGAAATAACATCCAAGCCATGATTTTAGATAGATGGTAAATGAATAAAGATATTACTTTAGCTGCCTGCTGTGTGCTAACCACTTTATTAGCAAGCTGACTCATCCTAATTTTCCTCCAGTTATTTTCTTTATGTAGCGCAGTCAATAAAGACTTTTTCTAGTCAAGCAAATCGGCTTAGCTAAAAACTATACTCGCTTATCATCATCAAGCTCTCTAAACAAAATTGAGTGGCCTATCTCCAGTTATACACCGAAAACAAGACACTCAATTAGCGGCTTAATATTCCATTACATTGACTCTAATATTTGGGAGCACTACATAGAGCAGACAAATGATTCTCTATCGTGTGTTCGTGCTTTCTTATGAATGGGACTGTTGGCACAGCCCTTCTTTATTACATTAATTCACTTATTTTTCAAGTGATAATACGCCATCTTCAATCCGATAAACTCGGTCACAGTAAGATAGCATCCGCTCATCATGGGTCACCATTATTGCGGCTTTATTGCGAGCTTTCACTTCTAAAGAAATCAGCGATACGACTTCACGAGCACGCTTGGTATCTAAGTTTGCAGTCGGTTCATCTGCTAAAATTATGCTAGGATTGTTCATGAACGCTCTCGCAATTGCTGTTCTTTGACGTTCACCCCCGGAGAGTTGGTGAGGATATTTATTTAATTTATCACCCAAACCGATATCATTCAGTAACTCTTTGGCCAATACTCTATCTTCAGTTTTGATGCTTCCACCCATTTTCTTAACAACTAGTAGTTGATCTTCTACTGTTAGATAAGGCAATAAATTCGATGTTTGTAGGATAAAACCAATTTTATCTAAGCGAATGTTTGAAAGTTCTCTCTCAGAAAGTGAGGCAAGATCAACATTATCGATGAGCACTTGACCAGATGTAGCTTTTAGCAAAGCTCCCGCAATGGAAAGAAAGGTACTTTTACCTGAACCAGATGGACCGATAATTGCAATAAATTCTCCATGCTCAACACTTAATGATAAGTCTTGTAAGGCGACTGTTTTAAACGCGCCTTCTTGATAAGTTTTTGTCACATTTTTTAATACTAATCCACTCATTATTCAGCCCTCCCTAATGCGGTAACTGGATCAATTTTGATAATACTTTTCACAGAGAATAAGGAGCCTATCATACTAGTTGCAAGTAAAACAAGACTGTAGATCAGCACCATTTCTGGTTGTAAGTTAAAAGGCATGCCTTCTGGTAAAACAAGCGTCATCAAGTAAGTCAAAGCTATTCCGATTAGAATACTAATCGTTGAAAGCAAGAAAACTTGGCTCACAACTGTTTTAACCACAAAGGAATTACTTGCGCCAATCGCTTTCAATACACCAAATTGTTTCACTTTCTGTGTGGTTAAGACAAAGAAGAATACAGCAATGACGAATGCCGAGATAAATATTAATAACCATAACATCAGTGAAATTGTACCACTCTCAGCAGCATAACCCGGTGTACCGTTTAATGTTTCTTTTTTATCAGCGACTTCTACTCCATCGATCGTTGAAGAAATCATGTCTCGGTCTATGTTACCTTTTATAAACACGGCACTTATGGGATCTTTAATGCCCATATCAGAACCTGGAACAACATACTTCAATTCTCGTATAGTTTCCATGGGTACATAAACGGCAGGTAAATGATTCAATGTTTGAGTATCCGCGAAGCCTGAAATTTCCAATTCTAACCCTAAACTATTCACAGTCACCGTATCTCCTAAAGCAAACCCTTCATTCAATAATGAAGAATCTACGATTACCCGATAAGGTCGATCATTTTTAAGTCCTTCTCCTAAGACTACTTCTGGTTCTAGAAAGCTTCCTTCTTCAATACCAAGAAATATCACACTGGTTTTTTTGCCATTTTCTTCAGTATCCACACTATCCTGCGAAATTGAACCTATTGCTTGCGTAATAGCAGCTACTTCTTCGACTCCCTCTAATTCGGTTATGTCATCTATCAGACTTTCAGGTAAAGTAGATTTAGATAAACTGAAATCTGCTTCCTTCTCAAAGACTGCCAACGCCATCTCTGAATTACGAATGACCGCTGTTCCTAAATCAGCCAAGCCATTCCCTAGTCCACTTAAGACGAATACTAACCATGAAATCATCACGATAATGAAGCCAATTAGTAGAAAACGTCTTTTAGAAAACCACAGTTCTTTACTTGCTAAAAACATAAAATAATCCCTCTTTTCTAACTTTTCTATAAGCAAGATTAAGTATAACGCAAAGTGACAGTGGTGTCACTAATCGTTTTTTTTATTGCTGTTTAATATACCATTGAAGAGGATTACTTTCATGAAATCACTACGTTTTTGAGCAGATAAACCCGCTCGATTAGGCAACATTAGGCTATGAAATATCGTTTCAATTAACAGAAAAGGGGGAAGTTGCGCATTAAGTACGCCATTCCTTTGCCCTTCGATAATAACATCCATAATAAAATTAAAAAATTTTTCGTGTAACTGTTTTGACTCTTGGATATTGGCTTGGTGTTGATTCGCCTCTGTCCATTTTTGGTTAGGGACCTGAATCGATATGCTATGAACATCTGCAAAATCAAAGATAAGGTCTAATAACTGTGATAGTTTATCTTCATAATTTTCAGGCCAATCGGTTGTTTCAATACGTTGGACACACTCATTCATCTGAGCGTTTAAAAATTCATGTAGTAAGTCATCCTTATTACTATAATATTTATATAGGGCTGTTCGCGAAACATCGAGTGCTTTAGCAAGTTTCATAAAATTAAATTGATCGTAACCCTCTGCAAGCATCAACTGATGAGTTGCTTCATATAATTCATCTTGGGTAAAGGTTTTTTTGCGTGCCATTTAATTCCCTCCAATTCCCATTTATTATTGCATAGCGCCCTTGTGGCCATTCTATAGCCTTTATAACTAGTTTAGCCTGATAGATCATGCAGTAAGCTTTGTAAATCATTAAGAACTTCCTTAACTGTGAAAGGCTACTGAGTGATTACTGTTTTTAACGTTTGAATGACCTGTCCCTAACTCATCCTCAGGATAAAAGCTTTCGTCTTTTAAAGAAAAATTTTCCAAGGTTCAAGCATTTAGGGATTTTTATTACTTACAATTTCTTGTTATTAAGCCTACTTTTCTCATTCCTTTTAACATGCAGTCGAATTAAATAAGAATGGTGGCAGACGATTGATAATAAACTGGGGAATATATTTTAATCTTTATCTTTATTGTACCATTCACTCATCGTACACCTAATACTGATTTCAAACAAGTATCACTCTAATCATTAGGTAGCGTTGTCTGATGCCATTTATAATAAAGACCAGCATTTAGGGAACGCGAAGTGACATCACTCATACTCCGAGTGATCTAGAAGAGATAGAATGATTAAAAAGGGTATGCCCCAACGACTATCGGATGCGATTGAGGGAATAACGCTTTTATTACTCGTTACTTAGCAATTCACACATCAGAGGCAGATGGAGCGAGAGCGCCGCAACCTGTTGATTAGCAGGCTTGGAATAATACCAGTTTCCTAAATGCCGTTGCTAACAACACATATATTAATGATACTAATGCATCAAACATAAGGTGATTAACTATTTTCTCATTTACTTGTTTTGATCACTCTCATCATCAGCAATCAATCTTAACGCTTTATTGAAAGGGAGATCATCATCTTGACTTTTAGCAACATGACTATTAATGATTATTTATGATACGCATGTCCGTAGCATCGATAGGTAATAAAATCTATTATCTATTATAGTAGGATTTAGTAATAGAATCTCATCAATCCTTCTCAACTATTGAGAAAAGATTTTTGAGATTCTATTTAATTATCGTTATTGCCGTTCCTATCATAATATCGAGAACACTTCCACCTTCTTTTAATGCATCATCTCCTATTTTCCCTTTGATAGCTTCAGTCAGGTTATATGTATATATATGATTAAATTCTTCATTAATAACCTTCCTAAAGCCAGCCATACTACCTTTATCATTAATAGAATTTGGAGTCACAAATCCTATAACACCATAGGTTCCAATTCTATCAGACGCCCAAGTGTTGACCCTGGTTTGAATACAATCAGCTTGTGTACCCACCCTTATTTAGCAAATAGTGTTCAATATCAGTAAACCCCATTGATTCATTAATTGTCCAGAAGTAGGCATCATTTAAATTCATATCATCCATCAAATTAAATATCTCATCATAAAAGAAAAGGATCTTACTAATTTATCCATAGAAAACGCCACAATCTTTAGATGTATCATCTGAAAGAAGGGCTATAAAACATCGAGATTGACAACGTTTTTTTTATGAGCTATGATATCATCCAAGCAAAGGGGAATCACTAGAGTGATTGAGACTGGATGTATGCCGGGACTCTTATTACCTGATCACGTTAGTACGTGCGGAGGGATTGCAGACTTAAGAAGACTTAAGCCTCCTTTGTGTATCAAAGGGGGTATTTTTATGCAAAAAAATTCGTTAACTGTTTATATAGAGGCTGGGGTGATTGCGACTTTGGCCTTTATTATCTCACTGTTTCCTATCGAAGGAACAGGCTTCGATATCGCTTTGGGCTCGATTCCCATTACGTTGTTTTGTTTACGTCGAGGGTGGAAAGCAGGGATATTTACTGGGCTTTTATGGGGCCTACTGACGATTATTCTAGGCGGAGCTTCAATTATCCACCCTATACAAGTGGTGCTAGATTATCCAGTAGCTTTTGCTTTTAATGGGCTAGCAGGAATTGTGGCTCCGGCACTTCAACAGGCAACCGCTTCGGGAAATCAGAAGAAAGCAACTTATTATATCTTTTTGAGTACTTTTATCGGGACTCTAGCTCGTTACTTCTGGCACTTTATTACTGGGGTTTATTATTGGGGCCGGTTTGCTCCAGAAGGTTGGTCTGTTGGCTTTTATTCCTTTGTATTTAATGGAGGATCTGTCATTGTCACAACAGTAATTGCCGGTCTAGCTTTATTGCTTCTGTACCGGCAAGCTCGGCATTTATTTGTCGGTGAATTGGCATGATAATAAATGCCCATGATCACCTCAGTCATTATCCATCGCTGGAGAAGGCATTGGCGGACTTTGAAGTCTTAAACATGACAACTTTAGCGGTTAGTGAGTCTGTGTCTGACTATCAATCCATTCCTGACCATCCACTCATCTTAAAGGGATTCGGAATTCATCCTTGGAAGGTGACGCCAACTACATCTTTAGACAATATTGAACCTTACATTCAGGATTGTGATTTCATCGGTGAAATTGGTTTAGACTTCCACTGGGCAGAAGATACAACGGCTTACCCGCGTCAATTGGAAGTTTTTGAATATTTTCTAGCGGAGGCAAAAAAGCACCAAAAAATTTGCAATATCCACACAAAAGGAGCTGAAAAAGAAGTACTTGCCTTGCTACAAAAGCACCAATTACATGGTCAAATTATCCACTGGTATAGTGGGCCTTTGGACTTGGTGACTGATTATTTGGAGCTAGGCTGTTTCTTTACGATTTCTGTCGATGCAGGGCATTCAACCTTGACCGATCAGCTGATTAATCTTATTCCAACACAGCAGTTATTATTTGAAACCGATGGCCCTACTGCCCTAGAGTGGGTCAATGGTACGCCTTCTTGGCCTGATGAAATCTTACGAATTCAAGCCTATGTGGCTCAATTGAAAAGTTGTTCATTGACTGAGTTGGAAGTGGGTGGGCATTTATTGATGGAACAACTCAAATAAATAACTTTACTCTTCGAATTTGTCCACATCCGATATTTCAATCACATTTAGCTTAGGCTGTTTAACAGCGTCGGAGCGTATCAATTTAGTCAAGCTTCGGCTGAAATTTTTGGAGTTATGTCGAGGTAAGAAGCTAATTGCTTTTTGTGGAAGGAAATTCTGTGAAGAATCCATGTAATTGAATAAAGGTCTAATTAAGATTAAAAAACACTAAAAAAGTCACCAGTACTCATTAGCATTTTGTACTAACCCCCAAAAGTTAGAGTTAAAAATCTAACTCTTGGGGGTTATTTGTATGTCGAAAAAATATTCAGTTGATTTAAAATTAAAGATAGTCCAAGCGTATCCACAAGGAATAATGGGTGCTCGAGTATTAGCTAAAAAATATGATGTATCAAGTAAGTCTTTGGTGACTAAATGGATCAATCAATACAAGCAGTTTGGCGAAGCAGGCTTACGTCATCAAATAAAGAAACAACAATATCCTTTAAATTTTAAGCTAGATGTTTAAGATTTAAGCAAGACACTGGCGCTTCCTATGAAGAGACTGCGAATCTATTCAGCATTAAAGAGCCGTCGATTATAGCGAATTGGAAACAAACTTATTTAACTGAAGGTGCCAAAGGTCTGAATAAACCGCAAGGGAGACCGCCTAAGATGCCTAAATATTCAAAAAATGTGAAGGGTTCAAACAAGATGTCAACGCCTAAAACCGATGAACTTTCCTTATTAAAACAAGAAAATGAATATTTACGTCTGGAGCTAGCTTACTTAAAAAAAGTTAAGAGCGCTGGGCTTGAAAGACCCACGCGCAAACAAGAAGCCATGATTGTCTATGAATTAAGTCAAGAAAAGTTTAAGCTCAAAGATATTTTGACCGTAACCGGCTTACCAGAATCAACTTTTCATTACCACTGTTCAAAGAAAGAAACTAAAAATAAAGATGAAGCGCTCGAAAATCTTCTTCAAGAAATTTTCGATGAAAATGATGGCAACTACGGTTATCGTCGTATTCAAAAAGCGCTTAAAAATAAAGGGCATCAAGTTAACCACAAACGAGTTAAACGCTTGATGGACCAGTTAGGTATCAAGTGCACTAAATTTTCTCATAAAAATCGCCGCTATAATCCTTACAAAGGAACAGTGGGTAAGACCGCTAAAAACAAGCTGAATCGCCGATTTACCACACCGATTCCTTTACAAAAACTCGTGACAGATGTGACTGAGTTTAAGTGTTTAAACGACCAAAAACTTTACTTAAGTCCAATATTAGATTTATATAACGGTGAGATTATTTCGTTTAAGATATCCAATCATCCGACATTAGATATTGCCTTAGATCCTTTAAATGAGGCACTCGCTTTGGTCACGGAACATGCGTTATACCGAACGACCATTCACAGTGATCAAGGTTGGCATTATCAACATAATTCATGGGTGAATGCCTTAAAACAACACGGTATCTTTCAAAGCATGTCTCGCAAAGGCAATTGCTTAGATAACTCACCGATGGAAAATTTCTTTAGTCTCTTAAAACAAGAAATGTATCACGGTGTCGAACAAGTAAGTTATGATACACTAAAAGAGCGCATCGAACATTATATAGATTATTATAATCATCGACGTATCAAAACAAAATTGAGCGGCTTATCTCCGGTTGCATACCGAAAACAAGACACTCAATTAGCTGCTTAATATTCAATTAAATAAACTCCAACTTTTGGGGTTCACTACATATTCTCAAAAGATTTTTTTGAATAATCAAGCATATAGTATTGCTTTCAATTTGAAGCAGAATATCTTCTGCTTTTGAAGAAAGGTTTAGTTCTGTAGCTTTGATTTCATTCATTTTATAGATCTCCTTTATTAATCACGGATTCATCCCATGATATTGGTGACTCAATTAAATACTAGTAAAATATAATCAAAATTAAAGGCGATAAAGTTAACTACTTTCATATGCTATAATATGTCATACAAGTAAAGAGATTGTTTTATGATGATCATTAAATTGAAGGAGGGCTTACCATGTATATACTCATCATTTCACTTGTACTGATTTTAGCCTTAATCGCGATGCGGGTTGCTAATGATTTAAAGATACCGCAACTGTTACTGTTCATGCTTTTAGGAGTTTCTTTTAATTTCTTCGGTGTAGACTTTACAAATTATGCTTTTTCCAATCAAGTAGCCTCTTTAGCCTTGATGTTTATTATTTTCTATGGCGGTTTTGGCACGAAATGGAAAATGTCTAAACCAGTCGCCAAGGAAGCCATCATTTTAAGTTTCTTCGGGACCATTTTCACGGCGTTGATTACTGGATTCTTTGTTTATCTGGTATTCAATTTTTCGCTTTTAGAAGCTTTGCTACTGGGTTCCATTATTGGTTCAACAGATTATGCGAGTGTTTCAGATGTTTTAGCCTCCCGTAATTTAAAGCTAAAATACAACACGGACTCCTTACTGGAGCTCGAATCTGGTTCTAACGACCCTACTGCCTACACCATGGTGATCCTTTTTGTTACCTTGCTACAAGGCGAAAATATTAATGTTCCTTCCCTCATACTTTTACAAATTGGTTTAGGACTGGCGCTTGGTTTCGTACTAGGATGGATATTTATTCGATTGTTAGACTACCTGAAAACAAAAGAAGGGATGGAAGTTATTCTTTTAGCTGCTGCCGCTTTATTCACTTATGAATTCACGAATCAAATTGGTGGTAACGGCTATCTGGCTGTTTATATTTTCGGGATTTATATCGGAAACAAAGAGTTTGTAGGAAAACGCGGGGTCGTCTTCTTCTTTGATAGTTTTACGAGTTTGGCACAAATCGGACTGTTTTTCTTGCTCGGTTTATTATCAAACCCAAGTTCAATCGTGGAGATGATGCCAATTGCGTTTGTGATTATGATGTTTATGACTCTTATCGCACGCCCCGCTGCCATTTATGGTCTAATGTTTCCGTTCAAAATGAAAAAAGATCAGCTCGCCGTAATAGCCTTTGCGGGTTTAAGGGGGGCCGCTGCCATCGCTTTTGCCATTAGTGTGGTGAATTCAAATACCCCAAATATTAATGACCTCTACCATATTGTGTTTGACATTTGCTTATTATCCTCACTCATTCAAGGCGGATTGCTGCCAGTTCTTTCTAAGAAAACTGACATGGTTGACCCAGAGGTTTCTTCCTTACGTAATTTTAACTCTTTACAAGATAAGAGTGATGTCGGCTTCTTAGCAACCAAAATAAAAGCTGATAGCCATTTAGCCAACGCTTATATACGAGATATTAACTTAGCCTTTGATTTTATTATCGCAAAAATTCTGCGGCAAGACGACACCATCGTGCCCCATGGCGACATCCAACTCCAAGCGGGAGATATTATCGTATTGGCCGGACGCTCCTATTTTGACGTTGTCGGAACGGATCTTTTAGAATTCCGTATCAATGACTACAATAAATGGGTGAATAAAGAAATTAAGGATATAAAGTTAGACCGTGATTCCCTCATTGTGCTGGTTTTAAGAGATGATAACGAATTAGTGGTTCCTAATGGCGACACACGAATTCTCGAAGGGGATACTGTCCTAGTATTGGAAGCAAAAGGGATTGAAGCATAAGAATATTATGTTGAGCAATTTGTTCAACGCGTTTTTTCAATGTTTGGAGATAAGTAAAGAGATGGATGTTGCGATTTACAGATCAGAAAGTGTTAATATTTTTGAAGCTTACTTAAAATGAAAAGCTCTAGCTTTAAAAAGAATGCGTTGAACATAATATGAGACAACAATAAAAACACTTTATTTTGGGTGCTTTAGGTCGGTATTGATCTAGCGAAAGGTAGCCTAATTTTTGTTAAACTCGATGGCTATTATAATGCTAATGTAGGTTCCGACAGTGTTTATTACAATGTTGATAGAGCATATTTGTTTCTCTAAGCTATGTTTACTCCTTCTTTTAGACATAGAAATAGCTCCTAATAAAATAATCAGAGTTTTTATTTCTCTGTCTACTTTATTAGGAGTCTATCAGCCTGTAATTCTAGGTAAATAAACGCTACGTTAATTCACCTATCGACATATTGTTAAGCAAAAAAACTTCATCCGATGCGAATAAAATGCGTTGTTATCCTATTCATATTAATATGAATATAAGAAACTTTTGGAGGATGATATTATGAACCAAGAACTAGCTGAAATTTGCTTACGTGTTAGAGATATTGAGGCTACTTTAGACTTCTATACTAATTTATTCGATTTTGAAGTTGCTAGCCGTAGAGAATTCCCTGAAAACAAGTTTGATTTAATCTATCTAAACTCTCCCGGGTCTTCGGTACAAATCGAACTAACTTACAACTATGACGCTGATCCATATAATGTTGGAGACGGCTTTAGTCATTTAGGTGTAACAGTTAGCGACCTAGAAAAATGCACAAAGTTTGTAAAGCTTCTACTTATGAAGCTGGTGACCTAAGAGGTCTTTCAGGTGGCATATGTTAATGCTAAATTAGAATCAACAAATATTGCTAGTTAAGTTTCGGCACTTTATTCCTGAAATATATCCCATTCAGTTATACTTTTAAAGTATCAGTTGAATGGGAGGATGAAAGGTGAACGAAAAAAAGATGACTATCTATCATGAAATCCATCGATTACATCGACTAGGATTTAATAAAAGTCAAATTGAACGAAAAGTTGGAGTCAATCGAGATACCGTTAGAAAATACTTGGCAAAGGATTTTAAAGAAATGTCAGAATGGACAGACACTTTACAAAATCGAACGAAAAAACTGGATCCTTACGAACCGATTATTCTTGAGTGGTTAAAGGAACACAGTGATTTGTCTGCAGCACAAATTGAAGATTGGTTATTAGAAGAATATTCGACAATCCAAGTGAGTTCGAGTACTGTGCGGTCTTATATCAAGCAGCTTAGAGATCAATACGCGATACCAAAACGTCAGACTATTCGCCAATACGAAGCTGTTCCTGAAGTTGAAATGGGTGCACAGATACAAGTCGATTAGGGACAAACGAAGCAAAGAACGCGACGTAAAGACGAAGTCAAATTATACTTTATATCTTTTGTTTTATCTCATAGCCGTTTCAAATATCTTGAATGGTTAGATCGGCCTTTTACGACAAAAGATATGATTTGTTCTCATGAAAATGCCTTTCGTCATTTTGGTGGCATGCCTAAAGAAATGGTCTATGACCAGGATAATATCCTCGCAGTTAGTGAAAATGCGGGAGATCTTTTATTAACTCATGATTTTGACGCTTATCACCAAGCGCTTGGCTTTAGTATTTATTTGTGTCGAGGAGAGGATCCAGAAAGTAAAGGTAAGATTGAGCGAGTTGTTGGTTATGTGAAATCAAACTTCGCAAAGAATCGAGTTTACGATGGACTTGATGATTGGAATGAAAAATCTCGTTCCTGGCTAGAACGTACAGGGAACCATAAAGTACATGGCACAACAAAAAAGAGACCCGATTCAGTGTTCCTCCTGGAAAAAGCACACTTGAAACCAGTCTCTTCAATCAAACAAAAAGATATATCTTTCAGAAATAGTATAACAGCTACCGTCAATAAAGACAATACGATACGATTTAAAGGTAATCGTTACTCCGTACCGCTTGGTACTTATAAAACCGTTGGTTCGAACCAAGTTTACCTCTATCAAAAAGAACAAGAATTAATTGTTTTACACAAGCTAACAGGTGATGACATTGCGCGTCATAGGGTGTCACTTGAAAAAGGCAAACTGATTAAAAACCGCAATCATGGGCGTGACCGTGAAAAAACGTTACAAAAATATCGTACCGCAATGATTGACTTATTCGAAGAAGAACCGAGAGCCATTCTCTTTATTGATAAAATCGTTGAAAAGTATAAGCGATACGCTCGCGATCAGTTTATGGTGCTGGAAAAAAGTATTAAACGATACCCGACAGAACGAGATGCGGCGCTTAACTATTGCATAGACAATGACTTGTGGAGTGCCAACGATTTTAGAGATATCGCTATCTATTTATCTCAACACAAGGTTGAAGCCATTCCAGAAGAAATAAAAAACAACTCATCAGTCCCTTCTGGTATCGAAGTGTCTACGCGTCCATTGAGTGACTATGTAAAAATTATGGGCGGTGAAGTGAATGAGTAATGGCCTTGAAGAGTTACAGCATGCCTTTAAGCAACTCCGTTTATCTGAGATTTCCACTGAGATTCCCGCTTTAATGCGTGAAGCAGAGCAGAAATCCTGGACCTATTATGAACTATTAAATCATTTACTCACGTATGAACTCACAAAACGGGAGGATAAAAACAAAGCACGGCGCTTAAAATGGGCAAAATTTCCTTATCAAAAGACACTTGAGGACTATGATTTAAGTGAGCAAACGAGTCTCTCTGAGAGGCAACTACGCCAATTAAAAGAAATGAATTGGTTAGCGCAACAATACAACCTCATTTTACTCGGTCCACCCGGTGTTGGCAAAACGCATTTAGCTATCGGTGTAGGATTAGAAGCGATTGAGCAAGGCTATCAAGTCATGTTTCTCCCAATGGGCGAACTGACAACGATTCTTAAAACGAGCGAGTATACTCGGAAATCACAGATTGCACTTAATCGGATTAAACAATCCGATTTAATCATTATCGATGATTTGATGTATATGGCAATGGATCCGGTTGAGGCGAATCGGTTCTTTCAATTAATTGATTATCTATATGAACGTAGTTCTATCATTCTGACTTCAAATAAGAGTCCGGATCAATGGGGTGAACTACTGGGCGATGAAGGTGTCGCAACAGCGATACTTGATCGCCTGCTCCATCGTGTAGAACTTATTCAGATGGACGATAAAAGTTATCGGATGAAACATCGACAAAGAGTATTCGATTAGGAAAAGTGCCGAATCTTATCTGGCAGAATCTGCGGAAAACTAATTGGCAGAAAGTGTGGTTTTCTACTTGACGTTAACAGCATACCGACTTACTTCTTTGTGACTGATCCAGATGGTTATCGAATTGAAGTTAAGCGCGCTAAATAATTTTTTTATTTATTTGCATATAGCGTTCGTCTAGAACCACAAAATCGCGATTCCCTGTACCAGGTGAATCGCGATTTTTTGTACCAGCTTAGTCGGTATTCGCTGTACCAGTTTTCATCCGTAATGAATCTCCATAAATATAAATATGGTATGAATTTGAAATAGCACGATCAAGAATGGCATCCGCAATCGCACCACCTCCTAACTTTTTATGCCATTCGCCAGTCTCCATTTGAGAAGAAAGAATAAGAGAACGATGTCTACTCCTTAACTCAAAAACCTCCATGAGATATTTTTGTTCATGTTCGGTTGTTGGCGTTAATAAAAAATCATCGATCACCAACACATCTAGTTTAGCTAATTTCTTTAGGTATTGGGGTAATCGATCGTTCATATCCGCTTCAGATAGTTCAGAAAGTAAATCGTACATTCTGATATAACGTGCCGTATAACCCTCTTCAATCACATAACGACATAAGGCATTGGTTAGATAGGATTTCCCGGTACCTGTAGCCCCTTGAATAATAACGTTTCGATTGTTGGTAATGAACTGACACGTCGATAATTGATGGATGGTTTCTTTGTTTATTCGACGACTGGGCGAATAATCAATATCTTGGATATGAGCTTGTGGTTGAGAGAGTTTGGCTAATTTAAGATTACGTTGCACGGTATTGTGTCGCCTCGATAGATATTCTTCACTCACTATTTCCTCAAGGATATCTAAGGTTGAACGTTGATCAGTGAGGAGACCCCCATACAGATCGACTAAGCGATCCGCCATTACTGGTAACCTCATTTGTCTAAGGTAGCTAGTTAGAAGCTTAATCCTTTCGGTTGAATGAGTCATAGTAGTCTGCTCCTCTCAAATAAGATTGTTCCATTTGGGGTAAAGTGTTAGAATTTGTTTGCGTCATAGAATGTTCGACTAACTGCTTAATTAAGTTAAAGGTTGGATGAGTTGACCGTTCTAGAGCAAAATGGCAGGCTTTATCTAATCTTTGGTCGGAGTAGGTATCTGCCATTTTTAATATTGCATGAACTCTTCTGTAATATTGTTGTTCAGGACCTTGGTCAAATAGTCTCGAAATCACCGTGTGGACGTTTGGTCCAATACGACTCGCCCAATTTAAATACCGTTCGCTGTTCCATTTTCCATAGTGTTGACTCTCTTCAGGTAAGTGGGATTGAATGGTTGAATAAGCACCTGGTCGCGTACCTGCGATTCGATGTTCACAAATAAGCAGTTGTTTATGGTAGATTTTGACACGATCTGTATATATTTTCAGAGAAACTTTTTCGCCAATGTATTGGTAAGGAACTGAATAGTAATGTTTGTTTAGGGTGATATGGCTATTGGTGTAAACTTTTGCGTCTTTAAAGTGGCATATCTCATAAGGATAGGTAGGCAACGGCTTTAAGCACTCCTGCTCAAATGTTTCATACATTGATTGGCGACTGCCTTCTTTCTTTTGAAAGGGTTTAGCATTGAACTCCGCCAGTGCAATGAGTAAATAATGATTATATTCTTGGATACTAAGGCACTGATAGTGGCGCATTCGAGCAATCAGATGTGTGGTTAAGTGTTTGACGTGGCTTTCGACAGAGCCCTTATCTTTAGGTCGGTATACGCGTGTTGGTACGACAACGGTTTGATAGTGCGCTGCCATATCTTCGTAGGTTGCATTCAGTACCAACTCATTTTTAGTGTGTTTTGTGACACCTACTCGAAGATTATCTGGAATTAATAGCGTTGGAACGCCTTTAAAGAACTCAAACATCTTGACGTGAGCGTCTATCCAACTCGCTGATTTTTGATCCACACAAGCTTGAGCAAAACTATAGTTACTAAAGGGGAGCGTTCCGACAAATAATTCTCCTTTTATTATTTCACCCGTCATTGGATCAATCCATTGAGGCCGAGTCCCGGCCCAATCAACCTGAGCTTGTTCACCAGCTTTATGATGGAGTATATGGCTAAAGTTTGTTTTATTCAGATACTCATTGAAATGCTTTTTAAACTGTGTTAATTGATAAAATACTTTTCCCTCCAACCGACAATCTTGAGCATATTCTTCCCAAAGTAACTGCAAAGTTACCCCCGGCTTCACTAATTCTTTCGCAATCTGTTGAAAGTCTGGCAAGACATAGTAACGACTGACTTGTTTTGTCTGTGGCAGACTAAACATCTCTTCAATTTCTTTGAAGGACCACTGCGATAGCACCTCGTACATTAAATCTTTCTCTTGAGCAATTTTGTGGTTATTGCATTCAAATAGAGCCACTTCGGCGGAGATTAGAGCCACTCAATGCATAAAATAGAGCCACCCAGTGCGGAAGGTGAGCCAGATAAATCAACTTATTTATTACAACCTCTTGTATAATT
>NZ_WJQT01000008.1 GCF_009659375.1 Fundicoccus ignavus
TAGCCTCTCAATCCAATAAACTAATTATCTCATATCTTAGGAGATGAGGTAATCGAAAAGAGGTTCATAGGGTTATCCAGTAAAAACCGGAAGGTTAAAACCCTAAATATAATATACAAGGATGAGTAGAGTGTCAATATTAGAAGTAAACAATCTTTCTTATTATTATGATAACGAAAAAGTATTGAACGATATTAGTTTTACCGTTGAACCCGGCGAGTTTATCATTTTAACAGGTGAAAACGGTGCTGCAAAATCAACACTCATTAAAAATATTATTGGTTTACTTAAACCAGCAACTGGCACAATTGATTTAGCTAAGAAAAATCATAATGGCGAGAAATTATCAATTGGTTACGTTGCGCAGAATGTCAGTTCATTTAACGCGGGTTTTCCAAGTACGGTTCAAGAATTTGTAGAATCAGGTCGTTATGCTAAAGGGCGTTGGTTTAAACGCTTAGACGATACTGATTATGAACATGTTGATCGAGCATTAAAATCTGTTGGGATGGATAAGTTACGTCATAAAAAGATTGGAGAATTATCTGGTGGACAAAAACAACGAATCAGTCTGGCGCGTATCTTTGCGACTGATCCAGATTTCTTTGTTTTAGATGAACCAACTACGGGAATGGATATCGAATCTCGTCGTTCATTCTATGAATTATTAAAGCATAATATTGATTATCATAATAAAACTATTTTGATGGTCACACATGCAGACGCTGAGATTGAAGGCTATTATAGCCGCGAAATTCGTTTAGTGCGAGAGGAGGGTTCACCATGGAGATGTTTCAGTATGACTTCATCCAACGCGCATTCATCGCCGGCGCAGCCATTTCATTAATTACTCCCATTTTAGGATTGTTCTTAATCTTAAAAAGACAATCTTTAATGGCGGATACTTTGTCGCACATCTCGTTGGCCGGTGTAGCGCTCGGGACCTTTCTAGGGATTATGCCAACTTACACCACTTTAATTGTGGTCATTATTGGGGCAATCCTTATCGAATATTTACGCCAAGTATACCGTGACTTCTCTGATGTTTCGGTTGCGATTATGATGGCTACCGGAATGGCAGTTGCGTTAATCTTAATGAGTTTGAATACCAATAGCGGTACTTTCCAAATAGACCAATATTTATTTGGGTCAATTATTCTGATTTCACCAGAAGAAGTAAAACTTTTACTGATACTAGCAGCGGCACTTGTTATTTTATACGCTATCTTTAGAAAGCCATTATACGTTATGAGCTTCGATGAAGCAGCCGCAAAAACTGCGGGTTTACCTGTGCGTTTTATTTCAATTGTGTTTTCAATTGTGACGGGAATTACGATAAGTATTATGATGCCAATTGTCGGTGCTTTACTTGTATCGGCTTTGATTGTCATTCCATCCGCAACTGCGATTAAAGTATCGCGTAGTTTTACGCAAACAATTTTTTTAGGTATTCTGATTAATGTGATTGGAATATTTGGCGGTTTGACAGCCTCTTACCAATTTGACACACCACCAGGTGCGTCGATTACAATCGGTTTTGTGATAATTTTTGTGATAGTCTCAATCTTTACTGCCGTTAAAAACCGTCTTGATCGTCAATAAATAATCAGCTGAATTAAAGCTAGTCTTCTTAATGGAGGCTAGTTTTTTTTATTTGCGTGTGCTCGCCATGTAAGTTCGCTAGGGTGGTAGCTTCTTTCAAAGCTTCACATTAGCTACTTTATATGCTTTACATTGAATTATCAGAGAATAGAGACGAGGCATTCTTACATAACTGGGCAATTCTATTTCAATGTTTAAACTCAGAGTATGAGTTTAAACATTGAAATAAAAACACTGCCTGTAAAATAATCTTCGCTTCACGGACCATGTCAGCTTTCCAAGACAGAGGTCACTACCACCCCACACTGACACACTTACTTTTCCAGCTAAATCGGCTAGTCTTCACTATACCAATGGACCTCGTATTTTTTATATAAAATTGCCATCAAAATCATATGGTTTGATAACTCGAGAGATGAGCGGTAAAGTTTAATTAGGAGGCGAAGAATATGGATTTCATTCGTAAAGTAACAGTCATCGGTATACTCAGTCTATTAACCGGTGCTCAAATAATTGTTCCCAGTAATCACACGTCACGAGAAAATTTCCCAATTTCAATCGCAACAGTTCAAGCTGCAACAATCACGCCGAAAGCGCATGCAGAAGACATTATTCAGACACTCGCAACAGCTTTTCCAGACGATGACTTACCGACATTTATGCTGATGGACTCAATGCCTCATTATATTACCGCCGCAACGACAGGTACGCATGATCAGGCCAACTATAATATTCTTTATTTTGCAGAAGACGAACCAATCGCGATTGATGACAAACAACTGAATGATTTGACGCCAATCGCTAGTTTTAATAAACAAACCTTTGACAGTGAAGAAGAAGCTACAGAAGCTGTCAACCAAGTGCTAGACCTTCAAGGTGAAGCCGTCGATTTAGGATTTGGGATAACAGGGTATTTACAAGGAGCAGCAGGTTCAACCTACTTAAATTGGCAAGAAGGGAATTGGAGTCTAGTTGTCAAAATGTTAAACCAATCGGACGATGACCCCACTCAACTTGCTCAAGCCGTCGTGACTTATTTGGAGGAAGTGTTCCTGCCAGCACCTCAATCAGTTGGACAGATTACTCTAAACGGCTCGACTAATGAAACAGAAACGACCTACCAATCACAAATAATTATTTGGCAAGCCGGACGCACAGTCTATCAAGTTAGCCACTCTGATCCAATGCAGGCTATTAAGATGGTAGGCTCTATCTCAGAACCAACTGAACAATAAACTTTATTTAAGGAATCATCTAATAAAAAGGAGGTTCCTTTTTCCAAAATATTAACCCAAATCACCTCGCCTAATGTGTGAATTTTCCATGAGTTTTCCGCGTAAAATCAATAAATGTATCCGCTTCCCTTGATTGTCAACCTTTTTGGGTGTAAACTTATAGTAAAGACAGTGTAATCTAATTGTAATATAGAAAGAGGTGTAAGAAGTGAGAAAGCGGATGGAAAGACAAAGAGGTCTAGCGTTTCCGTTGACCTTATTTGCAAGCGTAGTTGTATTATCAATGTCGAGTGAACTCATAACGATTCAAGCCCAAGCAGACACTGAAACCAACCAAACCTCAGAAAGTATTATTACAACTCCTGAGTCACTTCCTCCTTCTGAAGTAACAGAAGCGGAAGTAACGGAAGTAACAGAAGAAACGATTGTTGAAACCGTGGAGACGCCAGAAGTAGCACCAGTAGAAACCGATCTAGTTATTGAAACATTAAGTGTTGAGGAAGAAGACTACAGCACAGGAACGGTTATTAATCATACCGTTGTTGCTGGAGAGTATTTAACATTAATTGCACGCAACTATGGAGTGACCGTTAACGAATTGCGTCTTTGGAACCATTTAACAACGGATACGCTTCAAATTGGTCAAGTTTTAAAAGTAATCCCAGGTACTACAACGCCGGTTGAAACACCAAGCGAAGATGATGATCATAGTGGGGACGTTGTCAGCTATGTTGTAAAAGCAGGCGATAATCTCTGGTCAATTAGCCAAAGATTTGGTGTGACAATGAATGATTTACGTCTTTGGAACCATTTGACAAGTGACACATTACAAATTGGTCAAGTCTTGAAAGTAATTCCAGACATCACGGATCCGACTTATCCAGAAGATCCAGATGATCATAGTGGAGATGTCGTGACTTACATTGTCAAAGCAGGCGACACACTTTGGGGAATTGCCAATCGATTTGATGTCAGCTTGAATAATTTAAGACTATGGAACCATTTGACAACAGATTTATTGAGAATTGGTCAAGAACTAAAAATGATTCCACCTTTACCTGGACCTACTGATCCTGTTGAAGAACCAGGTTCTGTAACGACTTATACTGTTAAAGCAGGCGATACCCTATGGGCAATTAGCCAACGTTTTGGTGTAACCGTTCAGCAGTTACGTACTTGGAATCAGTTAACCAGTGATATCTTACAAATTGGTAAACAATTGACATTAGTAGCTAAAGATACCACTCCACCACCAACAAGTGAGAATACAATACATGTTGTTCAAGCAGGCGATACCCTATGGGCAATTGGTCAGCAGTATGGTGTATCTGTCAACCAAATTAAACAATGGAACCAACTGACTAGCAATTTCTTGTCAATTGGCCAACGTTTGTCAATCGGCACACCTACGACAACACCACCGGTTGATAATCAAACTAAGTATATTGTGAAATCTGGAGACACTTTATGGTCAATCGCGAATCGCTATGGAGTGACCGTTTCACATTTGAAACAATGGAATAACTTGACGTCAAATTTACTTGCGATTGGTCAGATATTAATCGTATCTGGAGAAGTTGAGGCGCAACCACCAGTTACTACGCGTTATACAGTTAAAGCTGGTGATACGTTGTGGTCAATTAGTCGTCATTACGGTGTGACAGTGAGTCAATTGATGTCTTGGAATAACTTAACCTCAAACTTTTTAGCAATTGGCCAAGTATTGAATGTTAACCAACCGAATGTTACTTATACTGTCAAATCTGGCGACTCCTTATGGAAAATTGCCGTGCAGTTTGGTGTGACAATCGAACAACTTAAAAACTGGAATGGTTTAACTTCAAATGTTATCTATGTCAATCAACAACTGATTGTCAAATAGATAGGACAAAGAAACCCATGAATAGTATTCTACCTGGTGTAAAATACTAAGTCATGGGTTTTGTTATTTTATAAGGGAGTGTAAGTTTTATGTTGATTTATCGTGATTTATGCTTCGCTCAGCTAATTGTTTTCTAAGGCGGTGGTCGCTTTCAAAGCCTCACGATTGTGAGGGCTTATCCAGCTCAATCGGCTAGGCTCTGACTGTTTTTACCACTTTGAGTAAGCTGTGCGTGATTTTCTTACTGTAGTTATAAAAATCAAGTTAACTGAAATTTCGTAAATGATTAACCGAGCATGATAGACCAAATAATTGTGATGACGAGGAATGCTATTAAACCAAGTACGGTTACCCAAGCTTGCCAACGAGCCATGTTTAATGTCGAGCCAATACCAAAACGTTTTTCAACAAAAATCGCAGCATCATCCGGATTATAATAGAAAATTCCTGCAATCCATTTGGCATCTTCTTCTGCATCTTGATAAACAGCTAAATCTTCATCAGAGTCACCAGGTAAAGATAATTTTTCTCCAGCTTGACCATAACGTAAAGATAGGTAAATGCTACCACCCAAGCTATAAAGCAGATAAATAATTGTGAGTGTCATTAGCCAGCCGAAGTGGCTATCTTGAATGAACAGTGAGTAAAGGTAAAGACTTGATAAAAGTAATTGCGTTAAAACAGCCAGAATAAAGATGAAGCGAGCCCAAGCTTCACGAAATAAACGACTTTTTTCGCTTGAAATCAAAGGAGCGACTGGCGAAAGCTTTTGACGCGATTTGATAAAACTGTAATAACCGAACTGCATGATGGGAATAAGTAATAATTGAATACCTGGAAGAGCTAGAACGATTTTCCAACTCTTTTCGACTGTTCGAGAGACTTCGAAATTTAAGTTCCAATTTAATGGAATCAATTCATGTATGCGATCATAATTAAGTACCGCAAGCAAAATAGTCACTAGCCAAATGACAAACTGGGCTAAGAAAAAAGTTGTAAAAGGAATTGCTGTTAATTTGTCATGATAGTGTGTGTCAATGATGATTCTATTATGTTGATTAAATGCTTCAGTAGGTAGACTTTGTTTCCATTGTTGAAGGGCCTTGCGGTATTTTAAGTAAAGCACAAAACTAAGAATAAGTTGCAATGTAATCGCAACTGTTACATAAATACTTAAGATTAATTCCAATTGTTGTTCAAAAGTAAAGAGCAATGGCAAGCCTAACATAGGAAAAATTAATAGAGCACTTATGCTTATAATCCAAATGGCATATTGCTTAACATATTTATGGACAGTGGGGTCTTTTACATATTGACTGGGTAAGCTAATACCGAAAGGTGTTGCTTGTCGGCTAATTAAAGGTGTGATCCCTACTATAAAGCCTGTAGCAACGACTGTAAGAATCATAATCGTATTAAAAATCCACATATAGTTTCCTCCTTGTAAATAAGTTTAGTTTGAATTGAATGATTCATTTTCAGAAAGATTCAATTCTTCAGCGATTTCTTGGGACCACTCTTGGAATTGTGTGAATGTAATTCCATGAATAAGACCATCAATTAAGACCGACTTAAATTGTTCTTGGACCTCTGTTCTAAAATTTGGAGCTTCTCGCAGTGTTTCGTTAAACTGAATACTATAGCCTTGCTGACTCTTGCGCAGAATCCCTTCATCGACAAGAATGTTGTAGGCTTTATTGACGGTATGCATGTTAACCCCAAGATCACTGGCTAAACTTCTTACGCTTGGCAATGTTTCGCCAATGTTTGCCTGACCATTTAAAATCGCTTGTTTAATTTGTTGAGTTAGTTGAGTATAGATCGGAATAGTAGTATCGGTTTCGATTTCAAAAATCATTGTAGCCCCTCCTTTTCACTTGTTCTATAACAACTATAACACAAAATGCATATTCAGTCTATAATGTTTGAGACGGTATATAGTAGAAATGGAGCCTGTCACTAAAGTTTGTGCCAAAACTATAGGTGAAAGAAATTGAAACCGCATCCAAATAGACGTACAATAAATTTGAAAGTAAATCAAAGGAGGAAATATTATGGCGCAAAACAATAAGGGCTTAAAGGCAAGTGTCCAAAAGCTCGGTAGTCATTTGAGTGGAATGGTTATGCCAAATATCGGTGCATTTATCGCTTGGGGGATTATTACAGCGCTCTTTATTGAACCAGCTAAAATTTTATTCTTAAATAATGCGATTAACCATGGTATCTTAACACCATTGGGAACACAACAAGTAGCTGAAGCTGGAAAATCAATTCTATACTTATTAGAAGCGAACCCTGGACCAGGTCTAGGTGTGTTACCAACGTGACGGGTTTGAATAATCAACAGGAACCTGAAGCGGTAGTCGCAGCGATTGCAGAAGCGGACCTAGTGACGACTGCAATCGGGCCGAACGTCTTGCCTTTTATTGCGGAGTTGATTGCAAAAGGTATCCAAGCTCGACGTGCTGCTGATATTCAACAGCCGATTGATGTTATTGCATGTGAGAATATGATTGGTGGTTCGGATTTCTTAAAAGAAAAAGTATTCACTTACTTGTCAGACGAGGATTTAACTTATGTCGAGGCTTATGTCGGTTTCCCGAATGCGGCTGTAGACCGAATTGTACCAATTCAGTCTCATGAAGATCCGCTATTTGTTTCGGTTGAACCATTCAGCGAGTGGGTCATTGATGCCAATATGTCGAAAGCTAAGCAGCTTCATTTGGAAGGTGTCACCTATGTTGAAGATTTAGAACCTTACATCGAACGTAAATTATTCTCTGTCAACACTGGACACGCAACAGTTGCTTATAACGGTAGCTATCAAGGTTACGAGACAATTGATGAATCGTTAAAAGACCCAGAAGTTTTGGCACAATTAAAGGCAGTTCTCAACGAAACAGGCGCCTTACTTGAAGCGAAGTGGCAGTTTGATCACGAAACCCATCAAGCCTATATTAATAAAATTGTTGGACGCTTTGAGAATCCTAATCTATCTGACTTGAATTCCCGAGTTGCGAGAACACCAATTCGCAAGCTAGGTTATGATGAACGTTTTATCCGTCCTTTACGTGAGGCGAGTGAACGCGGTTTAAGTTACCAAGCCTTACTTCAAACAATTGCCCGTATTTTCAAATATGATGATCAACAAGATGAACAAAGCGTTGAATTACAAACTCTATTAGCGGAGAAGCCTTTAGAAGCGGTTATTAAACAGGTAACTGGCTTAGAGAATGCACAGTTAATCAATGAAATCAAGGCAGCTGTGGATGCTTTAGCCTAATAAGAAGACTTAGCTGTTCTGCTCAAGATATGAGTGGAACAGCTTTTAGTCATGCACTCGCTTGATAGAAATAAACAAAACTCTTCCAAAATATGACTTACCAACACGAACAATGTTCATAAAAATATATCTTAACGTTAATTATTTTGGTATAATATATTTATTAAACAATGAGGAGTCATAATATGAGTGAAAGTCCAATGAAAATCAAACGGAATCACCGAATGTTATATATTAGTAATTACTTAACGGATCGTCCTAATCAATTAATCAGTCTGTCTTATTTCGTACAGTATTTTGACTGTGCTAAATCTTCAATTAGTGAGGATATTGATTTTATTCGTGAGGTATTTGCATACAATAAAATCGGTCAAATTTCGACTGTTGCGGGTGTTGCAGGTGGGGTTATCTTCTATCCACAAGTATCGCCAGCTGAGACACAGAAGTTATTAACTGGTATTGAGGATAAGTTAAAAACAGGTAAACGTATTATGCCAGGTAATTATATTTATTTAGCGGATATTCTTCAAGAAGCGGATACCTTGAATTTAATTGCACGTCATATTGCGGAACATTATCAAGAAGCGGATATTGATGCGGTAATGACAATCGAAACCAAAGGGATTGGCCTGACGGTAGCAGTAGCCCGTTATTTAAACGTGCCACACGTGATTGTACGTCGTGATTCTACAGATACAGAAGGTTCAACGATTTCAGTTAATTATATTTCAGGCTCACATCAGACGGTTAAAAAGATGGAGTTAACGAAGAGTAGTTTACCTACCGGTAGTAAAGTGTTAATAATTGACGATTTTCTACGTAATGGTGGAACAATCAATGGCTTAATTTCTTTATTGGAAGAGTTTGAGTGTGAACCAGCAGGAGTATGTGTGTTTGCTGAGAATACACATAAGGAACGTGTGCCCATCGAAAATTATGTTTCTTTTCTGAAAATTGAAATTGTTTACAATAAGGAAGCAGGGCATTTTGAGCTTCAGATGCTTCCAGGGAATTTTTTTGAATAGAAATATTTAATAGACCTAAGGGGTTCAAATCGTTATAATATATAATGGTAAAAAAATAATTGGATAAATTATATTTTAAATTAGAATGAGGAGTGTAGAAATGAGTAATCGGATGGCGATCGTTTTAGCCGCAGGTAAAGGAACACGCATGAAGTCTAGTCTTTATAAAGTGTTACATCCTGTGTGTGGTTTACCGATGGTAGAACATGTCATTCGCTCTGTTAAACAGAGTGGTGTCGAACAAATTGTAACAATAGTGGGTCATGGAGCCGAAAAGGTTCAAGAGGTTTTAGGTGATTCATCTGAATATGCTTTACAAGCAGAGCAATTAGGAACAGGACATGCGGTATTACAAGCTAAAGATTTACTAGCATCTCAAGAAGGAACAACACTAGTTATTTGTGGGGACACACCTCTTTTAACTGGAGAAACGTTACAGCAATTGTTTGAAACGCATGAAACAACTGGAGCGAAAGCAACTATCTTAACCGCGGTAGCGGAAGATTCGACTGGTTATGGTCGTATTGTTCGTTCAGCTAATGGTGAAGTTTCTAAAATTGTTGAACAAAAAGACGCAAGCGAAGCAGAACTAGAAATTAAAGAAATCAATACCGGAACGTATGTATTTGATAATCAAGCTTTGTTTGTAGCTTTAGCTAGTGTTAAAAATGACAATGCACAAGGTGAATATTACTTACCCGATGTGATTGAGTTAATTAAAGCTGACGGTGATAGTGTGTCAGCACATATTATGGATGACATGGATGAAGCAATCGGTGTAAATGATCGTGTTGCCTTAAGCCAAGCACAACGAACAATGATGCGTCGTATCAACTTAATGCACATGCGAAACGGTGTAACGTTTGGGAATGCAGATTCGACTTATATTGAACCTGATGTGGTGATTGGTAATGATACAGTGCTTGAGGCTGGTGTTCAATTAAAAGGACAAACTACAATTGGTTCAAATTGTTTCATTGGCATGAATTCAGAAATTATTGACAGCCAAATTGCGGATAATGTGAAGATTACTCAATCAGTCATTGAACATTCAAGCGTAGGTGAATTGTCAGATATCGGCCCATTCGCTCATTTACGACCAAACAGTGTGCTGGGTCAACATGTACATATCGGAAATTTTGTAGAAGTGAAAAATAGCAATATCGGTGATGAAACTAAGGCAGGACACTTAGCTTATATTGGCGATGCGGATTTAGGTAAAGATATTAATGTAGGTTGCGGCACGATTTTTGTTAACTATAATGGCAAGAGCAAAGCACGTTCAGTAATCGGAGATCAAGCATTTATCGGAAGTAATGCGAATATTGTTGCGCCAGTAAACATTGGCGATAAAGCATTTATTGCAGCAGGTTCAACAATTATTAATGATATTCCAGAAGAAGCATTAGCTATTTCACGTTCTGAACAGAAGAATGTTCCAAACTATTGGGAAAAATTATCGAAAAAATAGTCGATAAGGATAGGTTTTAACCTTAGTTAGCGTTATAATTGAGTTAGCAGAAGACAAGACTCAGACATAATTAAATGGAGGGAAAAAAGTGGCCATCAAACATTATAATGATCCGAAATTAAAGATTTTTTCTTTACGCTCAAACGAGCCATTGGCAGAAAAAATTGCAGAGGCGATTGGACTAGAATTAGGAAAAATTGAGATTTCACACTTCTCAGATGGAGAAATCAAAGTAAATATCGAAGAAAGTATTCGTGGTGATCATGTTTATATTATTCAATCTACGTCATATCCAGTAAGTGACAACTTGATGGAGTTATTGATTACGATTGATGCGTTGAGACGTGCAAGTGCCAAAACAATTAACGTTGTAATGCCATATTATGGCTATGCGCGCCAAGATCGCAAAGCTCAATCGCGTGAACCGATCACTGCAAAATTAGTAGCAAATATGTTACAAATGGCAGGTGCAACTCGTATGGTTACACTTGATCTACATGCTGTTCAAATTCAAGGATTCTTTGATATTCCTGTTGATCATTTAATGGGAGCGCCATTATTAGCTAACTACTTCTTGGATAACCAACTACACGGCGATGATGTCGTAGTTGTTTCGCCAGACCACGGTGGGGTAACTCGTGCGCGTAAATTAGCAGAGTTCTTAAAATCACCAATTGCGATTATTGATAAGCGTCGTCCACGTGCGAACGTTGCAGAAGTAATGAACATCGTTGGTGAAGTATCGGGTAAAACGTGTGTATTAATCGACGATATGATTGATACAGCGGGAACAATTACGCTTGCAGCAAGTGCTTTAAAAGAAAAAGGGGCTAAAGCAGTTTACGCTTGTTGTACGCATCCTGTTTTATCAGGACCAGCAATTGATCGTTTACGTGATTCTGAAATTGAAAAAGTGATTGTAACAGATTCAATTTTATTACCTGAAGATCGTCAATTACCGAACATGGAAATTGTATCTGTTTCTCAATTAATTGGTGAAGCAATTAAACGTATCCACGAAAACCGTTCGGTTAGTCCATTATTTATTGAAAAATTCAAAATCATCGACTAATCATTAAATAGTAAAACCATGTGTTCATTGAAAAAATGAACGCATGGTTTTTTAGTTTATAAGGGATTATGGGTTTAGGGTTGGTTTACCAAGGTTTGTCTTCGCTCAGCTTACTGGTTTCCAAGGCGGTGGTCGCTTTCAAAGCCTCACTGAAGTTCGTGCTTTTTCAGCTCAATCGGCTAGGGTGTGACTACTTCGCTGTGCTCAAAGTCACACCAAGCTGCGCCGATTGCCCTTTGTACCGTTTTGGAAAACAATTCGCTGAGCTGCGTTAAATATTCCAACAAAAGTAAAGTTATATGATCAAGTTAAAACTGCTAACCGGAATTTAAAGTCCTCGACTCGTCCGAGGTTTCATCGTTTAATTTTAAAGAACTTCGGTAAGTATTTTGTAGTTAAATATTTATTGAAAATTATTTTTTGTGCCTTGCTTTCAATGATAATGAGGGTTTCTATACCTAAATAAAATAATAAGATTATCTTATTCAAATGCTCAAAAGTAGCAAGTTGTGCGAAAAAACAATATAATAGTGTGGATGAAAAAGATTGTTTTCTGCCAAAGTCATGCTATGATAATAACTGTTGTAAAAATTGATTTACTTATGGCGAGATAATGACGAGGCAAGGTTATTTAATTTTGATGAAGCATTAAATCCTTAAGAACAGAAAAATAATTAAAAGCAGCTGGACCTATTATGTGATGGTGAGCTGTTTAAAGATGAAATGTAATCGTGTACTCGATTGGAGGTATTTAAAATGAATAAATTCCGAAACCGTTATGACTGGAATAAATTTCTGGTATTAGGTGTGACAGGAGTTGGAGCAGTCGTATCACTGTTTTGTATCTACATATCTTTCTTTTTGAAATTTTGGGGAGATATTCCTGCTCGTAACTTTAGAGCTTTTGAGGTAAGTTACCTTTGGATATTAGTTGGTTTTATTTTTATCAATATGTTGTTTGAAACATATGTCTTCTATAATAAGTCGCTCTTAGACTTATTTTATTTTACAATGTTAAGTCAATTTATGCTGAGTGTTTTCATGATGGCATTGACTTATGCAGGTAGTTGGTTAACTTTCCCACGCTCTGTTATTTTGGTTAATTTCTTTGTGGGAACGGCTGGTATCTATATTTATAATTCGATAGTGTACTTATTGTATCATCGTATACGTGGTAAAAAGCATGTACTAGTAGTGGGGAATCAAGAACGAGCGCTAGAAGCAGTACGTAACTTTGATCTGATGCAAAATCGTCGTCATGAAGTGACGCACGTAGTCTTATCTAATTACTATTATCATGTGCGTGAATTAGCGGATAAAGTGGATATTGTATATTTAACAGGCTATATTGAGGAAACGGAAAGAATTAAGATATATGATTTCTTGATGCGTCAGAATAAGAAGTTATTTATCAGTACTGAATTCCAAAACTTAATGATGGTAAACCCAAATATCATGAACTTTGAAGATGAAAGTATTATTGAAGTATCACCATTTAAAATTTCTGGTGAAGAAGAAATGATCAAACGCTTATTTGATGTATTCGTTTCATTAATTTTGTTAGTGATAACGTCGCCTGTCTTATTGATTACAGCAATTGTCGTAAAATTAGATTCACCCGGACCGATTTTTTATAAGCAAGAACGTGTAACGATGAATCATCGTTCGTTCAATATTCTGAAATTTAGATCAATGTCTTCAACCGCTGAGGCCGAATCAGGTCCAGTACTAGCAACCTCAAATGATAGTCGTGTAACTAAAGTAGGTAAAGTCATTCGTAGCACACGTATTGATGAATTACCTCAGTTGATTAATGTGTTAAAAGGCGATATGTCTTTAGTTGGACCTCGTCCAGAACGACCTTTCTTTGTGAACCAATTTAAAGCTGAAAACCCTTATTATTCACTTAGACATCATGTGCGCGCCGGAATTACAGGTTATGCGCAAGTTTATGGTAAGTACAGTACAGACTTTAACAGCAAGTTGAATTTTGATTTATTGTATATTAAAAATTACTCTTTAGCCTTTGATTTTAAATTACTATTCCAAACAGTAAAAATTTTATTTGATAAAGTAAGCTCACGCGGTGTCGATGCTGATAATATGGCACTACCAAGCTGGAGTGATTACGAAGAAAAAGTAAAAATCATTCGTTAAACACCCAATATTATCAAAATAGGACTCCCGGTTCTGTTCCTTTCACAAGGAATGGGCCGGGGGTCTTTTGTGACTTATTTTATATTAGGTTAATTATATGCCAGCATGCTATAATTTAGATGAAGTGAGGAGGGATTATGTGAAAAAAATTAGACGCAAGCTACTGATGCTATCTGTATTGTTTATTAGTGTGTTGTTTGGAAGTGTCAATCGTGTACAAGCTGTTACTACAGAATCTGTTATTGAAGCAATGCAAGAAAGAATACCTACGTTAGATTGGTCAGCAATGGCCTTGGAAGGTAAACTTGATATTGCGATGTCAACTGCTACACAATCAGCGGACTTAGCTCAAATTAAGGGGGATTTCCGTTATGATTTCACAGAAGCCTTACAAATGGAAGGCCACTTAAATATTTTGTCGCCGTTTGCTTCAAATCTACCAGCCTTTTCGCTATATTATTTAGACGGTGTATCCTATTCAACTGATGGTCAAGAATGGTACGTTCAGAATAATCAAAAGACAGAAGCTGAAATAAGAAAAGAACTTCAAAAGACTGCTGATCAATTTGACGCTGACCTTCATTCAATTACAACTGAACAAATTCAATTTATCGACACCTATATGAATTTAGATGAGACGACTGAATATTATGCGTTTCGTTTAAAAACTGATATTGATCCACAAGCGATGTGGGATGATTTACAAGAACTTGTGGATATAGAAAGTCTCCAGGAAAACGTTGATCAACTGGATAGTTATGGGGAATTAGATGGTATCGAAGATTATGAAGACTTGGCAGATTACGAAGCATTTGCGACCTTTATTACATCAAATCCAGTACTAGAACTACGTTTTGAAAAAGAGAATTATCGCCCGACTTATTTCTTGTTGGATGTAAGTGTCGATCCTGAAGCATATGGAGCAGAATCTTCAGATTTTGGGACAGTCAATGTAAGATTAGAGCTAAACTTTTCTGATTTTGGACAAACGTTTGATGTAATTGTTCCTTCCGAAGCCCTCGAAAGTACGGTAGATTATTGAATAATGTTGTAGAATTAGGTGGTAATCCTCCCTCTTTTCTGAGTTTCTTATTCGCAATATTGTAATACATTCGTAAGGCATTTGATTGGTAATGGATAAAATGTATGTGCTATACTTAACACATAACAAAGAAAGAAAAGGTGATTTTAATGAAAAAAGGATTTAAACTTCTAGGTAGCTTATTAGTAGCTTTACTAATGGCAATCAACGTTTTGCCAACTGTTTCAGCACAATCAACTGCACGTGATGTTTTAACACAAATTAATGCAGCAGGTCAAAACCAGTTGGAATCTATGAATGCGAATGGATTTGTATCGGTAGCATTCCAATCAGGTGAACAAACTGCAGATATTGGTCAATTCAATTTTGACATGTCTTTTAATATTGATCCACGTTTTTCAATGGAATTCCAAGGTGAAGTTGTCTCTCCATTCTTAGGATCAGAAACATACACTTTATCAGCTTGGGCACTTGAAGGTATTGCTTACCTTTATGATGGTTTAAATGATGATTGGACAATTGAAGATTACTCAGCACAAGAACAAGAAATCTCTGATCAAGTTTACGCTGCAATTAATGAAGCACAAGCACAACAAGGTGAGTTAACTGAAGAGCAGTTTGCATTAACTGAAAAATATTCAGACTTTAGTGAGACAGAAACTGACTATGTATTTACTTTAAAACAAGATATTGATGCAAATGAATTATGGGCAGACTTAAATTCAGCAATGGATATGGAAGCTTTAATTAATGATGCAATCGAACAAGCTAAAGCAACGGGTGCAGAACAAGGTGTAGAATTCACTGCTGAAGACGAAGAAATGATTCGCTCTTTATATAGCGTTGAAACATTAGAAGCTGTATTAGGTACAAACCCAGTTATTTCTGCAAGTTACGACAAAACAACTTACAAACCGACAGGCATCTCAGCTGTTTTAACTATTAACCCTAACGACTTTATGGGTACAACAGAAGAAGAAGCTGCTGCATCAGGAATGCCAGAAACGATTATTGTTACAAGCGAAATAACATTCGGTGGCCACGGTGAAACATTTGAAATTGTAGTTCCAGAAGCAGCATTTACAGCTCCAACTGAAGATGCAACAGAAGAAACAACTGAAGACGCTACTGAAGAAGAAGCTACTGAGGAAGATGCAGTAGAAGATACTGAAGAAGAGGCTCCAGCTGAGGAAGAAACAGAAGAAACTGTTGAAGAGACAGAAGAAACTGACGCAGAATAATCAGTAACACTCTATAAGCCGGTTTAGCTATCGCTAAGCCGGCTTTTTTTTATGCGGTTTTATAAGTTTAGTGTTAATTTAGTAGCTTTTTAGCTTCGCTCAGCTTAATGTTTTCAAGGTGTTGGTCACATTTCAGACAATCACTATTTTATTCGTTTAATTGAGACACACATAGTGACTGAAAGCTCATGCAGATTATATTTCGTAGCATTGTATGTTACAATAAGTAAAAGTTTTAAAACAAATGTTTACCAAGATTAACTAAATTAGGCTAATAAAAGGGGCTTATGGAAATGTATAAATTTGAAGATGATAGCTTGATGATGCATACGGATTTATATCAGATTAATATGTTGAAAACATACTGGGAAAAAGGAATAGATAAGAAACGAGCTGTTTTTGAAGCGTATTTCCGTTCAAATCCATTTGAGAATGGTTTTGCGATTTTTGCAGGTTTAGAACGTATTATTCACTACATCAATCGTTTGACGTTTACTGAATCGGATATTGACTATTTGCGTGAATTAGGTTTATATCCTGAAGGATTTTTAACTTACTTAAAAGAAATGAAATTTTCTTGTTCAATCCGCTCAATGGTTGAAGGTGAATTGTGTTTCGCTAATGAGCCTTTGATTCAAGTAGAAGGTCCTTTAGGTGAGTGTCAATTGATTGAAACAGCTTTATTAAATATCTTAAATTATCAAACATTAATTGCGACTAAAGCAGCTCGTATTCGCAATGTTATTGGTGAAGGTGATAAATTATCTGAATTTGGTACACGTCGTGCGCAAGAAATGGAGGCAGCTATCTGGGGAACACGCGCTGCTTATATTGGTGGTTTTGATAATACGAGTAATGTGCGTGCAGGTAAGTTATTCGGAATTCCAGTTTCGGGGACACATGCTCACTCGTTAGTTCAAGCATATCGAGATGAGTATGAAGCATTTAAAGCTTATGCCGAAACGCATAAAGATGTTGTCTTCCTAGTGGATACCTATGATACATTACGTTCAGGTGTACCAACTGCAATTAAAGTTGCCAAAGAAATGGGCGATAAAATTAATTTTATTGGCGTTCGTATTGATTCAGGCGATATGGCTTATTTATCAAAGAAAATACGTAAACAATTAGATGAAGCTGGCTTCCCAGATGCACATATCATTGCTTCTAATGATTTGGATGAATTAACGATTTTAAACTTGCGCATGCAAGGGGCTAAAATTAATGATTGGGGTGTAGGGACTAAATTAATTACAGCCTTTGATCAACCATCTTTAGGTGGTGTTTATAAATTAGTAAGTATTGAAAATGACGAAGGTGAAATGGTACCGACGATGAAAGTATCAAGCAACGCTTCGAAAATGTCAACGCCAGGTGTGAAACAGGTATGGCGTATTACGCGTAACCGTGATGGTAAATCTGAAGGTGACTATGTGGCATTAATCGAAGAACGTCCAGATCAATTAGATTCTCTATTCATGTTCCACCCTGTACATACTTATATCAATAAGACTGTTAAAGATTATACAGCTAGACCTTTGTTGCAAGATATTTACCGTGATGGTGAGCAGGTTTATCAATTACCAAGTTTGCTAGACATTCGTGAATATGCGGAACAGAATGTAACCCAATTATGGGATGAATATAAACGTATTCTTAACCCGGAACAATATCCAGTCGATTTATCACAAAAACTTTACGATAATAAAATGGAGAGTATTAGCGAAATTCGTCAGAATGTTAAAGAGAAAGCTAAGCAGTTAGAACAGGAAGAAGCATAATTCCGTTTGTTTTTAAACGAAGGAGATTGACATGAGACCATTACAAAAAGAAATTATAGATGCTTTAAAAGTACAACCCAAGATTGATCCAGCAGCGGAAGTTGCGCGCAGTGTAAATTTTCTAAAAGATTATTTAATAGCTAATCCAGGCTTATCAAGTTTGGTTTTAGGGATTAGTGGAGGACAAGATTCAACATTAGCAGGTAGACTCGCACAAATGGCTGTAGAAGCAGTGCGACAAGAGACGGGTGATAATCGTTACCAATTTATCGCAGTTCGACTACCGCATGGCGTCCAAGCTGATGAGGACGATGCTCAAGCGGCTTTAGCTTTTATTCAAGCAGACCGTGTGATGACTGTAAATATTGAACCAGCCACAAGTGCGATCAAAGCAGCAGTTGAAGCCAATGGTATTGTTATTAGTGACTACAACAATGGGAATATTAAAGCCCGCGAGCGCATGATTGCCCAATATGCGATTGCTGGTCAGACTGCAGGGGCAGTAATTGGAACCGATCATGCAGCCGAAGCAGTGACTGGCTTTTTCACGAAATTTGGTGATGGAGCGGCAGACGTCGTACCTTTATTCCGCTTAACGAAACAACAAGGTCGTGAGTTGTTAGCTTATTTAAATGCACCTGAGGAACTATATTTAAAAGTTCCAACAGCTGATTTAGAAGATAATAAGCCAATGCTTCCTGATGAAGTTGCTTTAGGTGTGAGTTATGAAGCGATTGATGCTTATTTAACGGGTCAAACCGTGGCAGAACATGACGCTGAAGTCATTGAGAAGTGGTATACGAAGTCTCATCACAAACGTCACTTGCCAATTACTGTTTTTGATGATTTTTGGCGCTCTTAATAACGCATAAAATTAAGTAAGAAGGAGGGATGCTTATTTTTCTAATTCAAACAATGTACCGTTTATTAGGAACTGCTTTATTTTCTGCTGTGCTGACGTTTAGCTTAATTAAGCTTTATCAGAAGTTCACGAATAAGCAAACGAAGCGTCAAGTCATTCCTCCATTAGGTGGTATTGCGATTTTTATTAGTTTTTGGACTGGCTTTTTTAGCCTGTTTCCCAGTTTAATGTTCAATAGTAGTCAGTGGAATGTTTTCCTAGCGTCTGGAATTATTTTGTTAACAGGCATCGTTGATGATCGATTCGTTTTGAATCCTCGGCAAAAATCGTTCGGTATTTTGTTAGCGGCGAATGTCATCTATTTTATGGCAGATATTGAATTTTCAACAGCATTGCTACCAGCTATTTCACCGAATGTATTCAATATATTGTCTTATGTGCTGACGATTGCGTGGATCTATTTTGTAACGAATGCCATTAATTTATTGGATGGGCTCGATGGTTTAGCGAGTAGTGTATCGGTGGTAAGTTTATTGACTTTAGCCATTACCACCTATTATTTCAGCTTATCAATTCGTATTGTCGTACTGATGATGTTGTTATTATTGGCTGCTTCCATTATAGGATTCTTACCTTTTAATTGGTTTCCGGCGCGTATTTACTTAGGGGATACGGGGGCTTTGTTTATAGGGTTTATGTATGCGACTTTGACGGTAACGAATTTAAAGAATGCGTCTTTTTTCTCGTTGATTATACCGGTCATTCTCTATATTGTGCCACTGTTTGATACATCTTATGCGATTTTTCGTCGTCTTATGACAGGTCGTTCATTAATTGAACGTGATGAGGACCATATACATCACCGGTTATTACGCTTAGGGATGAGCGAACCACAAGTTGTCTTGATTATGTTAGGGACAACGTTAGTATTTTCGATACTAGCAATTTTATCCCATGCTTATCCGCATTGGCGCAATTATATCTTAGGAGCTGTGATTTTTATCACGGCTGCAATGTTCGTAGCCATGCTTAAGTTATCAGATACCCGAAAAAAATAAGGGTATCTTTTTTGATTTGTCGAGCTTCATGCTTTGCTCAGTTTGTTGTTTTCCAAGGAGGTGGTCGCTTCCAAATCCTTCGCTGGCGTTTGTCTTTTCCAGCTAAATCGGCTAGGTTGTGACTAATTCGCTATGCTCAAAGTCACAGCAAGCGCCCTGTGTACGGCTTTGGAAAACAAGCCGCTAAGCTACGTTAAGTATTGCAACAAAAGTCAGTGCTAAAATTAAGTTAAAATTGCTAATTGGAATTTAAAAACCTCGGACGAGTCTGAGGTATTTAATATTATAAGAGATTAATCATTTAGTTCCAATGTACTTTTCACACCGTTTTGAAAATCATCAATATGAGCCGAGTTTTATGGACTAATTAGAATAATCCAAGAATAAGGTCGAGCAATTCTTACTTAGCTAGTCATACCAATTCAATGTTTAAACTCGCAGTTTGAGTTTGAACATTGAGTGCTTCAATCATCAAACTCAGAAGCCGAGTTAACACATTGAAAGAGAATTATCATCTTAAGGCGAAATGCAATTCATGTTCTGACAAATATTTCTCGAAATCTCAATAATAAACTTGTTCATATTCAGTTATTTTTATTTGCTACAATGATTTAAGATTATGGCTTAGAAATTAAGATGAGGGATGTAAAAAATGAAAACAGCAATTATTGTAGATAGTACGGCTAGCTTGGCAGAAGATTTGGCAAATCATCCTGATATTTACCAAATAAATTTACTGGTTACTTATGCGAATGGTGATGTGATTACCGATACGACTGATCCAGTGGTATTGAAGGAGTTTTATTACCGTATTACGAAGGATAAAGAATTACCGAAAACCTCTCAACCAGAACCGGTCCATCTGTATAAATTATTGAAAGAAGTAGTTGATAAAGGCTATCAATCAGTAATTTGTATCCATTTATCGGATAAAATAAGCGGAACATTCAAAACGAGTTCAATGATTACAGATGAGTTCAGAGATGCTTTGAACATTTATATGATTGACTCAAAAGGAACTTCTTTTGTCATCGAGAGCATGGTTAAACAAACGCTCCATATGTTAGAAAAAGGATTATCTGGCGAAGTTATCCAAGCGAAATTAGAGTGGTTGGCGGATAATTCTACGATTTATGTGATGTTTGAAAACCTAGAAAATTTAGTCAAAGGTGGCCGGTTAGGCACAATCAGTGCCTTTCTAGGGACTGCATTGAGAATTAAGCCAATTGTTGTCTTTGACCAAGGTGAAGTAAAGGTTTTTGAAAAAGTACGTGCTACTAAAAAAGTTGTGCGTCGTTGGCAAGAATTAGTGAGAGAAGCAGTTAAAGACTATCCAAATGGCATAGACATAGTGTTTGCTCATGGCGATGCTGAGACAGAAATCATTGAAATTAAAGAATTGATTCAGGCGGAGTTTCCGCAGTTCGAATACCGTGTTGGTTATCTAACACCTGTTTTAGGTGTTCATGGTGGGAAAGGCTGCAAAGGTATGGGATTAATTCCCAAGGTGACATTAGATTAAATCGCAAAAAAGCAGATGATTCAACCTTAAGTTAAATTATCTGCTTTTTATTTGCTGATGTATTTTGATTGGATTTTAACGGACTGGCAAGTTAACAGTCTGTTCGCCCAGCTCTGTCCAACTTAACTGACCACTAAAACGGTTTGTTAGTTCATCGTGAACCTCAGTGACAGCTTCTAAATTTATGGCTAAATTAAAGGTAACTGTATCGGTATAAACCTTGTCCTTGAGGGTAATCGGCAGTTCAGTTTGACTCATATAATAAGTAAAACTATCCATTTGGTCATAACGTAATTCAACATTAACCATCATTTGATTAATATTCTTAATAATCGTGGCCTCTTTTAAAGCTTCGCTGACAGCATTACTATATGCGCGAATCAAGCCGCCACTACCTAATTTAACCCCGCCAAAATATCGAACAACGACGGCCATTACATAGGTTAGATTTTCTTGTTTTAATACTTCTAGCATAGGTACACCGGCAGTGCCAGCTGGTTCACCATCATCACTCATCCTTTGAATCATGGAGTCATC
Organism: Fundicoccus ignavus; assembly: GCF_009659375.1. Lineage (GTDB taxonomy): Bacteria > Bacillota > Bacilli > Lactobacillales > Aerococcaceae > Fundicoccus > Fundicoccus ignavus. The sequence goes on from NZ_WJQT01000008.1 coordinate 21,771, forward strand.
GCCAAGAATAAAAGCTTGGCAATGATGGGTTGCTTTATAATGTTCTTTTCGAATCGCTGCTAATTCTTCTTGGAAGTCAGCTTCGCTTTCAATTGGTATTAAATAAGTCAAAAAACGTGATTTCTTAATTTCAATTTCGTGGATGAGTGGGGCCTCAATACTATAATAATTAACCATGTAGCTACATCTCCTTACTTGCGAACTATCTGATTCATTGTAGCATGTAAGTTAAGATAATTCATCGCCTTCGACATTAATCTTGAGTATAATAAAAGCTGTGAGACTAAAGCGATTGAAAAGGAGCAACTAAAATGAACAAACGTAAGGTAATTATTGATACGGATCCAGGTATCGATGATGCTTTAGCCATTATTGCGGCATTGAAGCATCCGGATTTAGAAGTATTAGGTTTAACCTCAGTAGCAGGAAACAAAGGGATTCAATTTACTACAGATAACGCAGCGCGTGTGTTGACGTACTTTGACAGTGGGGTAAAGGTTTATCGCGGTGCCACAAATGATTATCTGTCACTTAAAGCAGGTGCTGGTGAAAGAGCAGATGAGGCTGGTTTTGTTCATGGTGCGACTGGTTTGGGTTCAGTGGATTTACCGATTAATTCGGATGTGTATGCTGATCAGAATGCGATTGATTTTATTCTTGAGACAATCCAGGCTAACCCAGGCGAAGTAGATATTATCGCACTAGGCCCTTTAACGAATTTGGCTTTATGTGTTGAAAAAGATTTAGAGACGATGAAGCAAGTGCGCTCGATTCATAGTATGGGTGGAGGCGTGCACCGTGGTAACCGTTCGCCTGTGGCGGAGTTTAATTATTGGTTTGATCCAACAGCTGTTGATTTAGTGTTTACAGAGTTGGGACCGCATGCGCCGATTTGGATGATTGGTTTAGATGTGACACATCAAGGGATTATTGATATGAATGATCTGACTTTTATGAAGATGGCCGGTGGAGAATTAGGTGAAATGCTTTATGAGATGATGCAATTTTATGTGAATACTTATTGGCATCAAAATGGTTATATGGGTGCGGTTATCCATGATTTAATGGCTGTAATTGGCTATATTTATCCAGATATGTATTCTGAAATCTACCATGCCAACTTACGCTGTGTGTCGGATAGTGAGTTGGCAAAAGGGCAATGTATTGTTGATTTGCATGATCAATTCAAGTGGGAGAAAAATGCTTATGTGCCGATGAAGGCGGATATTGCGTTTTATAAGGAGCAAACGATGGCTATTTTATTTGGAGATGAGGCTGCTGAAGATTATAAAAAACGCGTAAAGTCTCTGGGATAAGAAGACATTTTGAAAGGTGTTTGATATAATTTGACTACTATTATTAACTATTATGAAAGGAAAGTGTGATGAAAACAGCATTTATTATTGATAGTACGGCCTACTTAAGTGGTAAAACTGCCCATCATCCGGATGTTTATCGGGTTAATTTGACGGTAAACTTTAGTGATGGCACTCTTGGCGAAGATGCTCAGGATTTGGCGGCCCAGCATATTTTTTATGAACGTTTAAAAACGGAAGTATCCATTCCTACAACCTCTCAACCTACGCCCGCTGTTTATTACGAGGTGATGGACAACATTATCGCTAAAGGTTATGAAGCAGTCATTGCGATTCACTTATCCGCAGGGATTAGTGGAACCTATCAAACTTCAAATATGGTTTTAAGTGAGTATGCGGATCGTATTAAATTATTCTGCTTGAATAGTAAAGCCGCTTCGGTTGTTATGGAAAGTTTATTAGAACAGGCGATGGATTTGTTAGACGCTGGTTTAACGCCTGAAGTGGTGTTTGAAAAGCTACAATGGGTTGCCGATAACAGTCATATTTATTTAATGGTTGAAGATTTGGATAACCTTGTCAAAGGTGGTCGTCTTAATGCAACCGGCGCGTTAGTCGGAGGCTTATTGAAAATTCGTCCTGTATTATTTTTCGATGAAGAAGGAAAAATTGTTCTTTTTGAAAAAGTCCGTACGAATAAGAAAGTTTATCAGCGTTGGATAGAAATTGCCAAGGAACGTCAGGCTTTGTTTCCAGACGGTATTAAAATTTCATTTGCTCACTCAGATGCCTTAGAAGAAATTCAGAGTGTGCGCGAATTATTTGCAAAAGAATTACCTACAATTGATTATCATATTTCGGGTCTTGGTCCTGTTGTTGGTGCCCATACTGGTGCCGGATCAAAAGGCTGTGCGATTATTCCAATCGCCAAACCGTAAGTTATTATTGAAATTATTATTATATTTTATTTTAAAGTCGCGCAAGCGGCTTTTTTTCGTGATAAAAGGCTTTTAAGTTTGGGAGTGCTTTAATAGCTTTTGAGCTTCGCTCAGCTTATTGTTTATCTAAGGCGGTGGTCGCTTTCAAAGCCTCACTGAAGTTCGTGCTTTTCCAGCTCAATCGGCTAGGCTCTGTCTACTTCGCTTTGCTCATAGTCAGAGCAAGCTACGCCGATTGCCCTTTGTACCGCTTTAGAAAACAAGTCGCTGAGCTACGCTTAGTATCTCAATAGAAGTAACGCTGTGTTATCAAGCTAAGACTGCTAAAAATAATTTGAAAGTCATCGAAATCGTCCGAAGTTTTCTCACGTGATAAAAGGCTTTTAAGTTTGGGAGTGCTTTAATAGCTTTTGATATGCTCAGCTTATTGTTTTCCAAGGCGGTGTCGCTTTCAAAGCCTCACTGAAGTTCGTGCTTTTCCAGCTCAATCGGCTAGGCTCTGTCTACTTCGCTTTGCCCAAAGCCACACCAAGCCATTATATAATAGCGATGCCTTGCCCTTTATACCACTATGGCAAACAAGTCGCTAAGTTACGCATAGTTTTTCAATAAAAGAAACGCTGTATTATCCTGCTAAAGCGATGAACTGTTTTGAAAAAAACAAAAGGTTTTCTGGGTGGGTTTGAGTATTTTGCTATGTGAGAATTTGAGAGTTTTAATCTGATTACTGACAGGGTCTTCATTTACAAAACACACTTTCAAATAACCACTTGAATATGATATAATGACTTTAAATGCCAAAGGAGTGTGAGAAATGAAAGCCAATCCACATGTTTTACCTAAATTTGATCTAAGTAATGGTCTTGAATTTGGCCTCTATACGCTTGGTGAACATGTGCCGGATCCACATACTGACAAACAGATTTCAGCTCAAGAGCGTATTAAACAAATGATTGAAATGGCTCAGTTAGCTGAACAAGCTGGCATGGATATCTTTCAATTAGGGGAATCTCATCAAGAATATTTCGTATCACAAGCACATTTAGTGATTCTTGCTGCGATTGCGCAGGCGACCTCAACAATAAAATTAGGAACGTCAGCTACCATTATTAGCACTTCTGACCCAGTGCGAGTTTTCGAAGATGCTGCAACGATTGACTTACTATCGAACGGACGGATGGAAATAGCGGCAGGACGAGCTTCGAGGACAGGTTTATATGATTTATTGGGCTATAACCGTGAAGATTATGAAGAATTATTTGAAGAGAAATTTGAACTACTATTGAAAATTAATGAAACGGAACGCGTGAACTGGTCAGGAAAGTTTCGTCCACCCCTCAAGGATGCAAATATATTGCCACGTCCACATAACGATAAGAAAGGTTTGCCAATCTGGCGAGCGGTTGGGAATTCAGCTGCCTCGGCGCAAAAGGCTGGCACATTAGGCGTGCCAATTTATCAAGCCCATCTTGGTGGTGCAGCATCGGTCTACCAAAGTCGTATCCGCCAGTTTAGGCAAGCGGCAACAGAGGCTGGCTTTGATGCGAAGGCAATACCTGTGACGACGGGCGGTTTCTTCTACGTCAGACAGAATACACTGGATGCTTACCGTGAATACTATCCTCACATCAACGAAGGTATGAAGTGCACCAATGGTTATGGCTTCCCTAAAAACGCATTTGCACAAGGGCAAGATGTCCGTAGCATTGTAAATGTTGGTGATCCAGAATTAGTCATTGAAAAACTCTTACAACAACATGAGTTATTTCAACATCAACGGTACGTGGCACAAATCGATTCAGGTGGAGTCAGTATGGACAACATTAAACGCACCATTGATATTATTGGTAATAAAATATTACCCAAAGTTAAACACTATACGAGAAAATAAACTTAAAAGGAGCAAACAGTTTGAAAATATTAGTACTATCAGCTTCAAATGTAGGCAACAAAACAGGTATTGTTACTCAAAAAGCTTACGAGATGTTACAAGCAAAACACTCAGAACATGACTTAACTTACTTAAATTTAAAAGATAAAGAACTTATCTTTAGTGATGGTCGTCATTATTTAGACTACACAGGAGATACTTTAGAAGTGACACAAGCGGTCATGGCGGCGGATGTGATTATCCTAGGCACGCCAATTTTTCAAGCATCTATTCCAGGAGTACTAAAGAATTTATTTGACCTACTCCCGCAAAATGCTTTGCTAGATAAAACGGTCAGTATGATTGTTACAGCTGGATCAGACAAGCACTTCTTAGTGGCTGAACAACAATTGAAACCAATTTTGGCCTATATGAAGGCCAATGTTTTACAAAATTATGTTTTTGTACGTGATATCGATTTTGGCTTAGATAGCATTGAAAATGATGACATTTATTTCCGTCTTGATACACTGGTGGAAGATACGGTTATGTTGGGCAAGACGTATCAAGAAGTATTACAAGCAAAAGAAGCAGCATTTGGTTTTTAAACAGGAGGAGACTTAGTCTATGGCAAAAGAAAACATTGAAAAAAAACAGTTAGAGGTTGAATCAACTGGTTTAAATGAAAAAATTAAGACGGTAAACGATTCAACAACTGTCAAACCATTTCCAACCTTAGTTAGCTTTGGTGACGGTACAGGCGCAAGTTGCCGTATTGTAGATGGAGAAATACATTGCAATTAATAAAATAAGGCGACCTATTTTGAGTATCATTACATCTCAAAATAGGTCGCTATATTTCTTTAACTAAACTAATTTTCCTGGATTTAAGCGATTCTCTGGATCAAAAGCTAGTTTAATTTGTTTTAAATAATGACGATAACTACTGTCAAAGACTTGATCGAAATATGGTTTCTTTGTCAAACCAATACCGTGTTCAGCAGAGGGTAAGCCCCCAATATCATGTACATATTGATACAATTCCGATAAAACTTCATGTCGTTTAACGGCCCATTCTGCTTCACTTAAGTCTCCGCGTAAGACGCAAGCATGGATGTTTCCGTCCCCAGCGTGGCCAAAGCTTACAAAGCGCAAACCACTTTTAGCTTCAACTTCTTTCGTATAATTAAACAAAGTCGCAATTTTATTCGTCGGAACAGATAAATCTAAAGGTTCATTCTCAGAAAGTTCCACTACTGCTGTCAGTATGCTGTCACGTAGTTTCCAAGCGGTCACTGTATCCGCTTCATTTAACAAGACAATTTCTTCAGGAGCATGCGTTTTAATTGTTGCTTCTAAACGGGCAATTTCAGCTAAAACAGATTCTTGGCTGGAGCCGTCAAAAGTCATCAATAGGTACGCTTGGCCTTTTTGGCTTGGGAAAGGTGTGTTTAACAATTTCTCACTGAGCGCGATCGCATCACGTTCGAAAAATTCACAAGCTGTAATATCAAGTCCGTTGCGCATAATTGAAATAACAGCCTCACATGCGACAGGTAAAGAAGGAAAGGCAGCAATGACTGATTGATTGACTGTCGGTAAAGGAATGATTTTTAAATCAATGCGCGTCGTCAAACCGAGTGTCCCTTCGCTTCCGATAAATAAGTGCTTCAAGTTGTATCCTGAACTGTTTTTAATCGCTAAACTTCCGACTTCTAAGACTTCACCCGAAATGAGTACCACTTCCATTTGACGCACATAATCACGCGTAGTTCCGTATTTGACAGCACGCATGCCACCAGCGTTGGTTGCGACATTACCACCAATCGTTGAGTGTTTAGAAGCTGGATCAGGCGGGTAGAAAAAGCCACGTTCTTGGACATACTTTTGAACTTCACCGATTGTAATTCCAGGCTCAACGCTAAGCGTTAAGGTATCCAAATCAAAATCCAAGATGCGATTCATTTTGCTGAAATCAATTAGTAACTCGCCTTCATGGGCTTCGGTAGCATGTGCTAGACCGGAATTTGCACCTGAAGGAATCACGACTAATTGTTTTTCTTTAGCATAATGCATTAAGTCTACTACTTCACCCTTTGTCAAAGGGTAAGCTAAGGCATGCAAATTTTTTGCCTTAGTTTGTTTTTCGTTTAAATAATCGCGAGGAATCTCATCGCCAATAAAAAGACGATCAGCATCCAGAATAATTTCTGATAAATTCATTCATTACACTCCATTTCACATATATACTTTTTTACGTATTATACCAAAATACGACCCAATTAACTTTTTTTAACACTTGTGTCGAAAAAAAGCACAAATTGCGAAAAAAATTGTATTTATATAGAGAGGGAGAAATAACAAGTAAACATAATGAAGGAGATGATGACGATGATACCAACATTTGAAAAAGCTTTGAGTTTACTAGAAGGGCGCTTACTGACTTATCACGAAGTTGTTCATACCCTGAAAGAATACCAACTCAATCAGCATTTGTCAGAACTACTTGAACGAGCTGACAAACAACCAGCTATTTTGACAAAACCAACAATGTGCTGCCAACGCTGTAATAATCAAGTGTTAGATAGATTTGAGCAGTTAACGGCAGACAAACATTATTGTTTAAATTGTTTGAATATGGGACGGATTTTACAAGGAGAATACTTATATTCTCTAAGAGAGCGAATAAGTAATGCGCCCCAAAAATCAGCAAGTGAACTGCTAACTTGGCAAGGACAATTATCAGCTGAACAGGCGAGAGCAGCGAATGATTTAATTAACAGTTTAGCTGATCCGCAACATCCGCATAGTATCATTGCTGTAACAGGTGCTGGGAAAACCGAAATGATCTTCCCGGTCATTGCGAAAGTACTCGCAGCTGGCGGACGTGTAGCCATTGCTTCTCCGCGAATCGATGTATGCCGCGAACTGTATCCTCGCTTACAAACTGCTTTTGCCTATACAGATAGTTGTTTACTTTATGGAGGAACAGATACGCCTTATGATTCGGTTCCGTTAATTGTCTCAACTACGCATCAATTATTGAGGTTTGCTGAAGCCTTTGATTTACTCATTGTGGATGAAGTGGATGCTTTTCCGTATGCCGGAGATGAGAGTTTACATTTCGCTGTCAAACGGGCTGTCAAAGCAGAAGGGAAATTAGTCTATTTGACCGCTACTCCAGATAAGACATTAGAAAAAGCCATGCGTAAAAAAGAAATAACCAGTACGACTTTGCCAGCAAGATATCATGGCTTTCCTTTGCCAGAACCTGTTTATTATTGGCTAGGTGATTGGCGCAAGGCTATAAGAAAACAACAAAATAATTCTAAGTTAGCTCGGTTACTAAAGGAGTTTAGTCAAATTCAAGGTGTAAAATTGATTTTTATGCCAAATATTTATTTAGCCGAGTGTTTATTTGCTTGGCTCCAGACATTGCTGCCGCAACAGTCACTAGCGTGCGTGCATTCGAAAGATCCTGATCGAAAAATAAAAGTTCAAGCGGTGCGTGAAGGGACAGTCGAACTGCTAATTTCAACGACAATTCTTGAAAGAGGCGTCACCTTCACCAATTGCCATGTGTGCATAGTAGGCGCAGAAAGCAAACTGTTTTCGCGGGCTGCTTTAGTTCAAATGAGTGGTCGAGTGGGGCGTAAGCAAGATTTCCCAACGGGGACACTTATTTATGCACATGAAGGCGTTAGTTTGGCGATGGCAAGCGCTAGAAAGCAAATTAAATTAATGAATCAACAAGCACGCGCGAGGGGGCTAATCAAATGAATCTACCGATAAAAAACTGTATTTGGTGTAATAGCGTCTTGCCTTTGGAGTTACAATTCGAGCAACTGTTTAGTTTTAAACCGTTAACCTTTGCGAATATATGTAAAGAATGCTGGCAGCAAATTTTACCGTATAAGGAAGCAGGCGATACTTGTAGGGCTTGTGGACGTGCGGTGAATAAAAGTGACGTGAGCTATGAAGCGATGCAGGGCATAGAAGATAATTTTCAATTTGGTTTTGTTCGTGTTTCTCAGACGGGATTTGAAGAAATATTTTGTTATGATTGTGTGAGGTGGTTGGAAGTTTATCCACGGACTTTGCTTGAGCATAAAGCTGTCTTGCAATATAATGATTTCTTTCGTGAGTGGCTCTATCGGTATAAGTATCAAGGTGATTTTCGATTGCGTTTAGTGATGCGGGATTTCTTGCAGGAGTTTTACCGTAATTATGTCGATTACCAATGGTTAATTTTGCCGAGTTCACCTAATAGTATGCGAGAGCGAGGGTTTAATGCGACGGCAGCTTTGTTAGAAGCGGCTGATATACCCTGTATGTGTCCTTTTGAGTATATCGGGGACGGTCAAAAGCAGGCTCAGAAAGATCGTTTGAGTCGCTTACAAATGCGACAACCCTTTGCTTTGTCGGACAAAAATTTTAAAAAAATATCGCGAAAAATTATTGTCTTTGATGACGTGTATACAACTGGAAGAACCTTGTTACATGCTAAAAGTTTATTGAGAGAAAAAGATCAGCAAGAAGCCTACAAAGCTGATAATATCAGTATTATAGGCGTGAGTCTAGCACGGGACCAGCAATTAAAAGATTGATAAAATTAAAAAATAATGAGAAAACATGAAAAAAAGATAGTGTTTGCGTTTTCAATTTTGTCATAGTGTGTTATAATTATAAAAAGCGAAGCAATCTAAGCTTTTTTATACTAAGAGTGTAAAACTAATCAAAATTATAAATTATTTTGAGAAGCTTGATGTGTAGTTGAGAGTTTCATTCGATTATAAATTTGATAACAGCGATTAGTTTTAGCTATTAGAAAATATAATGTGAAATGAGGGATTAGGATGTTTAATTATAACGTTCGAGGAGAAAATATTGAAGTTACAAAGGCGATTCGAGACTATGCAGAGAAAAAGGTCGCAAAATTAGAGCGTTTCTTTACAGATGTTCCAGATGCGACAGCTTATGTAAATTTAAAAGTTTATCCCGATAAAACAGCGAAAGCCGAAGTAACAATTCCACTATCATTTTTAGTATTGCGTGCCGAAGAAACTACTCCAGATTTATACGCAAGTATTGACTTTGTAGTGGACAAATTAGAACGTCAAGTTCGTAAATATAAAACAAAAATTAACCGCAAATCAAGAGAAAAAGGGTTTGACGGAATTAAACAAGCTGACTTAGCAGATGCAGTTGTCGTAGAAGAAAAACATGAAGAACCAGAATTAGAAATTGTTCGTTCTAAGCGAATCAATCTTAAACCGATGGACAGTGAAGAAGCTGTGTTACAAATGAACATGTTAGGCCATGACTTCTTTATCTATACAGACGCTGAAACAATGGAAATCAGTATTGTGTACCGTCGTAAAGATGGACGTTACGGTTTAATCGAAACGTCAGCACTATCATAATAAAAAGCATTAAATAAATTCGCTAGCTTCTTGATACGGATGTATTGAGAAGCTAGTTTTTGTTTATAGTATAAGAGATTATAAGTTTTATGTTGATTGACTAAGCTTTGTAATTCGCTCAACTTATTGCTTCCAAGGCGGTGGTCGCTTTCAAAGTCTCACTGGCGTTCGTGCTTTTTCAGCTCAGTCGGCTAGGCACTGTCTACTTCGCTTTCTATATCGATAGTCAGAGCAAGCGATTCTATTAGTAGCGATAGATTGCCCTTTATATCGCTTGGTAAAACAAGTTGCTGATCTACATTAAGTTTTCCAATAAAAGTAAAGCGATATAATCAAGTTAAAACTGCTAAACGGAATTTAAAGTCCTCGGACTCGCCCGAGGTTTTCTGAAACGAGAGTGAATATTGACAAATTTAGAAAACTCTGAATAAAGCGTTAAATAATGTTTCATTTTTACGGTTTGTCATGTTAAACTACAATAGTGAACGAATTTTATACATAACACTTTCGCTATATTTAGGGAAGTATTGAGAAGATACATAAAAGGAGCAGAGTAATGGCTAATTTTCTAAAGAATATATTTGAAAATGATAAAGCAGAATTAAAGCGTACGGGCAAACTTGCTGACCAAGTGATGGCTTTAGAGGCAGAATATGCTGCGTTATCAGATGAACAGTTACGTGCAAAGACAGTCGACTTTAGAGACCGTTTAAGCAAAGGTGCTAAGCTAGATGATATCCAAATTGAAGCATTCGCAACAGTACGTGAAGCTGCAAAACGAGTACTAGGTTTATTCCCTTACCGTGTGCAAATTCAAGGTGGTTTTGTTATTCATAACGGCGATATTGCTGAGATGAAAACAGGTGAAGGTAAAACTTTAACCGCAACAATGCCAGTATATTTAAATGCATTATCTGGTAAAGGGGTTCACGTTGTAACAGTTAACGAATACTTAGCGACACGTGACTCGAAAGAGATGGGGGAAGTATACCGTTTCTTAGGTTTAACAGTAGGATTAAACTTAAACAGTATGAACGCTACTCAAAAACGTGAAGCTTATAACTGTGATGTTACTTATAGTACAAACAACGAACTTGGTTTTGACTACTTGCGTGATAACATGGTAGTTTACAAAAATCAAATGGTACAACGCGATTTAAACTTTGCGGTTGTGGATGAGGTTGACTCAATCTTAATTGATGAGGCGCGTACACCATTAATCATCTCAGGGCAAGGAGAGAAATCAACAGCTCTTTACACTCGTGCAGATTATTTTGTAAAAGGTTTGCGTGAAGATGACGATTATACAATCGATTTGACATCAAAAACAATTGTGTTAACAGATACAGGGGTAGATAAAGCTGAGAAAGTTTTCCGTTTAGAAAACTTATATGATATTAATAATTCCGCTTTAGTTCACCACATTGACCAAGCTTTACGCGCTAACTATATTATGATTCATGACATTGATTATGTGGTTGATGAAGGTAAAGTGAAGATTGTTGATGGCTTTACAGGTCGTATTATGGAAGGTCGTCGCTACTCTGATGGTTTACATCAAGCGATTGAAGCAAAAGAAGCGGTTGAAATCGAAGATGAATCGAAAACAATGGCAACGATCACTTTCCAAAACTATTTCCGTATGTATAACAAGTTATCAGGTATGACAGGTACAGCAAAAACTGAAGAAGAAGAGTTCCGTGAAATTTACAACATGAACGTAACATCGATTCCAACAAATAAACCAGTTGTTCGTGATGATGCGCCAGATTTATTATACCCAAACTTAAAAGCTAAATTTAAAGCAGTAGTAAAAGATATTACAGAAAGACATGCGAAAGGTCAACCTGTCCTTGTAGGTACGGTTGCGGTTGAAACGTCTGAATATCTATCAAAATTATTAAATCAAGCAGGCATTCCGCATGAAGTATTAAATGCGAAAAACCACTTTAAAGAAGCTGAAATTATCATGCAAGCAGGTCAACGTGGAGCGGTAACAATCGCAACAAACATGGCTGGTCGTGGTACTGACATTAAGTTAGGAAGTGGCGTACTTGAAGCAGGTGGACTAGCTGTATTAGGTACAGAACGTCACGAATCACGCCGTATTGATAACCAATTACGTGGTCGTGCTGGACGTCAAGGTGACCCTGGTGCATCACAATTCTACTTATCATTGGAAGATGATTTAATGAGACGCTTTGGTTCAGACCGTATTCAAGCTGTATGGCAAAAATTGAACATGGATGAAGATGGCGACGATTTAGCAATCCAAAGTGGTATGTTATCGAAACAAGTTGAATCAGCACAGAAACGTGTTGAAGGAAATAACTACGATACGCGTAAAAACGTACTGGAGTACGATGAAGTAATGCGTGAACAACGTGAAGTTATTTACGGACAACGTATGGACGTTATTCAAGCTGAAGGTGGCTTAACACCTTACGTTAAAGGCATGATGAAACGCACGATTGAGCGTCAAGTAGCTGTTGCGACAGAAGGCGAGAAGAAAAACTGGAACTTAGACAGTTTATTAGACTTTGCCCATGCTGCCTTATTATCACCTGAAGCCATCGCTTTAAGTGACTTAGAAGGTAAATCAGCCACTGAATTAGTGAACTATTTATACGATCAAACAGTTGCCGTTTACGATGAGAAAACAGCAGCATTAAATGGTCCAGAACAAGTAGCTGAATTTGAGAAAGTTATTATTTTACGTGTAGTTGATAATAAATGGACTGATCATATTGATATGATGGACCACTTACGTCAAGGAGTTGGCCTACGTGCTTACGCGCAAACTAACCCGTTAACTGAATATCAAACTGAAGGTTACGAACGTTTCCAAGAAATGATCGCATCGATTGAATATGAAGTAACACGTTACGTGATGAAAGCTCAAATCCGTCAAAACTTAGAACGTGAACAAGTAAATACAACAGTCGTTAAAGGCCGCCCGGGCTCTTTACCAACTGAAGTAACGAAAGCAAGAACTAACTAATAGGCTTTAAGACTGGAGAACCGTATGCAACTGCTACGGTTTTTCCTGTTCCTAGGTTAAAATTGTACATATGAGCGAAGAGAACCCGAAATCATGCTAGCTAACGTTAGTCTCAATCTACGAGGTATGTAAAAAGGAGAATGTAAGATGGAATTATACGAAATAAAACAATTTGTTGAATCTGCTAAACAATTATTATCGAGTTTTAGGGGGTCTCTTTGACTTAGATCAATTGGAAGCAGACATTGCAGACTATGAGTATCAAATGTCAGCCCCAGGCTTTTGGGACGATAATGAGGCGGCTCAACAGACGATTTCTCAATTAAATATTGCCAAAGGGACCTATCAAACGATTCAAGATTTAGAGAGCCAACTAGAAGAAATTGAGATGGCGCTTGAATTATATGACGAATCACAAGATCAAGAAATTTTCGATGAAGCAGTCGCGCAAACTGAGACACTGAAACAACAAATTAATGACTATGAATTAAAATTACTTTTATCCGATCCTTTAGATGCTAATAATGCCATTCTGGAAATTCATCCAGGTGCAGGTGGTACGGAGTCACAAGACTGGGGTAGCATGTTATTACGTATGTATCAAAGATATGCAGAAAAACAAGGCTTTAAAGTCAATGTACTCGATTATCAAGATGGTGACGAAGCGGGTATTAAAAGTGTGACGCTAGAAATCGAAGGCCATAATGCCTATGGTTACTTAAAATCTGAGAAAGGTGTTCACCGACTGGTTAGAATCTCGCCCTTCGATTCTAATAGCCGCCGTCATACCTCTTTCTGTTCGATTGATGTCACACCAATGCTAGATGATAATATTGAGATTGAGATCAATTCGGATGACCTACGCATTGATACATATCGCGCGAGTGGTGCAGGTGGACAGCATATTAACAAGACTTCTTCAGCAGTGCGAATTACCCATATTCCCACTGGTTTAGTCGCTCAAAGTCAATCGCAAAGATCACAATTTCAAAACCGTGATTTAGCGATGAATATGTTGAAAGCCAAATTATATCAACGTGAAGAAGAAGAGAAAGCGAAAGAATTAGCCGCTATTAAAGGCGAGCAAAAAGAAATTGCGTGGGGTTCTCAAATACGCTCTTACGTCTTCCATCCCTATTCAATGGTTAAAGATCACCGCACAGATTACGAAGTAGGGAATACTCAACCTGTCATGGATGGAGATTTAACAGGATTTATCGATGCCTATCTAAAATGGTCAATGCAAGCGAACGATTAACGAGCTAAAATGTAAGAATTCGTTAATGGATTGTTAAGTGTTTGTGATTCGTTCGAGTTTACGCCATGTTATGGTAGAATAGTGGCACTAATAGAGAAAAGTTTGAGTATCCTTAAACTGACTTTCACCCAATAGAGCTAGAGAAAGAGAGAAAGCAAATGATTCAATTAACGAATATAAGTAAACAATATGATAATGGTATTGTTGCTGTGAATGATATTACGTTGCGCATTGAGCAAGGCGAGTTTGTCTATGTCGTTGGACCAAGTGGTTCAGGTAAATCAACATTTATGAAATTACTCAACCGTGAAGTGAAGGCAACAACAGGCAGTCTAACGGTCGGTAAATTTAAATTAGACCGCATTAAGAAAAGAGAATTACCGATGTTAAGACGTGAAGTTGGGGTAGTCTTCCAAGATTTTAAATTATTACCTAACTTAACAGCTTTTGAGAATATCGCTTATGCGCTTGAAGTGACTGGCGCAAGCGGTAAAGAAATCAAAAAACGCGTTAATGAAGTCTTGCAATTAATTGGCTTGAGTCATAAGATTCATCAATACCCTGATGAATTATCAGGTGGTGAACAACAAAGAATTGCGATTGCACGTGCGATTGCGAATAAACCACGTATTCTGGTAGCGGACGAGCCAACTGGGAACTTGGACCCTGATACAGCAATGGAAATTATGGAAATTTTAGAAGACATTAACCGCACGGGAACAACCGTTATTATGGGAACGCATAATGACTATCTTGTGAACCAACGTAAACACCGTGTGTTGAGATTAGAACGTGGTCGCTTAATCAGTGATTTGTATAAGGGGGATTATCGTGAAATTAATTAGAAACTTCTTTCGTCATATTCGCGACTCCTTCCGAAATTTATTTAGAAACGGCTGGATGACCACAGCATCAATCTTGGCGATGACCGTTACAATGTTTATGGTTGGAAGCCTTGTGTTAGTCTTTGCGAATGTTCAAAAATTAACTAACGAAGTTGAACAAGAAATTCAAGTGCGTGTTAACATTGATCCTGTTGCAAGCGAAGCAGATGAAGAAACATTGGGTGAAGAAATTGCATCCATTGAGTTTGTCGAAGAAGTGATTTATCGATCAAAAGAAGATGAATTAGCAGAATATCAGGAAATTATTACAGAGAATTTTGATGAACTTGAAGGTGATTCAAATCCACTCAACAACATGTACTTAGTTCATGTAACAGGACCGCAAAATATTGAAATAGTCGTAGATCAAATTAACGCTCTAGATAATGTGCTGGTGGCTAACTTAGGATCGATTGACCTAAGTGGTTTAATCAATGCGATTGAAGTAACGCGTTATGTGCTTGCTTTATTAGCAGCGGTCTTTGTAGTTATTGCAGTCTTACTCATTTCAAATACAATTCGTCTAACGATTTATGCCCGTCAAACAGAGATTGAAATTATGCGTTTAGTTGGAGCTAAGAATAGCTTTATCCGTGCACCTTTTGTTTACGAAGGGGCGACGATCGGACTAATTGGTTCTGCTTTTGCCATCGCGGTTTTATATGCTGTTTACCAAGGATTGCAGAATGCAGCGGGTGAGTTATTTGCCATCAATACCAGTTTCTTAATACCGACGATGCCAAGTATTATTTTTATCGGAATTGGCATAGGAATCCTAGGGATTTTACTAGGTGTTATGGGCGCAAGACGTTCAGTTAGAAAATTATTAGTGAATTAATATCAACTTGGGGCTGAGAATTTAGGAACCATCTGTGAGAAAAAGCAGTTTTGTATCATAGCTTTTATAAGCTTGATACGAAGCTGTTTTTGTATTATAAGAGAAGATTAGTTGTATGTTGATTACCGTGCTTGATGCTTCGTTCAGCTTATTGTTTTTCCAATGCTGTGGTCGCTTTCATAGCCTTCGCTATCGTTCAAGCTTTTCCAGCTCAATCGGTTAAGCTTTGTCTACTTCGCTTAGCTTATAGTGAGAGCAGCTGTGCCAATTATACCGCTTTGGAAACAAGTCGCTTAGCTATGCTGAACTAAATTTCGGGTAGCGATTCAACTAAAAGCTCGGAATATTATTGGCAAAGAAAATAAACTGTTCTAGATAGGCTTCGGGCACAGTTCGAGGCGTATTTGTCAAATAAGTTTGTGGTTCAAATCTTTCATTCTTGAATTTATTTTGTTACGATAGGAAAAGGTAAGGCTTGAAAACTTACAAGACAAAGCACGATTGTTTGGTCTAATAGGAGGCAGAAAATGAAAAAGGTTTTAGTCGTAGATGACGAAATATCGATTTTAACGTTGCTAGAATATAATTTAACGCAAGCGGGTTACCAGGTTGAAACCGCAGGAGATGGTGAGCAAGCCTATAAGCTTATCAGAGAAAATAAGTATGATTTTATTATTTTAGATATTATGTTGCCAGGTATGGATGGGATGGATGTTTGCCGCCGAGTACGTCAAGATCGCATCAAAACACCGATTCTTATGTTAACTGCTAAAGGTGATGAGTACGATAAGATTATCGGCTTAGAGCTAGGGGCAGATGATTATATGACCAAACCTTTTAGCCCGCGTGAAGTATTAGCGCGTATTAAAGCTATATTTAGAAGAACAGAAGTAGAACCAGTTTTAGATTTATCTTCTAATTCAGTGGATAAAGATTCTAACAGTTCAGCATTTCTTGAAGATGATGACGAAGAAACAGTGATTCGTTTGGGCGAAATTGAAATCTACTCGGAGCGTTATGAAGTGAAAGTAGGTGGAAAGGAAGTCGAAGTTACACCAAAAGAGTTTGAGTTGCTTTTATATATGGCAACACGTAAAGGCCGAATTTTAAGCCGCGACCAACTTCTAAACCGTATTTGGAACTTTGATTATGCGGGTGAAACGCGTATTGTAGATGTTCATATTAGCCATCTACGTGAGAAAATTGAAAAAGATACGAAAAATCCAGAGTATATTAAAACCGTTCGTGGTTTTGGATATAAATTTGAGGTGCCAGGCGAATGATGTGGGGGCAGAAAATACGACGGAATCGTCGCATGTTGTTGAGCTTAATCGCAATTATTGGCTTAATAATAGGTTTTGCCCACTTACTTCAGAATGAAATAAACGAAGATCTAAATGCATCCTTAGTAGCAAATGCTGAGATTCATGCACAAAGTATCGAGTCAGTGATTGAAGAGGTTTCTTTAGATGCTTATATTGACGAAATTAAACTATACTCACAGCTTATTCCAGATGAACGTGCTGTTTTACTAGTAGAAGATGATCAAATAAGAAACAAAGCCGTGCCTGAATTTTTATGGACACAAATAGATAATCAAGCAATTGAACGACCTCATATTATGGCAATTCAGTCAGCGATTAAGTCAACTGATGATGAAGTTGTCCGTTGGAAAAGCCAAGGACTTAATGGAATCGCCTATAGAATTGGGCAGGCAGATGTTGACTTATGGATTATTGAAAGCTTGCCGGAAGATTATTTTAAACTTCATGAACATATCTTTTGGCTAACAGTTGTCTTGATGTTGGTTTTAATTTCTGTGTTAACTTTTATTGTTTACCGCGAAGTGTTACAAAACTTTAGCGTACCCTTGGAGAAGATTGAAAGTGGTGTCAAAGGCTTACTTGATTCTAATGAGACAATAGAATATATCAACCACGATTTACCCGTTGTCGACCGAGTGGGACAAACTTTAAATCAGACTGGACAACGTTTACTGAGACAAAGAAAGGTGTTACTCGCTAGCCAACAACAATTATCTGTTTTGCTAGATCACATTAACTTGGGCGTAGTTGTCGTTA
Source organism: Fundicoccus ignavus (assembly GCF_009659375.1). Classification (GTDB taxonomy): domain Bacteria; phylum Bacillota; class Bacilli; order Lactobacillales; family Aerococcaceae; genus Fundicoccus; species Fundicoccus ignavus. The sequence continues at coordinate 39,380 of NZ_WJQT01000008.1, forward strand.
ATCGTAGAGGCTTGGTTGAATTATTTAATCCAACAGCGCGGAAGTTATTGGCGCTCGACATTACTTCTTTAGGTAAATCCTATGAGTCAGTTATTAAGAGTTTCCTACTCATCAATATGATCAAATTAGTGGGTGAATCTGGAGAGGCGATGAGTGATGAGGTTGAGATGTTCATCCCTACTTCGAGGTATATCGATGTGAACATTGTACCCTTTACACAAGACGCAACGCGTATGGAAGGCTCTGTGCTAGTGCTGCTTTACGATGTGACTGAAATACATCGCTTAGAGACTGTCAGATCAGAATTTGTGGCCAATGCCTCGCACGAACTTAGAACGCCAGTCACTTCGATTAAGGGTTTTGCGGAAACTTTACAAGCTGGTGCATTGAAAGATCCTGAGAAGGCTGAAACTTTTGTTGGTATTATTGCCAATGAAAGTCAAAGATTAGAGACGATTATTAACGATATACTCGAACTATCACGTGTAGAAAAACGTGCCGTACCAGTTATAAATACAGAAATAGATCTTGTGCAAGTCGCACATGATATGGCAGACTTCTTTAGAAAGAAAGCCAAGAAAAAAAACATATCAATTGCGGTCATTGCTGATAAGCCAGTTATTTATCGAGGCGACAAGCACCGAATTGAACAAATTTTAACCAATTTAATCGATAACGCGATTAACTATTCAGATTTAGGGGATCACATTGATATCCTTTTATGGGACAAAAAACGCCACATCAAATTTGCGGTTAAAGACACCGGAATGGGCATCCCTGAAGAAAACAAAGAAAGAATTTTTGAAAGATTTTACCGTGTTGATAAAGGTAGAAGCCGAAACTCTGGTGGTACCGGACTAGGTTTATCAATCGTACGCAATCTAATCAAAAACATGAATGGAAAGTTAGATTTAGATAGTGAAGTCGGTAAAGGGTCAACCTTCTCCGTCACATTACCGAAAAATTAATCTGAAGACTATGTGGATAATTCCATGTAGTCTTTTTATTTAACCGAAATATTTGAATTTATCATTGTGGGTGACAACTTTAGATATAACGATCTAATTTCTCTTGAAAAATCAAAGCTTGGTTTAACGATTGTGCCTCCTTATGGAAATTCAAGAGAAATATTGCGATAACAACGTAAAGGCTTACATATTAAGACTGGCTAAGAAAGCGCAATTGACGTAAAATTTACACTAAATTTACAAGAAATTTACAAAGCAACTGTACAATGGATGAGAATTAGTTTGTTAAAATGACCCAGTAGTCATCGTGTGTGAAAATACATGTGGAGGAGAAAAATTATGCAACGTGATTTTAGTGAGAAATTTATGAAATATGTGTTTATGTTCTGTGCACTTATTTCAATCATCTCTATTTTATTGATTTTCTACTTTATTTTTATCGGAGGTAGAGTAGTAGATACACCAAATGGAAGAATTCTTGAATTTGATGGAGGCTTACCATTCTTAACAGAAAAAGGCTTCTTGGATGTAATTTTCGGAACAAATTGGAGACCAAACGCTTCAACCCCTTCATTTGGAATCTTACCAATGATTATTGGATCAATTCTAGTAACTTTGGGAGCAATTATTGTAGGTGTGCCAATTGGAGTATTAACTGCAATATTTATGGCAAAGTTCTGCCCCCCAAAATTATATAAAATTTTTAAGCCAGCTATTAACTTAATGGCTGCTATTCCATCAATTGTTTATGGTTTCTTTGCACTACAAATTCTAGTACCACTAATGAGAAATATCATGCCAGGTAATGGTATGAACATGGTGACGGCATCAATTCTTTTAGGAATTATGATCTTACCGACGATTATCGGGATGTCAGAAGCATCAATTCGTGCCGTACCAGATTCTTTCTATCAAGCGAGTGTCGGCTTAGGCGCAACCCATGAGCGATCAGTAATGAGAGTAGTTGTACCAGCAGCGAGTTCAGGGATTTTATCTTCGATTATTCTAGGAATTGGTCGTGCAATTGGTGAAACGATGGCCGTAGTATTGGTTGCTGGTAACCAACCAAGAATTCCAGATAGCCTATCTGATGGTGTACGTACATTGACAACGAACATTGTCCTTGAAATGGGCTATGCTTCAGGAGATCACCGTCAAGCTCTAATTGCGACGGCGGCAGTCTTGTTCGTCTTTATTATTGTGATTAACTCAGTCTTCATGGTAGTTAAGGCGAGAGGAGAGCAAAAATAATGAAAAAATTTAACTTAACAAAATTTCTAGTTTGGGGCTCAGCACTATTTACATTAGGTGTACTGGCCTATATTATCCTATTTATTTTATGGAATGGTATTCCAGCAATGAACTTAGGTTTGTTCGAATGGAAATACACATCTAATAACGTTTCGATGATGCCGGCCATTATTTCAACGTTGATTATAATTGGTTTATCATTACTTATCGCAGCACCGATTGGCGTGTTTACAGCTTTCTACTTAGTAGAATATGCCGACCGTGGCAGTCGTTTCTTACGAGTGATTCGTTTAGCAACGGATACTTTAGCAGCAGTGCCATCTATTGTATTTGGTTTATTCGGGATGTTATTCTTCGTCATTCAAATGGAAATGGGCTACTCACATATTGCAGGTATTCTAACATTAACGATTATGATTTTGCCTGTCATTATTTCTTCAACAGAAGAAGCCTTACTATCTGTAGATAACTCATTAAGAATGGGTAGTTTAGCTTTAGGAGCAGGAAAATTAAGAACAATCTTTACCGTAGTACTACCCGTCGCAATGCCTGGAATTCTTTCAGGAATTATTCTAGCAATTGGTCGTATTGTCGGTGAATCAGCAGCTCTACTTTATACAATGGGATCATCAAGTGGTATGATTAGCAGTTTAACTTCATCAGGACGAACATTAGCAGTTCACATGTATGTGTTATCGAATGAAGGTTTCCATGTGAAAGAAGCGTATGCGACAGCGACAGTATTAATTGTCATTGTTTTGATTATCAACAGTCTATCGACATTCATCGGTAACAAATTAGGTTCGGGAGGAAAATAATATGGCGAACAATATGTCTGTAACACTAAAAGCAAAAGATGCCAACGCAAGTAACGGTACTGGTAAAACAAAATTCAAAATAAGTGATCTTGATTTCTATTATGGCGATTTCCACGCTTTGAAAAATTTAAATATGGATATTGAAGAGAGTATCGTAACGGCCTTTATTGGACCTTCTGGTTGTGGGAAGTCAACGTTCCTAAAAACATTAAATAGAATGCAAGACTTAGTATCTTATGCAAAAGTTGACGGTTTAATTTCTTTAGACGGACAAGATATTTACCAAAAAAACTATGATGTCAATGAATTAAGAAAACGCGTTGGAATGGTATTCCAACATCCAAACCCATTCCCTAAAAGTATTTATGACAACATTGCGTATGGACCTCGTACGCACGGAATCAAAGATTCAGCGCAATTAGATCAAATCGTTGAAGAAAGTCTTCGTGGTGCAGCAATTTGGGATGAAGTTAAAGACAAATTACACCGTAAAGCTACAGATATTTCAGGAGGGCAACAACAACGTATTTGTATCGCCCGTGCGATTGCGAATGGACCAGAAGTATTATTAATGGATGAGCCAACATCAGCGCTTGACCCGATTTCTACAAACAAAATTGAAGATTTAATCAATGAATTAAAAGAAAAATATACAGTAGTTATCGTAACTCACAACATGCAACAAGCAGCACGTATTTCGGATAAAACCGCTTTCTTCTTGAACGGAGAAGTGGTAGAATTTGATGATACAGAAACAATTTTTAGTACGCCAAAAGACCAAAGAACTAACGATTATATCTCAGGTCGATTCGGATAATCTAAACAACACCCAAATTAGGAGGGGTACTTTTGAGAAAAGTCTTTGAAAAAGAATTAAAATCTTTATTTGTTCACTTAACTAAATTAGGTATTGCAGCAAATGAAGCCGTACATAAATCAATTAAAGCCCATAATACAGGCGATAAAGAATTGGCTAAGGAGCTATTCGCAGATGATCTAAAGATTAATGCCTTAACTATTGAAATCGAAAAAGAAGCTTATCGTATTATTGCATTACAACAGCCGGTGGCTTCAGATTTACGTTTAGTTTTCACGGTATTAACAGCTAGCTTGGATATTGAAAGAATTGCTGACCATGCGGTATCAATTGGCCGAGCGGTTATTCGTCGTAATGAGTCCGATCAACAAGTTGAAGGCTTAAATGATGTAGTCAATAAAATGGCAGAGACAGCTCAAGGTATGATTTCAGATGCAATGGACGCTTTTGTAAACCGTAATGCTGATCAAGCACGTGAAGTTGCTTTGCGTGATGAAACTGTCGATGCTGGATTAAAAGAAATCTATCAAGAAAGTGCAAAACGCATGCAAAAAAATACTGAAATGGTTCCAAGTGGTATTAGCTATATCAATATTGGAAACAGTTTAGAGCGTATTGGTGACTACGTCACAAATATCTGTGAACGTGTGGTTTACCTAAACACGGGCGAGATTGTTGAATTAAATAAATAGAAAGTATGCAAAACTGATGTTGAAAAACATTGGTTTTTTTTACTTAAAAGGATTATAAGTTTAACGTTGTTTTACCCAGCTTATGCTTCGCACAGCTTATTGGTTTCCAAGGCGGTGGTTGCCTCCAAAACTTTCGCTGGCGCTTCGGGATTTTCTAGCTCAATCGGATCGGTACTTTAGTTAAACTACTATTCAATGTTTGTACTCGCGAACTGGGTAAGTACGTTGAAACATGCCTCGTTAATTGGAATAGTATTGTGGCTATGTTGATGGTGTTAGTTGAAATTTCTTAAACAGCCTATTAAGACGGCACCGAAAGGACTTTACACAAAATTTACATTAGATTTACATGGAATTTATAATGCATCGCTATAATAATAGATGTACTGATAAGTAAGTGCTTATTAGACGATTGATTAATGTATGTTGACAGTCGATCAGAGTTAAAATCAAAGGAGATGTAATTAATGAAAAAATCATTAAAAGCTTTACCATTATTAGCAGTTGCAGGATTAGCATTCTCAGCAGTAACACCTGTTTTAGCACAAGAAGGTTCAATTGGTGTTGTATCTCGTGAGGATGGTTCAGGTACTCGTGGCGCATTCGTTGAAATCGTTGGTGTAGTTGACGAAGACGACAACGACATGACAACATTAGATGCAGTTATCCAAAACTCTACAAACGGAGTAATGCAAACTGTTGCGGGTGACTCACAAGCAATTGGTTATATCTCTTTAGGATCAGTAGATGATTCAATTAAAGTAGTGCCAATCGATGGCGTTGAAGCATCAGCTGAGAACGTTACAAACGGTACTTATCCAATCGCACGTCCATTCAACGTCGCATGGTCAAATGAAGGTGATTTATCAGAAGTTGCAGCAGACTTCTTAACATTCATTCACTCAGCTGACGGACAAGCAATTGTTGAAGAAGAAGGTTACGTACAAGTAACACCAAAAGCTGATGAAGAAGCAGCAACAGAAGAAGAGTCTACTGAAGAATCATCAGAAGAAGCAGTTGAATTACCAGCTTACGAAGTAGCTGGTTTAGAAGGAACAGTAGAGGTAGTTGGATCAACTTCAGTAACACCAGTAATGGAAAAATTAGCAGAAGCATACTCAGCATTAAACGAAGGTGTAACAATCAACATTACATCTAACGGATCATCAGCAGGTATGGAAGCAGCAATGAACGGAACAGCTGACTTAGGTATGGCTTCACGTGAATTAGACGAAGAAGAACAAGCAGCATTAAACTTCGACGCAATCGCAATTGACGGAATCGCCGTGATTGCTCACCCAGAAAACCCAATCTCAGGTTTAACACTAGAAAACGTTAAACAAATCTTCTTAGGTGAAGTAACAGAGTGGGAAGAAGTAGCTCAATAATCACTAACCCCAACTAAAACTCCTAACACACTACTGACTCTAAACAATCAGTAGTGTGTTTTTTTGCTCTAAATATGCCCCCACATAAGCAAGCACAAAACTAAATCTAAACCAACCACTCCCCATAACTTGGCAAAGAGTTGACTAACAAAAGTATAAGAATTCAATAAATGCGAACATACATTCTGCTTGTTCCTGGAAAATGTGATATAATAATACAGTGAAAATCCAAATGATGAAATGAGGACACTTTGGGATGGCAAAAGATAAAATAATCGTGCGCGGCGCACGCTCACATAACTTAAAGAATGTCGACGTAGAAATTCCACGCGATCAACTCGTCGTAATGACAGGACTCTCAGGGTCAGGGAAAAGTTCATTAGCCTTTGATACGCTATACGCTGAAGGACAAAGACGTTACGTTGAGAGTCTTTCTGCATATGCTCGTCAATTCTTAGGGCAAATGGATAAGCCTGACGTCGATTCAATTGAAGGCCTAAGTCCAGCGATTTCAATTGACCAGAAGACAACTAGCCATAATCCGCGTTCAACCGTCGGAACGGCTACCGAAATCAATGACTATTTAAGATTACTCTATGCGCGTGTAGGCGTTCCTTACTGTCCAACGCACCATATTCCAATTGAAAAACAATCAGCTGAACAAATGGTTGATCGTATTCTGGAATTGGAAGAACGCACTCGCATTCAATTATTGGCTCCGGCAGTCCGTAATCAAAAAGGGCAACATAAGAAATTGCTCGAGAAAATTTCGAAAGATGGTTTTGTACGTGTACGCGTTGACGAAGAAATTTATGATGTGACAGAAGTACCAGAATTATCTAAAAACAAAAAACATACCATTGAAGTCGTGGTTGACCGCCTTGTCATTAAAGAAGGTATTCGCTCACGCTTATATGACTCAGTAGAACAAGCCTTACGCTTCTCAGATGGTTATATGGTCGTGGATGTTATCGGCGAAGAACCTCTTTATTTCAATGAACATTATGCGTGTCCATTTTGTGATTTTTCGGTTGATGAATTACAGCCACGTTTATTCTCTTTTAATGCGCCTTTCGGTGCATGTGCGAGCTGTGACGGGATTGGTTCACGTTTAACGGTCGATCCAGAATTAGTCATACCAGATGAGAACTTAACATTAGCTGAAGGAGCTTTTGCACCTTGGCAGTCGATTAGTTCAAATTATTATCCATCAATGTTGGAACAATTTGCGAACAGTCGCAATATTCCAATGGATGTACCCTATAAGGATTTAGATAAAGACACGCAAAAATTACTGAAATACGGTGCAGCAGATGCAACGTTCAGATTTACTTATACACAAATGTCAGGTGCTAAACGGACCGTTGATCACGTGTTTGAAGGGATTTTTAATAACGTTGAAAGACGTTATAACGAAACATCTTCTGACTTTACGCGCGACGTGATGCGTCAATATATGTATGAATTAGAATGTCCGACTTGTCGCGGCCAACGTTTAAATGATTCAGCTTTATCAGTTAAAGTAGGCGATAAGAATATCGCAGAAGTATCTGAACTATCAATTGGTGATGCGCTAGAATATTTCAATAATATGAAGTTCTCAACGAATCAATCAATTATTTCGGGCCCAATTATCAAAGAAATTCGCGACCGTCTCACTTTTTTAGACAATGTCGGTTTGGATTACTTGACGATGAATCGAATTGCAGGTTCCTTGTCAGGTGGTGAAGCTCAAAGAATTCGACTTGCGACTCAAATTGGTTCACAACTAAGCGGTGTGATGTATATTTTGGATGAGCCTTCGATTGGTTTACATCAAAGAGATAACGCACGTTTAATTGAATCGTTACAAACAATGCGTGACTTAGGGAATACGCTAATCGTAGTCGAACATGATGAAGAAACGATGTTAGCAGCTGATTATTTGATTGACATTGGACCAGGTGCTGGTGAAAAGGGTGGTCAAATTGTGGCTCAGGGGACTCCTGAGGAAGTCATGGCCAATCCAGCTTCTCTAACCGGTAAATATTTAGCGGGTATTGAAAGTATTCCAATCCCAAGCGAACGTCGTCAAGAGGATTTAGGCTGGGTTAAAATAACCGGTGCGAGCGAAAATAACTTAAAAAATATTGACGCTGAGTTTCCAATTGGTCGCCTAACTTGTGTAACTGGTGTGTCAGGTTCTGGTAAAAGTACGTTAGTTAATCGAATTGCGAAAGTAGCTTTAACGAAATTAACCACCAGTACCAAAGAAAAACCAGGTAAATTTGACGAGATTTCTGGATACGAGAGTATTGAGAAAGTGATTGATATTGATCAATCACCAATTGGCCGAACACCAAGAAGTAACCCAGCTACTTATACGAGTGTGTTTGATGATATTCGTGCTTTGTTTGCGATGACGAATGAAGCGAAATTGCGCGGTTATAGTAAAGGGCGCTTTAGTTTTAACGTTAAAGGTGGGCGCTGTGAAGCTTGTCAAGGTGGCGGAATCAATAAAATCGAAATGCATTTCTTACCAGATGTCTATGTTCCTTGTGAGGTATGTGGTGGCGCGCGTTATAATTCAGAAACGCTTGAAATCAAATATAAAGGCAAGAACATTTCTGAAGTATTAAACATGACGATTGACGAATCTGTGGACTATTTCTCAGCGCATCCGAAAATTGCACGTAAACTTCAAACGCTTGTTGATGTTGGTTTAGGCTATGTGCGCTTAGGTCAATCAGCGACAACTTTATCTGGTGGGGAAGCTCAACGAATGAAACTTGCTGCTGAGTTACAAAGAGTTTCAACTGGTAATACTTTCTATATTCTGGATGAACCCACAACTGGTTTGCATCATCATGATATTCGTCGCTTGATTAAAGTAATCAATCGTTTGGTAGAATCTGGTAATACAGTTGTTATCATTGAACATAACTTAGATGTAATTAAAACAGCAGATTATGTCATTGATCTTGGACCAGAAGGCGGTGTCAACGGAGGACAAATAGTCGCTACAGGGACTCCAGAAGAAGTTGCTGAAGTTAAAGGTAGCTATACAGGACAGTATTTGAAACAGATACTGGCTAAAAATAAATAATATTACTTAAATAAGTAACCATCGGACTCGATGACACTTTGCATTTCATGTGAAGAGTTATCGAGTTTTTTGTCGTTCAAAAAATAAGTAAAACTAATCTAGAAGTTTCACTCGCCGCTGTAGTTTTCTGTGGCGATGATCGCTTTCAAAGCCTCATTGGTATTCATGGGGGTTCGAGATGTTCGGGCTTTTCCGGCTCAATCTGATAGGCTTTGTCTACTTCACTGTGCTTCGCGTGGATGGTTTAATGAATGTCTATTTGGGTGACAATTGTAAGAGTTGTGTTAAAACATCTAGTAAGTCCCCTCGTTTTTCAAGCGACCTGCTTTGAGGTATGTAAAAGCCTCTCGTAGATAAATCGAGGGGCCGAGATTCGATAAAGTATATAGATTTTCTGGGAAGGCATTTTATTCATTCTCAATTACTCGCGCTATCACCATGCATATTTTGGCTGTGGTTAAATGAGGAGCATCGCATATATTAGCACGATTGACGAAAAAAGTTAGCTAACTCAACCACTCTCAGTCTTAGGGTGTATCTTGTAAAAATCGGCCTCGAGTCCTATGCATTGTGTCGGAGTTCTTGGCATAATTGGTAGTGTAGACAGGAAGAATTGCAACGTAACCAATTAGAATAGAAAATATTAGGAGGAACTTCAATGAATGAAAAAGAAAGAATTATTGAATTAGTACGCCAGAACATTATTACGATGGATGAAGCGTTACGCTTATTAGAAGCGGGAAATACTTCAAGTTCCGATGTAAAAACAAAAACTGAAGAAGAAGTCGTGCATGAAAAAGTAACAGATACCAAATCAGAGGACCATACAGAACCAACTGAAAAACAAGAAAAGGTGGATTATGGTAAGCAATTCTCTTCAATTGTATCTGAAGTAGTGGATCAAAGTTTAAACGTTGCGCGTAGTGTGACGGATTATGTAGCAAAAATGGCCAAGGATTCAAGTGTAAAATCAGAAGACGAAGCAGCCGGAACTACGGATTATAGTGAAGAGTACCGTCAAGCACAAGCGGATGTTGAAGCTGAGGTGCGTGAGAATGCTTCAGAATCAGTCAAAGCGAGTGACAAGTTGTACTCACTTAAACAACAATTGGTAGAGTTGCATGCTAAATATGAGCAACTTGAAGCAGAAAGAAATGTACCAGGTTTAGATGAAACACGCTACGAAACATTAGAAGAAGAAATTGAAGCGATTGAATTAGAAATTGAAGCTGTTGAAATTGAATTGGATTTATTGGCAGACGGAGTAAATGATGATGAAGAAGCCAAAGCTGCGAAATTAGCTGAAAAATCGAGTGCTTTATCAGCCAAAATTGATCAATTGACTGAAGAAATGAAAAAGAAAACAGACGCTTTAACCATTGCAAAACAAAGACTAAGAGAAATCGAAATCTTTAGAGAATTAGATGAAATCACAGATGAAATGTCAGAACAACAACAACGTTTGGCTTTAAAAGTGACAGAATTAGAAACGAGCATTCAAGAAATGACGGATGAACTCGCTGCAACGAAAGCAGAACAAGATGAATTATATGCCTCCCACTTTAACGTTTATAAAGAGCAGGTGAAAAATTTCGTCGATTCAGCTTCCGAAAAAGTCAGTGAAGCTGCAAGCCAAATTGGTTCAGATGCTATCCGTGAAGGAAAGAGCTTTGGAAAAATGGTTGGCGAACAAGTGAAAGACTTGTTGCATAACTTTAATATGAAAGAAGTGAATTTGTCAGTCAATGTGCCGTGGGTCAAAACTCAAACGATTAATCATACATTTGTCTACCCAGCGGAAGACTTAACATTACTAGATTTTAGAGTAAATAATGGTTCAATTGAGTTTGCAACATATGATGGCTCAGAGATTATCATTGAAAGTGAAATTCGTTTCCATGGTAATCATTCATCTATCAATATTGACCGCTTTATGGAACTTAGCACTATTTCACACACACCAGATCAATTGATTTTCCGAGTAAATCATGCGAAAATCTCATTAGATGCAGTAGTTAAATTACCGAAACATCTTTATAATGAACTTAAAGTAGTGGCAATGAATGGCGATTTAAAGTTTAAAGGCATTGAAGCCAAAGATGTTTTACTTGAAAACAAAAATGGTGATGTTAAATTTAAGAAAACTCAAGCTAATTTTCTAGAATTAGACTTGCTAAATGGTGATGTTATCATTAAAGACAGCGACATTGATGATATTAGCTTGAAGAATTTAAATGGTGACTTCAGAGTGATCGGTAACTTAGGTAATTTGATTTCGAACACAGTCAATACAGATTATTTCATCACTAAACGAAATATTACGCCATCAAAAATTAAAATCAAAGGCGTTAACGGTGATGTCAAAATATCACTACCAGCAGCCGTTAATATAGAAGCAGATTGTCGTGTGAGCTTTGGCGACATTCACCAACGCTTAAGTAACTTAAGCGACGTGACTGCTAGAAAATCACATACAGACGTTCAGCGCTATCTGAATGCTGATGCAGCTTTAGTTGATATTGATGTATCACTTACTACAGGCGATGTTTTCTTGAAAGATACAACCAAATAAACTGTCAACTGTCAGCCGAAAAAAGAAACTATCATGGAAGGTTATAGAAAGGGGAAGCAACATGAAAAAATTAAAAGTATCCAATACTGATCGAGTGTTAATGGGAGTATGTGGAGGTATCGCAGAATATTTTAGTATCGATGCAACCATTGTGCGCGTGCTGTACGTTCTATTAGCCATCTTTGGTGGGGTAGGTATTCTAGCATACTTACTGATCGGTTTTATTATGACACAAAACAGTTAATTGATTATACAGGAGGAAAACATCATGAATAACAAAAAAAGACTTTATAAATCATCCACAGACAAACAAATTATGGGGGTATGTGGTGGTTTAGGTGAATACCTTAACCTTGACCCGACAATTCTACGTGTTGTATTATTAATCTTATTCTTCATGGGCGGCGTTGGTTTTTGGTTCTATATCATCATCGGTATACTATTACCTTATGATTACCAAGTGGATGGTTATGTCCAAAAACGCTCGACTAAATCTGAAAGTGTCATGAATCGCTTTGCCCAAGACGAACGCAAAGATGTGACACCAACAACTAAAGAAGACGACTGGAGCGACTTCTAATATTAGAAGGAGAGATTCGCTATGAAAATAATTATTAATGCGTTCATCTTTTTAGCATTAGCTGTTATTATTCCAGGGTTAGAAATTACAAGTATTTGGGCAGCTTTATTCGGCGCCATAGTTTACGGAATCTTAAGTTTCTTTGTGGGAACAATCCTTAAACTGATTGCGCTACCCCTAAACTTTCTATCTTTGGGTTTAGTTAATGTCTTAATTGGCGGGCTTATTCTCTATATGACAAGCGGTTTGGTACATGGTTTTAGTATCAGTTCATTCTGGGTAGCGGTATTTGCCTCGATTATTCTAGGCTTTATCCAATCACTACTCTACAAAAATGAGCGCGATGATCATTATTAACGTAAATAAAGCATTGAAGGTCGTTTGCATTTGCAAACGGCTTTTTTTCAATATAAGATATTATAAGTTTTATGTTGATTTATCAAGCTTTGTACTACGTTCAGCTGATTGTTTTCCAATGCGGAGGTCGCTTTCAAAGCCTCACTGACGTCCGTGCTTTTCCAGCTCAATCGTCTAGGGTGTGTCTAATTCGCTGCGCTCAAAGTCACACCAAGCTACGCCGATTACCCTTTGTACCGCTATGGAAAACAATTAGCTGATCTACGTTAAATATTCCAACAAAAGTAAAATGATATAATCAAATTATACTGCTAAACAGAATTTAAAATCCTTGAACTCGTCTGAGGTTTTCTGATTTATAATAACGAAGAACATAACTCGGCTACTCAGGTTTCAAGTGATTGTTTATGGTAAGCAACGCCTAGATGTGATACCATTATTGGAGTAAAGTGACCTGATAAATAAGAAAACTACGGAGGTAGCATTATGGAAACAAGTGTTACAGTAAAAGAATTAGTGACGACTTTAGATATCGAGATTTTACATGGGGCTGAGTTTGAAAAACGCCCCATTGTATCAAGTGAAGTCTCACGACCAGGATTAGTTTTAACGGGATATAAAGATTTTTATCCGCATGAACGTATTCAATTAATTGGACGTACAGAAATTTCCTATATAAATTCAAAAACCGCAGAAGAGCGGATTGAAATCTTCAAAATGCTTTGCCATAAAAATACACCAGCCATTGTCATTTCGAGAGGAATTGAAGTGCCAGCTGAATTAATTCCATTAACGGAAGTGTTAGGTATTCCGATTTTAGGTTCACGTTCTAAAACGAGTCGTGTATTAGCCAATATTACGAACTTTTTAGAAGGTAAATTAGCAGAACGCCTATCTAAACACGGCGTTTTTGTCGAAGTATTTGGGATGGGGGTTTTACTAGTCGGTTCAAGTGGTGTTGGTAAATCGGAGACGGCTTTAGAGCTCATTCAAAGAGGGCACCGTTTGATATCAGATGACCGTGTTGATTTGTATATGATTGATGAATTGACGTTAATTGGTGAAGCGCCAGAAATCTTACAAAATCTATTAGAGATTCGTGGTTTAGGAATTATTGATGTGATGAGCTTGTATGGTGTTGCGGCGATTCGTCGTTCTAAGAAGCTAGAGGTGATTATTGATTTAGTCATTGACGATGGGACGGTAGAATACGACCGTCTAGGCTCGAAGAAAGAATTCGAACAAGTTTTTGAAGTACAAGTTCCCAAAATACGAATCCCCGTAAAAACAGGACGTAACTTGGCCGCAATTGTTGAGTCGGCTGCAATGAATTTCCGTGCAAATTCAATGGGTTATAATGCGACTGATGCTTTTAACAAGAAACTCGACCGTCTGATTACGCAAAATCGTGAGGAGTAAACGCAGTGAAATTTTTATTAATTGGCAACCTTTTAGCAACGATTGATCGTGTAGCTTTTGAAATAGGCGGCTGGCCAGTGCATTGGTATGGTATCATTATGGGCCTGTGTATTGCGATTGGTTATATCGTTTTCAGCCGTGAAGGTAAACGTAAAGGCATCGATGAAGACACATTATTTAATTTCTTATTCTGGATGGTGATTATTGGTTATTTAGGCGCTCGTTTGTATTATGTGGCCTTTAAATTAGATTATTACTTAGTAAATCCTGAACAAATTTTGATGATTTGGCAAGGTGGGATTGCGATTTATGGTGGTATCATTGCGGGATCTCTAACACTTTATGTGATGAGTAAAAGGAGTCAAATAAATCCAGTCCTAATGTTTGATATTACGGCACCGGCAATTATGCTGGCACAAGCGATTGGGCGTTGGGGGAATTTTATGAATCAAGAAGCTTACGGTGGCGTTGTATCGCGTAGCTTTCTTGAGCAGTTGTACCTGCCGGAATTTATGATTCAACAAATGTATATTAATGGTGAATACCATCACCCGACATTTCTGTATGAGTCGGTTTGGAACTTATTAGGATTTATCTTGCTTCTCCTATTCAGAAGAAGAAAGCAATTTTTCCGCCAAGGCGAAGTGGCAGCCAGCTACCTGATTTGGTATGGCGTTGGGCGTGCGGTTATTGAAGGCATGCGTACCGACAGTCTATACTTAGGACCATTACGTGTTTCGCAATGGTTATCAATAGTGCTAGTTGTCGTGAGTATCGGTTTTGTGGTTTACCGCCGCAAACAAAGTTTTCCTGAGGTTCCATATTACGAGGAAGAAACAAGCAGTTTATAAGAATTAGGAGTGAACAGGTGAAAGTTGCAGTATTAGGGGCTGGTTCTTGGGGAACCGCCTTAGCGAAAGTATTGGCTGAAAATGACCATGAAGTTTATTTGTGGGGGCGTAATGCAAGTCAAATCCAACAAATAAATGACACACAGATCAATCAGAAATATTTGCCTGACACAGTGCTTCCTGAAAGTATCATGGCAACGACTGATATGACAGTTGCATTGCATGAGGCACGTATGATTTTGATCGTTGTACCAACGAGCGCAATTCGCCAAACAATGGCAAATTTAAATGATTTGCTCGTTAATGAATCGCAACCGATTATTGTACATGCGACCAAAGGTTTGGAACAAGAGACTAAATTGAGAATTAGTGAAGTCATGGAAGAGGTCTTAAAGCCAGAACTTTATGAAGCTTTAGCTGTTCTATCTGGTCCAAGTCATGCGGAAGAGGTAGCGCGTCAAGACATTACAACCGTGACAGTTGCAAGTCATTCTTTAACCGCTGCCCAAATAGTTCAAGACGTCTTCATGAATAGATACTTCCGTGTTTATACGAATACGGATGTGATTGGCGTAGAATTAGGCGCCGCATTAAAAAATATTATTGCGTTAGGTGCAGGCTTGATTGAAGAATTGGGTTATGGTGATAATGCGAAAGCGGCGTTAATTACACGTGGCTTGGCTGAAATTAGTCGCCTTGGTGTGAGAATGGGCGCTGATCCTTTAACGTTTATTGGCTTAAGTGGTGTTGGTGATTTAATTGTAACGTGTACGAGTCCGCATTCACGAAATTGGCGTGCAGGTCGTCTGATCGCACAAGGTTTAGCTAGAGAAGAAATATTTGAGAAAGTTCAAATGGTCGTCGAAGGTATTCTGACTTGTAAGGCAGCTTATGAGCTGGCTAAGGAGCATGAGATTGAGATGCCGATTACCGAAGCGCTCTATCATCGTCTGTATGAAAATGCATCAGTAGCAGAGAGTTTAGAGGCTTTAATGATGCGCGAAGGTAAGCAAGAAGTATCTTTACAAAAGCATCTTGAACAAGAATAGTCGAATCATTAAGTTTGATACAAGAGACTAGTCAAAAGAATAATATTTTGGTATAATTATTCTAACGAACATTTGAACGAGGAGTGAAGAAGTTTGACAGTAGAAATAAATAAAGAACGTATTGAAGCAGATGTAGTAGTAATTGGAGCGGGACCTGGCGGTTTAACGGCAGCTTTATACGCTTCACGTGCGAATTTAAAAACGATTTTATTAGAGAAGGGTGCACCTGGTGGTGAGTTAATTAACACAGCGGACGTTGAAAACTACCCAGGTTACTCTTTAATTGGTGGACCGGAATTAGCAACTAATATGTACGAAGGTGCGATGCGCTTTGGTGCCGAGCATGTGTACGGGGATGTAACCCATATTGAAATTCATGGAAATGAAAGACATATCCATACAAGTGATAAAGTTTATGTTGCATCAGCAGTTGTGATTGCCACAGGTGCCTATAATCGTAAATTAGCTGTTGAAGGTGAAGAACGTTTAGCTGGACAAGGTGTTTCTTACTGTGCGGTATGTGATGGTTTCTTTTTCCGTAATAAAAACTTAGTTGTAGTAGGTGGCGGAGACTCGGCTGTTGAAGAAGGTACATATTTAACTAACTTTGCAGATAAAGTAACGATTGTTCACCGTCGTGATGAGTTACGCGCACAGAAAATTCTTCAAGATCGCGCGTTTGCCAATGAGAAAGTAGATTTCATTTGGGATACTGTGGTTGAAGAGGTTAAGGGCGAGAATGCGGTTAACGCTGTTCAATTACGTAACATCAAAACAAATGAAGTGACAGACTTCGCAGCAGATGGTGTCTTTGTTTATGTTGGAATCGTACCAAATTCGGCAGTCGTTGCTGACTTAGGTGTGACGGATGAAGAAGGTTGGATCGTAACAAACGAGAAGATGGAAACATCTGTACCTGGTATTTATGCGGTAGGTGACGTACGTAAAACTGTTTTACGTCAAATCGCGACAGCTGTAGGTGACGGAAGTATTGCTGGCCACATGGCTTACCAATACATCGAGTCTTTAAAAGATTAAGTGTTAATAGCCTCGCATTCATTGAGTTGAGTGTGAGGTTTTTTTGCGTACGCTCTCCTGCTTGGTTTGCCAAGACGGTGGTCGCTTTCAAAGCCTCACTGGCGTTCGTGCTTTTCCAGCTCAATCGGCTAGGCTCTGCCTAATTCGCTTTGCTCATAGTCAGAGCAAGCTGTGCCGATTGCCCTTAATACCGCTATAGGCAAATCAACCAGTTGAGCTACGCAAGATGGCTTAAATGAAACGCTTGAAGAAATATGTCGAAAAATTTCTTAAGCAGTTACTGGATTCAGTTCAATGTTTAAACTCGCGGTTTGAGTTTGAACATTGAGTGCTTCAATCATCAAACTCAGATTCTGAGTTAGCACATTGAACAGAAATCATCACCTGTAGGGTGATATACAATGCGTTATTTGCACTTAAATGTTCAATTTTCACCGAGATTAATTGATAAATCTGACTAAATCCAATTCAATGTTTAAACTCGCGGTTTGAGTTTGAACATTGAGTGCTTCAATCATCAAACTCAGATTTCGAGTTAGCACATTGATTAGAAATCATCACCTGTAGGGTGATGTACAATGCGTTATTTGCACTTAAATGTTCAATTTTCACCGAGATTAATTGATAAATCTGGCTAAATCCAATTCAATGTTTAAACTCGCGGTTTGAGTTTGAACATTGAGTGCTTCAATCATCAAACTCGGATTCCGAGTTAACACATTGACCAGAAATCATCACCTGGAGGGTGATGTCCAATGCGTTATTTGCTCTTGGAAGTTAAATTTTTACCGAAATTAATTGATAAATCTGGCTAAATCTAGTTCAATGTTTAAACTCGCGGTTTGAGTTTGAACATTGAGTGCTTCAATCATCAAAATCAGATTCCGAGTTAGCACATTGACCAGAAATTATCACCTGGAGGGTGATGTCCAATGCGTTATTTGCTCTTGAAAGTTAAATTTTTACCGAAATTAATTGATAAATCTGGCTAAATCTAGTTCAATGTTTAAACTCGCGGTTTGAGTTTGAACATTGAGTGCTTCAATCATCAAAATCAGATTCTGAGTTAGCACATTGAATCAGAAACATCATTTTGACCTGTGAAACTGTGAGTTTCTGTTGAAAATTCAATTGACTGAATCAGTTCTGCAAGCTGCTGATAAAAATTTTTTTTAAGCGGAATAGTTGATTTGGTAGCGTTTTTGAATGGTGTGGGGGAATATTTTGGCTGAGATTTAAAGATTTAGTATGAAAATACGTAAAAATTGGTAAAAAATGTTATAATGAAAACGATAAATAGAAAGGTGGCGAAGAATAATGGAATGGCGCGAAACTTATGAATTATGGCAAAATTTCGAAGGTTTAGATGCAATCTTAAAAGAAGAATTAGCAAATAATAAGGATGAAGAATTATTAAAGGATTCCTTTGGGGCTAGCTTGAGCTTTGGTACAGCTGGAATGCGTGGTGTATTGGGTGCAGGACCAAACCGCATGAATATTTATACAGTTAGACAAGCAACAGAAGGTTTAGCTACTTTAATAGAGCAAAGTGGAGAGGAAGCGAAGCGTCGTGGCGTTGCGATTGCTTACGACTCTAGACATTATTCGCCAGAGTTTGCGATGGAAGCTGCGATGGTATTAGGTAAACATAACATCAAGAGTTATGTGTATGAAAGTTTAAGACCGACTCCGGTATTATCGTTTGCAGTTAGACATTTGAATGCTTTTGCAGGAATTATGATTACAGCGAGTCACAACCCCGCTGAGTATAATGGTTATAAAGTTTATGGTGCAGATGGTGGGCAAATGCCGCCAGAGGATGCAGATAACTTAACGAAATTTGTAAGAGCTGTTGAAAATCCATTAACAGTTGAGGTTGGAGATAAGACGGAATTATTAGGTAATGGGACGATCGATATTATTGGCGACCGCGTCGATGAGGCTTATTTAGAAGAAATCAAGGCTGTTACGGTAGATCAAGCGTTGGTTAACGAAATGAGCGATAAAGTGAACATCGTCTTCACACCTTTACATGGAACAGGTATGTATTTAGGGATGAAAGCTTTAGAACAAGCTGGTTTCAAATCTGTTCACGTTGTGGAAGAGCAAGCAAAAGCTGACGGTGATTTCCCAACAGTTGCTTCTCCAAACCCTGAATCGGAAGAAGCCTTTGATTTAGCAGAACAACTAGCTCGTTCAGTTGAAGCGGACATCTTGTTAGCAACCGATCCGGATGCTGACCGTTTAGGTGCAATGATCCGTACGGCTTCCGGTGATTATCAGTTATTAACAGGGAACCAAATTGCGTCAATTATGTTGGACTATATTCTAAATGCACGTCAAGCGCAAGGCGACTTGCCAGCGAATGGTGTAGCGATTAAATCAATGGTTTCAACGAACTTGGCTGATGCAATTGTTCAAAGTTATGGCTTAGAAATGGTTGAAGTGTTAACTGGTTTCAAATTTATCGCTGAGAAAATTCAACAGTACGAAGAAACTGGCGCTCACACATTCCTAATGGGCTTCGAAGAAAGTTACGGTTACTTAATCAAGCCATTTGTTCGTGACAAAGATGCCATTCAAGCGTTGGTTGTCTTAGCTGAATTGACAGCTTATCACAAGAAACACGGCCGTACTTTAGGTGATGCTTTACAAGCAATGTATGATAAATATGGTTATTTCTACGAGAAGACCATTTCACTATCATTCCCAGGTTTATCTGGTGCGGAACAAATGAAACAAATCATGCATACAATCCGTACAGAAGGTATCGCAGACATGGGTGGTTTGAAAGTTGAGACAGCTGCAGACTACTTAGCAGGGAGCTTAACTTATGCGGATGGTAAAGAGAGTAAATTAACTTACCCAAGCTCGGATGCTTTGAAATATGTCTTAGAAGACGGTAGCTGGGTTGCTTTTAGACCAAGTGGCACGGAGCCTAAGATTAAACTTTACTTAGGGGTTCAAGGTGAATCGCAAGCTGAAGTTGAAGCAAAGGCAACGAAAATTGAAGCAGATATCCGCAACTTAACTAAATAATTTAGAGAATATTAAACTCAGTCAGATTGCTTACAGCGAGTGACTGAGTTTTTTTGCGATTAAAGAACAATCCTTAGCCAAAATACTATTCAAGATAATCGTCATATAATAGTATTAATATCTAAAGCTTGGAGTAATGAATTAATAGGATAAGATGTGGTATACTGAGACTACAGAAATTATCAGAAACGAGGCGAATAAGATGTCAGATACTTTAGAATTAGTCATTATTACAGGAATGAGTGGGGCTGGTAAAACAGTAGCGGTCCAAAGTTTTGAGGACCTAGGTTTTTACTGTATTGATAATATGCCACCAACCTTATTGCCAACGTTCTGGGAGTTAGTGAAGGAATCAGGGAAAATTACGAAAATCGCCCTGGTAATTGACTTGCGTACTCGTGACTTCTTTAATGAATTAGAGAATATTATTGGAACTCTAGATAATACACAATTTATTACGACACGTGTTTTATTCCTCGAAGCGAGTGATGAAGCACTAGTGTCGCGTTACAAAGAATCAAGACGTAGTCATCCTTTAGCTAATGAAGGACGTGTATTAGAAGGTATCCAAAAAGAACGTGCTTTACTACATGATTTAAGAACGCGTGCACAAATTGTTGTCGACACGACCGATAAAACACCGAGAGAGTTACGTACATTTATTACGCAACAATTCTCTTCTATTGAACATAATACCTTCCATATCGAAGTTGTTTCATTTGGTTTTAAATATGGTGCGCCCATCGATGCAGATGTGATGATGGATGTGCGCTTCTTGCCGAATCCTCATTATGTGCCAGAATTAAGACCGCAAACAGGTCAAGATCCAGAAGTGTATGAGTATGTCATGAAACAACCTGAAACGGAAGAGTTTTATACGAAATTTATTGATTTAATTGAGTACTGTTTACCAGGCTATAAACGCGAAGGTAAATCGAGCGTTACGATTGCGATTGGCTGTACAGGAGGCCAACACCGTTCTGTCGCATTGGCTGAAAGAATTACAACTCGCTTAAGAAGTGATCAATATACGGTGAATGTCTCTCACCGTGATCAACATAAACGAAAAGAGTCTACAACACGCTCATGATGGAAGAGAATCTACCTAAAAGCCGCTACAATGTAGCGGTAATCGGTGGTGGAACAGGTTTACCTGTTATTTTAAAGGGCTTAAAAAAACTAGATGCCAATATCTCGGCTGTAATCACAGTTGCTGATGATGGTGGCAGCAGCGGCGCCATTAGAGACTATATTAATGTTGTGCCTCCTGGTGATATACGAAATTGTATGTGTGCCCTTTCGGATGCTGATCCGACTTTAATTGAGCTATTTCAATATCGTTTTAATACGGATGATGATTTTCTTGCTGGCCATGCGATAGGGAATCTCCTAATTGCTGCGTTGAAAGAAATGAAAGGTTCCATGAGTGAAGCAATCGATTTTTTATCACGCTTTATGAAAATAAGAGGCCAAATTTTACCAGCTGCTCCAGAAGCGTTAGTGTTGAATGCCTTGTTTGAAGATGGAACAATTGCGATTGGTGAATCAAAAATTGCCCATCACCGTAAGAAAATTCAAGAAGTCATTGTGACCACAACTTCAGGAGACGAAGCGGTTAAAGCGTCACCGCGTGTGGTGGATGCAATTCTTGAAGCGGATTTAATAGTTCTTGGTCCAGGTAGCTTATATACAAGTATTCTGCCTAACTTAATGGTTAAAGAAATTGGTGAGGCGCTCTTGAAGACAGATGCAGAGGTTGTCTATATTTGTAATATTATGACGCAGTTGGGTGAGACAGAAAACTTTACAGATTCTGATCACGTTGAAGTACTGCATCAACATTTAGGTGCTTGCTTTGTCGATACAGTCTTAGTGAATACGACTGAAGTACCGCGAGATTATATTCTGACACAACCTAATGAAGAGTATTTATTACAAGTAAAACATGATTTTAAAGGCTTAAGAAATGCGGGTTGTCGCGTAATTTCAAGTGAATTTTTAAGCATGAAACAGGGTGGTGCTTATCATGATACAGATCGTGTGGTGGAAGAATTAGGACATATTCTTAACACTACTAAACTGCATCGTAAGAATGCCTCTGATGTGAATGTTTATTAAAAATAGGAGGTGACGTTGGTGACTTTTGCTTCTGACGTCAAAAAAGAATGCACGCTTTTAGAAGTGCACATAGAACATGCTAAAGCCGAACTAGCTGCCCTTATTCGTATGAATGGGGCTGTTAGTTTGTATCAACAACGATTTATACTGAATGTGCAAAGTGAAAATGCTGCGATTGCGCGTCGTATTTATAGTTTATTGAAGGATCATTATAAGATAGAAGGCGAACTCATTGTCCGCCGCAAGATGAAGTTGAAAAAAAATAATGTCTATATAGTTCGTTGTCGTCAAGGGGTGCGCGAATTATTGTTGGATTTGGATATTTTTGATGGTTTGTCGATCATCACAAATGTTTCAAAAGAAATTATGCAAGATAATCAGAAAAAACGCTCATATTTAAGAGGAGCTTTCTTAGCGGGGGGATCGGTGAATAATCCGGAAGCTAGCAGCTATCACTTAGAAATCTATTCGAACTACGAAAATCATAATGACGACTTGTGTCAGATTATGAATGATTTTGATTTGAATGCTAAGACAGTGGTACGTCGTAATGGTTTTATTACGTACATTAAAGAAGCGGAGAAAATATCTGAATTTCTAGCGGTTGTTGGCGCTAACCGTGCAATGTTGAAATTTGAAGATATTCGAATTGTGCGCGATATGCGTAACTCAGTCAATCGCTTGGTAAATATGGAGAATGCCAATTTAAACAAAACCATTGATGCGGCTCAACGTCAATTAGAGGCAATACGGTTGATTGAAGCGACCCATGGATTAGCAGTGTTACCAGAGAAGTTACAGGTGATGGCACGTTTCCGTTTGGAGAATCCTGATTTAAGCTTAAAGGAGTTAGGCGAACAAGTGCCTGGCGGACCGATTTCGAAATCGGGTGTTAATCATCGTCTAAGAAAAATAGTGGAAACAGCGGAGCGAATTTCTGAAGGAGATTCTTAATTTTTTGTTAAGAATTAATTTTTGACACATTTTTTCGACCTTTTTTACGTATTTAATAGTAGTACAAAAAAAGGAGTGGAAAACTATGAATCAAGCTGTTTTCGTTGGTCGTTTATGTCGGGATATGTCATTGCGGAAAATTGGTGAAGATCATCGGGTCTTAAATAATACAATTGCGATTAATCGGCCACATCGTGATCGTAATGGCGAAACAGTGACGGATTATATTCCGATTGTTGTGTGGGACCATTTAGCCGATTTACTGCATAATAACGTTCAGAAAGGCTCTCAAATTAGTGTTTCTGGTCTTATGCAAAGTCGTAATTATGTAAACAAGGAAGGCTTAACTGTTTATGTAGTTGAATGTTTAGTAACTGAAGTGACATTAATTGACCGCAAGAATAAGGTGACTGAGGACAAAACTGTAGCAGGCACTAAACCTTCTCCAACTGAGGTGGCAACTCAAGCCCATGCCGTAACGAGCGCCTAAATTTATCGACTAACGAACAACGATTTTCTGCAGACCAAGCAGGAAATCGTTGTTTTTGTCTTGGAATAAGATTTTTGGTCGTATTTTGACCATAGTTTATTCAATCTTTTTGAGTGTGATTATTGTATAATAGGGATGTAGCTGTCTATTAGGACAGAACTGTTAAATGAGGAGGTATTTCGATGAGAATTTTAATGATTGAAGATAATGAGTCTGTATGTGAAATGATGTCGATGTTTTTCGAAAAAGAAGAGTTTGAGGCAGCTTTTCATCATGATGGGGCTGAAGGTTTCGAGGCTTATAAGGCATCACCTGCTGAATGGGATATTGTCGTTTTAGATTTGAATTTACCATCAATGGATGGGATGACAATTTGTCGAAAAATGCGTGAAATATCAAAGGAAACGCCTATTATTATGTTAACAGCCCAAGACTCAGAAAGTGATCAAGTGATTGGTTTAGAAATGGGTGCCGACGATTATGTGACGAAACCATTTAGTCCGCTAACTTTATTGGCTCGTATGAAAGCCTTACATCGTCGTGCGCAAATTGTGCCAACGGAAGTAGAAGTGGATGCGGATGCTGCTTTCAATGTAGAAGCGGGTACGGTGAAAATTAATACCGTTACACGTGAAGCTTACTATCAAAATCAAGCAATTGAGAATTTGACGCCCAAAGAATTTGATTTATTAGTCATGTTTGCTAAAAATCCGAAACGAGTTTTTAGCCGTGATCAACTATTAAAGAGTATTTGGGAAGATCCATTTTATGGAGATGAGCGAACCGTTGATGCGCATATTAAGAAATTACGTCAGAAAATTGAAGTGGTTGGTCCACAGTTAATTCAAACTGTTTGGGGTGTCGGTTATAAATTTGAGGATCCAGGTGAAAGTTAATGAAGTTTCTCTGGCAACAAATTTTAGGCTTTTTATTAGTGATCATCACAGCCTTAGCGATTAGTGCTTACCGAATTTCAAATTATATGACAACGGAGATTTTCAAAGAGCGTGAAGCGCAATTGTTGCAATATGGAAATAATATAGTATCGAATAATTTTACACGTCCAGACTTAGTGCGGGCGTCTCAACTGCTTGAAAGTGAAAATATTGTCATTCAAGTCTACTTGGATGATGGGCGAATTATTTATCCAACTTATGATCAGCGTTTCAGTTCCAACTTGAGCGATATAGATTTGAAACGTATTGCGGAAGGTGCGAGTTTAGGACTTCAATATGCCCAACGTTTTGTGGATCCTGAGACGCAACTTCAGATGACAACTGTATATATTCCATTGCAACAGAATGAAGTAGCGGGTTTTCCAGCTGGTTTCATTAGTTTGGGTGCACCATTAGAGTCTCTAGAAGAGCAGATTGCTCAATCGCAAAATCATATATTGATTTCATTTATTATTGCGACCATTGTCGGCATTATTATGAGTGTTTTCTATGCGATTTTCCAAACGCGGAAAATTAAGAAACTACAACAAGCTACTAGAGAAATTGCTTCGGGTAACTATGAAGTAATTGTTGATACAGGAAGCGCTGATGAATTTGGTGATTTAGCACGTGACTTCGACGTCATGTCAGAATCCTTACGTAATTCTCAGGAAGAAATTAAGCGCCAAGAGAATTTACGTCGTCAATTTATGATGGATGCGGCACATGAGATGCGTACCCCGCTGACAACAATGAGTGGACTCTTAGAAGGTTTGCAGTACGATATGATTCCTGAAGCTCAACGAGGACGTAGTTTGGAATTAATCAGCAAAGAGACAAAGCGTCTAACACGTTTAGTTAATGAGAATCTTGACTATGAAAAAATACGTAGTCGTCAAATCACGTTGAAAAAACAAGTATTGAATGGTGTTTCGTTATTAACGCAAATTAAAGAACAACTGAATGTAAAGGCTGAACAGAAAAATAATCAGATTATCGTACAAGCTCATCCGGATTTAGAAATTTGGGCAGACTATGACCGAATTGTTCAGATCTTGATTAATTTAGTCACGAATGCGATTCAATTTTCGCAAGATAGTGAGATTATTTTAGTAGGCACGATGAGCAAAACACAGACAATTCTGAAAGTGATTGATGAGGGAATCGGGATTGATACTAAGCAAATTGAAAGTATTTGGGAAAGATTTTATAAAGTAGACGTGTCTCGTAAGAATACTCAATTTGGCGAATCTGGTATCGGTTTAGCGGTTGTTCATTCGTTAGTTGAAGCGCATGAAGGAACCATTGAAGTAGAAAGTGAATTGGGTCATGGCTCAACCTTTATTATTAAATTACCTTGTAAATTAACGGAAGATTCAGATGATATGGCAACGTAAAGCGCGCTATTTATCGCAAAAGTTATTAATTTTTACTAAGAAATGCCTTATAAAGCAAAATATACTACCCAAATCACTAATTAATGTGTTAGTATATGAAATGGTGTAAATACGATATTTACGATGTAAATCCATACTAAAAAAGGAGCAACGAGCTAGATGAGTAATAAAGTGAAAGTTTTAGTGATCGCAGCGTTAGTCGTTATCTTAGTCGCTGTACTAAATTTATATACATTCTTAGAATCGAGTTCAAAAACTGATCGTCCGACAGTTACGAACAATATGAGTCAAACAGTTCAAAAGAAAATTGCAGATTTATATATTGATGAAGAAACAGGTTTTATCCAAGAAGATATTACTGAAGAATATGTAGAGAGCTTAAGAACTGAAATTGATGATTTAAATGAGTCAACTTTAGATAAGAACGTTTTAAATCGTCAGTTAGACGAAATCGTTCACCGTGTTGAAGCGAAAGAAGCTGTTAATGGATTCTATCCTGAAGAAACGCCAGCGATTAAAGCGAATCAAGTAGCTGAGAACCTATCTTTCAAAGAAGGTTTAACAATTGAACAGATAGAAGAAGCAAAAGAAAAATATTACTTCGTTTTAGAAGAAGCGGAAGAAGCAACGAATACTGTTTCTACTAAAGTAGAAGAAGTTGAAGAAGAAGTAGAGGCTTTAGATGACTTCCAAACTGCCATTAACGCACATATTGATTATGCATTAAAAGGATTTGATGCTTATGAAACAGCGAAGAAAGCATTAGAAGAAGTAAAAGCTTTACCAATCGAAGATGGACAAATTGGTACAATTGCGCAAGCAATGGCAAAATTTGAAACAGCTATTGAATTAGTAGAAGCTGGTTCAGCTAAAGATGAATTAACACAAGCAGCGGATGAATATGTAGCAGGTTTTATTGTTGTGATGCAAGAATTAACCGCAACAATTCCTCAATACTATGATTTAGCCTTAACTGCAGTTGAACCATCATCTTTATTAACAGCAGCTATGTTAGCGAATGTTGAATTATTAAATCCTGTAGAAGAAAGTTCAGAAGAGTCTTCTGAGCAAGAAGTGATTATTGAAGAAGAGTGGTCTCAAGATACAACGACACCTACAGCTCCAGTAACACCGCCAGCAATACCGTCGTTACCAGAACAACCAGAACAGCCGGAACAACCAGAACAGCCGGAACAACCAGAACAGCCGGAACAACCAGAACAGCCGGAACAACCGGAACAGCCAGAGCAACCGGAACAACCAGAAGTTCCAAATGCTTCAGATGAAACAGGGGCTAATAGTTAATTCAACTCAAATCAATAATTAAAAACCAAGCGTACCCAATCGAAGTGAGCAACATATTGCTATGTGCTTAACGATTGTGGTACGCTTTTTCTAATGAAGAAATAGAACCGAAAATAGAAGCATTCTAATATAAAGAAGACAGAAATTTTTATTACAAAGGAGACATTATGCGTACAATTGTATACATCGCACATCCAGATGTGACCAAATCGAGCAGCCATCAGTTCCTCTTGAGCTCCGGCCAAGCAAATACAGAAGTGGTCTATGTTAATTTAAATCAAGAATATCAAGCTCAAAATGGAAGCTTTGATAGTCAAGCGGAGCGTAAGCGTTTAATGGAATTTGACCGAATTATTTTTCAATTTCAACTTTACTGGTATCAAGCCCCAGCCATTATGAAAATTTGGCTTGACGCTATTTTTGATACTGAAGTGGGTAATGCCGCTTTTCAGCAAAGTTTACATGGTAAACAGCTAGGATTAGTTGTATTAGCAGGTGTGAAGGCAGAGCATTATCAAGCGGGTGGTCGCGAGGGGCGAACACTTTCAGAATTACTCTCACCTTATGAATTATTGGCTAGACATTTTGGCATGCATTATTTAATGCCTTTCACCGTTCACCAATTCCATTATATGGATGAGCCGCAAAAATTTTCACTTATGATGCGGTATGCTTGTTTCTTAGAAACGGGAGAGGCGAGCAGCTTTAGAAACTTGCAGTACTATATTCTGAATAAATTAGAGAATTTAAGTGATGATGAATTAGAATTGTCAGCCACAGATCAATTATTAATGGATATGTTTATTAATGAGTTACAGGATCAAGCGGATGACTTAGATGAATTGACAGATATTAATGAAGCATGGTAAAGGAGGATTCAGATGACGAATTGGCAAACAGATATCATCCCTAAATGGCTAGAAGAAGCAAAGACCTATCCAACGAAAGCGCTATTGTATATGGCAGGAGAGGTCTACGCAGAACAAGCTCGTCGCCTTGAAACTGAAAAGGGAAAATTAGATGGAATGATGTGGAGTCCAGAACAATGGAACAAAATATAACAATAAATGTTATATTAGTAACGAAATAATTAAATATTTCTAAGAATTTCATTTGACATTCTCATTGAAATGGATTACATTTTATATTAGAAAAACTAATGTTGTGACAAAGAGTTAGCCGTCGGCGTCAGAACATCAGTATAAAATGTTAGGAGGAATTTCATGAAAAAATTTCTGAAAAAAGCTGTATTATTAGGTGCTGCATTATTAGCATTTAGCCCAATCGCTGAATTATCAGCAGCAACTGTTGCTGCACAAGAAGAACAAGTCTTAAACTTAGCAATCGGTTCTGAGCCACCAACCATTGACCCTGCTCTTGCAACAGATTCAACTTCAGGTGCGATTATTAAAAACGTATTTGAAGGTTTAACAGCAATGAATAACGAAGGCGAAGTTTTACCAGCTGCTGCTGAATCATGGGAAGTAAGTGAAGATGGCTTAACGTATACTTTTACATTACGTGATGGTAACGTATGGTCAAACGGCGACCCTGTAACTGCAAGTGATTTTGAATTTGCCTGGAAACGTGTTTTAAACCCAGAAACAGCTTCTCAATACGCTTCAATTTTATACGTAATTGAAGGCGCAGAAGCATATAACGCTGGTGAAGGTGAAGCGGACGCTGTAGGTGTTACTGCAGTTGACGAGAAAACTTTAGAAGTTAAATTAGCTAACCCTACTTCATACTTCTTAGAGTTAACAGCATTCTATACTTATATGCCAGTTCACCAAGCAACTGTTGAAGCAGATGCTAACTGGGCATTAGACGCTGGTGATGCTTATGTATCAAACGGACCATTCTCATTACAAGAGTGGGCACACAGCAGCCACTATGTATTAGTGAAAAGTGATAGCTACTGGGATGCAGAAAATGTTGCTTTAGACACAGTTAATGTTCAAATTATCGAAGCTGAGTCAACTGCTAACGCTGAGTTCCAAGCTGGTGGTATTGACTACTTAGGTTCACCATACAGCACTGTTTCTTTAGACGCGATTGACTTATATAAAGCGAATGAAGAATTAAACGTAGCACCATATGCTGCAATTTACTGGTACAAATTGAACACAACTGATGAAGTAACATCTAATGTTAACATCCGTAAAGCTTTAGCTTTAGCAATTGACCGTCAAGGTTTAGTAGACAACATCACTAAAGGTGGGCAACTACCAGCTTTAGGATTAGTTCCTCCAACAATTGATGGATTTGAAGATGACCGTGGTTACTTTGCAGATGCTGACTACGATGCAGCGAAAGAATACTTAGCTACTGGTTTAGAAGAGTTAGGTTTAGCTGACGCTAGCGAATTAACAATCAACATCTCAATCAACACAAGTGAAGCTCACTCTACAATTGCTCAATTCATTCAAGAAGGATGGGCACAAAACTTAGGAATCAATGTTAATATTGATAACACTGAGTGGCAAGTATACTTAGAACGTCTAAACGTATTAGACTACCAAGTTGCTCGTTTGGGTTGGATTGCTGACTACAACGACGCGTCTTCATTCTTAGATATGTATCGTACAGCTGATGCAGGTAACAACGATACTGGCTGGGAAAATGAAGAGTTCAAATCATTAATCGATCAAGCATCTGCTGAACAAGACCCTGCAGTAAGAACTGACTTACTATTACAAGCAGAAGCAATCATAGTTGATGCAATGCCAGTTATCCCACTTTACTACTATACTAACTTATACGTAGTACATGATCATGTTGAAAACATGTCGCCAGACGCATTAGGTAACATTAACCTTAAAGATGTATCAATTTCTTCTGGTGAATAATATTTGCTAACAAAGAGAGCTTATTCATTTGAGTAAGCTCTCTTTTATTGTAAAGAGAGAATCTTAATCATTTACTTGTCTTTAAATTATTGTCAACAAAGCATTAGAATCGGATAAGAGGTTGACATTGATAGTGAAATAGGCTAAATTTTACTAAGTGATTTATTATGTGACATCGATTAGGATGATATGAAAAATTTCATATTTCGGTTGATTAAATTAAAAGTAGTTAATAGTAAAACTTATTAAATGCTTACTTTAGAAACTGAAGTTATTGTTGATTTTATTTAATTTATAGCAAACTCATGTTATCTCTAAAGCTGTTCCGTAGGAGCGGTTTTTTGATGTCTTTATATACAAGGAGGACACAATGACAAAATATGTACTACATCGACTTATTCACATTGCGATTGCATTGTTCTTTATTGTGACAGCTACTTTCTTCTTAATGAGGTTAGCGCCAGGTAACCCATTTGCAAGTGAGCAAACCGTCATGACTCAAGCAATTCAAGATCAACTGAATGAGCAATATGGATTAAATAACCCATGGTACGATCAATACTGGGATTATTTAAAAAACGTCGTTCAATTTAACTTTGGTGAATCAATGAAATACCGTGGTCGTTCAACGAATGACATGATTTTTGAATCATTCCCAGTTTCTTTAGCCTTAGGTGGACAAGCGTTATTAATCGCTGTTGGGGGAGGAATCCTTCTAGGAGTGGTTTCTGCCATGAACCATAACCGAGCTGGAGATTATATTTCAACAATTATTGCGGTATTGGGTATTTCTATTCCGTCATTTGTTTTAGCTGGATTATTACAATATAGTCTAGGTTTAAAATTAGGTTGGTTCCCAATTAGTGGTTGGAGAGATGCAGCAAGTACTGTATTACCTTCGATTGCATTAGGAATTAGTTATATGGGGAATATAGCTAAAATGACACGTTCTAGTTTACTTGAGCAGAATACCTCTGAGTATGTAAAACTAGCAAGAGCCAAAGGTTTAAAACGTTGGGCAGTTGTGTTTAAACACTCGCTACGTAATGCTTTATTGCCAGTAGTTTCTTATTTAGGACCATTAACAGCAGGAATTTTAACCGGTAGTTTTGTTATTGAAAACGTCTTTGCTATTCCAGGCTTAGGACGTCACTTTGTCACAAGTATCAATAACCGTGACTATACTGTTATCATGGGTACGACAGTATTCTATGCGATTTTATTATTGTTCGCAGTTTTAATTGTGGATATTCTTTATGTATTAATTGACCCAAGAATCAAATTGGAAGGAGCTGACAACTAAACATGCAAGAACATGAAGTATTAAATGCAGAGGATTTTAGAATTGTCGGCGTTAAAGAAGATGAAACTGATGTCTTGAGTGAGAAAACAATCTCATTCTGGGGCGAAGTTTTCAGAACCTTTATCCGAAATAAATTAGCAATTTTTGGCTTAATTCTATTAATCATTATTTTCTTAATGGCTATTTTTGTACCGGTATTCTCACCGTATTCATTTAGTGAGCAAACAGGACTTTACAATGCGCCACCTAGTATGACCAACTGGTTTGGTACAGATAACTTAGGGCGTGACATCTTTGTTAGAGCTTGGTACGGAGCACGAATCTCTCTATTAATTGGTTTATCAGCAGCTGCAATTGACGTTGTGATTGGTGTCCTTTACGGTAGTGTGGCTGGAGTTATTGGTGGTAATACTGATAATTTCATGATGCGTATTTGTGATATTTTAACAGCGATTCCTAACTTATTAGTTGTTATCATGTTATTAGTTGTAATGGAACAAGGTTTATTAACAATGATCATCGCTTTATCAATTACAGGTTGGGTTAGAATGGCTCGTATTGTACGTGGTGAAGTATTGCAAATTAAAAACCAAGAGTATGTTTTAGCTGCTCGTACATTGGGAGCTAACACGAACCATTTAATTTTCAAACATTTAATTCCAAACGCAATGGGATCTATTATTGTAACGATGACGTTAACAATTCCGGGAGCAATCTTTAGTGAAGCTTTCTTAAGTTATATCGGTTTAGGTGTAACACCACCAACAGCTAGTTGGGGTACAATGGCTTCAGAAGGTAATGAAGCTATTTTAACAGCGCCTTGGCGATTAATTTTCCCAGCTATATTAATTTCAGTGACAATCTTTGCATTTAATGCAGTAGGTGACGGTTTGCGTGACGCACTCGATCCAAAATTACGTAAGTAGGAGGAAAGAACATGTCAGATTTATTATTAGAAGTTAAAGATTTACGCGTGTCTTTCAAAACTTACGCTGGATTAGTCCAAGCAGTTCGTGGCGTTAACTTTACATTGAAAAAAGGTGAAACACTAGCTATTGTTGGGGAGTCAGGATCAGGTAAAAGTGTGACGGCTAACGCCTTAATGCGTCTAATTCCACAACCTCCAGGACAATATGATGGTGGAGAAATTCTATTGAACGGTGTCAACATCTTAGACAAAACTGAAGATGAAATGACTGGAATTCGAGGCAAGGACATTGCGATGATTTTCCAAGATCCAATGACAGCTTTAAACCCAACCATCCGTGTAGGGAACCAAATTGTTGAAGCAATTCGTATTCATGATAAGAAAATTTCACGTGAAGCAGCAGAAAAACGTGCAATAGAATTATTGGACGAAGTTGGTATACCAATGCCTGAAAAACGTTTCAAGCAATATCCACATGAGTTCTCAGGTGGGATGCGTCAACGTGTTGTTATCGCGATTGCCTTGGCAGCAGAACCCAAATTATTGATTGCGGATGAGCCTACAACAGCTTTAGACGTAACTATTCAAGCTCAAATTATCGAGTTGATGAAAGAAATTCAAAAGAAAAACGAAAACTCAATCATCTTTATTACGCATGACTTGGGTGTCGTAGCGAATATTGCAGATAAAGTTGCTGTTATGTATGCGGGGCAAATCGTTGAATACGGTGATGTAAACGAGATTTTCTATAACCCTAAACATCCTTATACATGGGGCTTATTAGGTTCAATGCCTGACCTAGAGAGTAACGATCAAGATGAGTTGTATACAATTCCAGGAGCGCCACCAAACTTAATCAGCCCACCAAAAGGTGATGCATTTGCGGCACGTAATCGTTATGCGATGGCAATTGATTATGTTAAAGAGCCACCAATGTATAAAGTTAAAGAGAACCATTATGCTAAAACTTGGTTATTGCATCCAGATTCTCCGAAAGTTGAAGTACCAGCTGTTATTCAAAAACGAATTAATCGCTTTTTAGAAGCTGAAGGAGGAGCAACGAATGACTAAGAAATTATTAGAAGTTAAAAACCTTAAACAATATTTCGGTAAGAGCTCTTCTCCGATTAAAGCTGTTGACGGGATTAGTTTCGATATTTATGAAGGTGAAGTTTTAGGTCTAGTAGGTGAATCCGGAAGTGGTAAATCTACAACAGGACGCTCAATCATTGGTTTATATGATATTACAGAAGGTGATATCATCTACCAAGGTAAAAATATTAGCGATAAAATATCAGCGCAAGAACGCAAGGAATTAGCGAAAAGCATCCAAATGATTTTCCAAGATCCTTATGCCTCTTTAAACCCTAGAATGACAGTTAGCGAAATCATTGGTGAAGGATTCGATATTCATGGTTTATATAAAAATAAACATGAACGTTACGAAAAAATTGCTGAGTTATTAGAATCAGTAGGTTTGAACCGTGAACATGCGAACCGTTATGCGCACGAATTCTCAGGGGGGCAACGTCAACGTATTGGTATTGCCCGTGCGTTATCATTAGGACCTAAATTCATCATTGCCGATGAGCCTATTTCAGCGTTAGACGTTTCGATTCAAGCGCAAGTTGTTAACTTGATGAAAAAATTACAACGTGAACAAAACTTTACTTACTTATTTATTGCCCATGATTTATCAATGGTTAAATACATTAGTGACCGTATTGCTGTAATGCACCACGGTAAAATTGTAGAGTTAGGGCCAGCTACTGAGATTTATTCAAATCCAGTACACCCGTATACACAATCATTGCTTTCAGCAGTTCCACAACCGGACCCAATTAGTGAAAGCAAACGTGTACGTGTGGCTTATACACCTGAAGAGGTAACTGGCGAGTTAGAACAATTCGAAGTAAGCCCAGAACATTTTGTTTATGGAACTAAAGAACAAGTAACGAGATGGACTAACTAGTACTATTAAGTATAAAATCAACCTTTCAACGACGTCTATGGATGTTGTTTGAGAGGTTTTTTTGCATTTTAAGGAAATGTAGGTTTGTTTTAATCGTATTTGTGCTGCGCTCATCGTACTAGTTTTTTCAAAGCGGTGGTCGCTTTCAAAGCCTCACTAGCGTTCGCTCTTTTCCGGCTCAATCGGCTAGGCTCTGTCTACATCGTTATGCTCTAAGTCAGAGCGAGCTGTGCCGGTTGCCCTTTATACCGCTTTGGCAAAACTAGCACGGTGAGCTACCAAGACAGACTAAATAGAAAATAGCGGTCTAATATAAAGTGAATAATACTAATCAAATTTTCTAGGTGTTGAGTGTAGATAGAGTGTTAAAATCGAAAAAAATCGTGTCTGTAAGAGCAATACTCACAGACACGATTAGATTGTTTTACTTTTGAACTTCTAATGACTTAGTTTTCGAAAGTTACTAAGTAGTAGTTTTTCTTACCGCGACGTACGATAACGTATTGATCGCCAATAGCGTGTTCCGGACTAATTTCAAATTCTAGGTCATCAACTTTGTCACCGTTAATTGAAATAGCACCATTTTGAATAAATTCTCGTGATTGGCGACGAGAACTAATTAAGCCGATATCTACTAACCAAACTGCTAGGTTTTTAGCTTCGCGAGGTGCAGTAAATTGAGGCATATTCTTAAAACCTTCAGCAATTTGTTTGGCTGTTAAGTCTTTAACGTTACCTGTAAACAATGCTTCAGTAATCAATAATGCTTCGTCTAAAGCTTCTTGTCCATGAACAAAACGAGTAACTTCTTCAGCTAAACGCTTCTGTGCATTACGTAGATGTGGTTGTTCAGCTACTTCTGTTTCCAAAGCGCTAATTTCATCCTCTGATAAGAATGTGAAGTATTTCAAAAATTTGATTACATCATTATCTTGTTGGTTTAACCAGAATTGGTAGAATTCGTAAGGTGTTGTTTGTTCCGGGTCTAACCAGATTGAACCACCAGCAGATTTACCAAATTTAGTTCCATCAGATTTTAACATCAAAGGAATAGTCAAACCGTAAGCTTCAGCTTCAGAACCTTCTACACGACGAATAAAATCAAGACCGGCTGTAATATTTCCCCACTGGTCAGCTCCACCAATTTGAACTTGAATATCATGTTCTTTAAACAAGTGTTGGAAGTCAATTGATTGTAGAATTTGGTATGTAAATTCAGTGAAAGAAATACCAACATCTAAACGACTTGCGACGACATCTTTTGCTAACATTGTATTAACATTAAAGTGTTTACCGTAATCACGTAGGAAGTCTAATAATGAGAATTCACTTAACCAATCATAGTTATTAACAATTCTAAACCCACTCGCTTCAACATCACCTTTTAAGAACAAGTTGTCCATTTGAGCGGTTAATTTACGAGCGTTTTCCTTCACTGTATCCATTGTCTGAAGCGTACGTTCACTATTACGTCCACTTGGATCTCCGATTGACCCAGTAGCGCCACCGATAACCACCATTGGTTTATGTCCCGCTAATTGGAATCTTTTTAAAATCATAAATGGAATCAAGTGCCCAATATGCATTGAGTCACCAGTAGGATCAACTCCACAATAAATACCGACAGCTTTCTCACCTAGTAATTTTTCTAAGCCATCTGCATCGGTTTGCTGATTAATGGCACCGCGCCATTCTAATTCCTGTAATATTGACAAGCCAAACACTCCTCTTTCCATAATTTCATTCATAGTCATTATATTCATTAATTTTGACTTTCGCAACGACCTATCCTCCTTTAATTAACGAAAGCTGGTAGCTAGTTCGTCATTAATACTTGCGGATAAATTTCGTACGTACAAAACAGCCGGAATATTACTGAACCTATTGTTTGTGCGTATAAAAATAACCTAGCAATGCAAGTCATTAAATGACGAGCGTCGCTAGGTTGAATTATTGCAAGAAAACTTCTGCAAATCATCCTAAATATGTGCAACACAAATCACTTTTACTCAAATTGTGTAAAAGTAATAATAATATGTATGTAACATTGCACTATTAGAAATACGCATAAGTTTGCTCCTTTTCACTAGGTTAGAATTACTTTACCATACAAAAATAAATATTACAAGTGATAAAACGACTGGAAATGCTGATTTAATAAGCTTTTAAAGCTTTTTTTCTAAAGTGAAGTGACTTCATGAAAATTAGAAAAAAATTAGTCACAAAAAACTCACAAATGAGCGACAAACATCAATAAAATTACAACATTACAGTAATGTTACAGAACATATACGAATTGAATAATTCAGCCTAAAGTCCGATAGAATATGTTATATTACATTCAGGCAAAATTTTAGATGATTTTATCTCTAAGATTTTATGAATAAACTTTGAATTTTAAACATAGACGAAATACATTCGAGGTAACAAACAAGGAGAGCAAATAAATTATGAAGAAGACTTTAGGTAAAGGCATATTCAAAACTTTATTGACATCAGCTGTAATTTTAGGATCAGTTGCATCACCAGTTGCAGCGTCAGCTCAAAGTTACGATGAGTTAATTGGAGAAACACAATGGGCAATTGATAGCCTATCAGCAGAGCAAACAGCACTTTACGCTGAGTTAGCAACAGCATACGCAGAAATCGACACATTACAAACTGAAGTAACAACTTTATTAGAAAGCATTACTGCAGACGATGAGCTAATCTTTGATTTAGAAACAGAAATTACTGAATTAGAAGCAGTAATCGCGAAACGTCAAGAATTGATTGCAGAACAAGCTGTATCAATTCAAATGAATGGTGGTACTTCAAACTACTTAAACGCAGTAGCATCTTCAGAATCAGTAAGTGATTTTGTTGGTCGTTTAGATGTTGTTCGTAAAATGGTAACAGCTCATAAAGACTTATTAGATGTTCAAAAGGTTGACAAAGCAGCTGTTGAAATGAAAGTTAATGAAGCTGAGGAAACTAAGCAAGCTAAAGTTGACAAAAAAGTTGAATTAGAAGCTCTTAAAAATGAGTTAGAAATCAATTCAGCTCAAGCAGAAGTTGTTTATGAACAATTAACAAATGACATCAGTTTAGCAGCAGCTAATCGTGATGCTTTAATCGCAGAAAAAGCAGCTTTTGAAGAAGCTCAAAGAATCGCAGCTGAACAAGCAGCAGCAGCCCAAGCGGCAGCAGCGGCTCAAGCTCAGGCTCAAGCAGAAGCAGCGGCAGCAGCTCAAGCGCAAGCTGAGGCGGATGCAGCAGCGGCGGCGGCAGCTCAAGCAGCAGCAGATGCAGCTCAAGAGGCAGCTAACGAAGCGGCTAACCCAACTGTTGAAGAACCAGTTGCAGAAACTCCAGTAGAAGAAGTTCCTGTAGTTGAAGAACCAGCTTTAGAAACTCCGGTAGAAGAAGTTCCTGTAGTTGAAGAACCAGCTTTAGAAACTCCGGTAGAAGAAGTTCCTGTAGTTGAAGAACCAACTGTAGAAGCTCCAGTAGAAGAAGTTCCTGTAGTTGAAGAACCAGCTTTAGAAACTCCAGTAGAAGAAGTTCCTGTAGTTGAAGAACCAACTGTAGAAACTCCAGTAGAAGATAATACAGATGCAGCAGCTCAAGCAGAAGCAGATCGTATTGCAGCTGAACAAGCAGCTCAAGCAGAAGCAGATCGTATTGCAGCTGAACAAGCAGCTCAAGCAGAAGCGGATCGTATTGCAGCTGAACAAGCGGCTCAAGCAGAAGCAGACCGTATTGCGGCTGAGCAAGCAGCACAAGAAGCAGCGGCAGCAGCCCAAGCAGAAGCAGATCGTTTAGCACAAGAAGCAGCAGATGCGGCTCAAAAAGCTGAAGAATCAGCAGCGAATGCAAGTACTTTATTAGCGAATGCAGCTCAATACTTAGGAACACCGTATGTATGGGGCGGAAAATCACCAAGTGGTTTTGACTGTTCAGGTTTTGTTCAATACGTATTTAAAGAAACTTACGGTATCGATGTAGGTGGTTGGACAGGTGCTCAAGAAAATGCTGGTACAAAAATTGGCGTTTCTGAAGCACAAGCTGGAGATTTATACTTCTGGGGTTCACCAGGAAGCACTTATCACGTAGCAATCGCTACAGGTAATGGAGATTACATCCACGCTTCTCAACCAGGTACTCCATTAGAATATAACAGCGTAAGCTCTTACTTCATGCCAAGTTTTGCATTAAGAGTTAACTAATTTAAACATTTCAAGGCAGACTCTAGGGTCTGTCTTTTTTTTTTTATATACGGGATTATAAGTTTTATGATGATATATTAAGCTTTATGCTTCGATCAGCTTATTGTTTTCAAATGTGGTAGTCGCTTTTAGAGCCTCACACTTGTGAGGGGGTATTACAGTTCAATCGGCTAAACTTTGGCTATTTTTCTGTGCTTAAAGCCAGGGAAGCTGTACCAAATACTCTTTGTGCCGCTTTGAAAAACAAGTGGCTGAGCTGCGCTTAGTATTCTAATAAAAGTAATGCTATATTATCCATTTAAAACTGCCAAACGAAATTTAAACGCCTCGTACAAAACTCC
Source organism: Fundicoccus ignavus (assembly GCF_009659375.1). Lineage (GTDB taxonomy): Bacteria > Bacillota > Bacilli > Lactobacillales > Aerococcaceae > Fundicoccus > Fundicoccus ignavus. The sequence continues at coordinate 78,104 of NZ_WJQT01000008.1, forward strand.
GACGGTTTCTCATTTATATTGATCGCTAATTTTTTGAAACCCATTTTATAAATTTTCTTAACTACTGTATCTCTACTTTATACTGTTAATAGACTAATAACTACAGTACTATGACCTAAAAGTGGCTGGATTTGAAAGCGTTTCGATGATATGATTGTGTGGATATTTATTAAGGGTGAGAGGGATTTGGAGTATGAAATCATTTAATTTTCAAGATACGCTACGTGCGAGTTATTTGGGCTATATAACTCAAGCAATTATTAATAATTTTGCGCCGTTATTGTTTTTAATTTTTAGAGATTCGTTTGGTATACCTTTGGAACAAATGACCTTATTGATCACTACCAATTTTCTGACACAATTACTTGTAGATATGTTGGCTATAAAGTTTGTTGATCGAATAGGTTATAAAGTTTCAATAGTGGCAGCACATGTATTTGCAGCAGTTGGGATTGCGGGCTTGGGATTATTCCCAATGTTTACTGAACATAAGTTTCTGGCTTTATTATTAGCGGTTATGATTTATGCAGTGGGTGGCGGTTTAATTGAGGTATTAATTAGTCCGATTGTTGAAGCAGCACCTACAGAAAATAAGTCATCATCAATGAGTCTGCTGCATTCATTTTACTGTTGGGGAATGGTGTTGGTCGTCGTATGTTCGACTGCCTTTTTATACGTATTTGGTTCTCATTCTTGGCGATTACTCTCAGGTATTTGGGCATTATTGGCTCTAGGCAATGCGTTTTATTTCTCGCAAGTTCCGATTGCTATGTTGACAGAAGAGGGTGAGTCTGCGACTGTACGTAGTCTTTTCTCCATGAAAACTTTCTGGCTATTTATTGTATTGATGATTACGGCGGGCGCATCAGAGCAAGCGATGGCACAGTGGGCATCTGCCTTTGCAGAGAGTGGTTTAGGTTTAACGAAAGCACTTGGCGATCTCGTTGGTCCGATGATGTTCGCAATCTTTATGGGACTATCACGTGTTTTTTATGCCAAGTATAGTGAGAAAATAAATTTGTTGTCTTATATTATTGGAAGTGGCTTATTGTGTTTAATTGCTTACTCCTTAATTATTCTAACCACTAACCCGATTCTTTCTTTAGTCGGAAGTGCCTTATGTGGTTTATCTGTGGGAATTTTATGGCCGGGTATCTTTAGTATTGCGGCTGAGAGTATCCCTAAAGGCGGTACAGCATTATTTGCTATTTTAGCTTTAGCAGGTGATGTGGGGTGCGCGATTGGACCTAGTATTGTCGGAGGTGTAGCAGGTTTATTTAATGAAAATTTGAAGTATGGTTTCATGGTAGCAATGATTTTCCCGGTGATCTTAGTTGCAGGAAGTGCCATTTATCGCTATCGTTATAAAGTTAGAGGCTTGTTAGTTAAGGCTTCATAATGTTTACTATAAAACGGCTAATCACAGAGGATGGTTGGTCGTTTTTTGGGCTAATAATTTCAGAATAAATGTTTGATAAAGCTTGAGATATAATCTAGAGGAAAGCTTGCTGTTTAGGTATATTATGGCTCGAGTTCTATGTTATAATAGGACCCAGTGAACATAAAATATAAAGGGGGCACCCATTCGTGACCGAACAAACTAATAAACCAACTTTTTACATAACAACGCCAATCTATTACCCAAGTGGCAAGCTACATATTGGGAATGCGTATTCTACTTTAGCGTGTGATGCAATGTCGCGTTACAAACGTTTGATGGGCTATGATGTATTCTTTTTAACAGGTACAGATGAACATGGTCAAAAAATTGAAGCGAAAGCTAATGATTTAGGTATTAGTCCTAAAGAATATGTTGATGGTATGGCTGAATCGATTCAAGCGCTTTGGAAAACGTTAGACGTTTCCAATGATTACTTTATTCGTACAACAGATGATTATCATGTGACATCAACGCAAAAAGCGTTTGAGCAATTATTAGCACAAGGTGATATTTACTTAGGTGAATACCAAGGCTGGTATTCAGTTAGTGATGAAGAATATTTTACAGAAAGCCAATTAGCTGAAGTTTATAAAGACGAAGCAGGAAATGTTATTGGTGGTAAAGCACCAAGTGGGCATGAAGTAGAATTAGTTAAAGAAGAGTCATATTTCTTCCGTATGAGTAAATATGCAGATCGCCTTGTAGAGTATTATGAAGCACATGACGACTTCCTAGTGCCAGCCTTCCGTAAAACTGAAATGATTAATAACTTTATTAAACCAGGCTTGGAAGATTTAGCAGTTTCACGTACGACATTTAGCTGGGGGATTCCAGTTGAGTCAGACCCTAAACATGTTGTCTATGTATGGATTGATGCTCTAATCAACTATATTACAGCTTTAGGTTATGGTAGTGAAGATGAAACTCTATTTAACAAATACTGGCCAGCTGATGTGCATGTGATTGGGAAAGATATTTCACGTTTCCACATGATTTATTGGCCAACAATGTTAATGGCTTTAGGTTTACCATTACCTAAGAAAATTTTTGCGCATGGTTGGATGTTAATGAAAGACGGTAAAATGTCTAAATCTAAAGGTAATGTTATTTATCCAGATCAATTAATTGATCGTTATGGTTTAGATGCGACGCGTTTTTACTTATTACGTGAAATGAGTCAAGGTAATGATACGGTCTTTACGCCTGAAGATTTTGTAAACCGTGTGAACTTTGAGTTAGCCAATGACTTAGGGAACTTGTTGAATCGTACAGTTGCGATGATGAACAAGTATTTCGATGGTGCGATTCCAGTAGCGTCAGATGCTCTAGAAGCGACTGAGTTTGATAGCCAATTAGAAGCGTATGTTAACGCTGAATTAGAAGGTTATCATGCTGCTATGGAAAACCTAGCCTTTAATCAAGCCTTAGATCATCTCATGAAAATAGTTTCACGTGCGAATAAATACATCGATGAAACGGCTCCTTGGGTATTAATCAAAGAAGAAGCATCGCACCCACAATTAAAATCAGTCATGAATCATTTAGCGGATGTTTTACGTCTGTCGGCTCATTTATTACGTCCATTTATGACAAGTGCGCCTCAACAAATTTTTGACCAATTAGGTTTAGAAAATGAAGCAGATCGTGATTTACAAACATTAGCTTGGGGACAAATTGAAGGTCAACCAAATGTTATCAAAAAAGGTGTACCAATTTTCCCTCGTTTAGACACAGAAGTTGAAATTCAATATATTCATGATTTAATGGCAGTGGATAATCAAGCGGATGAAGATGCTGAAGACAGTAATTCAGTAGATGACCCAAATTGGGAGCCAGCCAATGTTGAATTAGTTCATTACGAAACAGCTGCGATTGAGTTTGATGACTTCATTAAAGTTGAAATGAAAGTGGCTGAAGTCATTGATGTGAAGCCTGTTGAAGGATCGAATAAATTACTACGTTTTAGATTAGATGCGGGTGATAAAGGCCATCGTCAAATCTTATCAGGAATAGCTAAATACTACCCTGATCATGAAGCTTTAATTGGTAAGAAAGTAACCATTGTTGCGAACTTAAAACCAAGAAAGATGATGGGACATGTCAGTCAAGGTATGATCTTATCAGCTGAAAGTGATGGGCAATTATCTTTAGTATTTGCTCCAGAAGATGCAGCTAACGGTGCATTGTTAGGTTAATCAATAATGAAAAAAGTTGCGGATACTAGCCATTCTAGTATTCGCAACTTTTTTGCATTGGTATTTTGTTTTAGTGTTAGAACAATCTTAAATTGTCTTATAGACTGTGATTAGGGTCGATGTGTTCTTTGAAATTATCAGGACTGTAAGTTCTCTCGTTGATAATGGTTTGGCTATAAAAGTCAAATAAGCGATATTGAATAAAAGCAGAGGCAGCGCCAATTAAACTCCCAATCACAATTCCAAAGAAGCGTGAATGAGCGATGCTTGGCCAAATCGATGGGGCGGTTAAAGTAGTTTGTAGCAACACCATATTTGTCACGAAGAAAATGCCGATCGAATAGTTTCGAGGCATGAAATACTCAACGATCACATACACAATAACGATGAGCGCTATTCTGGCTTCAATCGTAAATGGGATGAACATTAACAAGATAGCTACGATTAAACCGGCGAAGTACCGATGATACGTTGGAAGTTGCGACCGTACATTTGGAGTAAGGTGTTACCTTGTAAGATGGCTGCCGCTGAAACAATTAGCCAACTTTTCTGATCAAGACCAATCGCTAGGTTGATATAACTTGCGAAGAATAAAGTGATGGCATAACTCACGCTATCAACCATCGCGCGTAGATCATTACGAACTCTTTCTCTTAGGTTCAGATTAAAGCTTAGAGATTGCTTCGGTGCGCCTTCAATTTTGAGCGCTACGTAACCCATGATTAATGAAAGAACCACTCCAAAGATAAACAATAAGCTGAGTTCAGGAATTTCGCTTAAAGAAACTGGTCTGGAAGCGCCAACCGCTGAGCATAGAATGACAAACAGATCACCAGGTTTATCGATGTCAAATAGAAGGAAAAGTAACCGAGAAACTAGACCAACCAGTGCAGTAATGATCGGCCCCATTAAGATATAAACCGTTGAAAGCATTCCAAGCATATATCCGGATAATAGACAGATGCCGACAAAAGTCATCCGTTTGAGGATACGACTGCCTTCATTAGGTGTGTAATGTAGAAAAGTGAAAACCCCCAAGGAAGAAACTGCATTAATATGATAATTGCCAGTAAAATAACCAAGTAAGTTAATGACTAATATACAAAAACCAGCGATTAGCAGCCTGACTTTACTATCATTCGGCCGATTGTACTGGAAGATATATTATTTTAAGTTCTCCGTGAACTTCAACTCCTTAGGTAAAAATATTGTTTGTTTTGATATTATAACACGATATTGAAAATCAAGTGAAAAAAACTAATTAGCCAAAATACGCTGCTAGAAAAATTTGACGTAGAATCCTATAGCTTTCTAACGGACAAAAACACCGCCATACTCATTAAGTGGCGGTGTGAGGCTTGATGGACATTTAAATATGGAGGCTGCAGAATAACAGCTTTCTAACATTTAACGATTTTGAATAATCTCATCAAACAAAGGAAGTAGAAATTCCTGTCTCAAACGATGTTTCGGGAATGTATCCGTAATCGCAAGTACCTGATAGTATCGTTGTTCTTCCACATCTTCTATAAATGATTGAAGTTCACTGCCAGGTAAATAATATAAACTTAGTGGAAAAGGTTGTTTAATTTCTTGAACCAATTCAGCTAAAGTAGTCGCTGTGAAATCAACAAAATATAATTCTGCAGAATAGCGTGTTTGAATATAGTGTTGAATAACCTGTAAATCAATTGATTGTGATAGCCATGCTTGATAGGCATTCCGTATATCGCTCGTTATAGGATACGTGATGGCTTCTAAATGGATTAATTGATTGTGGATAATTTCATTCTTCAATTCAGTGACATTGAATTGCTGATAGCCTAAATGATGGGCTCTAGTCCCTACTTGTAGAAAGGCAATGTTCTCTGGATGAATCGCTGCTTGAGTAAAGTGTTGGTGTCCGCAAATTAAGCTATCAATTGAAGGAAAAGCTTCTAATAATTGATAGGCTTGATCTTCTAAAGATGGATAAAACCAAGTGTCACCATTCACAGGGTTATTTGTCAAACCACCATGGTAAGCGACCACTACGAAGTCTGCGCCTAAATCGCGGACTTTTTTCAGTGTGGCTTCGAGCGCAACAAAAGGATCATCAACGATTACTTCTTGCGCTACTGCTGGCGAGCATAACTGATTAAAGGCTGCGGTCATCAAGCCGATTATCGCAACTTGGACACCTTTAATAGAACGCAAGGAATACGCTGGAAAGACTAAATGGCCTGTTGCGTCTTTTAAGTTTGCGCATATGTAATCTGCATTTAAAGCTTTGACTTGAGTTTGTAGCCATTTGAGACCGAAATCTAAATCGTGATTGCCAGGCACCATCACATCATAAGCTATTTCATTCGCAATATCGACTAATGGACTAACTTTAGTTTGGGCATAACCGAATGTTGCGAATGGACTTCCGACGAAGAAGTCGCCATTATCAATTAATAAGTCCGTACTGAGCTGTTCACATACACTCGCGACGTTAGCCAAGCCTTCATCGATAAAGCCATGTACATCTGTGGTAGCTGTAATAGTAATTGAAGCCATCAATAGCCTCCTTTCGATAAGCTCATTATTTTACAATAATTTCTGGCGGATACGACTACTGAAGAAGTCTATCACAACCACGACCAGAATAATGGCCAATAAGATGATACTAACTCGTGACCAATTTCTCTGTTGCAAAGCAAAAATGATAGGCGCTCCGATACCACCGGCTCCTACTAAGCCTAAAGTGGTTGCGCTACGTACATTGATTTCAAAATGATTGAGAATATGCGAAGCGGCGATCGGTAATACTTGAGGTAAACGTGAGTACTGGAAAGCTTGTACATTACTCGCACCAACTGCGTGCATCGCTTCAATTGGCGTTCCGTCGACGCGATCTAACTCTTCGCTGACTAACTTACCAAGCATGCCTATCAGTTGAACACCCAAAGCTAATGCGCCAGCAAATGGTCCAGGACCAACAACGCGTACAAATAAAATTGCATAAATTAAAGCGGGTACCGAGCGCATTAAATTTAATAAACCGCGCATTGCTAATGCGAAAATTTGAAAACGACCCCAAGTTGATTTGGCGCTAAGCAATATAAATGGCACCGATAAGACTGAGCCGATGAGAGTCCCATAAAAGGCAATTACAACGGTCTGAAACATTAAGTGGACGAGATCTTCGCCGGTCCCATCATAGACATAGCTTAAATCTGGTTGCAATAAACTAATAAAAATATGCCAGAGGTTACTGAATTGTAAATTGATTAGGTTGGAATAGTCTAAACTAATGAATGAGTAGAGTAAGGCAATGATTAGAAGACCAAGTAAGCCATAATTAATAAATTTCTTGATCGTCATTAGATAACCTCCCGTCTAATATATTCACTGATTAAGCTGGTTAAGAATACTAGGAACAAAATAATCAAAATAATCAAGCTGACACGACCGAATTGCATAAAGCTCAAAGCGGTATTCAGCATCACGCCAATACCACCAGCTCCGACATAACCCAAGACGGCCGAAGCACGAATGTTGACTTCGAAAGAATATAAAGCATAGGCGTAGACACTGTGCGCGACTTGTGGCCAAACAGCATTCACTGCAATTTGAAAACGAGTTGCGCCAATCGAATTATCGGCTTCAAGTGGCCCGATATCAATGGTTTCAATACTGGCGAAAATTAATTGCGAAACCATTCCAAATGTGAAAACAGCAATTGTTAGCACCCCGGTTAACTCCCCAATCCCGATAATGGCAACGAATAAAGCCGCTAAAAGTAGGTTGGGAATTGTTCGAATCAAACTGAAAAATGTTCTAAAAATAAATGTAATCACTGGATTGCGTGTCACGAGATTGGTGCCCAGAAAGGCAGCCGGCACAGCGGTGATAACACCTAGAAAAGTACCTGAAATCGACATCAAAATAGTTTCAATCATCGGCTCGATTAAGCGGTCAATATAAGACCACTCTGGTTGAAGAAAACCTTCTAAAAAGAAAGCTGCTTGTTTTCGGTTTTCTACCACTTCGGACCAGTCAGCATTAATGACTTGACCAGCTGCTAAAAATAACAGGATCAGCAGGAGGCTGCCGCCTAATTGTTTAAAAAGGTGGTCGTGAATTGTATCTTTGCGTTTCATCTCAACAACCTCACTTTCTATAGTTCAGTTGAGACATCTTGTTGAAGTCTGTGTTCAATTTCAGCTTCCAAGGCTTCTCGACTGGCTTGTGCTTCGTTCTCAAAGATAGCTTTTCCGTAAATTTCGTTAAGTTTCTGATCAGTGGCTTCAGAAGCAGGACCATCAAAGACAATCTCACCATTACGCATCCCTATAATACGCGAAGCATAACGGCGCGCTAACTCTACTGAGTGAATATTAATAATAATCGTTCTTTTTAATTCTTCGTTCAAGCGTTTAAAGTCATTCATGACGGTTTCTGAAGTAACGGGATCTAGCGCTGAAACAGGTTCGTCAGCAAGAATGAGATCCGCTTCTTGGACAATTGTTCGAGCGATCGAAACGCGTTGTTGTTGCCCACCACTTAAAGAATCGCTACGAACTTTTAGTTTGTCTGATAAACCTACTTTTTCTAAAGCGGCTTCAGTTCGTTGGTAATCTTCTTTGGAGAAAAGTCCCAGTAAAGTTTGCCAATTGTTATAGTAGCCTAGGCGACCGGAAATGACGTTTCTTTGTACCGTATTCTTACGGACTAAATTAAATTGCTGGAAAATCATCCCAATATTACGACGCATGCGACGAAGTTCTTTAGCGTTAGCGTGTGTAATGGACTCACCATTGATGATAATCTCGCCTTCTGAGACATCATTTAAACGATTTAAGCTACGGAGCAAAGTGCTTTTGCCGGCACCACTTAAACCAATGATGCAAATGAATTCTCCTTGTTCGATGGTGAGATTAATGTTGTTAAGACCCACGACACCATTCGGAAAAGTTTTGCTGACATTCTTCAGTTCAATCATAATTCTACCTCCATTTTCAGACAAAAATAGCCAACTTCCAAACGTTAATCGTTAGTGAAAGTTGACTATCTGCCTGGTTAAAAGTCTGCTAATTATTGAGCAGCGATTTCAGTGTATTCTTTAATTTGATCATAAATCGCTTCGTCGACTTCAGTATAACCTAAATGACTCCAAAGTGACATGATTTCAACGCCTTCTTCTGTATCTGCCATCGCTAAGAAAGCTTCTTTAATTGCTTCTTGTAAAGCTTCGTCCATGTCAGGTTGTACAGCAATCGCATCGTTAGGAATTTCACCTTCTGTTAAGTAAAGAACGCGTAATTCTTCCATTAAATCGTTATCTGGAAAAGCACCACTGAAGACCACGCGAGCTCCTTCGAAGACGAAGGCAGCATCTTGTTGTCCGTTTAAAACGGCTGTAATTTCACTTGGAATATCATTAACAGTTGTTAATGTCACATCTTTAGTGATATCCATACCTGCATTAATCATTTCGGCAACAGGATATATATAGCCAGATGCTGAGTTAGGGCTTAAAGTCGCAATTTTCTTGCCCGCCAAATCGGTTAATTCTTGCATATCACTATCCGCTTTAACTAAAATTTCACCTTGGAATGAGCCGGTTGTTTCGCCTTCTAATGGTAAACCTGTTTCGTCATCAAATTTACCTAAAACAGATGTTAAAATTGCCTTAGCTGAACCTAAATCGCGTGCTTGTACATATGCTGCAGGAGGCATAATCCCTAAATCAACTTGGCCAGAAGCCATTGCTTGGACAATTGTTGTGTAGTCCGTTGCTAATGTTACATTAACTTCGCGACCTAAAGCTTCAGATAAATATTCTGCTAACGGTAAGGCACGGGCCTCCATTGTACCATCGTTGTTCGTTGGAACGAATTGAACCTCTAAGGCCTCTTCGTCTTGAGCTGTAACTGTTTGACTAAAAGTAGCTGCATTTACCATAGAACCTAGAACTAAACTACCTAAAAGTAAAGCTTTGATTGATTTAAACATTATTCAATCTCCTTTAATATGATATTTGACTCCAGTATACGTTATAAATTGTAAAAATAGTGTAAAGTTTATTAAAACTAAAGAATTTTATAAATGAACGTTGGGAAAGTTTGGGGTGTCTTGACTGTTAGACTAGTCTAGTAGAATGAGACAGGAGGTTGCTGGGAGTAATATTTTGTTGTCAGTATATTTATAGTTTAGAAAAGCTTAAGAAGTGTTTCTGTTAGGGAGTGTGATATAATATAAAGGGGAAAATTCTGTAAATAAAGAAATGAGTTGATAAAATGAACAATATTGAAAAAGTGAATAATTTCCGAGATGCGAGAAATTGGCGTCAGTTTCATAATGAGAAAGATTTAGCTTTATCACTGACTTTAGAAGCTTCAGAATTGTTAGAAATTTTTCAGTGGAAAGAGGCGGAAGAAGGTGTTGCTGAAATTGATGCGATTAAGGATGAATTGGCGGATGTCTTAATATACAGTCATATGATTGCAGCCAATTTAGAATTAGATGTTGATTTTTTAGTGAATCGTAAATTACAACGGAATACGGAAAAATATCCGGCTAAACCTAACGCATTGGAGGTTTCGGCAGACTTAGAGCTAGAAGATAAAATTGTCGCTTATCGAGCAGCGCGTAATTGGGCTCTTTGGGATAATGCGAAAGATGTAGCGATTGCGATTGCAGTTGAAGCGGCTAGATTGTTGGAAGTATATCAATGGCGTGAGCCAGAAGAAGTTCTAGCAAATGCTGAGTCGGCGGAAGAGTTGAAAGATGAATTAGCGGATGTGATTATCTACGGTTATGTATTGGCTCAATCTTTAAATTTGAATGTAGATGAGTTGATTGATCGTAAATTGGAGAAAAATAATCTTAAATATCCAGTAAAAAAAAGCCGTGATAATAAAGAGAAATATAATGACTTGTAAATCATAAAATTATTCATTAAAAACACCAGTTCTTAACATTAAATGTGTAAAGAACTGGTGTTTCAATTTGTAATCATTGTGTGAAAATAGTTATTGGGCTATTCTTTGTAATATAAATGATGATATGATTTATGTTGATTTAACGAAGTTATATTTCACTCAGTTGATTGATTTTCCGATGCGGTTGTAGCTTTCAAAACTTTATTGATGATTGTGACGATCGAGTTTTTTTCAGCTCAAAAGACTAGGCTCTGTCTACGTCGCTTCGCACATATTCAGAGCAGCGCCGCCGCTTGCCTTTTATACCCTTTTGGAAAATAAATCGCTGAGCTACGTTAAGTATTCCAACAAAAATAAAGTTATATAATCAAGTTAAAACTGCTAAACAGAACTTTATGACCTCGAACGTAGTTCGATTTTTATATAATTATTCTGTGTCTTCAGTTGTTTCTTCATCTACTTCTTCTTCAGATGTAGATGTATCATCATTGCTTGTTGCACTATCGCTAGCTTGATAAAATTCACTATCTTCTAAAGGAGCGAAAATGACTGCTGCTGCTTGACGGTCACCCGCATCTCCGGTTGGTTGCGTCATATAATCGTCAGTTCCCGTATGAATAATTAAGCTGGTTCCATCGGTTGAGTTGAGCGTATTTTCTCCTTCAGGATCTAAAGACACGTTTGGAATTTCAATCGTTTCGTTGACTGTGCCGTCTTCGCCAACCACTAAGTTCGGTAAGTCCCCAGCGTGCGGTCCTGTTTCAGATTCTGTTCCATGTTCAACCTCTTCAGGATTGAAGTGTCCACCGGCATCTTCAAAAGTAGGGGCAGTAGCTAAGCCGACTGTATGGATGTGCATACCATACTCGCCTTCAGATAAGCCTTCTAAAGCTAACTCTAAAGTCACAACACCTTCAGTATCTTGTCGGAAAGTAGCGGTTCCTAGTACTTTTTCTTCATTATTAATTACTTCAGTTTCAACCTCGAATGCATAGTCTGAGTCGTTTGCTGCGTCCTCGGTTGTTTCTTCATTTGCTTCTTCAGTTGTTTCGTTGCCTTCAGTGTCAGTTGATTGACTATCCATTACTTCAGAAGTTTCCTCCGAACCTGTGTCCTCTTGGGCAAATAAAGTAACAGTGGAAGGGCTGAACGTACTAAGCAGTAACCCTGCGCTTGATAAAGTTAATAATTTTCTTAAATTTTTCATTGTAATTCTCCCTTTCTATTTATTAAATCAATCGTATCACGTGCATTATGGGTAGTCACATGATACGCACCAGTTTGCTCGTTACAATGTTGTGTCAAGAAGATGACAACATTTATAAGTGGATTCTAAACCTCCATGTCATTAGCTTTCACGGAACTCGATATGATAAAATTAAATTTGTATAAAGGACTTTAAATGTTCATTTGAGGCCGTCAATAATTATGGTATGATAAATAAGTTGCCCAAGAGATTATAGGGCGAAGGGGAGAGTTTTAGATTGAAATTATTTGATACACATACACATTTAAATGCAGATCAATTCGTTGATGAAGTGCCAGAACTTATTCAAGCAGCAGCAGCTCAAGATGTTCACTATATGGCGGTTGTCGGTTTTGATGAAGTTACGATTGAACGTACGCTAGAATTAAGTGAAAACTATCAAAATATTATTAGTGTAGTAGGGTGTCATCCAACAGAAGCAGGCAACTATACTAAAGACTTTGAAAAACGATTAGAGAACTGGTTAGAATTGCCTAAAGTTAAAATGTTAGGTGAAATAGGTTTAGATTACTATTGGGATACAGCGCCAAAGGATGTACAAGCAGAAGTGTTTAGACGTCAAATCGCGATAGCCAAGGAACATCAATTACCGATTACCATTCATAACCGTGATGCTACAGCAGATGTTTACCGAATTCTTAAACAAGAAGGCGTTCCAGCAGCAGGTGGGATTATGCATAGTTTTGGCGGAACATCAGAAGAAGCGAAGCAATTCCTAGATTTAGGGATGCATATTAGCTTCAGTGGGGTTTTAACTTTTAAGAAATCAGAAGCTGTTCGAGCAGCGGCAGCTATCGTTCCAAAAGAATTCCTTTTAATCGAAACTGACGCGCCTTATTTAGCTCCCGTACCAAAACGTGGTAAGCGTAACGAACCAGCTTATGTGCGTTATGTTGCAGAGGTTTTAGCTGAGGTCCGCAACGTTAGCTTAGAAGATATTGCCGCTTTAACTACGAAAAATGCCTGCGACTTATTCCGCTGGCAACCAGGAGTTTAACATGATAGAAGAAAGTTTTAAGCTACCTAGAGAGGTGATTATCGTCGAAGGCCGCGATGACACAACTCGTTTAATTGAAACATTTGGGCCAGATATTAAAGTAATTGAAACAGGTGGTTCTGCCTTGAACCGAGCAACACAAGCGCGTATAAAACAAGCAGCGGAACAATTTGGTATTATTATCTTTACGGATCCAGATTACCAAGGTTTACGTTTACGTCGTTTAATTAGTGAGGCACACCCTACAGCTAAACAGGCGCACTTAACACCGGAAGAAAGTAAGGCTAAGCAAGAAGGGGCTAGTTTAGGTGTGGAGCATGCGGCGCCAAGCGCGATTCGTGCCGCGATAGCCGCGGTAGCACAGTTAGATACCTCAGTAGCAGTCGACCGGATTCCAATGTCAGACTTAGTGCGTTTGCAGTTAATCGGACACCCGGAAGCAACAAAGCGTCGTCATGCAGTGGCTCAAGAATTTCACTTAGGTCACCTTAATGGCAAGCAGCTTCAAAAGCAACTTGCCTTATATCAAATCGATTTAGAGACACTTACAACATTTCTTAGACAATATGAACTTGAAAAGCACAAGGAGGGACAAAATAATGGAAATTAATAAACCAATTGCAACACCAACTCGTACCATTGAGATTATGCAAGCTCACGGTATTAAAATGAAAAAGAGTTTAGGTCAAAACTTTCTAGTTGAACCACACATGTTAGAAAAAATGATCGAGGCTGGTGAAGTTGATAAAACAACCACTGTTATTGAAATCGGACCAGGTATCGGTGCACTAACAGAATATTTAGCAGTCTATGCTAAAGAGGTGCTCGCTTTTGAAATTGATCCGCGCTTTGTGGAGATTCTATCAGATACACTATCACCTTATAATAATGTGAAGGTAATCCATCAAGATATCCTAAGAGTGAACTTTAAAGATGAGACTTACGCGTGGCTGCATGATGTAGAGCGTTTAGTGGTAGTAGCGAATTTACCTTATTACATTACAACACCAATCATTATGAATTTGATTTCGAGTGGACTACCTTTCCAAAGTTTAATTATGATGATGCAAAAAGAAGTAGCAGATCGTATGACGGCTAAAGTGGGAACAAAAGCATATAACTCACTGACTATTGCAATTCAGAATGAGATGGAAGCCGAAACTGCTTTTATCGTGCCGAAAACAGTCTTTATTCCTAAACCGAATGTAGATTCAGCAGTGCTAAAATTAACGCGTCGACCAGCACCACTAGTCGAAGTGGCTGATTCAAATGCATTTCAAAAGTTTGTCCAAGTCTGCTTTAGACAAAGACGTAAAACGTTATGGAATAATTTAAAAGCAGAATTCGTGTCTGAAACAGTAAGTGACGCCGATTTAAAAGCAGCACTTGAAGCAATCGATATCGAAGGCTCTAGAAGGGCAGAAACATTAGATATTTATGAATTTGCAAAACTTTATGAAGCGTTTTCAACTTTTTATTAAAAAATAATAAGAATTTATCCAAACCTCTTGCACACTATGAGTGTGTATGTTAATATTGATTATTTTATTAATCTGTGTTACACTGTATAGGTGAGGTGATACCATGCCAAAAGATTTGATTGAAATAAAATCATTACTTGATGACAAGGTTGGAGAAGAAATTATCGTAACGGTGCAAATGGGTCGTAAGAAGAAGAAAGAACGCAAAGGTATTTTGAAAGAAACATATCGCTCAGTGTTCATTGTTGATTTAGATCAGGAGCACAACAAAATCGGTCGAGTTTCTTTTAGTTACCAAGATGTATTAACGAATTCAGTTGAACTAGAATTTGTTTAGATATTATTATAGTTTGTAAAATAAGCTAGAGTTGCTGTTGTGAGCACTCTAGCTTTTTTGCGCCTTAAAGATTTATAAAGTTAGTATTGATTTAATAAATTTTGTGCTTCGCTTAGCTTGTTGTTTTTTCAAGACGGCGATCGCTTTTTACTCAGTGGGAGCTAAACTAGCCGATGCTCCCAGACTACCAGCTAGATTAAGCCGTATTCAACCAGTCTTTTTTTTCTCGAAAGTAAACCAAGGCGGTGTCGTTCTCTGCCGTTCACGACGATTATATAAGAAACGCACACCTTTGAAATCGTGGCGGTCGATTTGACCGACACTCCGTGCGGATACGGCAGTTGTGACACTAGCCGCTTGAGAACTATTGTTTACCACCTTCTAAGACGTGTTATAGACTCAATTGAGTCGAAATAAAAACGCCGCTAATCGATAGTTAGCGGCGTGAATACTGAGTCATATTTTGTTAGGGTTAGGCTTCTAAGCGGGCGAAGCCGTCATGGATGACTTGTTTTAACGTTGTAGATGAATGTTCCATTTGTTTCGTTTCAAGTTCATTTAATGGAATTTCGATAATCTTTTCGATACCGTGGCGTCCAATAATGGCTGGAGCACCAATGAAGACATCTGTTTGACCGAATTCACCATCTAGATAAACCGATAAAGGTAAAATAGCCTTTTGGTCTTCGAAGATAGCTTGGCAAATACGTGTCAGAGCAGATGCGATACCGTAATATGTAGCTCCTTTGCGAGAAATGATTTCGTATGCAGCATCTCTAACTTTAACGAATACTTTATCTAAAGCTTCTTCAGTTGTGCTGTCGTCAATTTTCAACCATTCGTCAATTTGTAGACCACCGATGTTAGCATGTGACCAAACAGGGAATTCTGTATCGCCATGTTCACCCAGGATATAACCGTGGACATTACGAGCGTCAACGCCCACTAAAGTTGCAACTTCTTGACGTAAACGAGACGTATCTAATGAAGTTCCTGAACCAATGACACGCTCTTTCGGGAAACCACTAAATTTCCATGTGGCATAAGTCAAAATATCCACAGGATTTGCTGCGACTAAGAAGATACCATCAAAGCCTGATTCAACGATTTGTCCAACGATATCTTGGTAAATGCGTAAGTTTTTATGTACTAAATCTAAGCGTGTTTCACCAGGTTTTTGCGCGGCACCCGCACATAAAACGACGATGTCTGCATCAATGCAATCTGCATACTCAGCAGCGTAAATAAATTTGGGTGAGTAGAATGGTACAGCATTGGATAAATCTAATGCATCGCCAGCGGCTTTATCTTTATTAACATCAATGATTCCTAATTCTCGACCTACACTTTGTGTGACAAGTGAATAGGCAAAACTAGATCCGACAGCTCCGTCGCCGACAAGAATGATTTTGTGTTTAGAAAAGCTATGTGTTGGATTCATACAAATTAACTCCCTTTTTAAACGATTTATTAAGAATATTATAACAGATTGTGAAGAACTGTGCTAATGATTTGATTGGTTTTTTTTTGAGACTGTAAATTAACTCAGTTAAGATAGTTTGTGGTATAATAGGCAACGATAAGAATAAGGAAGTTACGGTGATAGAAACGTGAAATTAATTATTGGATTAGGGAATCCCGGGAATCGATACGATGGGACACGTCATAATATCGGTTTTCATGTCTTGGATACGTTAATGAAACGTCATGATTTAGTTATGATGGATCAAAAATTTAGGGCTGATTATACAATTTGGCGTCATCCTCAAGATAAAGTTTTATTGATTAAGCCATTTACGTACATGAACTTATCTGGTGAAGCATTATTACCTTTCATGAGTTATTATGGCATCGCGATGGAGGATATTGTGGTCGTATACGATGACTTAGATTTAGAGCCTGGGAGAATTCGTTTAAGACAAAATGGAAGTTCCGGCGGACATAATGGCATGAAGAGCATCGTTCAAATGCTAGGCGCACAAGATTTCAAACGTATACGCGTTGGGATTGGGCGTCCTCAAGGTGGTTGGAAAGTGGTTGACCATGTATTAGCACCGTTTAGACCGGATGAACAAGAATTAGTGAATGAATCGGCTGAATTAGCTGCTGATGCTTTAGATGACTGGGTAGATGGTCAAGACTTTCTAAAAATCATGAACAAATATAATCAAAAAAAATAATCTAAATGAGGGGTCAGGTAGCTGAGCCCTCAGTTGTCCGTTTAAAGACTGAGTAATCACACATTTAACGGACCAAATGGAAGTAAGGAGTTTTATAGAATGCTATCGAAATTAAATACACAAGCGTTTCAACCTGCGGTTAAACAGATTAATACAGCTTCTCAAAAAGGCTTGCCGCATTTAGTAACAGGCTTGGATGCGAGTGCTCGTTCAGTCATGATAGCCGAGTTATATCGCCAGCGACCTCAACAGTTATTGATTGTTGAACCGTCTGCAACAGTGTTAACACAACTTTACGAAGATTTACAACAGTTATTACCTGGTGTTAAGATTTTACAATTTGCTGCTGAAGAGTCCTTGGCTTTAGAGTTTTCTCACGCATCTCTAGATAGCGTTGCTCAACGCGTGGTGGCGTTGAATAGTTTAGCCAGTGGTGAAGATTGTATTGTCTTAACATCAGTAGCGGGTGTTAGAAAACGCTTAACTCCTGTTGATAAATGGCGTTATGAAATGATGCGTTTATCCGTAGGAAGTGAAATGGAAAGAACGGTATTAGAACAGAAACTAAGCTATTTTGGCTTCGCACGTCAAGCGATGGTTCAAGCTCCAGGAGAATACAGTGTGCGCGGAAGCATTGTGGATGTTTATCCATTAAACACAGACTATCCCGTGCGTTTGGATTTCTTCGACACTGAGCTAGATTCAATTCGCTATTTTGATGCGGAAACTCAAACATCGATTGAGAATATTGAACAGTTCGATTTGTTACCGGCCAAAGATGTACTATTTAGCATTGCTGAACAGCAGACAGCTTTCAAGTCCGTTGAAATCCATCTAGCAAAAGTTGTGGAACAAATTGAAGACGATGAATTTGCGAATCTCGTTCAACGAGGTATGCAGCATCAAAGAGAGTTATTAGCATCTGGCGAACCCTTGAAATTCCCATTGGCTTATTTGGAGTTTTGGGACACGGAAGATACTTCGTTGGTAGATTATCTCGGTTCAAACGGTCTGTTAGTCATAAATGAGTTCGGCAAAATACATCAAACCGAGCTTCAATACACTAACGATGATATGTATTGGTTGGAACAAGAAATTACTCATGGACAGCTTCCGCCGAAACTTAATATTCGCTTGAGTGCTTTTGAAGTATTGAAACATAGCCAAGTAGCTCGTGTGCATTTCGTGATGATTCAAAAGAATATGGGAAATATGGCATTCGAATCAATGCATTCTTTCCAATACCGTAGTATGAACCCGTTCTTCAACCAAATGCCTTTAATTAAGACAGAGGTAGATCATTGGTTTAAACAAAAAGTGACTGTGCAAATATTGGTTAGTAGCCATAAACAAGCGGTTAAAACACAACAACTATTTGAAGAGTACAATGTGAAGCCAACCGTTATTCAAGAGAGTGAACAAGCTCAAGCAAATGCTGTGAATATTGTCGTTGGTGGCTTGGCTAACGGTTTTGAATTGCCTTTAGACAAATGGGTTGTTCTGACAGAAAAAGAATTATTCAATCAAGTAAAGAAACGTAAAATTAAACAACAACATTTATCGAACGCTGAGCGAATTAAGAGCTACAGCGAGTTAAATATTGGCGACTACGTCGTGCACGCAAGCCACGGAATTGGACAATATACTGGCTTGGATACAATCGAGATTAATGGTGTCCACCGAGATTTACTCGCAATTGAATATCAGAATAATGCTCGTGTTTTGATTCCGGTTGATCAGATTGACATGATTAAAAAATATGTCTCAGCTGAATCGCGCACACCCAAAGTACATAAACTTGGTGGCACGGATTGGGCTAAAACTAAGAAAAAAGTTGCCTCAAAAATTGAAGATATTGCCGATGAATTAATTGCTTTATATGCTAAACGTGAACAAGAAGAAGGCTATGCATTTGGTAAAGATACGCCAGAACAAGCTGAATTTGAGAATGCCTTTGCTTATGTTGAAACGGATGATCAACTACGTAGTGCATCAGAAATTAAAAAAGACATGGAAAAAATACGTCCCATGGATCGTCTGTTGGTAGGTGATGTGGGATACGGAAAAACAGAAGTGGCGATGCGGGCGATATTTAAAGCTGTGATGGATGGTAAGCAAGTAGCCTTCTTAGTTCCGACGACCATTTTAGCCCAACAACATTATAATTCCTTGATTGAGCGTTTTGCAGAATATCCATTTGAAGTTGGCATGTTAAGCCGTTTCGTTACACGTTCTAAACAAAACGAAACAATAAAAGGGCTTGAGAATGGGGCCGTGAATATCGTAGTGGGCACACACCGTGTCCTTTCTAAAGATATTAAGTTCCAAGATTTAGGACTCTTAATTGTCGATGAAGAGCAACGCTTTGGTGTTAGACATAAGGAAAGACTAAAACAATTAAAAGCTCAAGTGGATGTCTTAACGCTTACCGCAACACCTATTCCACGTACTCTGCATATGTCGATGATTGGTGTGCGTGATTTATCTTTAATCGAAACACCACCAAGCAATCGTTATCCTGTCCAAACCTATGTAATGGAGCGCAATGATGGCGTTATTCTATCAGGGATTGAGCGTGAGATGGCAAGAGGTGGGCAAGTTTTCTACTTACATAATCGTGTCGCAACAATTTTCCAAAGAGCAGAAGAGATTAGCCAATTAGTACCAGAGGCTCGTATTGGAGTGGCACATGGTCAAATGTCGGAAGTTGAATTGGAAAATGTCTTAATTGATTTTATCCAAGGTAATTATGATGTACTTGTTACAACGACAATTATTGAAACGGGTGTCGATATACCGAATGCGAATACGATGTTTATTGATAATGCAGATCAAATGGGCTTATCAACGCTGTATCAATTGAGAGGCCGTGTTGGGCGTACGAATCGTATTGCCTATGCTTATTTAATGTATGAGCCATTTAAACAATTGAGTGAAGTCAGTGAAAAACGACTGCAAGCGATTCGTGAGTTTACTGAGTTAGGTTCTGGTTTTAAGATCGCGATGCGTGACTTATCCATTCGTGGAGCAGGAAATTTATTAGGTAAACAACAATCTGGCTTTATTGATTCAGTTGGTTTTGATATGTATTCACAGATGTTGAAAGAAGCTGTCGATGTGAAACGTGGTAAGAAGCCAGTTAGCAAACAAGCAAGTAGTTCTCAACAAATAGAATGGGATATTGCAGTTGACGCCTATATTCCAAGTAGCTATATTTCGGATGAATTGCAGAAAATCTCTGTCTATAAATCAATTCAACAAATTGATTCAGAAGAGGAGTATCGTAACTTACAAGATCAACTTATCGACCGTTTTGGTGAGTTTCCAGGTGAAGTGGCAGACTTGTTGGATATCGCCTTGATTAAACATTTTGGTTTATTATCAGGTGTCACACTTATCAAACAACAAGGTCAGTATGTAAATGTCTACTTTAATCCAATCGCAAGTGATATTCTAAAAGGTCCGAAAATCTTTGAGGCCTTACAAGATATTAAATTGCGTGCTGAATTGGGCATGGAAGATCAACAGCTGAAAGTCTCACTTTTAATTCAAGGTAAACCTAGCTACCAGTGGTTAGATATATTACGTCACTTTGTAGTCAACACAAGCGAAATGATCGCTGCTGAAGAAAATATAACAGAAGAAGTTGAAAATTAAGTAGAAGATATTAGGAGGAAATGTGATGAGATTAGACAAGTTTTTAAAAGTTTCGCGTTTGATTAAACGTCGTTCAGTTGCTAAAGAAGTAGCTGACCAAGGTCGTATTGATATTAATGGCGTGACAGCTAAGTCAAGTTCAACTGTCAAAACAGGTGATGAATTGACAATTCGTTATGGGAATCGTATTTTGACGGTTAAAATCGCTCAAATTCTTGATACAACGAAAAAAGATGAAGCAACAAAGATGTACGATATTGTGTCAGAAGAAAGAATTGAAACCAATCAATTTACCCCTTACGATTAATAACAAACAACCCTTTCTGAAATAGGCACTTAAAATTCCAAAATACACAATAAGGAATAATCAAGAAAGTTCAGAGAGTATTTTAGCCAATAGCATGGAAATATTTATGTATTAGTGGTAAACTCGTTAAGTATAAAGGGGGGGATGGATTGAATTATCGTCTTGAAACGCAAACAAGCAATCGTAAAGTCATTGAGTTTCAAAAACGTCGTCAGAATCAAGATGCTGAAGCAGAAGTAGAGCTTACACCAGCAACGAGACGTATGGCAGAACGGATTGAAGTCAAACCATCTACTAACTCTAAGGGACGCAAACTGGTTTTAGTGATGGTAGGATTAATCGCTATCGTATTGGCAGGGATACCCTTGCTACAGACCATGTCCCGCTCGGCTGAAGTTGCGGAGAATTTCGAACAAACGCAACAGGCACATAATCAAGCAGTACAACAAAATCGAGTCGTACAACAAGAGTATCTACGATTACAAGATCCGGAGTATTTAGCTGAAATTGCTCGCCGTGACTATTATTACGCAAAACCTGGAGAAATTATTTTTGATTTAGGTGATGCTGAGACAGAAGCTGATTTGTTTCAACAATCGTTAAACGAGGAAGCAAATAATGGAGATGCAGATTCTGAATAAGAAAAGGCTGCAATCGAGAAGTTAGTTTATTAGTTTTTATGCTGGTTATCAGCCAACGGTATGACACCGTATAATATTTTAGGAGGAACATATTTTTTATGTCATTTGAAGTAGGTCAAAAGGTTGCAGGGAAAGTAACGGGAATTACACATTTTGGAGCATTTGTCTCATTGCCTGATAATAAAACAGGATTGATTCACATTAGTGAAATTTCGGACTCGTATATTAAAGACATCAATACTGTATTAACGGTAGGTCAAGAAGTAGAAGTTAAAGTTTTAACAATCGCTGCAGATGGAAAAATCAGTTTGTCATTGCGTCAAGCGAGTGAACAAGCGCAAGCTAAACCAGAAACAGCTAGCAGACCAAAACCTGCCTTTAATAAAGATGGTGATCGCAAGTTTAACAAACAACCGCAATCAGATAATGCACCGCGTTTTAACAAGGGTAAAGACGCACCGGCTCGTCCAACATTCTCGTCTAATCAGAATACACCTGTTAAAAAAGAAGGCGACTTTGATTCATTAATGAGTGGCTTCTTAAAAGATAGTGAGGATCGTTTATCATCATTAAGACGTAATACCGAAGGTAAACGTGGTGGTCGTGGCGGACGCCGTAGCTAATCCACTACCGAACGTAAAATAAGTAATAAATATGCGCATCTAGTATTTGAGATATTCTCAAATACTAGATGCGTTTTTTGGTAATATAAGGTTTTATAAGTTTTATGTTGATTTACTAAGGTTTATACTACGTTCAGCTGATTGTTTTCCAAGGCGGTGGTCGCTTTCAAAGCCTCACTGAAGTTCGTGCTTTTCCAGCTCAATCGGCTAGGCTCTGTCTACTTCGTTCTGCTCATAGTCAGAGCAAGCTACGCCGACTGCCCTTTGTACCGCTATGGAAAACAATTCGCTGATCTACGTTAAGTATTCCAACAAAAGTAAAGCGATATAATCAAGTTATACTGCTAAACAGAATTTAAAGTCCTTGGACTCGTCCGAGGCTTTCTCATGGTATAAGAAATTATAAGTTTTATGCTGGTTTAGCGTGGTTTGCGCTTCGCTCAGCTACGCAGGGTAGTTCAACAATAGTAAATCTATACGATCAAGTTGAAGTTGTAAAACTGAATTTAAGGGCAAAGGACTAGCCAAAGTTTTTCTTATCTTTTAAAAATAAAGTGTGTGCTTCACCACTTAGATGCAAGCTCTATGTTAGAATGCAATTAAGTAAAAAGGACTAAATTTCTATATAGTAATTATGACTTATAAATAGTAAGATACTGTAGATGTATTATCTAGAGAATACTAGCACAAATATTACTTAAGGTTTGCTTTAGGTTAATCACTTAGAATTAATAGTGGTATTCAGCTAGCGATTTTCAGGGATATATTGCTAATTGAATTATGTATATTGATTAATGCAATTATTTTTAGAGTATATTTTTAGATTTCGGGGGAAGTTCATTTGGTAAAAAGAAAAACAAGTAAGTTATTTCAACCTCGTGTTTTTATGTTTGTCATAGTTATCGGTATGATGATTTTGGCTTTGTTAGGTATTATTAATTTAATGACGGGTAAAACGATATCTGTCAATCGTGAGCAAGTAATAGTCAGACAAGCTCCAGATACGACTTCAGAAGCGTTAGTTGAAATAGAAGCCGGCACTGAAGTGAGAATGGTAGAAGAAAGTGATGGCTGGGCGCGGGTAAAAGTGAATAAACAAATAACAGGCTGGATTCCACAGTGGTTATTGAACAGGTCAGATCTTGTGAATGATCAAGATCTAGGGGCTCAGTTATTGATAGAAACGTCTGTTTATAGTGAAAAAAACGAAACGAGTGAAGTATTGACTAGTCTGGCAGCGGGAAGTTATATTTTGGTTGACGAAGAAGCAGCTGGGTGGTTAACGGTTTCTATCCAAATGGATGACGATCAAATATCACGTACCGGTTATATTCCAACCCGATTAGTCAATTTGGTTACAGAAACTTTAGCGTTGACTAAAATAAATGAAAATAAGTTAGCGGATTTATCTCGATATGATGCGGAAGCTATTGCTTGGGCGAGAGCTGAGGATGACTCAGTAGTGATTGTTAAACAGAATAATGAGCCCGTATTAGAGGGAGAGAACTACTATGATGATGTATTGTTTTATGCGGAAGCTGGAGATGAATTTTCTTTAGTTGGCGACTTAGCCACTTATGCCAATGCAGACTATTATTTAATAGAAGATGAAGCAGGGGGAAGGGGTTATATTAACTCTGACCGTGTGCAAGTTTCGACTTATTCAATAGGTCGTTTAGACTTACCTGTTGCAACTGAACTTTCAGAGGCAGTCATTATGCTGGATCCAGGTCATGGAGGTGTTGATACAGGTGCCCTGAGTTGGGATGGCGAGTCTGAAGAGAAAGTGGCAACGTTAGAAATCGCCTTAGTGATTAAAGAACAGCTGGAAGCAGAGGGGGCTACGGTTCTTTTAACAAGGGGAGCAGATGATTACCTTGAATTAGCAGAAAGAACAGAAGCGAGTAACGTGAGCAAAGTGGATCTGTTTATAAGCCTCCACTACGATAGTTCAGAGGATTCCTATTGGAGCGGAACGACTACTTATTATTATCATGATTCAGATAAACTATTTGCTGAAAGTGTTAATCAAGAACTAGACATACAAACTTTGGAGAACTCGGGTGTCGTTTTTGGGAATTATCATGTGTTACGTGAGAATACGCGACCGGCTATTCTCCTGGAATTAGGTTATATGAGCAATTATTATGATGTTGATTTGATTTTTTCTGAAGAATATCAGACAGATATTGCAACTGCAATCAAGACAGGAATCGAAAATTATTTCGTGGAAGTATCTGCTATTCAAACTGCGAACTTAGATAAATCAGAATAGAGAAAATATCCCACTGAGTGCCATGGCCTTGGTGGGATGTTTATTTGTCATATAAGAGATTATAAGTTTTGTATTAATTTACCAAGTTTTTTGTACTTCGCTCAGCTTATTGTTTTTGAAAGACAGTGATCGCTTTCAAAGCCTCACTGAAGTTCGTGCTTTTCTAGCTCAATCGGCTAGGCTCTGTCTATTTTGCTTTCTTTGTTGATAGTCAGGGCAAGTTTTCTGGTAATAGTGACGATTGCACTTTATTCCGCTATGGAAAACAAGTCGCTGAGCTACGTTAAGTATTCCAACTAAAGTAAAGCGATATAATCAAGTTAAAACTACTGTACGGAATTTAAAGTCCTAGGAATCGTCCGAGGTTTTCTCATGATGATCTCTTCAATCTAATGTAGGTTATGCTGTCGTTCGAGTATCGGCTTGAAATCAATCATTTGCTTTAGTATGTTTGGGTAAGATAACAGTTACTGTAGTTCCTTGGCCTAAGCTGCTTTTATACTTGATTTCAGCTTGGTGTAGTTTGAGTATTTGCTTGACTAAAGAGAGCCCGAGGCCATTTCCACTATTCAAGCGACTGCTATCGGCTTGATAAAATTTATCGAAAATTTTATTCACTGTTTCGGGTGTCATGCCGATACCGGTGTCGCTTATGTCGAATCCAATGCGTCCATCCTCTAATTCATGCTGAGTAATTGTAATTTCTCCATCTTGGTGGTTATATTTTATTGCATTGTCTAGTAAGTTTACCCAGACTTGTTGCATTAACTCTTCGTTTCCTTCGAATTGTGTACGCTCAAGAATGATGTTAAAACTGATATTATACTTTTCCCATTTAGCTTGTAAAAAAAGCAACGCTTGTCTTATTTGTTCATCAATGCGGATGATTTTGCGTTCAAGGCTAATGCCTTGGTGCTCTATTTTAGTAAGTTTAAGAATATTGTCAGTTAATTGAGTTAATTGTTGAGTGGCCACTATTAATCTTTTGGACAAATCTTGTTGAGTATCATCGTCGATTTCAGGATCTTGTAGTAACTGGGCATAACCTTGAATAGTCGCTAAGGGCGTCTTAAATTCATGAGAGACTGTCGATACGAAGTTATTTTGTAAGGCGTCGATCCCTCCCAACTCATGAACCATTAAGTTAAAGTCACGATATAGCTGGCTTACTTCTTCAACTTTTTGTTCTGGATCCAATTCTACTGTGAAATCACCAGCGGACACTTTTGTCATATTTTCTCGTAAAACTTCGATAGGCTCGATGATTTGAAGCCCTACGTAAGTTGTGATAAAAGCAGAAATCATACCGCTCAGAATAATCAAGAAAACCCAAACGTAGAAGCGACCGCTGAACATGATATCCCAATTAAAATAACTGTTTAAAGCATAAAGGACTGTCGAAAAAACGGTAAGAGACACAAACGTTGCGATACAGGTAATAATAGCGAAGTGGAAACGTAATTTTCCGTAAATGAATTTTTTCATCATTCAATTACCGCCTTATATCCTAAGCCTCTGACAGTCACAATTTCAAAATCACGATTATCTGAAAAGCGATCGCGCAATCGCTTTATGTGGACGTCAATTGTTCTTTCATCCGTATCTGTATCCAAGCCCCATATTTCATCCATCAATTGTTGGCGGGTAAATATTTTGTCAGGATAGGAAAGTAATTTATATAAGAGTTGGAATTCCTTTTGTGGTAGGGTTAATTGTTGGTTGTTGAACATCACATTATAACTACTTTGGTCGAGTATTGTTTCGTTAACGGTTAATTGTTTAGTGTGAGCAATTTTGGCACGTCGTAGCAGCGCTTCGACTCTAAGTACCATTTCATCTAAATCGATTGGCTTGACCATATAATCATCAATACCTAATTTAAAGCCTCGTTTCTTATCTTCGAGTGAATCGAGGGCGGTAATCATTAAAATTGGCACCTCAAAACCAGCATCTCTCATCAAACTTGCGAATTCAAAACCGTCCATGTTTGGCATCATGACATCGGTAATGATTAAATCAACATGAATTTTTTCAAGTAAATCGAGGGCTTGTTGACCATCACTTGTTATAAACACGTCAAAATAGTTTTTTGAAAGAATGGATTGATAAATGCGGGCCAAGTTTTCATTATCTTCAATAACTAAAATTTTATTCATGTATATCCCTCCTAATTGGCATGAGTGTAACAATTCTATATGAATTGATTGTTAATTATCGATGTATTGTTCATAGTCATTTAATAATTTCACTATACACTAAGCTTGCTTATTATTTAAATATTATTAATTTTACGAAATAAAATAATCAATTTGTAAATAAGTGACTATGGCTTTGCAGACAAATAAAACGTTATAATAGGTATATTAAATAGTTTAGGAGAATTATTGATGGAAGCTTTACTTAGACAAGTTAAACAACAACTCGAATCATGGCCTGAATGGAAAAATGCCCATAAGATTGTGCTCGCTATTTCTGGCGGTGTAGATTCTATGGTGCTATTAGATTTGATGAGTGAAATGGTTAAGCTTCAAGAATACTCAGATAAAGAAATAATTGTCGCGCACTTTAATCATCAACTACGCTCGCCTGAAGAGCATATAACTGAGCAAAACTTGGTTAAGAAGCAAGCAGAGGCCAAAGGCTTTACCTATTTCTTAGGCAAATGGGAAACACCTGTTGAAGTGAACGTAGAAGCTGCAGCGCGTGATGCGCGTTATCAGTTTTTTGCGGATGTTTTAAAAGGCAGTGAAGCAGATACCTTAATGACAGGTCATCATTTGAATGACACGGTTGAAACGTATTTAATGAGAGTGTTACGTGGTACATCGATGAAGGGAAGTCGAGGTATTCCCGCTAATTATCGTCGGATTTTAACAGATCAACATCGCCATGCTGTTTTGGTTAATGTACTGAGACCTTTGATTGCGGTCCCTAAACAAGAATTATATGATTATGCGGCAGAGTTTTCAGTAGAGTATCTTGAAGATGCGACAAATGATAGTCATAAATTTTTGCGTAATCGCATTAGACACCAATTGGTTCCGTTCTTTGAAAAAGAAAATCCGCAGTTTTTAAATAATATGCTAGCGTTACAAGAACAATTTCAAGCCAGTTATTTAACGCATTTCGAAGATTATCTTGCGATTGAACCTCAGTTGCTTATGCGGGCGGAGCAAGGTTATTGGATTCTTTATGTGCCGACCTTGCGAGACTTAAGTGCTAATAAATTAAAAACATATTTATCAATTTTTTTTGAAGAACGTCTTATAGAAGATGTACCGAATTACAATAAAGCAATGTTAGACCAAATGCATCAGCTAGTTTTGAATGACTCGGATCCTAATGCGGTGGTAATGTTAGGGGCAGGTTGGGAAGCTGTACGTCAGTATGATTTCATCTATATTCGCCCAAGTGGTTTCGTAATGGAGCCGAAGGAAGAACAAATAATTCGTATTGACCAGATGAATCAATGGATTAGCTTGTCGGAAGATGAAGAATTAGGTTTGTTTGAAATAGATTTCGTGACTACTCGTATGAAGAATGAAGCGGATCACCTGTTAACGTTAAGTATCCCAGATCATTTAACAGATGGGTTTTACATGCGCCACCGCCAAGATGGTGATGAAATGGCAGTAGTAAGAGCGGATCAAACAATCTTTCATAAGAAAATTTCACGGATTATGATTGATCAAAAGATACCATCCGATCAGCGTTTTGCTATGTGGTTACTCTGTGATAAAGCCGACCGAATTGTATGGTTAATCCCGCTCAAATACTCTGGATTGTATCAGCCGCAACAAACTGATACAATTACACATATCTTTTTATATAGAAAAGTGAGAAAATAATACATTAATATGGTACAATGCAACTTGTTACATCAAGATTACGTTGATTAGAAGGAGAACCTGAATGTTAGAAAATGATATTAAAGAAGTCCTTGTCTCAGAAGAAGAGCTTAAAGTAGCAATTAAGCGATTAGGTCAACAATTGACAGAAGAATATAAAGATAAGGAAGTAGTCGTGGTTGGTATTCTGCGAGGTGCTGCTTTATTTATGGCGGACATCATTCGTGAAATGGATTGCTATTTGGAAATCGACTTTATGGACGTTTCAAGTTACGGAGAAGAATTTGTTTCTTCAGGTGAAGTTAAAATCGTTAAAGATTTAGATACGCGTGTTGAAGGCCGTGACTTCTTAATCGTTGAAGATATTATCGATACTGGTCGTACATTGAATTACTTAGTAGAGCTGTTACATTATCGTAAAGCAAAATCTGTTAAAGTTGTGACGCTTTTAGATAAGCCAGAAAGACGAATTATCGCGGATTTAGTTCCTGATTTTGTAGGAATTCAAGTTCCAAACGAATTTGTAGTTGGCTATGGTTTAGACTATAAACAAAAATACCGTAACTTACCTTACATCGGTGTGTTAAAACCAGAAGTTTATACTGAGCCAGAAGAGTAGTATTGTTCATTCAAATTGTGGTATGATTAACAAGATATATGTTTAATACACAGATAAGGAGGAGATATATCTAATGCAAAATCCAAACCCGAATCGAAATCGCAATGTATTTAGAGGCACACTCTTCTACATTCTTGCGTTTCTTGCGATAGCAGGAATATTCCAAATGATTTCCGGAGATTTCGGTTTTAATAATCAAACAAAAGAATTATCATCATCTGAATTTATGACAGAGTTGGAGCAAGGTGCATTTAAAGAGTTTGAAGTCCAGATTGGATCTGGCGTTTACCATATTAATGGTGTCTACGACTCTACGAGTAATGTAAATGAAGAAGAAGAGAACTTAGTTCAAATTTTTCAAAGCTCTAGTTCAGAAAACCGATTTGAGACAGAAATATTAGGTAATGATGCGACGCTTGAACGCGTAACTCAGTTAGCTTTAGCGACCGAAACTCAAATGACTTCAATTCCAGAATCAAGCACAGGCTTATGGTTAAGTTTCTTACCATTCCTAATCTTAATGATTCCAGCTTTCTTCTTAATGTATTCAATGATGCAACAAGGTGGCGGCGGTGGTGGCAAAGGCGTAATGAACTTTGGTAAATCGAAGTCTAAGGACGTATCTAAACAAAAAGTTAAGGTCCGTTTTGAAGATGTCGCTGGAGCAGAAGAAGAGAAACAAGAATTAGTCGAAGTGGTTGAATTCTTAAAGGATCCTAAACGCTTTACTGCATTAGGTGCTCGTATCCCAGCGGGTGTTCTTTTAGAAGGCCCTCCAGGAACTGGTAAAACCTTATTAGCAAAGGCGGTTGCCGGTGAAGCTGGCGTTCCATTCTTTAGTATCTCAGGTTCTGAGTTCGTAGAAATGTTCGTCGGAGTTGGTGCGAGTCGTGTGCGTGATTTATTTGAGAATGCAAAGAAAAGTGCACCAGCAATCATCTTCATTGATGAAATTGATGCAGTAGGTCGTCAACGTGGCGCTGGAATGGGCGGAGGTCACGATGAACGTGAACAAACGTTAAACCAGTTACTAGTTGAGATGGATGGTTTTGAAGGTAACGAAGGTGTTATTGTAATTGCTGCAACAAACCGTTCAGATGTCTTGGACCCAGCTTTATTACGTCCAGGTCGTTTTGACCGTCAAATTTTAGTAGGTAATCCAGACGTTAAGGGTCGTGAGGCGATTTTACGTGTACATGCTCGTAACAAGAAGTTTGCTCCGGATGTTGATTTGAAAGTGATTGCTCAACAAACGCCAGGTTTCTCTGGTGCAGACCTTGAGAACCTATTGAATGAGTCAGCTTTAATCGCAGCTCGTTTCGACCGTAAGCAAATTACAGCTGATGATGTGGATGAAGCGCATGACCGTGTCATTGCGGGACCTGCTAAAACTGATTCAGTTATTTCAGAAAAACAAAGACGTACAATTGCTTTCCATGAGGCTGGACATACTGTTGTAGGGATGGTCTTGAGCGATGCTCGTGTGGTCCACAAAGTAACAATTGTTCCTCGTGGTCGTGCAGGTGGTTACGCCATTATGTTGCCGAAAGAAGATCGTTTTATTGTAACGAAGGTAGAACTTTACGAACAAATCGTTGGTTTACTAGGTGGGCGTGTGGCTGAAGAGATTGTCTTCAACTCACAATCAACTGGAGCAAGTAATGACTTCCAACAAGCAACACAAATTGCGCGTAGCATGGTAACTGAATACGGAATGTCTGATTTAGGTCCGATTCAATATGAAGGAAACTCTAAAGTGTTTATTGGCCGTGATTACGGTCAAAGACCTGCTTATTCCGAACAAGTAGCTTACGAAATTGATAAAGAAGTACGTAATATTGTTGAACGTGCTCATCAAGACGCTCACGAAATCATTAACAAGTATCGTGATAAATTAGATGTTATCGCTGAGAAACTATTAGAAATCGAAACGCTAGACAAGCGTCAGATTAAAGCTTTGTTTGAAACTGGTGAAATGCCTGAAGATGAAACGAAGAAAGTTGAACCGATTGAAACAGCAGATACATTTGAGGAAGCTTCAGAAAAAGTTGCTCATGAAGAAGATGTAAAACATTCGACTTCAGAGACTGCTGAAGAACCATCAGATTCATCAGAGTCTGCAGAATAAGATATTATAAAATCGAACTTCACCTTGCTAAATGATTGCAAGCGTGATGTTCGATTTTATTTTGGTCAATTAAAAGGTTTGTTAAAGAATACTTTCAATCAAATCAATTTTTGAGTAAAATAAAGAGGAATTTGTAAAGATAAAGGAGATTATATAAATATGACAGATCAATTATTGAAAGCTTTGGCTTATGATGGACAAGTTCGAGTTTTTGTTTTAGATGCAACAGCAACCGTTAATGAAGCGCACGAAAGACACGACACATGGCATACTGCAACTGCTGTTTTAGGTCGTACGATTGCAGCTACGGCTTTATTATCAGCAAATTTAAAAGGTTCAGATCGTTTAAGTGTTGAAATTATTGGTGATGGCCCGATAGGTCGAGTGCTAACCGACGGCGATGCGAATGGTAACGTTAGAGGTTATGTGACAAATCCTAAAGTGGCCTTAGAATTAAACGGTGCCGGTAAATTGGATGTTGCAGGTGCAGTAGGCTTACCAGGTACATTGGTAGTTCGTAAATATATTGGCGATAGCGAGCCGTTTTCTGGTCAAGTGCCACTAATTAGTGGTGAGTTAGCAGAAGACTTTACTTATTATATGGCCGTATCAGAACAAACACCTTCTGCGATTGGCTTAAGTGTCTTAGTAAATCCTGATGAAACAGTTGCAGCTGCCGGTGGGTTTATGATTCAAGTAATGCCGGGAGCTACTGAGGAAACACTAACAGCGATTGAAGAGAAAATCGGCTCTTTAGGTCGTTTCTCAGATCGTTTAGAAGAAGCTGAAAGCATTGAATCTTTATTGGATATATTAGTGGGTGAAAATAATTCTGAGATTTTAGCTTATCAAGATGTTAACTTTTCGTGTCCATGTAGCAAAGAGAGATTTGCTGAAGGAATAAAATTAATCGGTCGTGATGAAATTGTCGCAATGATTGCGGAAGATCATGGAGCAGAAACGGTATGTCACTACTGTAATAACCATTATGATTTCACAGAGGAAGATTTAGTGGCTTTATTAGAAGAGACTAGTTCAGAAGAATAGAAGGCAAGCTATACCATTTAAATCATTTCAAGGAATGCAAAATACTAAAAAACACTGAAAATGGAAGCTTCTCAAGAAATATTGAGGCTTTCAATGACATTTGTGCGATTTTCGGTTAGAATATTCAATGTGAAAGATAAAGTTAGGAGTGAAGTGGATGACAGATCAACACATAACTGAAGAAGAATTAAACGATCAGTTACTGGTTCGTCGCGAAAAAATGCAAGCGATGGCTGAAGCTAATATTAACCCATTTGATATTGGGTTTGAAAGAAGTCATTTATCGCAAGATGTAATTAAAGAATTTAACCATTTAGATAAACAAGAGCTAGAGGAACAAGAGCCAATTATTGTATCTGTAGCAGGACGTGTAGTATCAAAACGAGGAAAAGGTAAAGCAGGTTTTGCACACGTTCAGGATATGCAAGGGCGTATCCAATTGTATGTACGTAAAGATGGTATTGGTGAAGAACAATACGACTGGTGGAAAACAGTCGATTTAGGAGATATCGTCGGAATTACTGGTAAACTCTTCAAGACTAATACAGGTGAGTTATCAGTTTGGGCGAGTGATTTCAAACCGTTAACGAAAGCTTTACGTCCGTTGCCGGATAAGTATCATGGTTTAACTAACGTTGAACAACGTTATAGACAACGTTATTTGGACTTAATTAGTAATGAAGAAAGTTTCACTCGTTTTACTAATCGCTCAAAAATTATTCGTGAGATTCGTCATTTCTTAGACGATAAAGGCTATTTAGAAGTTGAAACACCAACTTTACATAACTTAGCAGGTGGAGCATCAGCGCGTCCGTTTATTACACACCATAACGCCTTAGATATGGAATTGTACATGCGTATCGCTTTAGAGTTACACTTAAAACGTTTAGTTGTAGGTGGTATGGAAAAAGTTTATGAAATTGGACGAGTATTCCGTAATGAAGGAATCGATACAACTCATAACCCTGAATTCACAATGTTAGAGGCTTATACGGCTTATTCTGTATACACAGATGTAATGGATTTAATTGAAGAAATGATTCGTACAGTAGCAGAACGTGCATTGGGCACAAACAAAGTGACTTATGCAGACCATGTTGTAGACTTAGGTTCTCCGTGGCGTCGTGTTCATATGGTGGATATCATTAAAGAACATACGGGCGTAGATTTCTGGCCAGAAATGGACTTTGAAACTGCCAAACAATTAGCAGCAGAACATAATGTTTACTTAAACCCTCATGACAATACTGTAGGTCATGTAATTAATAACTTCTTTGAAGAGAAGTGTGAAGAGACAATCGTTCAACCTACATTTGTTTATGGACATCCTGTGGAGATTTCGCCATTAGCGCGTAAAAATGACGAAGATCCTCGTTTCACTGACCGTTTTGAATTATTCATTGTTGGTCATGAATACGCAAACGCCTTTACTGAATTAACTGATCCAATTGATCAACGTGAACGTTTTGAAGCGCAAATTAATGAAAAAGACGCTGGTAATGATGAAGCCCATCCATTAGACGAAGATTTCATTGAAGCGTTAGAATATGGTTTACCACCAACTGGTGGTTTGGGAATCGGTATTGACCGTCTGGTAATGTTATTAACGGACTCACAATCAATTCGTGATGTCTTATTATTCCCAACTCTACGTAATAATTAAATCTAACTAGCCTGATTCCTTCGATGCCTTGAAATACTTTAGGATATGTTATACTGATTATAGTATAGATAGATGGAGGAGATATTATGGAATTAGTAAGAGAAAATAATGCGATTGTTCATCGTAATGAGAACGGTGAGAAACTTGCAGAAATAACATTTCGCCCAACAGCTGACCCAGATGTAGTTGTGGCAGACCATACATATGTATCGCCTGTTTTACGAGGACAAGGAGCGGCTGGCAAGCTATTAGATCGTTTAGTTGATGAAATGAAAGCAGAAAATAAAAAAATCAAACCACTTTGTTCTTATGTAGTTAAAAAGTTTAACGAAGAACCAGAAAAATTTGATCATATTAATGCGAATGCATAATTCATTAAGAAGATAGTTGCTCTATGCGCTGTCTTCTTTTTATATTTCGTGCGTTAAATGACAATACGATTAGAAAAATAAAAATTATTGAACAAAGGTTGACGTACTGAAAAGTGCATGCTATTATGACTAAGGTGTTTTTTATTGACAGATTCCTGTAATACAGTCGTGCTGACTGCTATAGATTCACCCATAAAACGTGATACTATTAGTATCGCGCTTGTATTTTATAAAAAAATGACACACTTGGATGTGTGGACTAAGATGAAAATAAGGGAGGAGGACTTTAAATGCCTACTATTAACCAATTAGTGAACAAACCACGTAAGTCAAAAATGACTAAATCAAATTCACCAGCATTGAACAAAGGTTATAACAGTTTCAAGAGATCTCAAACAAACACAATGTCACCACAAAAACGTGGTGTATGTACTCGTGTGGGAACTATGACACCTAAAAAACCTAACTCTGCTTTACGTAAATATGCTCGTGTACGTTTATCAAACTTAATGGAAGTTACAGCATATATCCCAGGGATTGGACACAACCTACAAGAACATAGTGTTGTTTTAATCCGTGGTGGACGTGTAAAAGACTTGCCGGGGGTTCGTTACCATATCGTACGTGGTGCTCTAGATACAGCTGGAGTTAACGAACGTAAACAAAGCCGTTCTAAATACGGTACTAAGAGACCTAAAGCTAAATAATTTTAGCCTTAAACTTAAATGTTCAATTAAACCTAAATAAACCAAGTATGAAAGGAGGAATTTGAATGCCTCGTAAAGGAGCAATCGCAAAACGTGAAGTTTTAGCGGATCCAATTTACAATTCGAAGTTAGTTACACGTACAATTAACCGTTTAATGGTTGATGGTAAACGTGGTAAAGCTGCTACGATTTTATATTCAGCATTTGACATCATCAAAGAACAAACAGGAAACGATCCTTTAGAAGTCTTTGAACAAGCAATCGAAAACATTATGCCACTATTAGAAGTTAAAGCTCGCCGTGTAGGGGGTTCTAACTACCAAGTTCCAGTTGAAGTTCGTCCAGATCGTCGTACAACTCTAGCTACTCGTTGGTTAGTAAGTTATTCACGTCTACGTGGAGAAAAAACAATGGAAACTCGTCTAGCTCGTGAAATTATGGATGCTGCCAACAACACTGGTGCATCTGTTAAGAAACGTGAAGATATGCATAAAATGGCAGAAGCTAACAAAGCCTTTGCACATTACCGCTGGTAAGATTTATAATGATTGTGTCGGTTGGTTAAACCAACTGACATCAATCGTTGTTAAACATCTATTCACTATATGAGAGGGGTAAACATAGATGGCAAAAAGAGAATTTTCTCTTGAGAAAACTCGTAATATCGGTATAATGGCCCATATTGACGCGGGTAAAACTACAACTACAGAACGTATCTTGTATTATACTGGTCGTATCCACAAAATTGGTGAAACTCACGAAGGTGCTTCACAAATGGACTGGATGGAACAAGAACAAGAACGTGGTATTACTATTACATCAGCAGCTACAACTGCTCAATGGAATAACCACCGCGTAAACATCATCGATACACCTGGACACGTGGACTTTACTGTTGAAGTAGAGCGTTCATTACGTGTACTTGACGGTGCGGTAACATTACTTGATGCACAATCAGGTGTTGAACCACAAACTGAAACAGTTTGGCGTCAAGCTACAACTTACGGTGTTCCTCGTATTGTATTCATTAACAAAATGGATAAAATTGGTGCAAACTTCTTGTACTCAGTTGATACATTACATGAACGTTTACAAGCAAATGCTCACCCTGTTCAATTACCAATTGGTGCTGAAGATAACTTCACAGGTATTATTGACTTAGTTGACATGAAAGCATACCTATATACGAATGACTTAGGAACTG
This sequence comes from Fundicoccus ignavus, assembly GCF_009659375.1. Taxonomy (GTDB): domain Bacteria; phylum Bacillota; class Bacilli; order Lactobacillales; family Aerococcaceae; genus Fundicoccus; species Fundicoccus ignavus. The sequence continues at coordinate 114,003 of NZ_WJQT01000008.1, forward strand.
ATATTCAAGAAATTGAAATTCCAGAAGACATGCAAGAATTAGCTGAAGAATGGCGTGGTAATTTAGTAGAAGCAGTAGCGGATACTGATGAAGACCTTATGATGGCTTATCTTGATGGTGAAGAAATTGATGCTGAAACATTAAAAGCTGGAATCCGTAAAGCTACTTTATCAGTAGAATTTTACCCAGTGTTCTGTGGATCATCATTCAAAAACAAAGGTGTTCAATTATTATTGAACGGTGTTATTGACTACTTGCCAGCTCCAACAGATATCGCATCTATTAAAGGTGTTGATGCTAATACTGGAGAAGAAATTGAACGTCATGCAGACGATAGCGAACCATTCTCTGCTTTAGCGTTTAAAGTTATGACTGACCCATTCGTAGGTCGTTTAACATTCTTCCGTGTGTACTCAGGTACTTTACAAGCTGGTTCTTACATCAAGAACGCAAGTAAAGATAACCGCGAACGTGTTGGTCGTATTTTACAAATGCACGCGAACTCTCGTGAAGAAATCCCAGAGGTTTTCTCAGGTGATATCGCAGCAGCAGTAGGATTGAAAAACACTACAACTGGTGATACTCTATGTGATGAAAAAGATGCTGTAATCTTAGAATCAATGGAATTCCCAGAACCAGTTATCGAAGTAGCGATTGAACCAGATTCAAAAGCTGACCAAGATAAAATGGGTATTGCTTTACAAAAACTTGCTGAAGAAGATCCAACTTTCCGTGCATCAACTGATCACGAAACTGGACAAACAATCATCGCTGGTATGGGTGAGTTACACTTAGATATCATCGTTGACCGTTTGAAACGTGAATTTAAAGTTTCTGCAACTGTAGGTGCGCCACAAGTTTCTTACCGTGAAACATTCCGTGCATCAACTCAAGCAGAAGGTAAATTCGTTCGTCAATCAGGTGGTAAAGGTCAATTCGGACACGTTTGGATTGAGTTCTCACCTAATGAAGAAGGAAAAGGCTTTGAATTCGAAAACGCAATCGTTGGTGGTGTGGTTCCACGTGAATACATCCCAGCTGTTGAAGCAGGTCTAAAAGATGCACTAGAAAACGGTGTGTTAGCAGGCTTCCCATTAGTAGATATTAAAGCTAAATTATACGATGGATCATATCACGATGTCGATTCATCTGAGACAGCCTTCAAGGTTGCTGCTTCTTTAGCATTACGTAATGCTGCTAAAAAAGCTAACCCAACAATTCTAGAGCCAATGATGGCTGTAGAAGTAACAGTTCCTGAAGAATATTTAGGAGATGTTATGGGACACGTTAGCTCACGTCGTGGACGTATCGAAGGTACGCAAACACGTGGTAACGCACAAATCGTTAAATCATTGATTCCATTGTCAGAAATGTTCGGTTATGCTACAACATTACGTTCTTCAACACAAGGACGCGGAACATTCTCTATGCAATTTGATCACTATGAAGATGTGCCTAAATCAATCGGAGAAGAAATCATCAAACAATATGGTGGTAAATCAGAAGAATAATTTTTAGATTTGATCTAAAAGTTTAGCGCAACTTTATCATTATCGAGTTGTTCAGCTAATGATTGAAATTAGTTGTTCAACTCGGTATAATTACATTGATAGATTTAATCTTGAATCTATAATCATAAGAATTTAAATTTTTAGGAGGATATATCTAAAATGGGAAAAGAAAAATTTGACCGTTCGAAACCACACGTTAACATTGGTACTTTAGGCCACGTTGACCACGGTAAAACTACTTTATCAGCTGCTATCGCAACTGTATTATCTAAACAAGGCTTTGGTGGGCAAGCTGCTCAATCATACGACCAAATCGATAACGCACCAGAAGAAAAAGAACGTGGAATCACAATCAACACTTCTCACATCGAGTATGAAACAGCTAACCGTCACTACGCACACGTGGACTGTCCAGGACACGCGGACTACGTTAAAAACATGATCACTGGTGCTGCTCAAATGGACGGCGCGATCTTAGTAGTATCATCTGCTGATGGTCCAATGCCACAAACTCGTGAGCATATCTTATTATCACGTCAAGTAGGGGTTCCTTACTTCGTAGTATTCTTAAACAAAGTTGACATGGTTGACGATGAAGAATTATTAGAATTAGTTGAAATGGAAGTTCGTGACTTATTAACAGAATACGACTACCCAGGAGACGACATTCCAGTAATCGCTGGTTCAGCATTAAAAGCTTTAGAAGGTGTTGAAGAATACGAAGCTAAAGTTTTAGAATTAATGGAAGCTGTAGACTCATACATTCCAGAACCAGAACGTGACACTGACAAGCCATTCATGATGCCAGTTGAGGACGTATTCTCAATTACAGGTCGTGGTACAGTAGCTACAGGTCGTGTTGAGCGTGGACAAGTTAAAGTTGGTGACGAAGTTGATATCGTTGGTATCGCTGAAGAAACTAGCAAAACAACTGTTACAGGTGTTGAAATGTTCCGTAAGTTATTAGACTACGCTGAAGCTGGAGACAACATTGGTGCATTATTACGTGGTGTTACACGTGAGCAAATCCAACGTGGTCAAGTATTAGCTAAACCAGGTTCAATTACACCTCATACTAAATTCGAAGCTGAAGTTTATGTATTATCAAAAGAAGAGGGTGGACGTCATACTCCATTCTTTACTAACTACCGTCCTCAATTCTACTTCCGTACAACAGACGTTACAGGTGTTGTAGAATTACCAGAAGGAACTGAAATGGTTATGCCTGGTGATAACGTAGCGATGACTGTAGAATTAATTCACCCAATCGCGATTGAAGATGGAACTAAATTCTCAATCCGTGAAGGTGGACGTACTGTTGGTGCTGGTGTTGTATCTAAAATCATCGGTTAATCCAATATACTAAACTACAATTAAACGCCCTTAGGGGCGTTTTTTTTGTTTATAAAGGATGATAAGTTGTATCTTGATTTAACGTGATTTATACTGCGCTTAGCTTGTTGTTTTCCAATGTGGAAGTCGTTTCTAAAGCTTCATTAACGATTAATTTTTTTCAGCTCAATCGGTTAGGTTCTGTCTATTTTGTTTTGCTCGGAGTCAGAGTAAGCGATTCTATTAGTAGCGATGGCTTGCCCTGCATACCATTTTGGAAACAAAGTCACTGATCTGAGCGCAGTATACCGACAAAAGCATCGCGGTTTTATTCTATTAAAAATACTAAACAGAAAGTTTCTTAGTATAAGGATAGTTTAAGTGTCATGTAATGAAATTTGAGTTTTGTTTTCGCTGCTCGTACTTCATCAGGGGAGGTTTCTAAGTTTCTTTGATGATTGAAATTTATCGGTCCAGTCGATTGAACGCTAACTGCTTTGTTAGAATAAATTTAGAGCTGTTGATTCGATAAAAAGCGTTGGAATAGTCTTATGCCGTTTTGCAAAAAAATACAATGAACGGAGCGAGTTATTGATAATACAATTCTCGATATATTTATAGAAGAAAGTGCCAAACAAAACTTTAATGACTCGAAATGTCGCTATTTCCTTAGATTAGGTATAAATAAATGAAGCTCCCTCTGCTTATATGTGTCCTGGAATGTTCTCTGGTTACAATTATGGCATTTTAAGGTATAGTTGGATTTTTATGTTTGATTATATTAGAACAGAAAATTAAACTGGTAACTCAGAGAAAAGAAATGAATAATATGTAGCAAATAAACTTTAAAAGGGGAATATCCATTAAAATAATATAGTAAGCTTAAATTAGATTTTATTAAAAATTGCCTGAAAGAATTCAGAAGATAAAAAGTTATATGCAAAATCACAATATATTTAATTCAGATGCTTAATTGAAAATAGGAATTAAAAAAATCTCTCTCTTTATAAGAAAAGCGATTAAATGATATTTAGAAAGAAGATTAATAAAACGAAGGAATACTGGGGGAATAACTGGATTCAAAGTATTTTAAAAAAATATATTTTTGATAAATAGTGTTGACATAATAGCTGGAACATGGTATATTATTTCTTGTCGTTAAGAGAACAACAGATTGCAACCAAATGGAAGTGCAATTGAAAGATTCACGTAAACAACTTTTAAAATTCTTAAATAAATTTTAAAAAATGTTGACAAGCGACAAAGAAAGATGTTACTATATAAAAGTTCCGTTAAGGAGATGCGCTTGGCGGCCATCCGATAACAAAAAAGAAACTTAAATTTCTTTTAAAAAGTTGTTGACAAGTCTAAACGAAACATGCTATAATATAAAAGTTGTCACAGCGAACGAGTTCGCAACTGACAAAGCTCATTGAAAACTGAACAAAGACAAACACCAAAATGTGTAAGGGTTCATTACTTGTTAATGAACACAACCGAATAAATTTCGAGACACTGGATGACCACCAGTATAAAAAATCACTAAGC
>NZ_WJQT01000009.1 GCF_009659375.1 Fundicoccus ignavus
TAAAACAATCAAGCGAAGTGGTTTTGGTTATCGAAACTTTGAACATTTACGTGCGCGTGTCTTTCTAAGTCAAAAGTTACTCGCTAGATCTAACAAACCGATTCGCCCCTTATACTTTTCAGATGAAGTAACCGCAGCTTAATATCTAATGATTATTCGACTATAAGACTCCATGAAAAAAAGCCAAAGTGATGACTCACTTTGACTTTTTAGGTCACCAACACTCAAAATTTTACAGCCCTTATAGTTAGCACAGTTGCTGCTCAATCCATCGCACATAAACAGATACCAGCTCACCTTCCCAATGGGCAAGCGACCTGGTATCTATCTAATTATTAATTTTCTTTTAATTTCATCTACTCGGCTGACTAAAGCTTACTAGCAAACTTTACTGGCTGGTTTTAGAATCTGCCACAAAGCCTCGCACCGCATCCACAATAACGGACTGGGTGATGGTGCCTTCATGACGATAGTAAATGATTTCCCAAGCTGGCGTGTATACATTAAAATAGTCCGTGCTCAATGATTGGTAATAGCTCAAGTTGGCCGACACGATTTCAGAATCACTCGGCAAGTAAGTTTCAATCCGACGTTCCAGAATATTGATGGCTTCCTGTGAAGAAATCAACGCTTTCGGTTCTTCCAACACAGTATAATCCGATTGGAACGTTTGCGTATAGCCAATCATGTTGAAATTTTCATCAAAGACAATCCGTATTTCAGCACTACCGTCAACAATTGGTGTACCATCAACCGCCGTCATACGACAGAATAGGATCCCCTCTTGATTGGAGTACCAATAATTACTATAAGCTTCTCCATTAATAAACATGGTTTCATCTAATAAGTATTTATTACGAAAAATTTGGGCATTTTCTTTACTTAAGCCTTTTGTCGAATCGTCAATATCAAACTCAAGCGTTACTGGTTCAATAAACGTACTTGTCAACAATCCTTCACGGTTCAGACTATAACGTTGATTTTTCAACTGTGTTTGATTTTCACGTAAAAAATTATTCGGTTCGGTTTTAATCAGCGGTAACTCTTCTGATTCCGCACTCAAATCGGGGCGAATAATCACACCACGGTTTTTCATATCTTGGACTACACTAACCGCTGATGAATTTTTAGGCTGAGTCGAGTGAATCGGCATTCGATCAATTAATAAGAATATTAAGTAAACGTTGAAGGTCAAGAAGAATACAATTAACAACTTTTGAATGCGATTAAAGTCCATTTGACCAACCTCCTAACTTAAAGCGACTGGCTTGTTCTAACTCAACCTCTACTTGTACGAGACTCTCCCATTGCGTTGTACGAGAACGGTAATTTTGATGCTTAAAGTCACCAACGCTTAGCCCTTCAAGGACTCCAGCATCAACCACTGCTACAATATTCAAGTTCTCTGACAACTGAGCGTTTTCCGTTTCGATTTGCACAGAAGCTTGCGAAATACTATTCTCAGACACATCTGTAGCCTGAGTTTGTCCTGAATTCTGGACGATTAGATTTGTGACCGTTCCATCACGCACTTGATCGATTGAATAATACGTGTTGTTCACATGGAAAAACCACTTAGGTACTAACGTCGCTGTCTTAAAGTTTTCCATTTCACTTTGCCATTCATAACCTAATACAATATTCGTGAAGTGTTCGAAACTTAGACCTTGTTCAGTTAATAAAGCAGCGATTTGTGCTCCTGACTCAATATCATAGACACGACTCATATCATGAATATGTGTGCCAATTGTAATTAAAGGCATCTGATAACGCGACACTTCAATATTTGGATTTGTTCGCAACGTCACACGTGTCGCACCGTAATCCGCTAAGCCTGGTGCAGAATAAATTGGCAAGCCATTTAAGAAACGTCGGTAAGTAATTGTATTATTATTCTCTGAATATAAGCGAATGTCGCTTGGCCAATACTCATATGTTTGAACATAGGGATAGCTGTAACGCACCTTTTCTTCAGGCAAGACCATATCACGAATAATATTATTGCTGCCGGTTGTTGATGAAATCGAATGGTTAATCGACATAATATTCGTTAAATCATTAATTTGGAAAGTCGTTAATAAGGTATGGTAGCTACGTACCGAATTCGCATCTGGCTCCGCAATATCATAATTATTACTTGGGAAAATATCATCCAAGAAAAGACTGTCCGGTAATTTCTCCAATGTATAAATTTGTGATAATGAAATAGTTTCGTAAGTCGGTAAATATACTGCGCCACCCTCCACTTCAAAACGCGTCACAGGTAACCACTGGTCGTCACGCACCGCATCAACTACCGCAAAAATCTCTTTGGCAATCGTAGGATCCGTCAATTCCGCTTCCATATAAGCTTGACTCTTCGTGTCAACTAAATAAACAGTCCCTTCCAAATGGCGCGGAAATACAAGACGGCTCATTTCAAACTGAGTAGAGAGTTCTGCAGGCGTTGCAATCAAGCCTCTCAATGATGGCACCGAAAAACTAGTCGGATACAACAACTGTAAATATTCTCCTGAAGTGAGCGCTTCATACATATCCGGATGTGTCTCGACACTGTTTGTGTTCAACTCAATCGTCTGACTCCCCAACAACTCAAGCACCGACTGCAACGTTGCATAATTATTGACGTCATACATATCACTTGATTCATTAATAATCAATTTTGTTGGTGTAATGAGTTGATCAAGCGTCAAAGTCGTTACTTCATAGTAATCTTCCACATCTTCAATCGGCTCGCTAGTTGAGGTCGTAATGACCGTTTCACCTTCAAATTGGTTCAACCAACGGTTCAATAAGTTGGTATCAAATAACAGTAAATAAACTAAAAACAAATTAATTGTCAGTAAAATAAACACAATAATTGAAGTTAAGGATAGCTTTTTCATTCGAAATCATCCCACCCTTCATCATCTAAGTCAAAGACTGTAAAAGGCAATTCAAAACTAAAGGTTGAGCCTTTGCCTTCGATACTATCGACCCAAATCCGGCCGCCATGCATCTCAATGACTTCCTTCGAAATTGCCAAACCAAGTCCAGTCCCGCCCTGTTCACGCGAACGCGCTTTATCTACACGGTAGAAACGTTCAAACAAATGCGGTAAATCCTTTTGCGGAATCCCCAACCCTTGATCTGTGACACTTAAAATAACGCTATTCTGCGTATCAATCAAGCGTACCGTCACGAGGCCACCATCTGGTGAATATTTAATCGCATTATTCATTAAGTTATCAATCACTTGCGTCATACGGTCCTGATCAATCTCTACATAAATATCCCGCGTCGTTAATTCACGCTTAATCGTATATTTCTTCGGCACATCACCACTGGCTAACGTAAAGTCAAACCTATCCAAAATATGATTCACAATCCGCTTGAAATCAATATACTCACGATTCGTTTGCAATTGCCCGCCATCCATTTTAGATAAGTCCAACAAGTTCGCAATCATACGAATCATACGGTTACTTTCAGATTGAATCACTTCTAAAAATTGAGGGGCAATATTAGGATCTTGCCAAGCACCATCAGCTAAAGCTTCTGAATAAGACTTAATCGAAGTTAAAGGTGTACGCAATTCATGCGAAACATTCGACACAAAATCGCGACGCTCTTGATCCGTTTTTTCTTGTTCTGTAACGTCGGTTAAGACGGCTACTAGACCTGTGACAAAACCAGTTTCACGACGAATAACTGAAAACTCTACTTTAAGAATCGTATCAATATCATCTTCGTAGCGTGTGATCATAATCTCTTTATCCCCGCCCAATAAATTCTTGAGCGTATAAGTATCTTCAATTTCCAAAAGTTTCAAGAGCGACATACCAACCGCTGCTTCTTGAGGAATCCCTAGTAAATATAGCGCGCGCTCATTGACTAACAGGACGTTTCCTCTTTGGTCCGTTCCGATAACCCCGTCCGTCATGTGGCGCAAGACCCCATCCAAACGTTGTCTTTCTGATTCGGTTAATTCTTGGGCATCTTTAACTTTAATCGCTAAGTCATTTAACGTTAAAGCAAGTTCCCCTAACTCATCTTGTCCATAAACTTTAGCGGGATAATTGTAAATCCCGTCGGATATTCGAATGGCCTGTTGGCGCATGTCCTCAATTGGACGCGTTAAGCCCGAAGACAAGACGATGGAAACGACAAAGGATCCAATAACCGCAAAGACCGCGGCTCTTAAGAACAATTCCATGACATTGTCGCGTTGTTCATAAATACGCATCATATCCGCTTCAACTGCTACCGCACCTAAAAGCTTAGGCGTTTCCTCAAAAGACATAATGGGTTTATAAATATTATAGTTACGTTGTGATGTTTCTTGATTTAAAGTCTCGTTGTCAAAGGACCGCTGATTAATCAGTACATTCATCACAAACTCGTTATTGGTACGTGTTCCAACTAAGCCTCTTTGCGACACATCACTGGTCGCCAGCACATAGTCTTGTGGGTTAACGATTTGAATTGACGCTGGGTAAGTAGAACTGAAAGAATCCAGCGCTTGATTTAAGCGCCGGTCCCTTTCGCCATCGCTCTGATCCGTATCGGATAAAATCGGGCTTACGTTATTAATTAAGAAGTCTACTTGCGTATTAATCTGATCTTTCAAGGTCGTCACGGATTGAGTTTCTAATTGGTCAATAAAGAAGACGCCTATAAATTGAAAAGATATCGTTAAAATGAAGATGATTAATAGGGGTATTTTGATATAGATCGATTGAAAAATGTTAAATGATCGTTTCATGATACGCTCCTAAGTTTTATCGCCCGCTTGTGGGCTGGATTTGTTATGTGTTGAGTTAAAAGACAAACTGCACCTTTCCGGAGAAACTCCATCTGTGTGCAGTTATCATCAAGTTATTAATCTTGTTCAGGGTTTTTCAGGAAGTAACCTACCCCGCGACGTGTCACAATATACGTTGGATGGCTTGGTTGATCTTCAATTTTTTCACGTAGACGACGAATCGTTACGTCAACCGTACGTACATCACCGAAATAATCGTAGCCCCATACGGTTTCAAGTAAATGTTCGCGGGTCATTACTTGGCCAATGTGTTTCGCTAAGTAATGGATTAATTCAAATTCACGGTGTGTTAATTCAACTTCTTCGCCACGTTTCGATACAACATACGCATCTTGGTGAACAATTAAGTCACCAACGACAATCTCGTTAGGTGTTTCATCTTGGCTCGTATCGCGTAAGGCATTGCGACGCAAGTTGGCTTTCACACGTGCAACTAATTCACGGTTTGAGAATGGTTTCGTAACATAGTCATCGGCACCTAATTCTAAACCTAATACTTTATCGATTTCTGAATCTTTGGCTGTTAACATAATAATGGGAACAGCGCTTGTTTTACGGATTTCACGACAAACTTCTAAGCCGTCCATTTTCGGTAACATCAAGTCAAGAATCACTAAATCTGGTTCTACCTTTGTATATTGCTCGATGGCTTCTTCACCATCAAAAGCTGTTGTTACTTCGTAACCTTCATTTTTTAAGTTAAAGACAATAATATCTGAGATTGGTTTTTCATCATCCACCACTAAAATGTGTTTCATTCTTAAATCTCTCCTTTTCGCTCGAATGCGAGCAAACTCGCTAGCTGTTTAATTTGCTAGCAGACTATTTTCACAATAAATTTATTCATTATTGACAGCTAGGCTGCCTCCTGAACAAGTCATCACGTGCTTGTTCTTTCGTCTAGTAATTGGAGCGCGGTTTGAAAGCGACATGCTCTCATTTCGCATCATAATATAAGGACTTTAGCTGCTTGTTCAATAATAATATCTATATCATTCATATTATACCGTTTACAAGCCAATAGTCAAAGTCTCCCTTTATTTTAATCTTTTCTTTAAGAGATGGCTAGCCAAATCTTGCGACTCGCTTCTCGAAATTTATGGGCTTTAATACTTAAAAACAGAGGTCGGCTAAGTCTGTTTGAGACTTAGCTCGGACCTCTGTCACGTTTTCAATGTATTTACTTACTTTTAAGTTCATATTTTGTTAAGCGAAAACTATTACCGGCATGCCAAGTTGTACATGTTCGAACACTTGAGGCATAATGCCTGGCGGTGTATTAATACAACCTAATGAACCGTTTGTTAAGTAAGTATCGCCACCAAATGATGGTTGCCAGTTGGCATCATGGATACCTTGGCCTGTATCATCAAATGGAATCCAATAAGAAACTGGTTGAACATAGTCAACACCTGTATGTTGGTTGTAACCTTTTAAGTCTGTATCGGTTTCTTTGTTCCAAACTGAGTAGGCACCTGTTACGGTCGCTGTCCCAATTTGACCCGTTACGATATCTGTATCAATCACTTTTACACCATCAACGTAAACAAACATCTTCTGGTTCGTCACATCAACCTCAACATAACTATTCCCAATGTCGCTTTCGCCCGCTAAAGAGTTTTGATAGCCTGTTCCGACAATTGCAGGTTCGCGCGTTACATCCACGCCCGCATATAAATCATCAGCGATATTCTGAGTTTCTGTATCACGGTCGATTGACCAACCTAGCGTTCCAGCAGGCACTTCAACAGTTCCTTGCATAGTACTTGAGAATTGACGTACGTCATCATAGGTTGCGTACTTCTCATTCATTGTGCCTAACCATTCATAAATCAAGTTTTGATCAAAGACCACTTGATTATTATCATCAAAATACATCCACTCAAGCACAGTTTCCTTTGGAATAACTTCCTCATTCCCTGCAATTGTTAACGTAATTTGAGTGTTTGAGACTGTTTCAATTTGATTCATCACACTTGTGATTTTTTCATCTTCTGTGGTAACTTCTGGCGCTAAGTAAGCCTGGTTCACTTCAATCGATGATGTGCCGTTTTGAATTCCGGCCACGACTAATTCTTTGACTTTTTCTACATCTAACTGAGTACCATTCTCTTCAGGCACTACGAAGTAACCGCGCCCCTCACCGTAATCGATGTAAGCATCTTTTGCTTGGATTCGGCCTTCATTTGAAATGTTAATACTTGCAAGTGCATTCTCAATGGCTTGGTCATCAATTTGGATATGATTCATCAAGACATTATCGTATTCTACTGAATCAAAGAAGCCAATTAACCATTGAGTTGGATCTTGATTATTATAAGATGCTTCTAAAAATGCTTGTGTATTTACTTGTGCATTCAAGTCAGCCATTGTAAAAGTGCCGAGTTCTTGTCCGTTTTCTGTAATTGTGACTGTTTGTTGGTTGATGTCAGCTTCGATTTTTTCTTGAGCTTCCTCTAAAGATAAATTACTAATATCAATATTTCCGAAACTTGTGTTCGCTTGGAATTTCTCAGCATAATAGCCGATTCCTGCGCCATAAGCCAATCCTAGGACGATAAACGTGATCAATCCTATAATGATTGTTTTTTTCATTTTTCCACCACCATGTGTAAATTTTTCCTATTCAAATAAGCATTTTAGCATAAAAATATGAAGAATCTATAAATATTCTATTAAAGTTTCTTCTCAGACAGAATATAACGTTCGATTGCATGCGCAACCCCCGCTTCATCATTGTGTGTTGTCACCGCATCGGCAACTGCTTTAATCGCCTCAACTGCATTTCCCATCGCCACACCTAAACCGGCCCATTTAATCATTTCTAGGTCATTCATTTCGTCACCTATCGCCATCACATTCGCAGCTTCAAGGCCTAAATGTTTCGTTAAAGCCTTCAAGCCACTGGCTTTTGAAACACCTTTAACTAAAAATTCTGCAATAATTGGTTGGCTACGTACGGGCGAATAATGCGTTAATAAACTTTCGGATAAGCGTTCACGAATACCATCTAGTACATGTGGCTCACCTAGTACCATCGCTTTATTGAAGGCTTCATAGGCTAAAAACTCTTCATTAGAGAATACCGTAATCGGCGTGCTCAATACTTTAGAATCATTTTCAACAATGGGACTAGCTGGCAGCTGACTCATCAGCATCATGTTTTCTTGATCAAAGGCAACTAATTGTGCACCTTCTTCGTCGAAATCACGGGCAAAGTCTAATAAAACTTCACGGGCTTCGCGCGTTAAAACCGTCTGGCTCACAATGCTTAAATCATGTAAGCGATGTGTTACCGCTCCGTTTTGTAAAATAAGAAACTCATCCTCACCTTCAAACGGTAATTGAGCAATCACATCACGCACACCTGGTAAAGTACGTCCTGTACAAATGACCACTTGGACACCTGCTTGAATTGCTTGATGAACCGCATCAATATTCGCTTGTGGTAAGGTCTTTTCATTCGTTAACATCGTACCGTCTAAATCGATTGCGACTAACTTAATCTCTGCATGTCTATTCGTCATTATTCCGCTTCCTTTCTAACCATTAGAATTCCATCACCCAAAGGTACTAAACATGAACGATGAATTGGATCATTTAAAACAGTATCCATTAATTCATTTAATTTACGATGAATTTTACGAACGCGCTTAGGAATGTTGGCTTCATCTTCTAATATCGTGCCCGCTTGGAAGACGTCATCAATTATTAAAACGCCACCTTTTCTTAATACACGCATACATTCTGGGTAAAATTCGATATATTTGGCTTTAGCGCTATCCATAAAAACTAAATCATACGCATTCGCTTCTAATGTTGGCAACACATTAGCTGCATCCCCTTCGATGAGTGTCACTCGCTCTTCTAAGCCCATTTTCTTGAAATTTTCTTTCGCACGGTCATACATTAAAGCATAGCGGTCAATTGTCGTTAAGTGACCATCGGTTTGAAGATGTTGCGCCATTAAACTCGCTGAAAAACCGATCGCTGTTCCAATTTCGAGAATGTCTGTTGGTTGAACGCTGGCACAAAAAAAGTCAATAAATTTAGCTGTTTCGTGTGGGACAACTGGAATTCCTCGTTCATTGGCATAGGCTTCAATTTCACCTAGCACTCCTGGAAAGCCTTGTTGAGCTTTACGCATGAATTCAACTATTTCTGGCATAACAACGGGACGATGCATCATTTCATTTAACATAATACTGGATTCTCCTTTAATCTCTGGTTTTCGCCAAGTCTAGCGCAGTTCAATTTGAATCTGCTTTATTTCAGCAAAAAAGTGAACATTAGAGACTATGCTACTGATGTTCACTCTATCATTCTTCTATTAAATTACGGTGTAGGAATGATTACAATTCTCTTCAATCTTCTGCTTCTTCCAACAAATTGTTCAGTTGATCATAGATTGTCGAGTCCTCTTCATTGAAATCAAACGCTGTTTCAACATGACGTTCTGCATCTAATTGGACATGAATACCACGGATACGTCCATTTTCAACATGGCTCGTCGTTAAAACATAGTCTTCCGCACGAACCGATACTTTCTCGTCATCATCTGGCATATAACCGATTCGTTCAATAATCAGGCCGGCCATTGTATCGACTTCGTCTGATGCCAATTCAACTTGGAAATATTGGCTAAACTTATCGATGGGTGTACCACCTTTAATATAGTAGTTATTATCGTCAATCTTACGAACTGAGCTTGAGGAATTAATGTCTGTTTCGTCTTCAATATCTCCGACGATTTCTTCAATTAAGTCTTCTAACGTTACGATTCCTTCCACTCCACCATATTCATCACGCAGGATGGCCATATGGGTTTGTTCACGTTTAAACTCGACTAGTAAGTCGTCAATATAAATCGTTGAGGGCACGAATAGCGGTTCGCTCGAAATACCTAATAAGTCAATATTCTCAAAGCCTTGTTCACGGGCTGCTTTTAATAAGCTTTTAACATGAATCACGCTAATAACATTATCTTTGTCTTCTTTATAAATCGGAATACGTGAGAATGGACTAGATAATAATTCCTGCATAATATCTTCATAGTCATCTTCGATATCCACCATTTGGGTATCGGTACGTGGCACCATTACTTCACGGGCTAATTTTGAATCTAGCGATAGAACACCTTGTAACATCGTAAATTCTGCGACATCAATCGCACCACTTTTGCGAGTTTCTGCTAATAACACTTTCATTTCATCACGTGTAAAGCTTTCTTCTCTCGCTGTAAAATCAATCGGTGTGGCTTTCTTTAATAGGCCGGTTGAAAATGATAACAAGCTAACAAACGGTTTAAATAACTTTTGTACAATTGTGATAACACCACTTGTTGCCATCGCGATTTCATCTGGCATTTGTAGAGCTAATTGTTTTGGGTATAACTCCCCAAAAACTAGTGTAACGTAAGATAGGATTAACGTTACAATAACAATCGCAGCTTGTTGAGCTCCTGGAAAGGTCGGTAACCAGTCTGCAATTAAACTAGCGAAACTTGCTGAAGCAGAAGCACTTGATAAGAAACCAGCCAAAGTAATCGCTACTTGGATCGTTGATAAGAAATCGTCTGATTTTCCAAGTAGTCTCAATACTCTGTTAGCTTTTTTATTGCCTTCTTCAGCTAAACCGCGCATCTTAGATTGATTGACAGAAACAAACGCCATCTCCGCCGCTGCGAAAAACGCGTTAATTAAGGTTAGTATAATAATAATTAATAATTGACCAAATAATGAATTCCCCGAGGAGTCCATAATATTTTTCTCTCCCTTGTGTATATAGTTCTAGTTAAAAAAAGTTACTACTCTAAATATAAAAAATATATGTTAAAAAAGCAATAAGATTGTGCAAATTCTTTCAATTTATTCTGACTTTAATTGGTTTCGTATTTTGGCTGATGGATTCGGCTGAGTTTTTCATTAAAATTAAATGAGAAAACATTGCTTATCGGTGAAGAGTCTGTTAAAATAGGTTAGCTAGAAGAATAGAGAGATTAAAGGAGCAGTTTTATTAAATGATTAATGAACTCTTAATCCATAAGAATCATTTAACATGCATCCCAGAAACAATGAATTGTGAAGAAGCTTTAACAATTCTTGAAGGAGATGGTGCACGTTTAGCACCGGTTCTTGATGGGAGCAATACATTATTCCGCGGAAATATTTACCGCTATCACATTTATCAGTACAAATCTAAACATCCTGAGGCAGACTTGAGTCAAATTCCTGTGACGCGTTTTTTAAAGAACACGACAAAAATTGTTCACGACACAGATTCACTTTATCGTCTGTTTTTTGCCATGTCGGATTTACCTTATATTGCCGTATTAAACGAACAAAATTCTTTCCTAGGAATTGTTCGTCATAATACAATGACCCGTTATTTTGCTCAAGCTTGGGCGATGCAAACTGCCGGTTTTGTATTAAATGTGCGCATCATTGGTAAAAAAGGTGAATACGAACGGTTGATTAAAATCATCCATCGTTATTCAGAAATCAATTCGATGATGACTCTGGAAGAAGCCGATACTAACACGTTTGCAAGTATCAACTTTGTGTTACCTGCAGGCTTAGATCAAATCAAACTCAATGCCTTAGTGCGTGACTTAGAAAAGCGTGGCTATCAAACCCGTTCCTATAAAGTCAAATAATTCATGCATTTCACCCTACTCCGCTATTCGGCGTGGCTCTCTGAGCGACAACGAGTCGCGGTTTTTGTGTTAGTGGATGGGATTGGGATTTCCTGTATTGTTCCTTAGCTTATTTTATGTGTCATTTAAATCGTCGTGCTGATTTGGCACGACTCCTTTGGGTTTTCTTGCGAACTAAGATTGGCGTTGATTGCTGATTGTGCGAGTTTGATGGCAGGTGAGTACCAGGGAGCTTCCGATGAAGTCTATCGGAAGCTAGTGGAGGAAACACGTGCCATTGAACTCCCAGTAGTACAAAGCTTGATAAATCAACATAAAACTTATAAACCCTTATATGATCAAAAAGCCCCAATCCTACACGCAAGCAGAATTGGGGGGAATATTTTGGCTTAACGACGGAATACGTCAAAGAATGGATTGCTGGCCATTTCGGCACCGACCGTTGTTGCGCCACCATGTCCTGGATATAATTGATACTCAGCAGGTAGTACCAAGATTTCACGTGCAATTGCACCCATTAAAGTCGCATAGTCGCCAGCTGGTAAATCTGTACGTCCAATTGAGCCTTGGAAGACCGCATCGCCTACTACGACAAATTGCGCATCGTCAAAGATATAAATGACATGACCTGGGCTATGGCCTGGGACATGCGCTAAACGGAAAGTAAAGTCACCGACCGTCTGCTCACCTAAATCATCAGTTGTCCAAATATGCTCCGCCTCACGTAAACTCACCAGCCCGAAAGGTTGCATAGCCGATAAATTTTTATTCGGGTCCACTAACCAATCAGCCTCTAATTCATGGACATAAACCTCAATATCAAAGGCATCGCGTACTTCATCAACTGCACCGATATGATCAGAATGTGTGTGCGTTAACAAGATAGCCTGTGGTTCCCAGCCATTCTCTTTAATCCAATTGATAAAACGCGCCCCTTCTTCGCCCGGATCAAAAATCAAGGCTTTGCGCGTTTCACTATTTACCACTACATAGCCATTTTCCTGAATCGGCCCTAGCGTCATTCCATAAATCTCTAACATAAATTGCACCTCATTTATTTTCTCTCGTCTTTCCAACTATTATACACCACTTTACAAAATATGACCCCAATCGCAAGCGTTTTAGAAAATTAGATCCTTACTGTTCGGCTACAACATCTTGTCAAAAATCAGGATGATACGTCGTATTTTGGAATAAGAAAAGCACTGGCCAGTGGATGCTGACTCAGTGCTTAGCGTTTAGATGTCGTCTGTTAGGTAGATGCGAGGCACGCGCTTGCCGATGCCACATAGGATTTCATAACCAATTGTGTCAGTGCTAGCCGCAATCATCGAAACGTGGTTTTCTAATTGACCATCTTGGCCGAGCAGTGTCACAGTCGTACCCACTGGATATTCTTGAGGTAATTGAATCATCAGTTGATCCATGTTAATCGTCCCCACAATCGGACAAGCATTCCCATCAACTAGGACAGGAATTTCGTTGAAACGGCGTAACCAACCGTCCGCATAACCGATTGGAACAGTCGCAATCCATTGGTCGTCAGCGGCTTCATAAGTTGCGCCATAGCTAATGTGAGTACCTGCTGGTACGTGTTTAACATGCACAATTTCTGAAACAATGGACATTGCTGGTTTTAAAGGCGATTTCGTTGCAGATGGCAATTGGTCTTTAGGATCCACACCGTATAAAGCAATTCCGTAACGAACGATATCTGACTTAGGCTCACGTGGATACCATAGCCCCATCGCTGAGTTCGCATAATGACGGAGGCGAACACTTTCTGGTACAGCGGTTGTCAATTCCAACCAATTGTTCCATTGGTAATCAATGTAGCTTTCCGGACCGCCACCTGCCGTCGAGAAGTGAGTGAATACACCTTCCCAGTCAACCCAATTGAAGTCTTCAACAGCTTTCGCAAATTCAGCTACTTCGGCAGCACTCGTTAGGCCTATGCGTCCCATACCTGTATCTAATTTCAAGTGGAATCGTAATTTAGCATCCTCTAGAATTGCTAGGTGATGCGTATCTTCTAATTGTTGGTAAGCTTTAGCGAAGAAATCCAAACCACTTACTGTAATCGTTAAGTTGTAGTAGATAATCTCAGCAATACCACGTGGGTCCGTTAAGCCTAACACTAAAATCGGCACAAAACGGTGACCGCTCTGACGTAATTCAATCGCTTCGTCAACAGTAGAAACAGCTAAACCTTTAGCTCCTGCCGCAAGGGCTGCTTCAGCAACTTGGACCGCTCCGTGACCGTACCCATCTGCTTTTATCACTGCATATAATTTTTGTTCATCGTCCATTTGTTCTAACATAACACGGACATTATGTTGAATGGCATTTAAATCGACAATCGCCTCTGTTGGGCGGTGTTCACTAGGTTCAAACATGAAAAATCTCCTTATCGTTCCATCTATGATGTTTACAAGTTTACAGTTTTCATTCTACAACTTTTGGACAAAATAATAAAGCAGTCACCGTTAAGTGACTGCTTTAAAAATAGTTTAACCATATTTACGTTCGAAAAACTGAGCTAAACCAGCTGCCAATTCTTCATCCGTTAAATTGACGATGACTGTCGCAGTCGCATATTCACGACTATGACTGATGGATAAATGCACATTGTCAACAATTGGGGCAACTGTTAGAACAGGCACTCCCATGTCACCAGGTAAAATTGAAATATCAGTGAAGCTAATGCGACCAATTCCGGTTCCCATAGCTTTACCATAAGCTTCTTTCACACTAAAGCGACCTGCCAGAAAACTCATGCGGCGTTCTTCGTTGTAGCCATGATAAATGACTAACTCAGCTGCCGACAAGACTTTTTCCGGAAAACGCGGTTGACGTTCAACCGCTTGACGAATGCGATCAATTTCAATAATATCCGTTCCTACACGCATGGACTGTCACCTTCCTTGAATGGTTAATTAGTTACTTTTATTTTTTTTGATTGAAAAGTTTTTGTTCGTTTTTCCTGCGTTTCCGCCTTTAGAGCGGTTGTCACGATTTGAACGTTCGCCACGTTTCTCACGGTCTGGACGTCCATCTTGGCGATCTTGACGATCACGGCCACCACGACGTTCGCCATCGCGACCTTCACGTTTTCCACGTCCATCGCGTCCGCCACGGCCTTCACGATCACCGTAACGTTTGCCGCCACTGAACTTACCGCCACCTTTACCGCGGTTGTTACGACCACGAGAACGGTTTTGGTTGCCGCCTTTAGCGTTTGGTAAAGGACGTTGTGGTGAAATTTGAACATCAACTGTTGAGTTGTCTGTAATAATCTCGCTTAATAAAGCAGCTACTAAGTCGTTTACTTCGTAATGTTGTAATAATAATTTAGCAGAGTTACGGTATGTATCGATATCGTCAGCTTCTAATTTATCATTTAATTGGCTAATTAATTGTTCTAATTGACCTTGACGCGCTTCTTTATCAGTTGGTGGCGCTAATGGTGTCATTTGTTTTGTTGTCATTGTTTCGATTGAACGTAAGTATGACATTTCATTTGGTGTGACGAAAGTAACTGACATACCTTCTTTACCAGCACGACCAGTACGACCAATACGGTGAACATAGCTCTCTGGATCTTGAGTAATATCATAGTTATAAACGTGAGTTACACCTGAAATATCTAATCCACGCGCTGCAACGTCAGTCGCCACTAAGATTTCAACTTCACCACGACGGAATGCGTTAATAACACTTGTACGTTTTTGTTGTGTAATGTCACCGTGAATCAATTCAGCATTGAAACCACGTAATGATAATCCATGTCCAACTTCGTCAACACGTTTTTTCGTACGACAGAATACAATCGCTTGAGTTGGGTTTTGAACATCTAAAAAGCGCGTGAAGATATCGAATTTTTCGTCATCACGACATTTTACAAAATACTGTTCAATCAATTCAGCAGTCATTGTTTTCGCTTCAATTTTAACATGTGTTGGTTCTTTTAAGAATTGTTTACCTAAAGCTTTAATTGCTGGAGGCATTGTTGCTGAGAATAGTAAAGTTTGACGTGTCTCAGGCGTTTCTTCAACAATTGCTTTGATGTCATCGATGAAGCCCATGTTTAACATTTCGTCAGCTTCGTCTAATACTAATGTTTGTAGTTGGTCTAATTTCAACACTTTACGTTTGATTAAGTCTAAGATACGACCTGGTGTTCCTACAATAATTTGGGGTTGGTTACGTTTAATACGTTCAATTTGTTTACCGATTGGTGATCCACCGTAAACAACATATACACGAGCTCTTTGCTCTTTACCAATACGGAATAGTTCTTCTTGAACTTGAATGGCTAATTCACGTGTTGGTGCAACAACTAAACCTTGAACAGTTTTCACGCTGTTGTCTAATTTGTTCAACATTGGTAAACCAAAGGCTGCTGTTTTACCAGTACCTGTTTGTGCTTGACCAATTAAGTCTTTACCTTCTAAAGCTACAGGTACAGATTGTTGTTGGATAGGGGTTGGCTCTTCAAAGCCCATGTCTGTTAATGACTTTAGTAACTCTTTGTTTAAATCTAATTCTGAAAATTTCAATATATTATTCTTCCTCTTCTGTTTTTTCTTTGATTTCCGACATAAAAGTTATTAGAAGTGTAATTCAGTCCGACTATATCTCTCACAAGGAAAGTGATGCATCGTGTCGTGATTATGCTCTGGCATAATTCAGTGTACTAGATGCAGCCTCAACCCCTGTGCGCTTCTAATACAAATATCATCCCGCTAGAATACTTCCTCAAAACACTCGAGGCAAGCTTTAGTGGGCAATCGTTCTCAACGAAAAAACCGCGATGACAGTAACCTACTTAGCGAATAGCTAGGTAGCGTGTCATGCGGTCAAAGTGCAATTTTAATAATTGGATGACTAAATGATACTTTGTTAACTTCTATAGTAGTGTAACATGTTTGAAAACTTGCTTCAAACATAGAACTCTATCTTAACAATTATTTAGTCACTTGTCCAGTCAAAGCTGTAACAACTTGTAGTAAATCAACACCAAAGCTTGATTTCACTAATAAAACATCGGTCGCAAGAATATCTGCTTGTAAAGTCGCAATTAATTCTGCGTGGTCCGCTTCGATATGTACTAAATCTTCTGCAGCAAACTTTCCTTTTAATTCATCATATAAATAAGTCATTTGTGAACCGAATAAGTAAACTTTATCAATGATAGTCGGGTCAATTGAATGACTTAACTCTCGGTGTAATTGTTCACTCATATTACCTAATTCGCGAATATCACCTAGTACCGCAATTTTTCTATCCACGCCTTCTAATTCAATGTTAGATAACGTTGTTAAAACAGCATTCATTGAAGTTGGGCTAGCATTATACGCATCATTTAATAAACGCGCTCCTTGATGTGTTTTCAACCATTGTAGTCGGTTGGCAGTTAATTTAAATTGTGCTAATTGGAAAATTGCTTGTTCACTTGGCACATCTAACACTTCAGCAATACTCAAAGCAACTAATGCATTCGACACATTGTAAGCGCCGATAACAGGAATCATGCTAATGACATTGTCATCAATATTCGTTTTGAAGTATGTCTTATCAGGTTCTTCGGCTAAGTCATAAGCGAAAACATCAGCTTGATCATCAAAGCCAAAACTACGCATATAAATTGGATAGTTAATTTCAGGCATTTCAGTCTCAATTAATGGTTCATTAGCTGGATAAATGAAGATACCATTTTCTTTCAAACCTTTTAAAATTTCTAATTTAGCTTGCGCAATGCCTGCACGGCTACCTAAAAATTCTAAATGGCTTTCACCAATTAAAGTAATGACCGCAATATCCGGACGCGCAATTTTAGACAATTGTTCAATTTCACCAAAGCCACTCATACCCATTTCAACCACACATACTTGCGTGTCTTCTGGCATATGTAACAATGTATAAGGTAAGCCGATTTCATTATTGTAATTACCTTCTGTTTTATGCACATTATATTTGGCCTTTAATGTAGAAGCTGTCATA
Source organism: Fundicoccus ignavus (assembly GCF_009659375.1). Taxonomy (GTDB): domain Bacteria; phylum Bacillota; class Bacilli; order Lactobacillales; family Aerococcaceae; genus Fundicoccus; species Fundicoccus ignavus. Next base: position 17,463 of record NZ_WJQT01000009.1, read on the forward strand.
TCTTTAGCGGTTGTTTTACCATTACTTCCAGTAATCCCTATAACGACTGGATTAATTTCATTGCGGTAAAAGTGAGCTAATTTCTGGAAAGCTTCTAATGTATCATCTACAAAAACTACCGCTAGTTGATCTGAGGGTGCTTCAGATTGATCGCGTGACCATAAAGTTGCTGTTGCACCATTATCAATGGCTTGTTGAATATAGCTATGCCCATCCGTTGAGCCGCCGACTAACGGAATAAATAAGCCGCCAGGTTGAATTTTACGCGCATCGAATTCAACATTCGTCACTGAAATTGTGCGGTCAATTGCTGTGTAGTCAATTGCGTTAACATGTTTAACCACGTCCATTAATTTGATTGCTTTCATTTTTCCACCTTATTTCTTTCTGTATTTCGCCAAAAGCGCCCGTCGTTCAAGGACAGGCGCCGGATCTTTGAAGTTCGATTGTTAAATCGCTTAACTAATTAATTCAGTTCTTGCTTGGCATTGAAACGACGTAATGCTAATTGTAAAAGTTCTTCAATTAAATCGCGCGTATTTAATCCAGTGGCTTTCCATAAATTTGGATACATACTGTAAGGTGTGAAGCCTGGCATTGTATTAATTTCGTTGATATATACGTCGTAACTGCTTGTCACGAAAAAGTCAACACGTGATAAGCCACTACCATCAATCGCACGATAAGCTTTCAAGGCATAATCTTGAATTTTCTCAGAAACTGCTTCTGGTAAGTCAGCTGGAATTTGCATTATAACTTGATTGTTAATGTATTTCTCATCATAATCATAAAACTCTGATTCTTTTAAGAGTTTTCCAACTTCACTGACATGTGCATCGTCATTCCCAAGAACTGCCACTTCACACTCATCTGCAGTAATACCTTGTTCAACAACAATCCGACGGTCGTATTTCAACGCGACTTCAATTGCTTCAGCTAGTTCTTGACGATCAGAAACTTTACTAATCCCAACACTTGAACCCATGTTAGCGGGTTTAACAAATAATGGGTAAAGTAAACTCCCTTCACATTTCTGAATAAGCTCTTCTGAACTTTCACGCCATTCGCGCTTATCAAAAGCCTCATAAGGTACTTGAGGAATATTGCTATTATCAAATAGACGTTTACTAATAATCTTATCCATGCCGTTCGCACTCGCAGTCACGCCCGCACCGACATACGGTAAACCAAGCACTTCTAAGAAGCCTTGAATCGTTCCATCTTCACCATTCGGACCGTGTAATACTGGAAAGACAATCGTTTCTTCGCCTTCGACTTTTATTTCGCCCGGATTAATAACGACTCCGCTCGATACTTCGTCAGGTACTGAGGCCCAATGAGCTGTATCGCCAGCTGTTAGTGTTAATTGTTCTGGACTTGTGCTGGGCCCTTCAAGTAAAGGTGCTTTTAACCATTGCCCTGTTTTCGTAATATAAATCGGTTGTACTTGATAGTAATTGTACATAATGGCTTGGCAAATACTGTGTGCAGATATAATTGATATATCATGTTCTGCACTTTGCCCTCCGTATAATAGCGTGATTTTCATTCTGTAATCCTCCCGGTTCTAACTTTCCAAATCTATTAATAGTTCTAATTGCCAAGTTTGTCCTTGTGTGTCATATATTAACACACCTACAGACTCATTTAAGGCTTGATTTTGCGACAATAACGTCAATTCATCTTCAATAATCATCAGCGGAATGCGCCAAGTATGTTCGCGCTGTTCTGCCTGTGAATAGTTAATTTTAATGCCACTCGCAAATAAAGGACTTAGTTGTTCCACAATTACTGTTGGTAAACTTGCTACGACAAGTTTCTTACCAAAGAAACGTGATTTACCTTCATTAACAAGTTTCGATGTTTCTTCTTGAATCACTCGTTGGAAACGAAGATAGAAATGAGTCACATGACGATAATACATCTTATTTAAGCCATTCGGCAAAGTTAAAAAGACATAGTTATTCTGTAACTTGTAGAAAAATGCCGATCTTAAGGTTTTATGCGCATGAAATAAATACAATAATTCCGAAATTTCTGTCGGCGATAACTGATGCATTAACTCGATACTTTCAAAGTCAATCCAATTTGACATTCGAATATTTTCTTTACGACACATTTCCATATAATCGTAAACTTCTGTATGACCACGTAAAATTTTAAAGTTCGTCTGAGCATCAAAGCGTCCAAACTCAGGGGGCGCTTCGCCTAGAATCAAGTTCGTCGGCATATACTGTTCATTAAAATCTGAACTTCGCAACGAAATCGCACGTGTCATAATGTGGTTCGTTACCGAATCGTAGTGGACATACAAATTAATTCGACCCATTTCTTTCCTCCTTTCATCAAATCATTGTGCTGACTGCTAACCAAATATTCGATTAATAAATTATGTCAACACTTATACTTAAAAAATAAAAAAATTCAGTGTACTTTTTATCATTAGACCCCATTTTACTCTTTTTAAGTCTTAATTTAAAGACTTAGCTGATTGAAATTTATTACATTTCTACTACAGATTTTAGGACGTTAATTTTAGCTAACTTTACGCCAACTGTGTCCTTTAAAATCTAGACACTAAAAATCACGATGCTTGGTACTTATAAATGGTTGGTAGCATATTGTAGTCTAGTCTTTACGTTCTCTAATCCTATTATACGCTAGTTTAGACTGCTTGGGGGAATTATCGGACATTGTTACACAAATTAAGATAATGCCACAATATTATTCAACAAATCAGCGCCTAGCAGATTGACAGGAAAAATCTAAGAGATAATCACAAGACAATCGTGCTCCACTTCTTCAAACTGGAACATGATTAACACTGAATCGTGCTCCACTTTTCCATACTGGGACATGATTACCACTGAATCGTGCTCCACTTTTTCAAACTAGAACATGATTACCACTGAATCGTGCTCCACTTATTCTAACTGGAACATGATTAACACTGAATCGTGCTCCACTTTTTCAAACTGGGACATGATTACCACTGAATCGTGCTCCACTTTTTCAAACTGGGACATGATTACCACTGAATCGTGCTCCACTTTTCCATACTGAGACATGATTACCACTGAATCGTGCTCCACTTTTTCTAACTAGAACACGATACCGTAAAATAACTAGCATCCAACTCATCCTTTTACAAAAAAAACCAGGCAGTGGCGTATCTCACGGTCCACGACGATTATATTAGAACCTCAAGACATTTAAAGCGTGTTGGTCGGTTAGCCGACACTCCTTTTACTCTCCTCCTTAGTTCAAGCAAGAACTTAAACCCAAGACCGCTAATAACACACTCTCTAGCTATATCAAGCCTAACAATTAGGCATTTAAGATTTGCTTTCTTCTATAATATTTCAAGACTTTTATTTACACCAACTAGTTTCGCTCACAGAGTAGGTTTGCCCATAGCGGTACAAAGGGCAATCCATCGCTACTAATAGAATGGCTTGCTCTGACTATGAGCAAAGCGCAGTAGACAGAGCCTAGCCGATTGAGCTGTAAAGGCCTGAGCAACAGCGAAGGCTTCGGAAGCGACCACCGACATGGCAAAACCACACGGCGAACGAAGCCCTATGCCAATTAAACCATCTATAAGCAGACAATTGCTTATAACAACACAAAAACTCCAGCCCACTCGCAAGATGCGCGTAGACTGGAGCCTTGACAAAATTTCTCATTCAATCAATCGACCTTTGACAATAGTGTCAAAGAATTAAAACTGAACTTGTGGTGCTTGGCGAGCCGTTTCTGGCGTTTCCAAGTAAGGTTTAACCGTAAAACCATGGACACCCGCCACAATGTTAGTTGGGATTGTTTGAACACGTTGGTTGTATTGTTGAATACTTGAGTTGTACAACTGACGTGCTGTTGCGATTTTATTCTCAGTGTCTTCCAACGTACGTTGTAATTCTTGGAAGTTTGTATTAGCTTTTAAATCTGGGTAAGCTTCCGCCACTGCTAATAAGCGTGACAAAGCACCAGATAACTGGTTTGACATTGCATTGATTTGTTCAGGCGTAGCATCTGCCGGTAAATTCATAATTTGTTGGCGTGCTGCTGTTACAGCTTCGAGTGTTTCACGTTCATGACTCGCATAACCTTTGACAGTCTCAACAATATTAGGGATTAAATCATTACGTCTTTGCAATTGTACGTCAATTTGGCTAAAACTTCCTTCAGCCCATGTGCGTAACTTAATTAAACTGTTATAAATCGAAATCCATACAAATGCGATTACCACAAGGACTCCAAGAATGATAAGTGCAGTTAACATGATATTTCACCTTCCTTACATTTAGTTACTTCAATTATAAGCTATTGCCTGCCAGATGTGAAATATAACGCTATTGGTCCGCTAACAATCGTTTGACCAAGCGATGCGCTTGGGCTTGTATTTTGAAAGTGGAATTGTTTTGATAAATGGCTCCACCGACCAGCACACCATGCCCATGCAAGGTCGGCCACTCACCGAAACGCGGTGACAGCAGGTTCAGCGTCTCGAAGTTCAGACTCAAGCCACCTGCCGAATCCACTTGCACCATACGCTGATAGAGTAAATGCTGCAACAAAGGAGATTCACTGACATCGCGCAAACTCATATCCATCCCAGTCGCATTGACCACCCAATCAACCATTACTTCCAAACCTTCACCCCTCAGGACAAAATACGGCCCCACACCAGCTGGCGATGGCTCCAGCGCTTCAATCTCCTCCACGCCATCCAAGACGCGAATTTCTGATTGTTTGACTCCCTTCAATAGTTCAACGGCGGAATCATTGGGCATTGGATTGCGTAAATTGACTAATAATTTATGGTAAGTTTCATTAAATTCACGGCGATCCGGTTCATTCATGGCTGGCCAAGCTTCAGTCAAAATAGACGAGGCCTGTAACATGACATGCTGCATCAACGTCACAAGATCTGGATTATGATAAGAAACCAGCACACCTTTAATGCCCGGTTGAAAAAACCGTTCCTTATATAACTGAAAATCTATCCCTACTTCTGCTAATTCCTTTGACAACATCTCGTCGAAATTGTCCAAAGTAAAATTACCGTTTTGTTGCGCCATTAGCTGTTTGGCACTTTCTTTCGTCAGATGTTGACACTTGTAAGCTTGGTCTTCTTGACCGCGGACCGTTGGAAAATAATTTGAACGTGAAAACAGCTCCAGCTCGCGTACCCCACATTCATCGTAGAGATATTTATAAACGTCTAAGGCTGACAAACCAGTTCCGATGACCGCCACATGGTCGCCGGCCTTGGGGCCTTGCTCTGAAAACTGCTGCAAAGGATACGGTTCATGAATATAACGTACGTGTCCTTTTAGATTATATATATCCGTCGATGGTAACTCGCCACAGCATAAATGCACGCGATCATAGTAATAAAAAGCTACCTCACCGTTGGACTCTTTAATTTGAACCTGCCATTGCTGGAGATCCTGCAGCCAGTCGAGTGCCACTACACTCGTTTCAATAACTTGTACTTGTAACTCTTTCACTAGAGCTTGCGTTCGGTCGTACAAGTAATCACCGAATAGACGGCGACTCGCATATTCGGGAACCATCAGTCCTTGTGCTTGTAGCCATTCCACAAAATCTTCTTCATGAGAATAATCATAACTAATCGTGTGACTACGCGAATTATTTAAGGCATGTTCAGATTTTTCCCGAAAAGGTTTGCCGCGCCCAAAACTTTCCGGCACGTCAAAGCAAGTAATTTCAATTTGTACCTCTGGATGCTGAGGCAGTTCTTTTTGATAAGCGAGCAATACGCCAGCCCCACTAACCCCCATCCCAATTACCGCAACTTTTTCTTTCATATGGTAGCTCCTTTAATAAATATCCATGGATATATTTAAGCAAAAGTTCTTGCTTACTTCAGGATAATCATACCCTTTTTTAAGATTATTTACACAATAAATTAATACCTGAATAATTCATAGTTCTTCTAAAAATCTTTGTCAACGTTGACTTTATCGCTTTTACATTTATTTGCTTCATCACCCATTAGGTGATGAAAAAAGAACCCCTTTCTGATATGGTTACTTCACTACAAACAACCACAGAAAGGGGCTCTCTCAATGGTTACTTTACAAGAAAATACCATAAAATTCAACAATAGTTTAATCGTTTCTCATGATGGTGGTCAGTTATCCAGTGATTCTGGTTTAACCCTCATGGATGAGTTGATGGATGCTTTCCATTTTACTCAGCTCTCTGAAGAAATAATTACTTTTAATGATGATCGAAAATACTGTACACATACGAATCCTAAAATCCTAAAACAGCTCATTCTTCAACTAAATGCAGGTTATAAAGCAGACACCTCTGCAGATATTTTACAGTATGATCCCGTTCTATTAACGTTCGCCTCAGACGAGCCTTTGGCTTCACAACCGACGATCTCTCGATTCTGGAATCGGATATTTGAAGAGACAATTGAAGATTTACAGAAATTCAATCAAGTTTTAATTGATCAAGCCCGTTTAGTTCGCAACGATACAAATCTGATCATTGATTTAGACTCAACGCATTCAGATACCTTCGGTAACCAAGAGCTATCCGATTATAATGCCCACTATGGAACAACGGGTTACCATCCTATAGTCGCATTTGATGGCTTAACGGGTGATTTCTTAAAAGCTAAGCTTCGTCCAGGCAATCAATATACTTCGAATGGCGTTAAAGAATTTCTTGAACCGTTGTTAGATCACTATAGCCAAGCGGTTCCAACGACTGATATTTTAGTTCGTGGCGATAGTGGCTTCGCCACTCCTGATATTTATGAATTGTGTGAGAAGTCTAATAATCAGTATGTCATTCGTTTGAAAATCAATCGAAATTTAGCTCGTTTAGCCGAAGAATTTTTATTTTATGACGATAACCATCCTTGGGAAGAAAAAGAAGTTTATTTTCATTCTGTTTCATACCAAGCCGCTTCTTGGTCTAAACCGCGTCGAGTGTGTATTCGTTCAACTCGAGAAGCAGGTGAATTACTTTTCAGTCACGCTTTTATTGTCACAAGTTTTTCAGAAAGTATCTCCGCAAAAAGAGTATTTGAAACGTACAAGAAACGCGGCACAATGGAGAACTATATTAAAGAAGCAAAAAATAGCTTCTTCTTTGATAAAACAGATAGTCCACATTTCATTGAGAATTACGCTCGTATGATGGTAAGTGTTCTAGCGTATAATCTTTTCAACTTCCTAAAGACTTGTTGTTTTGATAAAAAGTGGCGAGGACTCCAAGTGAATACCATTCGATTTCGATTATTTAAAGTCGCTGGTAAATTAGTACGAACCGCCAGACAAATGTATTTAAAGTTGTCTAGCTCCCATGTTTATCAAGAAGAGTTCTATAATATCTTTAGGCGAATCCGACGGATTCGACAATATATTTAACAACTTCTAATATTTTGAAAAGTTATACGTACCTAGGGAGAAGTGTGCGCAAAATTAGGAATCATAAAGTAAAAAGTCACATTTGAAATAACTAGATTGTAAAAATTGAACGAATTAAGTTACAAAGTTAAAAAAATACTCAACACACAGATTAATTTTGTAAAATAGCCTCTTAAATTAGAGGTATGAGTTATTCAGGTTCTTTAGGCTGATGTAAAAAAGCGCTTCCTGTGAGATAATAAAGTATACATAAAAACGGATAAAAATTATTGGAGGGATCATATGCTACAAAAGTACGAACAATTGGATATCGAACTCAAAAGTTTATTAAAGAAAAGGTTAACTGCAGCTGATCACCTTTTGGAAAAATACCGCAACTATGAGTTTGCGCTAGACCAATTTCACAAAGAAAAGAAAGATGTTGCTCGGTTAGAAAAGCAGTCTCTTTCGACATTTGTTCAAAATATTTTAGGTACATATGATGAGAAGTTGGAAAAAGAAAAGAAAGAAGAAGTCAACGCAAAAGTTGAATTGGATAGAGCTGCGACTCTATTAGAGTCTGCACATGAGCTGCTTGATATACTGGATGAAGAAGTTTTTCGTCGTGAGGAAGAGTTAAACCTATTACGTGAAGACTTAATGCAATCGAATCCGTCTTTCAGAGAACAAGTGACGAAGCAAGAGAAAGAAAAGCTTGAGTTAGAGCAAGAAGAAAAAGAAATCAATGAAGCGATTGAAGCTGGTGAACGAGTTCTTGATGAAATTAACGGTGTTTTAAAAGAATTAGATTCCGCGAACTCAATGGCTACTTGGGATATGTTTACAGATAGCTTTTTTATTGACTTGATGAAATATGACAAAATCGATAAAGCAGAAAAAGAGTTGGCTTATTTAGAACGTGCTTTGGAGCGTTATCAAAAAGAGTTAAAAGATGTTGATTTAGAGACATCTCTCGCTTATGAAGAATTAAGCCAAATGTCGCGTGCATTTGATATTTTCTTCGATAATATTTTTTCTGATTGGAATACTCGCGATACCATCCGTAGAAATATTGCCATGCTCGAAGACATGAATAATGAAGTAGATGACGTTCAAAATATATTACGTAAACGTAAAAGTGAAACCATTAAAAAAATTCAATTATTAGGTTAATACTAACCTCTAAAAAAGTCTCCCTCGATACGAAGGAGACTTCTTTGTTTAATATTCGATTAATTCTAATTTCTGATTGTTAATTTCCCATATCTGTTCAGCGATATTTTTCGTAAAGTATTGATCATGTGACGTAAATAAAATTGTTCCATTATAGCTCTTCATTAGGTTTTCTAGAGCTTCAATTGTTTGCACATCTATAAAATTGGTTGGCTCATCCAAGATCATGACATTACTTGGATCCGTGAAGAGTTTTGCGATAACTAAACGGGTCGCTTCCCCACCACTTAAATCGCTAATCGCTTTTGTGGATACTTCCCCTTGATTAAATCCTAAATTATTTAATACACTCCGAACAATTGGTTCTGTAAACTCGGTATCCTCCATCAAATAATCTACCATTGATTTTTCTCCACTCAATTGATAAGCCATCTGTTTATAAGTTGAAAAGACGACTTTCTTAGAGAGCGTTATCCCACTACCTTCTTCTAGAATATGTTGAAGCAGTGTCGATTTCCCAGATCCATTTGGTCCCACGATACCAATTCGTTTTCCAAGCGGAAACTGGAAATTCATTTCATGAAAGAGAACTTTGTCACTTTTTTTAATGGTCACATCCTGCCCCATAATCGGAAAGTCATTATGGATTTCAAGTAGTTTAGGTGTTGGAAACTGAATTATTTTGTCCGTTTGTAGCTGATCGACCTCATCTAATTGCTCAACTCTTTTTTCAATTGCTTTTGCGGCTTTATGTGCTGCCTTTTGTACCGTATCTTTTTGTTTGGAAGAGCCTAGTCTACCTGGGTTGACGGCTTTGTTTTTCTGTTTTGTACTGACTTGATTCAGCTTATCCGCTTGAGCCTGTTTAACTTTCGCGGCTTTTTCTAAGCGGTTCTTTTCTTTTAAAAAATTCTCATAGGCATTTTCTTGCTCAATTCGTTCTTGTTCTTTCTGTACCTGATAATCTGAATAATTACCGTTATACACTGTGATTTTACCCTCATGAATTTCCCAAATTATATCAACAACTTCATCTAAAAAGTAGCGGTCGTGACTCACTACGATTAAGGTGCCATAGTAGTATTTCAACTGGTCCACCAGAAACTGAATCCCTTCTCGATCCAAATGTGTTGTTGGCTCATCCATCATCAAGCCAAAGTGATAGATAGAGAAATACTCGGCTAACCGCATTCTTGTCTGTTCGCCTCCACTAAAATGTTGAATATTATGTTCCGGCACATTCAGTCGTGAAAGATATTCCGCATCTATTTTTGTGAAATCTGGTTGGATTTCGGATTCGATTTGACGGTAATATTGAAAATCTATTTTGGTGTTTATTTCACCGATATCTGGTTTTATTTCACCTGAAATTAGTTTTAATAAGGTGCTCTTGCCTTCACCATTTCGACCGACTATTCCGATTTTTTGATTTTCATATACTTTTAGATTCTCTATTTGTAAAATGTCTTTATTCTGATAACTTTTTTCTATATTTTTGAGTTCAATAACTAATTGGTTCATTTACTCATCTCCTGTATTTTATTTGTCCATTTGTATTAACTTGATTTTGGGCAATAAAAAATACAGGTCGAAGTCTAGCCGGCTTCAATCTGCATGGTTTGTCTTATTTTAAGCGTACTGAAAAGAGACCCCTCCTGTGTTCAGATGGGTATTCTTTTATAGGTTTCGCACGATAAGATTGTTACGCATGACAAAGAAGCCAATTTCATTTAGAAAATTGAGCCTGTTTTCTATTGCCATTTATTTGCGTAATTTCATGGATGCTATCACCTGTACACTTCCTTTTGTATCTATAGCTTTAAAATAACATGCATAAAAGTCATTGTCAATTTTTATGAAAATTATCTTGTTGAAGCAGATAGTATGGAAAGTATAACTGATAATCATAATTTTATTAAAAATTTCTTTATTGTTTTTTGTGGTGTCTAGCTTAAGTTTGAGCGGTAATTAGTATAAATTTCGTTTTTTGGATCTATATCTATACTTTATGTAAGTTTCAATAATACGATCCAAAATTGAAAAATAACGACTAAAATAACTCAATATTTAAAAGTATGAATTATTCAGGTAATAAATAATTGATAAAGGCGATTATTCAAATTTTCGCTAGAATAATATTCCAATAGAATGAAACCTGATATTCCAAAATCAAATAGACTTAATTTGGAATAAAGTGTTGACACTCATTCAAATTCACGTTATTATTATGATATTCATTTGAATGATAACTCAAATTAAAAAAATAATCATACTATTTGGAGGAATTTATTATGACAGTCAATCCTATTACACAATCAAAAACAAACTTAGTGACTTCAGCAGTCCAAATCAACGCGCTAGATTCAGCAAACTTAGCGGGCTACTACCAAGACGTGATCGGTTTAACTTTAATCAGCGAGGATAATGGCCATTACGTATTAGGAACACCTAACCAAAAAGTGTTATTAGAAATCTTCCCAACAACAACACGCGAAGAAGTACGCTCTACTGGACTTTACCACATGGCTTTCTTGCTACCAACTAAAGCAGACTTAGGCACCATCCTATTACACTTCGTTCGTAACCAAGTTCCTTTAACGGGTGCATCAAACCACGGTTACAGTAACGCATTGTACATGGACGACCCTGAAGGAAACGGAATCGAAATCTACGCTGACAAAGACCAAAGCGAGTGGGATATCCACGAAGACGGCCTAATCGGTGGCATCGTTGAACAAATGGACGTTGAAGACGTTGTTAAAAACGCTAGCCAAACATTCGACGGCATGCCAAATGGTACAACAATGGAGCATTTACACTTACACGTTGGTAACCTAGACGAAACACGCGACTTCTATTTAGACGTATTAGGCTTAGGCTTCAAATACCCAATGGGACAAGCAATCTTTATGGCATCTGGCGACTACCACCATCACTTAGGCGCAAACCTATGGAAAGGTAGCAACTTACCAGGACCCGCATCATTAGACCAACAAGGCTTACGCGCATCAGTATGGGAAGGTAACCAAACAGACTACGACTATGTAGTAGAACGCCTAACAGCACACAACATCCCGTTCGAAAATTCAGGTTCACAATTAGTCTTCAAGGACAACTCAGGCCTACAAACAATCGTAAACCTGACAAAATAGGACCTCAAAACTCCACGCATTTAGCCGACCTATAAACTAGGCCGGCTATGTGCCTTTTAATATAGAAAGGAACCCACATGACTAATCTCAAAAAAGTACTGCTTAGCCTACTCGTGCTAGCAGCTCTACCGATGATGCCCGCCTCTGTCTCGGCGCAAAGTAGCGACGCCGCTGAAGCGTCAACGCTACTCGACTTAAGTCCTGAAGAACACGCCCAGCGACAAGCCCAAGAAACAGGCTTGACGCCTGTCGGCTACCAACTGAACGCACTCGATCCGACAAGCTTAGCTGATTTCTACATGGATTTAATGGGCATGAGCTTGATTGACAGTAACGAGGACGATGGTTATTACGCTTTAGGTACACCAGATGGCGACATTCTCTTGGAGCTCTTCCAGGCGACGAGCCCGCGCCGCGAATCGACGACCGGCTTGTACCACGGTGCTTTCCTTTATGATTCTGAAGTTGAATTCGGTACAGTGCTCGCTCATTTATTGGAAAATCGCGCTCCAATGCAAGGTTACTCGCACCATAACTATAGTCAAGCGGCCTATCTTGGTGACACAGAAGGCAATAATATCGAAATCTATCTCGACACGGCCCCTACCATCTGGCGCGTAGACGAAAATGGCTATAAAAATGGCGGTAGCGAACCTTTAGATATCACGAAATTTTTATTACAACGCGAGAGCGAATTCAGTGGCATGAGCGATAGTGTCAAAATGGGACACTTCCATTTGAGCGTTAACAACATTACCGATACGGAATGGTTTTATGGCGAAGTGTTAGGTCTCGGCCAAACTGCCGCACCCGCTACCGATACAGCTTTCTTTGCGACAGGCGACTACCATCACTATCTTGGTACGAACATCTGGGTCAGTGAAGGTGCCCTTGCACCAACAGAAGAACAACAAGGCTTGCGCGCGACTATTTGGCAAGCAGCTAGTCCTGAAGATATTTCTTACATTACCGAGCAACTCGATAGCTACGAACTCGCGTATGAAGAAACAGACGACGCATTGACCATGTATGACAATTCTGGTCTTAAAGTGATTGTCTTAAAATAAGCCTATACTATCACGCAAAAATGCGAAAGCCCAGTCACTTAATTGATGACTGGGCTTATTTCTGTTTGCTGAAAATTATGCAAGCAGCATTTGTGTGATTCAAGGCCTATAATCGTGCCGACTCTTGGGCGGCACACCTTACGTGTTTGGATGCTGTGTGACTTTAGATGATAGATTGCGCTAAGATTGTAGCTCCTTAAATATTTCGGTCAGTGGGCTTCTGCTGCTTGGCAGAAGCCGACAAACATTAAAGGCTAGTGGAGGCTAGATGCTTGTTTGATTTAAACAGTCTAATGTGCCAACTCAAACTTTGAGTCGACTGGTTAGACTGCCAATGTGTCGACTCAATTCGCCAGTTGACACATTGGCGCAGTAATCATAGCTAATCATTAGATTTTTCAGTAAATACAGGCATATTTTGTAATTATTCTGAGCGTTAACCATCATTTTTATGCTTTTTCAAGTCTAATGTGCCAACTCAATATTTGAGTCGACTGGTTAGACTGCCAATGTGTCGACTCAATTCGCCAGTTGACACATTGACGCAGTAATCATAGCTAATCATTAGAATTCCTGGTAAATACAGGCATATTTTGTAATTATTCTGAGCGTTAACCATCATTTTTATGCTTTTTCAAGTCTAATGTGCCAACTCAATATTTGAGTCGACTGGTTAGACTGCCAATGTGTCGACTCAATTCGCCAGTTGACACATTGACGCAGTAATCATAGCTAATCATTAGAATTCCTGGTAAATACAGGCATATTTTGTAATTATTCTGAGCGTTAACCATCATTTTTATGCTTTTTCAAGTCTAATGTGCCAACTCAATATTTGAGTCGACTGGTTAGACTGCCAATGTGTCGACTCAATTCGCCAGTTGACACATTGGGACAGTGATCATAGCTAATCATTAGAATTCCTAGTAAATACAGGCATATTTTGTAATTATTCTAATTGTTAACCATCATTTTTATGCTTTTCCAAGTCCAATGTGCCAACTCAATATTTGAGTCGACTGGTTAGACTGCCAATGTGTCGACTCAATTCGCCAGTCGACACATTGGAGCCTCCAGCCTCTCGATTAAGTTAATGCATGGTCATGCCGCCTGTAACATTGATGGCTTGGCCAGTCATGTAGTCAGCAGCTTGGGACGCCAGGAAATGCACAACGTTGGCAACATCACTTGGTTGGGCTGTACGGCCCAGTGGGACTTGAGAAATATCCTCAGCTAGGATTTCGTCAGCCGTCAAGCCACGCAAAGCCCCGCCATCAATACGTTCGCGATGCTTCATGGGCGTTTCAACAATACCTGGGCAAACGGCATTGACCAGAATATTATGATGTGCCAATTCAACTGCTGCTGTTTTCGTGAGCCCGATTACCGCATGCTTAGAGGCCACATAAGCTCCCAAGCCACGGTAACCATTCTTGCCTGCCTGAGAAGCAATGTTGATAATACGGCCAGGTGAACCGATCCCCAGCCAAGCGTTCGCAAATGCACGGCTCAGTTGCGCTACCGCAAACACATTTAGCTTAAAGATCGCCTCCCATTCATCGACTGGACTATCGATGAGAAAATTCATGCGCGAGATACCTGCACTATTGACAATCACATCCGGCAAGCCATAACGCTCGACTAGCGAAGACACCCAAGATACTATTTCATCCAATTGTGTCAAATCAAAGACTTCTTGAAAGACTTGCGGATTTACTGAAGTCATTTCATGCTGCAAATCTACACTAATTACGTGGTCACCGTCCGCTGAAAAACGCTCTACACATGCTTTCCCAATTCCTGAAGCACCACCTGTTACAAGAATTAATCGTTGAGTCATGGCGCTCACTCTTTCACTTCGAAAACAGGAATATTGACTTGTTCGTAATGTTCAAGAATGAAGTCCGCCACATTCTGCTGGTGATAAGCCGCTACGATTTCTTGATAGACTGCATTATCCTGATCTTCTGTACGTGCTACAATAATGTTCACGTAAGGTAAAATGTCTTCCGATTGAGGATCTAATTCTAAAGAGAAAATCGCATCTTCAACCGGATTCAAACCAAAGTCTAAAGCTAAGTTACTATTGGTGATTCCCGCCGCTACATCAGGTAAAGCCTGTAGTATAATCGCTGGATCTGATTCAACAATTTCCAGTCCTAGTGGATTATCAATAATATCCGTTACATCCGGAGAATTGCCTTTTTCCGGATCAACCGTCAGTAAACCGGCACGGTCCAACACAATTAAAGCTCGCCCACGATTGGTCGCGTTGTCTGGAATTAGAATGGTGTCGCCTGCTTTCAACTCTGAAATATCCGTAATATTCTCTGAGTAAATATTGAGCGGACTTACATAAGTATCCGCAATGGCTTCGAACGCATAACCTTTATCTGAAATTTCTTGTTGTAGAAAAGCGTTATGTTGAAAGGCTGTCAAATCTAAATCACCATCTGCCAAAGCACTATTGGCAAAGATGCCATCTGAAAAACTGACCAATTCAATCTCGATCTCTTCACCTAAGTTTTCTTGCACAACGTCCCAGATAACATTCTCAGAATCGCCTACAACACCAATCTTTACCAACGTTTGAGCAGCCGCACTTGTCGCACCTACACCTATACTAATGACCGCCGATAAACTCACACTCGCTAGAACAACTTTCTTGAACCATTTTTTCAACATGATCACTCCTCATATTTTGTCAATTTGTGTCGTTTACTCATAACTAAAACTCAAATCCTCGATTTTGCTTAAGACACGGTGATAACGCTTCGCGAAATACTTGGCCATCGGTAAATTCTGATCCAAATAATTGCCACAATCACGCGCTGTTGCCCCAGGAATCTCACCTTCGTAATCCGCAATAAACGCAAAGGTTCTCTCAAGCAAAGCTAAGAAATCCTCAGCTGGAATCCCATCTTTAACGATTAAGTAAAACCCAGTACGACAGCCCATCGGTCCGAAATAGATAATGTCATCTTTAAACTCAGGGTCATTGCGTAAAAATGTTGCCCCAAGATGTTCAATTGTATGCATCTCAGATGTGTTCATGACCGGTTCAATGTTCGGTGCTGTAAAACGCAAATCATAAGAAATTAACTCACGATCCCCCACCTGATCACGGCGCGATATGTACACCCCCGGATTTAATGTTAAATGATTAATTGTAAAACTTGGTATCTTTTCCATTTGCTTAAACTCCTTCTACTATTAATTTTCAACTCGCAGCAACACAAAAAGCCCCTCCGTCATATTCCATTGAATACAACAAAGGGACGATTCATTCGTGTTACCACCCTAGTTTAGACTGCTCTCACAAACAGTCACTCACTTACTTCACAAGAAGTATGCAATATATCGGTTGCTACCGTCTAGAAAGCGTGAACCTTCTAGAGCGCATGAGTTCATCTTCAGCAAGCTCCCTTGACCTCTTTTCACCAACCGAGGCTCTCTACTCAATTTCGCTTGCATCTCTTCTCATCACTATGCAATATTTAACTCTCTCACCAAATTCATTATAACTCAATGAGAATAAATGAGAAGTTTCTCATTCCGAATGCCCGCATTGAGTTTTTCCCAATACCCACTTTGCCATTCGAACTGAAAAAGGTTAGGATAGTTCTATAGGAGGAGATCCATGAAACATTTATTCACCACTCTCATTATCAGTTTTTTCATTGGGCCATTCAGCACCGTCCAAGCCCACCCCAGCCAAAATACGACCCCACCCGCAGTTGGTGATTACACTTGGCTCGCCCAACCACTCACAGCTTCCGACCTAATCGAAGTAGAACTCAGCAAAGTCGTCGACGGCGATACCGCCTACTTTATAAATCCAGAGGGGAGCGACCAAGAAATAAAAGGCCGCTTCTTGTTAATCGATACACCCGAATTGCGTCACCCACAAACTGGAAAGCAACCTTTTGCGGATGAAGCTAAAGAAAGACTGGCCGAAATTTTAGACGAAGCCGACCAACTTTACATCGAATATGATATCGGCTCCCGTAAAGATAAATACCAACGCGATCTAATTTATATTTGGGCAGACGACATCCTCGTCCAAGAAATATTAGTCGCAGAAGGCTTAGCCGACGTTGCCTATGTCTACCCGCCCAATACCCGTTATCTCGATAGCCTTGAAAAAGCACGTGACTATGCGTTAAGCGAAGGCTTAGGAATTTGGAGTTTACCGAGCGCCTTTGAAACAGCTAATGAAACTGAACAGAATGTTACAACAGAGGCTGGTCAAGCTGATACTAAGATTAATGCTGAAGCCACAGTCTATATCGCACCCTTATCTGGTAGCAAGTACCACCTCGATGACGATTGTCGTGGCTTACGAAAAGCCAATCATATCGAGTCAATGACACTTAAAGCCGCTATCAAACAAGGCTACGAACTCTGCGGTTATGAAAAATAATCAAGCTTTATCCCACCTGCATTTGTGTAGGTGGGGGGTATAGTATAAGAGATTATAAATTGTATGTTGATTTATCAAGCTTTGTGCTTCGCTCAGCTTAGTGTTTTTCAAGGCGGCGGTCGCTTTCAAAGCCTCACGTTTTTGAGGGCTTCTCCAGCTCAATCGGCTAGAGTGTCCACCAACCAAAACGCGGTAGTTCACAAACACAGAATATGACGTCATATCAGAAGTTATCGAACTTAAAAGAATTTTTCTAAAAGTGTTGCGAAATCAAATAATTCAAAACTCACATCCATTCAAATCAAGTTTTCTACGCTAATTGAATATGCTTGGTCGCAAATTCGATAAAATCCTTATTATGGGTAACTAGAACAACGGAATTATCTTTTTCTAAACTCCACTCTTTCAGCACTTTTATTATTAAAAGTGCATTTTCATCATCTAAATTCCCAGTCGGTTCGTCAGCAAATATTATTTCATTATTTTTCAATAGCGTTCTAGCTAAAGCCACTTTTTGCTGTTGACCTGCACTTAAAGAAAATACCTTTTGATCTAAAAATATTTCTGAAAGTCCCACTCTTTTCAAAGCCTTCACGTAAGATTCTATGGAATTGTTTTTACTTAAAATAAATGAGAAGTTTTCCTTTACTGTCTTTTCATCAATTAGCAAATTATTTTGAAATATATAACCAATAATATTTCTTCTCGCAAATTGAATATCTTTTTTCTTTTTTAAAACAGTGTTGTTATAGGCGATTGATCCTTTATCTGGGGTATCTAATAATCCAAGAATATTTAATAAGCTTGTCTTGCCCGATCCACTTTTCCCTGTTATTACAATAAAATCATTTGGATTTATTGTGATAGAAAAGTTTGAACATATTATCTTCTCACCTATTGTTTTATATAAACCATTTGCTGATAGTTTCACCATGATTTTCTTCCCTCCAAAATGAAATTTTTGCTTAAAAAGTAATATTCAACAATAGATAGTATTACCATCAATAGAAGAATAAAATTGTTTACAGTTCTGTATCTTAAAATTTGAACGGACAAATAAACTGTAAATATTATAAAAACTGGAGTGAAAGCCACATCAAGAAAAATATCAAGATACGAGTAACCGAAGGTATATTTTATATAAATCTTTTTCGAATTCCTCTCAAACATAACCGCTATGATATGATTTAATGTGTATGCAATTAAGCATGTTAAAAACAATATAATTAATAAATTATTAACAGTTTCCATCTCTATACCATTTATTAACATTCCTCTTTCGTCATATACCGAAATAGAGAAATTTAAAATTCCTGACAAACCTGATAAGTTTAATTCTTCGCTAATAGCTTCATAGGCTGAAAATTTTTCATTTTCGTTAACTTTATAAAAAAAACCACCATCAGAAACAAAAATATTTCCCCAGAATAAATTAGTTGTAGTATTTTCATTTAATACTACAACTATAGGATCCGTAATCTTATTTCCGTTTGAAGGATCTCCAGTAAGAGAGTTATAAGTAAAATATTCTTGATTATTTTTTGAATGAATTACTTTGAATTCTGGAGTTATAGAATTACCATCGTCCTCCAATCTCCACTTTAAATCATAAGTATAATTTTTAATGATTTCATTTTCTAATGCAATATACTTTTCTGGTATTATTAAATAGATTGTACCTTCGTAACTTTCTTCACTAAAGTTCATTGACTCAATTGTTTTAATCGGATTTAACTCTAAGTAATTTTTGTCAACAGTGATTGAATTTCCTGAGGGACTTGTAATATAATTCTGATCATTTTTTTCAGTTACCAAAGACCCAACGTAAAGTGGTTTGTTTTCAGATGGATCATTTATATACATGAAATTGTATGAATCAACAATAAATGTCTCTTTCTTCTTGGAGACTAAATCATAAAATTTCTTGGCTTTTTTCTGATAATTCAACTCCTCAATTTCATTACTTCTATCTAATTGATTCGTAATATTTGTTTTAAATATATTTTCGGTGTTATTCCATGTTTCCAAATAGTCACTGTTCTCCGTCAAATAAATAATCCTTTGGTTTATATCTTGAATATATACAAAATAAGCAAATAAACTAATTGTAAGTAGGCTTACGTGGATAATCGGATAAAACTTCTTTCTACTTTTCTCCTTATACTTTACGTTTTTATATTCGAACAAAACGAATGAAAAATATAAAAATATGATTACACCTATTAAAAGAAATAGGGTTAGAAAAATGTTGGTAGTATAGCTCCACTTAATCGAGTAACCAATAAAAGATGATAAGAACATACCTAATGATCCACCGAATAAGCTCAATATAGCTAGAAAAAGTATTCTTCGAAAATAATATTTTATTAAGGTCCATTTTTCAACACCAAATAGCTGCTGTACCAATAATTGTCTACTCAACGTTTTAACATGCAGGCGTAATAAATATACAAACAGCCCAAAAGACAATAAGAAAATAATCATGTAGCCTTTACTCGACTTATAAATATTACCTTTATTAATATCCGTAAAAAAAACATCGCCATACTCATTCAAAATACTTATGAGTTTTTTATTATCCCCTTTTGTATATAATGTCGTTGATACACCAGAATTTACTAAATACTCAAATTTTTTAACGGTAATATTAAGGTACGTATCAGGAATTTCTTTGAACTCTTCTGGCTTTGTCGTGTAAATTATTAAACTATCTTCACTTGTATAGTTGTATTGAGAAATAATTTCTCCAGTGCCATTAATTTTGTCAATGTAATCATTCACGTTAAAATCATTAGTATCATAAATGTAATGTAATTCTTGAGAACCTTTGTATAAATAATCATCTAGGGTCTCTCCAGTAAAATAGACAGCCAATATTAAAGCTAACGTACCTGCAGTAAAAAAAACGATTAGATTTCTAAGTATATTCATCTTCGCACCTCTCACATAAAATAATAAAAGACTAGAAGTTTAATTCTAACCTTTTATTGAAAAGATAATTGGTTCTACCAAGCGTCCCAGTATGCCTTATTTCCTGTGAGCGTAGCATTCACATATGAGGTTGCCCAAACGCCAAGTTCTTGAATATCACGTTTACCTACTCCATTCCCATTTTTCGCAGTAGCACTATGTTTCTTTCCATTGTGCAGATATTCAGAATATACTTTAGTTCCATTGACACCATGATACCACTGGCCACCCCCAACACTCTCATAAGCAAAAGGTTTAATCTGAATCAAATTGTTTTCTCCTGGTTCATAGATGACATCTACAGAACCTCCTTCGTAAGTGGCTTCATAAGCTTCTTCGGGAACCTCTGCAAATATAGAACTTTCATGTAAAAATGTTTGACCAATTGTTCCAATAGCTATCAGCGACAGTAACATTTTTTTCAATGACATCACTTCCTTTAATTTGATACTTTAATTATTAAACATTGCGAAAAATAATAAAGAAAAAAATAGTAGCATTATGTTAACTTTGGTTTACAAAGCGAAAAAACAATCGCAATTTTGATTAACACCACTAAATTAGCCTAATAGTTATCAGAGATTGAGACGTGAGAAGGGTGAAGGGTGAAGGGTGAAAAACTGCTTGGATGGTCTCTGGTTTGAGTTTGGCACGTTTCGGATTAAGGTAAAATTCTATAGGAACAGCCTCTCCCACACAAAAAATCCATCTGCTTACTCTTGGTTGAGATGGCAACTTTTGTGTTCAAAAACGAAATGGATTTATCCAGTGGAATTTTTTGACTTTATCAAAAACACATCTTCAATTAACTCCTTAAATGGGAAGAAATGATTTGCTAATTCAAAGGACCTATTTCACTTATTGAATTTGGCTGCGCATCCTAGATGTTTCATCAAGCATTTTCTACACAATGAAAAGCTTATTAAAACTTTGACATTTAGTTTTCTCCTCACAAAGAAACAAACTGAATATCAAGGTAATTCTTTAACTAGATGATATTAGCACGTTACTAATCTTACAAAACCAAACTTTGAAATTTTGGATCTCTATCAGTAATGAAAATAAAACTGAACCATGTTATAATAATGTTACAAAATAGGAGAGGAGAAATGTCGATGGATGAATTTGGTTTTCACTTAATAATTAAAAAAATCAGAAGTGAAGAAAATCTTACCCAACAAGATTTAGCAGAATTGCTCCTTGTATCGAGACAAACTATTTCTAAGTGGGAGCGCAATTTGGCAACCCCAGATTTTAATTCTATAAAAGTTCTATCTCAAAAATTTCCGACATACTTCTCATCATTTCCACCAGTTCGTCATAAAGACTCGACTTCTCAAAAAAAGGAACACGTAAATCAATTCATTAATATTGCTAGTGTGCTATTTTTATTCTTTATTTTACTTTTCATCAGCTTAATCGCTCTAATTCAAAAGGGTTTTTTTGAAGCCGAGCACGGATATTTAACTTGGATTTTGCTGGTTTTAATTAGTGTTTCTGGATTTCACACAGTATATGGAATCATAAAAATAATCCAAAAGAAAGAAAATTCATTCAATATTTATGTATCATTATTTATTGTATTGATCTTATTCATGATTGTTTTATATTCAGAAGGATTTATCTGAGTAAACTTTTGATATAGGGGCGATAATCCTATTAAACACGCTAAAATTTGTAGTACTAATACACATTTATGACGCGAGGCGTTTTCTATGCATGCTAAGAGTACCTAAATCTCCTTATCAATCAAAAATTTGTCACATATTTGCAGGCTTCTACCCCCTTCGCAGTAAGGTCACGCAACTGATTATCATGATTTTATTCAGCACGTCGAACGAAAAAACGTTAACGGTCCTCTTGATTGTCCTCTCTATTCAAATAGTCTAGCAATAAATATCCAGAAACTGCCAACGTTTAAAATATACAAACTCTCCTGGTGACGGTCGAAAGCTTTCCGAATACCCTTGGTACTAGCAGCAGAAACCAGTAATACCACTAACTTAAGCCTGGCTTTCTTGGCGTCAGCCTCACCACCCCACCAGCTACGTTCAACATACAGTTTTGCTGAGCGCGGTACAAAGAGCAAACGACGCACAGCCAAGGACTTCACAGGCGACAAACACAACCGGACAGTCAGATCAAATGCTAATCTTAGCGATAATATTATCGTGTTGAAATTTTGCAGTAAGTAACTTACACAAATGCGTTCATCCGTCATTTCGTTTCATGAATGATCAACATGAGCAGTAAGAGTGCAACGAATGTATAGGCTACATTTTGTACTGATCCCCAAAAGTTAGAGTGAAAAATCTAACCTTTGGGGATTATTTTGTATATCGAAAAATATTCAGTTGATTTCAAACTTATGATAGCCCAAGAGTATCTACAAGGAACTATGGGTGCTCGAGTATTAGCTAGAAAATATGATATATCAAGTAAGTATTTGGTAACTAATTGATCAATCAATACAAGCTGAATATTGTGGACCAAAAGCTCAAAAGTATGGGTTTTAGCTATATTCAAAACGAATATAAACAGACAAGAGAACGGAACATGATCCCAACTAATCTTGATGAACGTTTCTTTATCTCATTAAAATATAATAGTGACTAGTCCACTTCTACCTTCATTGATTCATCTGATACAGAATAATTAGAAACCCTCAGTCTATTCCGAGGCCATGAAATTATATTTAGCAATTCTAACTTGATAATACAACTTTATTTTTGTTGGAATACTTGACGTAGCTCAGCGACTTGTTTTCCAAAGCGGTACAAAGGGCAATCGGCGTAGCTTGCTCTGACTTTGAGCACAGCGAAGTAGACAGAGCCTAGCCGATTGAGCTGGAAAAGCACGAACGTCAGTGAGGTTTTGAAAGCGACCACCGCCTTGGATAAACAACAAGCTGAGCGCAGCATAAACACTCTTAAATCGCCCCTTACCTTATAAACCCATACACGAAAAAAGTCACACAACCGACTGCAAAATAAAAGCAGTAAGCTGTGTGACCTATTTCAATTTATTAACGAGGAGAAAAACGATTCTGATACGTTGATGGATCCATATGCACAAAGAAATTGCGTTTGACCTCCAAGAAACGTTCGAAATCCGTTAACATCTGGAATAATAAAGCACGACTTTCAAACTCATCACGACTCTTAGGTAAGTCTGAATCTCGGAAAATACGATACAGTTGCGAAATATTATCCAACAACTCTGTCCCCGTATTCAATTCGTGAAACTCATCAGCAGTCAAATGGAATAACTGTGCCATAATCGCATTCGATTCAGTAGCTAAATGAATGTCTGGTAGAATATCCATCATATGTTGCATAATACGGATTTGTTCACGACGCATCGTAATATAATTCAAGAAATAATCCGAATTACGGAACAACTGATTATCATATTCCGTCAAAGCAATCTCGTTCATTTGTGTTAACAAATGATTTAACCAACGACAGCCTTGATGAATTTCATTAAAATGATCAGGCTTTTCAGTTAAGGCGTCACCCATCATCTTCAATATATCACGCATTTGACTCTCGATTTCTTCTTTTAGCTGTTCCAACTGTTTAGCATAAGACGGCATCCACAAATGAAACACTAAGGCCATCATCGCGCCAATCGTCATCAACAATAAGCCATTGAGTTGCCATTGCCAAGCAATGCTTTCCGCCAACATAAAATGCGTGACCAGAACGGAACACGGCGCAATCCCATCTTGCAAACGTAGACGATACGCCAAGGGAACATACAGCGCCAAGTAACTACCAAAGCCTAGCAAATTAAAGCCAACGAAATAAAAGATTGCACTCGCAATCGCAAACGCCAATAAAGTTGATAAAAAGCGTGCAATCGCCGTATTGAATGATGCTTTACGCGTATCCAAGACACTCAATATCGCCACTATTCCAGCCGCCAAGGGATTCTGCAAATTCAATACCTGAGCCAGCAAAATTGAAGCTAAAGCCGCTAATACAATCTTGATCGTTCTCTGGACAATATTCACTACTCTGTCACCTCATTTGTTGGAAAATCGACCGGTAAGATATTTTGCTCACACGATCCTAATTTAAATTTCTTTTCAGTCACTTCGATCACCATTTCTTGATTATAACGCAATTCCTTTGTTGTCACCCAACCATCATGCCCGACTAAAATGACTGTCGTACCAACCGTCCCGAAATAATCACCTTTAATAAATATCGACGAATTCTGTCGCGCTACCTCTAACGATAACTCCGTTGGTACAATCGTCAAATTGTCCGACGGCACACCATCTTGGAATAAAGCCACTAAATCATCCACCTCAAGCGATGACGCTGCAGCCCCCTCATTAGTCGCCTCCAAATAATTCGTCAGCAAGGCCATTGACCGCATCTCTTTATGCTTGGTCAAATCATCGTACGTATTCCCAACACTGTGCACAGACTGTTGATAACGCTCAACACGATCCTCCACATTCGAATACACCCATAATTCCCCCGTCAAAGACCCGAAAATTAAATGATATCCCTCATAAGACGAACGCGACTCACGCAACATTTCTAAATACTCCTCCGCCGAAGCCGAACCATTTAGAAAATCACTCACTAAACGCCCCCGCGACACCGGAGCCACAGGCTGCCACTGCGTGAACGGATGATTCGTCAACGTCGCAAAACGCCCCGAACGCGTCAGACCTAACCAAGTCCCACCATACTCTAAATCACGCCCAGCTAACAATTCCGGATAATCATCCCAGAAATGCATCGCAGCACTCGGACGCGCATAACGCTCATCCCGATTCGCCAACAAAACCAACGCATAATCCGAATGAAATCCCTGCGCAAACGTCACTAAACACATCCCACACACCCCTCTCTCAATTCAATCAAACTAAATTATACACTATAACTCAGCCCCCCGTCCAAAACATGTTATAATCAACTCATATCAAAATATGCAACCACATCTGCTGGCGCGACACAACCCTTCCTAAACAAGCGCCCAATGTGAAAAAATAGCTATAAATAAACACGATTTATCGGAGGAACAGTCTATGACAAGCAATTGGCAACACTTAGTACAATATTACGAAACCGATGCCGCTGGCATCGTCCACCATTCCAACTATGTGCGTTGGTTTGAAGAAGCTCGCACTTGGTTAATGAGTGACTTAGGCTATGACTACGCACAAATGGAAGCTGACGGCGTCGTCGTACCCGTACTTGCGATTGACGCAAACTTTAAACGCATGACGAAATTTGGAGAAAAAGTGAATATCGCTGCACATGTCTCGCAATTTAACGGCGTTACGATGACACTAGCTTACGAAATAACCGACACCGAGACTGATAAAGTCAAAGCCTTCGGAACCAGCCGTCATGCTTTCTTAAGCAAAGATACTTACCGCCCTATTTCTTTACGCCGTCAATTACCGTCCGTTTATGACTTGTTCAAAACAAATTTTGAAGCCAACTTATCCGAAGACACAGACACGACGAACCATCGCAAGCGCCAAGCAACGGATTCTTACGACTTTACAACAGCATCTACTTTAACGTTACAAAGAAAAGTTCAATTATACGAAACTGATCAAATGGCGATTGTTCACCATTCAAACTTCTTCCGTATGTTTGAAGAAGCACGTACTGAGCTAATGGCACAAATTGACTTTTCTGAGAAACAACAACTTGAAATGGGCTTATTAGCTCCCATGACTCAAGCTGTCGCTGACTACAAAACCATGATGCGCTTTGGTGAATCGATTAAAATTAGTGCTAAAGTTGGTAAAGTGGAAGGTAATCAGATTATCATTGCCTACCAAATTCTTGATGTCGAAACCGGTGACCTACGCTCTGTCGGTCATACTAAGATGCAAGTAATTGCCTTAAACGGTGACCGCACTTTCCAATTAACAGATGCTTTACCTGATTTATACGCACGCTTAGTAGCTTTAACTGAAAACTAACTAAAACTCCCGCTCTCATGCGATTGAATGAGAGCGGGAGTTTTAGTTTTAACTTAATTAAATTAGTTCGTATTTTGGATTCTTAAAACGAGTTTACCGTTGCCTTTTTTCGTTAGAATAATTTCGTGTGCATGGCGCGCTTCTTCTAATGGTAAGACATCACCAACCAGTGGTAGAATTTCACCTTCATTGACCAGTTCAGTTAAGGCTTGATAGGCAGCGTAAGTCGCGTCTGCATCCAGATTAATGGCGCTCATCCCCAAGATATCTAGACCTTTGGTCATCGTATGGCGAGGGTCAATTTCAATTTTCCCGCGCGAACCCAGAATAACAATACGACCTTCATTGCGAGCAATTTCCATATCCGTATCTAAGTTGTGATTGGCTAACATTTCGACAATCACTGTTGGACCCAAGCCGTCGGTTGCCGCCATAATTTCATCGTGTTGGCCGTCGCGCACATGATTAATGGCAGCATCCGCTCCTAAAGCACGAATCAATTTGCGACCTTCTTCAGTACTGGACGAAGCCACCACTTTAGCACCGATTGCTTTAGCAATTTGGATGGCGGTCAGCCCTACCGCGCCACTACCTCCGTGAATAAAGACCGTATCCTGTTCTGTCACTTGTCCTCTTAAGACAATTGCTTGGTAAGCGGCTAGTCCTGGAATACCCAAGGCCGCTCCTTGTTCAAAACTCAACTCGTCAGTCAGTGGATGCACTGAAGCCGCATCAACGACCACTTTCTCAGCATAAGTTCCGGTATTGCGAACGGCCATAAAGCCACCAATATACACGCGGTCGCCCACTTTAATATGCGTCACGTCTTCACCTAATGCATCAACCACCCCTGCTCCATCAAAGCCAGGTGTATAAGGAAGTTCTGGAATATAGGCGCCATAAGTGCCTGTACGGGCATACGCTTCGTTCGGGTTAACGCCTGCTGCATGCACACTTACACGTACTTCGCGCGCTCCAGGTACTGGTTCTGGAATCTCCACTACTTGTAACACTTCGGGTCCACCAAATTTATTTACTTGAATTGCTTTCATCTTGCCTCCACCTTTCTGTCTCGCTTAGCTATATTGTAACCGATTTTACAACATAATAGGTGATTTAAAGATTGCTCTTTTTCAAAAGAAATTTATCGTTTATGTTTTT
Source organism: Fundicoccus ignavus (assembly GCF_009659375.1). Classification (GTDB taxonomy): domain Bacteria; phylum Bacillota; class Bacilli; order Lactobacillales; family Aerococcaceae; genus Fundicoccus; species Fundicoccus ignavus. Next base: position 44,762 of record NZ_WJQT01000009.1, read on the forward strand.
ATCTGTTATCGTTGCTTTTCTTTCTTCAGACAAACATTAAAGTAGCTAATTATCATTATATTTTTGATTTCTATCACAATATTGATTAGGACGTATTCTATCGTGTCAACTCAGAATTGCAGTCGACACATTGAGTAGGTTAACGTGCTAACTCAGTCGACCAGTCGACACATTAGATTCAGATGTTCACTATTTATGCACATTTTTATCCGAAACTTCTCATTTTCCACAAGAAAATCCCCACATTACCAACTGAAAAACCGCCAATATTTTATATTTTTTCTTATCGTGCCAACTCAGAATTCCAGTCGACACATTGAGTAGGTTAATGTGCTAACTCAGTCGACCAGTCGACACATTAGAAATAATTTTCTCAAAGCAAGTGCGTTAAGAAGTTCCTTTTCACCTTCCACCCCATTGGAACACTCGAAAGTAGTCCGAGGACTTTGAATTCCGTTTAGCAGTTTTACCTTGATTATATCGCTTTACTTTTGTTGGAATATTTAACGTAGATCAGCGATTTGTTTTCCACAACGGTATCGGCGTAGCTTGCTCTGACTATGAGCCTAGCCGATTGAGCTGGAAAAGCACGAACGTCACAATCATCAATAGAGCGTTGAAAGCGACCACCGCCTTGGAAAATAATCAGCTGAGCGAAGTACAAAGCTTGGTAATTCAACGTTAAACTTATACAAGCTTCCAATACATAAAAAAAACTACTCACATTCAATGATTTGAGTGCGAGTAGTTTCGAATAGTATTTTGGCTAATTAAATCATGGTGATTAAGGCATTGAGGCCGTAAGTTGGGCCTTCGCCACGTGCTGAATGGAGGGCTGGACTTTCAATGGTTGATTGACGTGAAACGTCGATTTGATGGTCTTTGAGGCCATTCGTTAATAATAAAAAGCGGTTAGCATCCAGCATGCTAAGTTTAAATTTATCGCTTTTAGGTTGCGGTTGGAAAAACTGGTCACGGTCCGGGAAAGCTGAGAAGGCTGCATAAACTTCAGGGCCGACTTCATAATTAGCTTGGTCAATCGAAGGACCTAAGTAGGCTACCAAGTGTTCACGTTGGCAATGGAAATCTGTTTCCATACGTTCAATCGCATGCGACGCAATTTCTTGCACCGTTCCACGCCAGCCAGAATGTAAAAGTGCTTGAACTTTCTTAAAGGGATCAAAGAGCACAATGGGTGTACAATCCGCATATTTAATCAATAATGCAATTTCTGGACGATCGGTAATCAAACCATCTGTGTCAGGGAAGGTTTTACCGTATAGGCCATCTTGGCCTGTTTGACCGTCACAATATTCAATGTTAACGCCATGAACTTGCGTACCGGAATATAAAGCTTGTGGCTGAATCCCCATCGTCGCTAGGGCACGATTTGCATCTTGAATGACTTGCTCCCCTACTTCTGCTTGTCTAAAATTATAGGCTGAACCCGCCACATAATGCGACAAGCCTGCTTGAGTCAATTTAATTGAGTGCATTCTTCTATCATCCATCCTTTCAATTCTGCCTGAAGCTTCACTAACCTCTTCAGGTTATTCACCGTTTAATTATAATAAAAGACACGAATAGATACAAATCCCCATCAGATATCTGATATAATAGGACTTATTATCCAAGAAGGGCTTGAATGATATGGATCAACACATTAAACACATTATTGAAAATTACCATGCAGAACCATACGGTGACCAACGCTATTACTCTGTTTTACTACCTTTAATTGACGTAGACGGTGAGACACATGTCTTATACGAAGTCAGAAGCCATAAAGTTTCTCAACCGGGCGAAACTTCATTTCCAGGTGGACGCGTTGAAGAAAACGAGTCTTTCGAGACAGCCGCGGTAAGAGAAACGGTTGAAGAATTGAATGTCGACCCTGCTGAGATCGAAATCTTTGGCGAAATCGATTATGTTGTGAGCGACTGGGCGGTCATCCATTGCTTTGTCGGACGCTTGAATGTCAAACTAGAAGACATTCAACACAATGAAGAAGTCGAACGCTTATTTACTGTGCCACTAGCTTACTTACTTGAAAACGAACCAAAATATTACACGATTCGCGCTAAGTCTTTATTCGAAGACGAGTTTCCTTTCCATATGTTACCCAATGGACCGAATTATAAATTTAAACACAGTGTCCATAAAACACCTTTTTACAATTTGCCGAACGAAAATTTATGGGGTTATACTGCTAACCTTACGCATCGTTTCTCACGAATTCTCTTGGCAGATGGTTTTAACTTAAAGTAATAAGATCCTCACTACGTCTACACTGAGGTCAAGTTTAAGATAGAGGAGGATATTGTGTGACAATCGAAAGTTATTTAATGGTCGCTACCACTTTAGTCTTCGCGATACTCGTCGGGCGTGGCTTTATGAAAGCCAATATTCCCGGCGGTTTATTGGTAGGTGTCATGTTGGTTTTTGCGACCATGCAGGTCCTTACCGATCGTATCTGGGCGCCTGTTGGAACGAAAGAAATCGCGCAAGTTATTGCCGGCAGTTTCATTGGCGCTTCCTTGTCGGCGGCTGACTTGAAACGCCTACCGAAATTATGGAAGGCCTTCGTGACGATCATCAGTGGTCTGATTGTATTGAATATCGTCATTGGTTTTGTCTTAACGAAAGTCAGTGATCTTTCTTTGGTGACAGCACTTTTTGCTTCCATTCCAGGTGGGATGGGCACCATCCCAATTATTAGTGAAGATTACGGCGCCGAACCCGTTGTGGTGACCGTGATGCAATTTATGCGCATGGTGATGGGGATTGGTGTATTTCCTTCACTGGTCGTTAAACTTAATCAACACCTCAACACCGATAAAGACCAAACATCACATCTAACTAACGGGCAAAATACGCTAATAAACGCAACTCGCAGTAGTCAGCGCCCAGCCTTAAATAGCTTATTTGCTTTAATCATCGCCAGTCTATTCGCTTGGTTAATTAGCCAAGTAGTCACCAGTTTAAACTTAATGGTCCTAGCCTTAATCGGCATGGCGATTCTCAATTTAACGGTTGGTGTAAAGCCACTTCCGGTCGCTTACCGACGCGTAGCACAAGTGCTATCTGGTTGGTATGTCGGAACAAGTTTTCACAGTGAACAATTGAGTGTCTTGATGGACTTGTTGATACCAGTCTTAGTGCTCATCCCGATGTTCTTACTAGGTTGTCTGATTTTAGGCTACCTCGTTCATAAGTTCCAAAAGATGCCCCTGACCGATTCGATGTTATCCGCTATTCCAGCCGGTGCTTCCGATGTCGTCTTAATTCTCGGTGACTTGAATATTAAAAATTCTGACATTGTCGTCCTGCAAGTATTACGTGTCATTGTGGTGACGAGTCTCTTTCCGCAAATTGCAGCTATTGTGGCTTATTGGTTTGGTTAGAGTTTAGGATGAGAAAATTATAAAGGACCTCACAGCTGTGAGGTCCTTTTTTACTATTCGTACTATATTTGATATTCGCCAATTCGATTCCAATTTTTATCATGAAGAATAATACGCGCTGGAACACCTACTGCAGTCGCATAAGGTGGTACATCGTGTAAGACCACAGCACCCGCACCGACTTTCGCATGGTGCCCGACTGTAATGTTACCTAATAAAGTCGCATTCGCTCCAATTTCTGCATCGGGATGAATACTTGGATGACGCTTCAAGCCTTTCTCACTACCCGTACCACCTAAAGTCACTCCGTGATAAAGCTTCACACGATCTCCTACAATCGCCGTCTCACCGATTACGACACCCATGCCGTGGTCAATGAAAATATCTTCACCTAATTGTGCGCCAGGATGAATTTCGATCCCCGTCTCTTTCCGAGACAACTCAGACAATTTACGCGCTTCATATAACTCTCCCGCTTGATACAAACGGTGAGCTTCATGATGATCCATTACCGCTTTAAAACCTGGGTATAAGTCGTAAACTTCTTGCCAACTTGTGGCTGCTGGATCTTTTTCATAAATAAATTTCGCTAAAGAAATAGCTTTTTCTTCTAATTCGGCGGGATACTTACGCTTGTCCATCGCCAAAGAACCCTGTTGATAAATAACGCTCACCACTATCTGGTAATACTACCACTACTTTTTTACCTGCGCCTAGTTCCTTCGCCAAACGTAAAGCCACTGCGTAATTCGCACCTGAAGAAATTCCAGCTAGAATTCCTTGCGTTTTAGCTAAGTCCACTGCAGTCGCAATCGCTTCTTCGTTAGACACTGTATCAATTTTATCAATGACTGATTGATCTAATATTTCTGGAATAAAGTTAGCGCCTAAACCTTGAATCTTGTGAGAACCTGCTGTTCCTTCAGTTAATAAAGGTGAACCTTCTGGTTCAACTGCCCAAACAACTGCTCCTTCTTTTTCAGCTTTCAAGACTTGACCCACACCTGAAACTGTACCACCTGTTCCGATTCCAGCTACAAAACCATCAACATCTGGTAAGTCAGCTAAAATTTCACGTGCAGTTGTTTCAGCATGTGCCACCACATTCGCATCATTTGTAAACTGGCCAAAGACTACTGCACCACGTTCTTTCGCAATTTCTTCGGCTTTTTCACCTGCTAACTTCATACCACCTGAAGCAGGCGTTAAAACTAATTCAGCACCATAAGCTTGAATAATTGTACGACGTTCAATACTCATTGAATCAGGCATGACAATCACAATGTTAATCCCTAAAGCTGCACCAATCATCGCTAAACCAACACCCGTGTTTCCACTTGTTGATTCCACAATCGTGCCGCCTACTTCAACTTCCCCTCGATCTAACAGATCTTGCACAATATATTTAACCGGACGGTCTTTAACCGAACCGCTTGGATTATTCTTTTCTAATTTCACATAAACATCTGCATACTCTGCATCTAAACCATTAATTTTAACCAGGGGTGTATAGCCAATTGCGTCGACAATATTTTCAAATAACATACTAAAATTCCTCCTAATAGATTAATTTACATACAAAAGATTATTAGAATGTTAACCTTTTAAAATCCTAAAGTCAATATGTTTGCTCATAATAATTTAATTTATTTCCCAAAATAGGCGTACAAATCTTGACGATTCACGGAAAAACAGCTTTAAAAATATTTTCGCTTCGTCATACACAAGTGGTTGTATAAAAGTCGTTTTGCGATGAATTATTCGACACTAAGACGCTTTTTATTTTCCTAAAAGCATTTCGTGAGTATCTTTATTTTCTAAGATAATCCATGTTGACATAAAGAATTCTTTACAACTAGTAACATCAGAGTTAAGAAAAAAAACATACAAAATATCCACCATTACTGAAAGTGTAAATAGAGGTGAAATAAGATTCCTAAAACTCAAGTTTTTACTCATCGCAATTGGGATTATCTCTTCACATGTTTCTGTAAAATATTCTTTTTTAACTTTTTGCTTACATTTTCAATATTATTTTAACAATTTGTACGTACTTTCTAGGCGTTTGCGTTTGGATTGGGGTACAGATACGCAAAAACTTGCTACTTCAAGTTTCTAGACGATTGTTTTGGACCTTCGGCTAGATTAGCACTTATTCTGGTCGATTCTCTTGGACCTTCGGCTAGATTAGCACTTATTCTGGTCGATTGGCTTGGACTATCGGCTAGATTAGCCTGTATTCTAGTCGATTCTCTTGGACCTTCGGCTAGATTAGCACTTATTCTGGTCGATTGGCTTGGACTATCGGCTAGATTAGCCTGTATTCTAGTCGATTCTCTTGGACCTTTGGCTAGATTAGCCTGTATTCTAGTCGATTCTCTTGGACCTTTGGCTAGATTAGCCTGTATTCTAGTCGATTCTCTTGGACCTTCGGCTAGATTAGCACTTATTCTGGTCGATTCTCTTGGACTATCGGCTAGATTAGCCTGTATTCTAGTCGATTCTCTTGGACCTTTGGCTAGATTAGCCTGTATTCTAGTCGATTCTCTTGGACCTTCGGCTAGATTAGCACTTATTCTGGTCGATTGACTTGGACTATCGGCTAGATTAGCACTTATTCTGGTCGATTGGCTTGGACCTTCGGCTAGATTAGCGCTTATTCTGGTCGATTGGCTTAGACCATCGGCTAGATTAGCGCCGTTCTTACGCCATGCCCATTTCCATAATGAACACTCACCCTTTTAGCGCAAGAAAGCCTTGAACTAGCCTAAATCCATTAAGTTCCACTTAGCCGTTTCAACTTGATTATTAAGCGTAGCTCTACACCTTGTTGTCCAAAAGCGGTATCAAGGGCAATCAGCTCGGAATCATGTCTCAGTTGCGAAAACTGGCGCACGATAGACAATGAGTCGTGTCTCATGGTGCACGACGATTGTATTAGATCCACAAGAAGTTTAAATTGTGTCGGCCTGCAGGTCGACACACCTTTTGCTCTTCGATTTTATTTATTAAAGCAATAAGTATAATCAATTTCCATAACAGTGTACCTTGGATAAACAATAAGCTGAGTGAAGCAAAAAGCTTGGTAAATCAACTCTAAACAAAAAAACAACCTATCACCGATTGGCGATAGGTTGTTTGAAAGCCTAAAATTATTTCGCAGCGTTTGCGTCTTTGAGACCGTATTTTTTGTTGAATTTGTCCACACGTCCGTCTGCTTGTGTAAACTTTTGACGTCCTGTATAGAATGGATGTGAATCAGAAGATGTTTCAACACGGATTAATGGGTAAGAGTTTCCGTCTTCCCATTCTACTGTCTCGTTAGAGTTTTTAGTAGAACCTGTGATGAATTTGAATCCTGTTGATGTATCCATAAAAACAACTTTACGGTATTCTGGATGAATTCCTTGTTTCATTATGTGTACTTCCTTTCTGCCCTAAACTATTTGCTAGTATAGAGTTAATTCATTTGCTACTGTGCAACACTAGAATAATACCATGATTAGACTAGAAATGCAAAGGAATTTTTTGATTTTTTTAGTTAGCGATTTCTTGGCTTTCAACCGAAACAATCGTATACTGGCCACCGTCTTCTGTCAATACATAAACGCGACTCTGAGCTGAAATAGCTTCAACCCCTGCTAAAGTATAAGTGTATTCTTCGGTAGTCAGCAAAACAAGCTGTCCACTCTCGTTTACTTCTGCACTCAAGATTTCGTATGTCGCGGTATTATAATAAATGCTGTTTGACGCTACGTCATTTAAAATCCAAGTTGCAGTCGTGTTGTACCATTCGGAATCAGTTCCATAGTTATTCAACATTTCAGGCGCACGGAAATTCACGGCATCTATAAACGTATTTTGGAAAGATTGTAACCAGATTTCGGCACTTTCTACTGGTGTGCGGCTCGCGATACTCGCTCCTTGACTTGCTTCGATTTCAGTTAATTCAGTTAACAAAGCTGTGTCTTCAGCAAGTGATACTTGAATATCTTGACCGTCCACTAAATTCACTTGTTGATCTGCACTAGTAAAGGCTTGGCCTAAGTATTCCCCTTGAACAGAGACGGTAAAGCTTTGACCGACATAACCGTTTAAGGTAATAATATCCGAGTTATACGTTTGGCCATCGATGGTAAAACTCGTTGCCTTCATTTCTTGTGGATAGGCTAAGCCTAAATTATCCGTTGCTAACATTAGGCGGTTCTCAACTTGTTTTAAAGAAATCGAGAGTGCACTACCTGATAATTTTGAATAATCTAAATCAATGCCAATTTCGCGCGCTTCACCATTTTCGCTAATACTAATAATAATAAATTCTTCACGGGGTTCAATTACAATGGGATCTCCAGCCGTAATGGGTTGAGCAGCATGTGATAACGTTGTAATTGCGATATCACGGTAATCGTTCGGAACTGATAAGGCAACCGTCAAAGGTTGCACATACAGTTGATACTGAGGGAATAAACCGAGAAAACTCGGTTCAGTATCCACCTCAAGTAATAGGCGACCCTCATGACTGAGCTCTGTTTCGTCAGGATTGGCACTTAACAAGGCTGGCAGGTCTATCTGTGCCTCTGCATAATTTGTGACCATCCCTTCAACATCGTCAGCCGTCCAGGCGTAACCATTTGTATTAGCTGTTAAACTGGCTGCTTCTGCGTAATTTTGACTAAGAATTGCCTCACTATAAGACTGATAAACGGCTGATGCTGAAGGCCCACCGAATAAATATTGATAACCAAGAAAGGCTGCTGCAGCAATTATCAGAATAATTAAAATCGTCACGATCCAACCAAACCAGCTACCGCCCGATGAGTGTTCTTTTTTCTTTTTATTTTTCTTAGATGAATGTTTTTGCGTCGTATCTTGCATGACTGGGTCCACCTCAATATAAGCTGGCACAAAGACTTCATCATCTAAGTCTGTTTGCTCTGGCCGATCACCGCTAACACCACTACTATTAGTCACATTCGTTGATGATCCAGCAATGGGTGCAGTAGCCTCTGATTCTGAAATGAATTGATAATCATACAAACGATGGTTACAGTTCTGACAGAATGAATAATAATCCGGATTCTTATGTCCACAATTTGGACAATCGATGGTTGAAACAACCGCGGCTAGTTCAACATCTAAGCTACGACGCGCTTCTCTCTCGCTAGGTCCAAATGTTTCTGGCGCTATATAGACAGGTTCACGTTTGAAAATCGGATTGTCATGGTAAGACACACTGTTTCCATCATTAGGTGGTGTGCTTGCGTCAGGATGCTCTACTGCTTTTTTGGCTGAACGTCCTTCCCGTGAGCCAATAGCTGAATTAACATCAGGCGCTGCTTTTGCAGTCTGATCCGCCCCATGCTGTGGCTGAGCTGGACTAATTAAATCTGTTTCATTTGTTGTCGCTGCCTGACTTGTCTCATCTACTGCAGAAGTAACTGTTGTTGGAACTTCAGCGCTTGGCGGTTTGCCTTCTACTGCTACCCAACTACTCGCTCGTTTTGGTGGTGCCAGTTCTACCTTTTGCTCAACAAACTGAGCTAATAGCTTATCTTTTTTGGCCGCTCGCCAATTCGTTCTGTCAGCGTCTAAGTCGATATCTGAACTAATATTCGCCAAAGTATCTGCCATATAGACTTCCCCTGTGTCTGCTCGGCTAATATCTTTATCAGCAGATTGACGCGGATGGGGTGTGGCATCAATAAAAGCTTCACTCGGATAATCGCTTGTCTTTGCCAGAGTGTCGGACGCTCCCTCATTCAAGCTGACCTTGTCTTTCATTTTCAATGTGCGAGGATTTTCGGTTGTCAAATCAGTTTGAACAAACTCCAAATCTTCCAAGGATGGGCGCTGACTATTAGCTGCTGGGCTAACAGTTGACGGTATCTCTCGTCCCAAATCCATCAAGGCACCACACTGATGGCAGAATTTTGCTTTGTCTAAATTCGCCGCCTCACAATTTGAACACTTCTTCATTGCTTCATTCACCTCATTGTAATAGTATCAATATTCAATCTTTATTATTGCTTGTTTTTTAGATCATTTAATGACTAACTTCTGTAATAATTAAAGGTATGGCCTGCTCCAAGTCTTGTGGTGCTACTTGTACAGAAAAGCCACGTTTGCCCGCACTAAAGGTGATGGTTTCAAAGTTCAACGCACTCGCGTCCAGAACCGTTTGAAATTGCTTCTTCATCCCAATAGGCGAACAACCACCATGCACATAACCAGTCAAAGGCAATAACTCCTTCTCTTTAATCATCGCAATGCTTTTCTCACCAACCGCTTGAGCCGCCTTTTTCAAATCCAATTCAGCCTCTACTGGCACCATAAACACATAATGCGCGCCAGATTTAGCTTGAGTGACTAACGTTTTAAACATCTGTTGAGGTGCAATGCCCATCTTCGTTGCAACATCCACACTGTTATGCACATCAGACCCCAAATATTGATGAATGTCATAGGAAATTTTGTGCTGCGTTAGAATTCGCATTACATTCGTTTTCGTTACCTTGGCCACGCGACTCCCCTCCATTTACACTTTCCCCAGACGGGTTATAAACTAATTTTATCATATCGCATGCTATAAAGATAACTAAGAACGCAAGTTTCTCAGCAAATTTTCATCTTGTCAGAATATTTCCCCACACCACTTCCGCCAATTAGCCTCCCCCCTAACAAGACTTACGCCAGTAGCTTTAGTGTGAATGATGCTACTTTGGTGGAAATTTACCGAGCGATTCCTATTAGCTTAGGCGAGTGAGGATGTATTTGGGCAGGGAGTTAGTTGTGGATCAGAAAACCTCGAACGAGGCCGAGGACTTTAAATTCCGATTAGCAGTTTTAATTTGATTATATCGCTTTGCTTTTGTTGGAATACTCAACGTAGCTCAGCGATTTGTTTTCCAAAGCGGTACAAAGGGCAATCGGAGTAGCTTGGTGTGACTTTGAGCGTAGCGAATTAGACACACCCTAGCCGATTGAGCTGGAAAAGCCCTCACAACCGCGAGGCTTTGAAAGCGACCACCGCCTTGGAAAACAATTAGCTGAGCAAAGTACAAAGCTTGGTAAATCAACATACAACTTATAAAACCTTATAGGATAATAAAAACACGAGCTGCTAGGCCCGTGTTAGGTTGATTATTTAAGGACAATCTTCTCGAATTGTGTAAAGAAGTCATCGTTGTTTTTCGTTTTACGTAAGAGTTGAATCAATTGATCCGTGTATTCAAGTGCATCGCCTTGCATCATTTTGCGTAGGCGCCAAACTTGTTCAAGTTTATTGGCTTCAATCAATAATTCTTCTTTACGTGTACCTGAACGTTTGATGTCAATAGCTGGGAATATACGACGCTCAGCCAATTGGCGAGATAAGTGTAATTCCATGTTACCCGTTCCTTTGAACTCTTCGTAAATCATGTCATCCATACGGCTACCAGTGTCAACCAAAGCTGTCGCTAGAATCGTTAATGATCCACCACCCTCGATATTACGGGCTGCTCCGAAGAAACGTTTCGGGAAGTAGAAAGCTGCTGGGTCTAGTCCACCACTTAACGTACGACCTGAAGGACGTACAACCAAGTTATAAGCGCGAGCTAAACGTGTGATACTGTCCATTAAGACGACGACATCACGACCATCTTCCACTAGACGCATTGCACGGTCCAAGACTAATTCCGCAATTCTTACATGATTTTCGGGCTGTTGATCGAATGTTGAAGATACGACGTCTGCTTTGACGCTACGTTCGATATCTGTTACTTCTTCTGGTCGTTCGTCAATCAATAGAACGATCAATTCAACTTCTGGATGGTTGTGCTTAATGCCATTGGCAATTTCTTTTAGAATAGTTGTCTTACCAGCTTTCGGTGGCGACACAATCAGTCCACGTTGACCGAAACCAACGGGTGACACAACATCAATCAGACGGTTTGATAAACCTTCTTTTTTATATTCGAGTTTGATTTGTTCGTCAGGATATAAAGCTGTTAAACCTGGGAAGTGATCACGTTGCTTCGCAGCTTCAGGGTCTTTGCCATTGACCGTTGAAATTTGCATTAAACCGTAATAACGTTCGTTGGCTTTCGGTGGACGCGCTGGTCCTGCAACCTTATCCCCGTTTCGTAAATCAAAACGACGAATTTGTGAATTTGAAATATAAATATCTTCTTGACTCGGTGAATAGTTAATCGGTCTTAAATAACCGAAAGAATCGTCTGAACGAATGTCCAAAACTCCTTCTACTTGGAAGAAGCCTTGTTTTTCCTCTTGAGTTCTCATTACCGCCAAGGCCAATTCTTTTTTACTTAATTGGCTATAGTTCGGAATATCTAGCTCACGTGCGTAAGCATATAATTCCTTTACTTCTTTTTCTAATAATGTTTCTAACGAAAAAGCGTCCGCCATGCGATGCCTACTTTCTTTCTTTTTTTCTACTTTAGTGATTGTTTGAGTGATTATTTAGCTAAACTTACTCGTGTATGATTAAGCTTCTTCTTGACCATCATCAAACATTTCAATATCGGCACCCAATGCACGTAATTTACCTACGATATCTGTGTAACCACGTAGAATGTTTTCAACCCCTGTAATTTCAGTTTCACCATCAGCCATTAAGCCAGCAATGACTAAACTTGCGCCTGCTCTTAAGTCGCTCGCTTTAACTGGAGCACCTGATAATTCAGAAGGTCCTTCTACGCGAATGATGTCGCCATCAACACGAATGTTCGCGCCCATGCGGTTCAATTCAGGAATATGTTTGACACGTTGCGGGTAGATTGTGTCCATGATTGTTCCTTTACCCATTGCTTTAACTAATAAAGGTGTAATCGGTTGTTGTAAGTCTGTCGCAAAACCTGGATAAGGTAATGTTTTCAAGCTAACCATTTGTAGGTTATCAGATTTATGAACTAAGATGCTATCTTCACCGATTTCCATCTTCGCGCCCATCTCATCTAACTTCGCAATATAACTTTCAATGTGTTCATAGATCACGTTATTCACACGAACTTCGTCACCCATTGCGACAGCTGCTGTTAAATAAGTTCCCGCTTCAATACGGTCTGGAATAAGTGTATGACTTGTTCCATGTAACTTCTCAACACCTTCGATACGAATAACACTCGTACCTGCACCACGAATTTTCGCACCCATTTTAGTTAATAAAGAAACTACATCAATAATTTCTGGTTCACGTGCTGCGTTTTCAATCGTTGTTTTACCTTCAGCTTTTACAGCTGCTAGAATCGCATTAATCGTTGCACCAATTGATACAACGTCCATATAAATACGCGTTCCTTGTAGACCTTTTGGTGAAGTCAGTGTAATCACACCAAAATCATCATCCACTTGTGCACCTAATGAACGGAAAGCTTTAATATGTTGGTCAATTGGACGCGGTCCTAAGAAACATCCTCCAGGTAAACCAATCACACCTTCACCAAACTTAGATAAAGTTGCGCCCATGAAATAATAAGAAGCACGTAAACTTTGGATTTTACCAGTTGGCATCGGAATTGATGCGATATTTGTTGGATCAATCTTCAACGTATTATCTTTAAATTCAGTTTTGACATTAAAATCATTCAGAATATCCAACAAAGAATACACATCTTGAATATCCGGAACACCTTCTAAAACAACTTCTGAATCTGCCATAATCGCTGCTGGAATTAAAGCAACCGCACTATTCTTCGCACCATTAATCGTAATTTCACCAGTCAATGGCTTCCCACCACGAATGACTAATTTCTTCATACAAACATAAACTCCTTTAAATATAGTAGATAGTCATACTCACTGAGTATTCTCTAAAATTCTCGCCTTGAACAACTCTTTTAAGTGTTCATTCAAATCACTGATAACATCCCACTGCTGCTGATCTGTTAAACCAGCCGCATAAATCAAACGCATCAATAAAGCATGCATAGCATCCGAGCTCATATTCGCTCGTTCCTGCAACCATACTTCATTCACAAATAATACCTCATGCGCCACAATATTACGCAAATTCTTTTCAATTTGACGAACAGCAAACGCCGTCTCCTTAATCTCGTCATCATCTGCATAGTCCATTAATAACTTCAACAAATGACTCGAACTCACATAATGTTTATAATTAAAATTATTACCATAATACTTATGCCACGTACGCAGCACTCGATTTCGCTTTTCCTCAATCTTTGCCCGATTCCACTGCAAACCCTTATAAATCTTGCGTCCATCCGAAGTCTCCTTCGTCACTCGCACTAAGAATCGATCCAAATCCGGAATTGCATGCTCCATTACCACCAAACGTAACACATCCACCAACAAAGGCGTCAAGCCACGCAAATAATCCGAAAGCTCACGCTTCGATAAATTTAAAATTAAATTATGCGTATAACTATAAACTTTTCGCTCAAGGAAAGAAGGTTGAAGTAAAAAATCAAGATGAAGTTTCGGAGCTAAAGCCTCGACTGTTTCCAAGTCGACACTTATCAAAGCTTGAAGTAAAGCCAACGTATCACTAATCTCAGGAGAATTCCACTCCGGACGAGTCGCTAAAAACTCCTCCAATGGAAGATACTGGAAATAATCCAACATATGCGCAACCAAAGCTCCGTCAACTCGAAGCTCCCAAGTCGAATCAGATACTTCTCTCACACAAACGCCCCCCTAAAATGATTACCCCACTATTTTAGCACAATAATCACCCAAGGAATATTAAAAAAGCCTAACCTAACCAATTCTTAAAGCCTGTGTAATAAACCCCTCATACTTCCAAAAGACGCTTCACCATCGCTAAACGTTCAAGTAACAGCCTCAGCCCTTCCCAAAACGCCTATTAAATGTGCTTAGCTCCCCAGACAAAAGTATTACAAATCCCAGTCCTTCCCACCATAGCAGAAAAGACTAACCTAACGATTTTACCAAAACTTTCCTAAAAAGCAACCTTTATCAAGCTTTCTTTAAGCATATTGAATAAATAATAGATGTTAGGTAGGTTAAGAGGTGGTTAAACATTTAATTAGACGCTTGCTAGAAAATTGAAAAGAGTCGCTCCTCACGCATTGCTAAGCGAAGCACAAAGCTTGGTAAACCAGCCTAAAACTTAAAATTACTTAAGCTAAAAAACCGTATGAAAGGCAAAGCTGAGCGCTTTGACTATTCATACGGTGAATCGTATTTTGTTATGCTTCTGCTAATGTTGGAAGTTGACCATGTTGTTGGTAGCGTGATTGTTTTAAGTTTGGCATGCTCAACATGAAGACTAAGCTGACTAAATAAAGACTCGCAAGGAAAATCATGACAGTAGCTACGCCTGAGTTATCTAAAATCAGACCGATAATAACGGATGAGAAACCACCAACCGCGCGTCCTACGTTCAGAATTGTATTGTTGGCCACTGTTCTCACTTCATAAGGATATAGGCGAGTAATCATCGCGCCGTAGCCTGCAAACATACCATTGACGAAAAATCCTAAGATGGCACCGCCAATTAGTAATTGAGGGCCTGTTTGCGCAAAGGTAAATAAGTAAACTGAAGCGGCTGAGCAGATTAGGAAAACTCCGTAAACTAAACGTGGGCCATATTTATCCAGTAAGTTTCCGAAAACTAACATACCTAAACACATCCCTAGAATGGTTGCGACCATCCATGTGCTTGAGCCGCTAACGCTGACACCGATGTTTTCTTGCATAATGGTTGGCAACCAGTTCATCATGCCGAAGTAACCTGCGATTTGTACAGTTGTCATCACCATTAAAGCTAACGTTTGTTGCGTTAAAGCTCTATCTTTGAATAAATCTGCGATACGGCCTTTAGGTTGAGTTGCTGTCTTCTCAGATGCGCTCGCATCGTGATCTGTAATTGTTTCTGGGTCAATCGCAAAGTGCATCCAGATGACGAAGATTAACGGGAACAGTCCGAATAGGAACAAACCTCTCCAGCCGAAAATTGGTGCAATTAAACCAGCTAAAATTGCTGACGTAATCGATCCGATTTGACCCACGATACCGTTTAGTGAACTAATGCGACCCATTTTCTCAACAGGTACAATACCTGCCATAATTGAAATGGCCACGCCGTATTCGCCTCCGACACCAATCCCGGCAATAAAGCGCATCAAGTAAAGGTAGCCGATGCTTTCAGTGAAGAAGATTAAGCCTGTTGCGATTGAGAAAATAATAACCGTCCATTTGAAGACTTTGAATTTATTATAGCGGTCAGCCAGTACACCGAAGATTAGGCCACCGAATAACATACCGAAGTTGGTAATGGTCCCAATCCAGCCTCCTTGTGCACCTGTTAAATTCAATTGTGAAATAATCGTCGACATTGAAAAGGCTAGGAACATTACGTTTAAATCGTCCATTCCTGAGGCCACAATTGCTGCGATAAGGGCTCTACGGTCGTTTTTTGATAAGTTTGTTTTCATAATTTTTCTCCTTAATTGAAGCTCACAGGCTTCGTTTATTAATGATTAATGGTTAAGTGTTAGTTCGTATGTTGCGCTGACCAGCTTTGCGGATCTTGATACCATTGTTCTAATGTTTCGCGGTAAGCAGCCAAACTTTCGTTTTGTACCGCCTGCTCGACTAAGACTTGATAATCCGTCAATGTATGTAAAGGATAATCAACTGCTGCAAAGGCGTCTTTACCTTTCGCTAATAAATAGTTGAAAATTGCACACACACCGAGAACTTCGCCTCCTGCAGCTTGCACAGTTTCAGCTGCCTGAATCACGCTGCCTCCGGTACTGATTAAATCTTCAATCATTACCACGGTTTGACCGGCTGCTAAATGACCTTCAATCGCATTCTGCTTGCCATGTCCTTTGGCGCTTGAACGCACGTAAATCATTGGTTTATTTAACAGATGTGCCACAATCGCTGCATGCGGAATGCCAGCAGTTGCTGTTCCAGCAATCACATCAACGTTGGGAAACTCACTCTGAATTAGGTCTGCCAATGTTTGTTCCACCGTTGTTCTAGCTTGAGGGTGGCTCATAATCAGGCGATTGTCACAATAAATTGGCGTCTTTAAACCACTTGCCCAAGTAAACGGCTGAGTGGGATTTAAGCTGACTGCGCCAATTTCTAACAAAATATCTGCAATCGCTTGTCTTGATTGATTTGTTGTCATTAATCTTCCTCCTTAGTTAATTGCTTACGCTTGAGTTTGAGCTTTTGCTGCTTGCCATTCCGCTGAGATTTGACGATAAGCAGCGACTGGATCTGCGGCAAGGGTGATCGGACGTCCTACGACAATAAAGTCACTTCCTAAAGCAGCTGCGCGAGCGGGTGTTGCGATTCGATGTTGATCGTCTGCTTGAACATCATTGCTCGCTAAGCGAATACCTGGTGTAACCGTAAGGAACTCACGTCCTAATGCTGATTTGATGTCACCTGCTTCAAGTGGCGAACAGACCACACCGTCTAGACCAGCTTCAGCAGTTACTTGCGCGTAATGAGCGACACTATCGGCTAGATTCACTCTGCTCAATTGTTCTTGAGCGACCAGTGCTTCGGTTGTTGAAGTAAGTTGCGTCACCGCAATCAATAAAGGTGGCTGTGCCCCTGCAGGTGTACCAGCTAGTAAACCTTCGCGCGCTGCTTGCAACATCGGCGTCCCACCCGCTGCATGAACATTGACCATTGCGACACCTAGTTGAGCTAAAATGGTCATACTACGTTTCACAGTGTTAGGGATATCGTGCAACTTTAAATCCAGAAAAATCTGGTGTCCGGCTGCCACAAGCTCACGAACCAATTCTGGTCCATTCAGATAAAACATTTCCATTCCAACTTTTAAATTTAAGGTTTCACCTTTAGGAAACAGCTCAAGAAAAGCCTGCAATTCTTCCATAGTGCCAAAATCAAGTGCGATAATAGGTAATTGTTGATTCATAGTGTACGACTACTCCTTCTTAGATAGATTCCCTCTGAAATAAGACCGAAAAAAAGACCAGTAACCGTAGTTACTGATCATGAGTTCATAAAGAAATACACTCCTCCCCTGAGGGGTGAGTTATAAAGTGTGATTCTTTCATGCTTCACGGAACACGATTAAAGAAAACTATTTGATTTGTTAGTAGTCTATGCCTAATCAGAAAGAAAGTCAAGACTTTCAAATGAATTCTTCTCACCCATTCGACGCATGTTCGTTTTTGCTTAAGCTAGACCGAGTAAATTGACCACCAACGGTATCGTGACAACCGACAGTAAGGTTGACACAAACACATAACGAGCTGCTAAACCGACATCTGCATCGTATAAAATCGCAAAGCTCGTTGAGACAGCTGGACCCGGCATACCAGCAACTACAATGAGTACACTCAGTATAATCGGATTTTCGATAAATGATCCAAAGATTACATAAACTAAAACAGGGAAAAGCAACATTTTAATAAAGGCGAGTACATATACCTCACGACTTAAGAAAGTCGAACGCAAGTCTAACTTCGCCATCGTCATGCCAATTACGAACATTGCCAAGGGAGTTGTCATTGCCCCCACCATACTGAAGATATCCGCCACAATAATCGGGAACTTAATATCAAAAATAAATAAGATCACGACTAATAAAGAAGTTAACAGGCCCGGTGAGAGTAATATTTTGCGTAGGGGGATGTTCTTAGTTTCGGAATCTCCATGTTTGGCCATAACCCAGGCGCCGTAAGAAAAGGAAAAAACATTGGTCGGAATATTAACAAGGGCTGCGTAGAACATGGCACCTTCACCATACATTGCCAAGATGATTGGTAGCCCCATAAAACCTGTGTTGTTAATCATCAAGATGAACTTGGCAACTCCTAAGGATTTATCCGGCAATTTCAAAAACTTCGTGAAAACATGTGCCAAGGGAATGTAAAGAACAAACAGCAGAAAGGCGATTAACAAAAACGTTAGCGCTTCTTGCTTGGTTCCTAAAATACCGGCCGAATTGACGGTCGAGAGAATTAAAGCCGGACAAGCAATCGTGGTTACCATGACAGAAAAATCTGCCTCCGCCTTCTCACTGAACAAATTTAATTTTGCTGCTCCAAAACCGGCTAACATGACGGCTACAAGCATACCCATGGGTATAATCGCTGACATTTATCGCACACCCTTAACCCTTAATTTATCCCCTATTCTAACACAATAATCCGTTTTCACTCACATTCTTTGCGCATATCGCAACAAATTTTTTGAATCCTTCACCAAAATATGCCTCCATACCGCTTTGTGGAATTAATAAACAGATAGGAGCCGTTGAATATTGATGAAGCAGTCAAACTATTGTATGAAGTATTTTGTAAAAAAATCCCTGGCAATTAAGCTCAGGGGAGTTGTTTAAGCGAATTCCTCGCGTTCACTAAATATTAGTCTTTGAGCGTCAGGTTCAGCGTTAAAAGTCCATTGACCCGAACCGATTCTGACTGTTTGATCCGTATCAACTTTCGCAATCACCGACTGCAACGCTTCTGCTTCAACAGAAATGTCCGCGTCAAGGCCCGCACCTGTGTGTGCGACGAGCTCAATTGCTCGGCCTTCATGTAGAATTGTGATTGAGTGTGTCGTTACATCTGTGATGGTTGCCGCAACAGCTGATTGGGTAGCGAACCAGTCTGCTA
Source organism: Fundicoccus ignavus (assembly GCF_009659375.1). GTDB lineage: Bacteria > Bacillota > Bacilli > Lactobacillales > Aerococcaceae > Fundicoccus > Fundicoccus ignavus. Next base: position 63,765 of record NZ_WJQT01000009.1, read on the forward strand.
GCTCTTCTTTGATTCTCAAACTCGTTTTATACATATTCTTGTTTCTCATCCATATCCACCGCTTTCTCGGAAAACTATTGTAATTATGAACAGTTAAGTGTGACTACCCTTCACGCAACCTGCCAAACGCAAGCTACCCCTCTATTATACCATTCTTACGACTTTTTCTCTAATCGAAGCCTGAATCACACACAAAATTACGTGTACTACATTGGATTTTGCTAGGTGGGTAGACTCTTAAAATTATTTAGTTTTTCTCATCTGCTCATAAAACCTAAAGCTTCTATTTTTAGTGGTTATTCGCCACTTTTGGAGCTTTCGGCCCCTAGTTTCTTGAGGAGGCTACTGAAAAAGTAGCCTTTTTTGTGCGCGAGGGGCTTTGAAAGCGTCCACCATCTTGGAAAACAATAAGCTAAGCGGAGCACAAAGTTTGATAAATAAACATAAAACTCAAAGTCTCTTACAATGCAAAAAAACTCCTATCACTCAACAGAATGGTAGGAGCTAAAAGTTGGCAAAGTAAATTAGTCTACAGATACAAACGTGGCAGAACCTTCACCCATAACGGCCGCAATGTTCTCTAAAGAAGTAATGACTGCCTTACCTTTTGGATTATTTTCCACAAAAGCAATCGCCGCTTCAACTTTTGGTAACATGCTGCCTGGTGCGAATTGTTCTTCGGCAATCCAGTTGTTTAATTGAGCAACTGTCACGTTTTCTAATTTTTCTTGATTTGGTTGGTTGAAGTTTACGTAAACATTATCCACACCCGTTAAAATTACTAGATAATCTGCTTCGACTAGTTCAGCTAATTTCGCCGACGCGAAGTCTTTGTCAATAACCGCTTCAACGCCTTCATATCCAAATTCCGCTTGTTTGACAGGAATTCCGCCACCGCCAGCTGAAATTGTTACAAAGTCTTGTTCAATCATCGCTTTAATCACTGGGTATTCAACAAAACTGATTGGCTTTGGAGATGGAACAACTTTACGGTAACCGCGACCTGCGTCTTCTACAAAAGTGTCGCCAGTTTCAGCTGTCACCGCCTGTGCTTCTGCTTCAGACAAGAATGGTCCGACTGGTTTAGTCGGATTCGTAAAAGCTGAATCATTTTCGTCTACTACAACTTGCGTCACAACTGATGCAACTTGTTTATCAATACCAGCTTCCGCTAAAGCTTCGTTTAACATATTCTGTAACCAGTAGCCAATCGAACCTTGTGTCATTGCCACACACGTATCTAAAGGCATGGCTGGGTTTTTCTCTGAATCAGCGGCTGCTTGTTGAAGTAACAAGTTCCCAACTTGCGGACCATTACCATGACTGATAATTAATTGATGACCTTGTTTGATTAATTCAATTAAACGTTTGCTTGTATAACGTAAAGCTTCAATTTGTCCTTTTGCTGATGGATCATCTGTTAAAATAGCATTTCCACCTAATGCGACTACGATTCTTTTTGTCATAACTACCTCCATAAATTAAATACTTTTTAAACCCGTTGCAATGCCCACGAGAATATCATTGCCAGATGTTGCGCCATAATGTTGAATATCCTGAACCAAGGCTGTAATTGTTGCGACTGAAGCTTGCGCTTTAACTGCTCGCAAGAGATTCACCCAACTCAAATTAACTTTCCCTGCAAATAAGGCTGAATAGTAAGCATGACTAACGGCTGTCGTTGTACGGTCTTTTAAGACGGTCTCAACTTGCTGGCATAATCGCTTTTTCTCACCTAAAGCTGATTCGATTAGAAGCAAGCCTTGTAAAAAGTCATCACCACTGGGCGTTAAACCAATTCCAGCTCCCACCAAATCACGGATTAACTGTTCTGGTATTTCATCTTCATGTGACCATTGTTTTAAAGCAGTCATCAAGTTCTCAGAATGTGCAAAACCTGAATTTTCTAAAGCTCTAACCTCTTCAATAATCGTTAATAATTGACTATTGCGTAAATCTTCACGCGTGACCTTTGGGATATCCAAGACAACTTTGTTCAATTTACTTGGGACTAATTGTAACAGAGTCGGTCTCGTATAAAAAGTCCAAAGTTCCGGTGTCATTTTTACCCTTTGACCGACCTGTAAATGCGCACTCAATTGCTCAAAGACACGCTTTTCGAGTGTCAAACCAAATGCTGATACATCCTCACCGTGCTTGCCGATAAAAATTAATTGTCCCTTCAACTCTAAATTAAAGCCATTCGGAAAAACCGAATGGACTTTAACGTTTGAGTGTGTACAATTATCCAAAATACTTTCAGCCAAATAGTGACTGATAACAATTGAGCTAGCTAGTTGGTTTGATGTATTTTGATTAGATTGAGTCATGTTAATTACTAATCCTCGACGTCGATACCGACTGATTTTGCATAGGCTACTAAGGCTTTTTCAAAACACGCTAATGGTGCGCGAACGGTCCCAGCACCAATTTGACCGACTCCAGCTTCTCTATGCGCAATACCCGTATTAATAATTGGCGTGATACCTGTTTCAACGACTTTACGAATATCGATCCCTAAAGTTGAACCTTTGAAGTCCCAGTTAGGAATTGTCCATGTTGGGTTATTCGTGATAGATATTTTCTGCATTTCATCAGAAATCTTCTCAGCATCGGATAGACCATTTAATCCAACGAAGCGTGTTACACCTGGTGCAGCAATCATTGCCATACCACCCACTCCGACAGTTTCAGTAATCGCACTGTCACCAATATCCGCATTCGCGTCTGCTGATGAGTAACCACTGAAGTATAAGCCGTCTGGTGTGTTAACTGGTGCAGTAAACCACTCGTCGCCAAGTTCTGCAATTCTGACACCAAAGTTTTCACCATTACGAGCCATTGTTGTTACAACTGTTCCTTTTTCTACTTTACGAACATAATCAACCATGGCTTTACCAGCGGCCATCATAATGTTCAAGAAGAATTGGTCAGTATCTGCTAAGAATTGGATAACTTCTTGTTTTTCTTTATCATCAATCGGTAATGTCACGATAGATGGTGTAATTTCTTTAAGGAAGACTAATGAACCAGCGATATTACGTTGGTGGAACTCGTCACCCATTGAGATCGCACGAGCAATCATCACGTTTAAGTTCAAGCCTTCTTCAATCGTGCGTAAAGCTTTTCCTAACACTGGTCCTAATGTATTAGCCATCCATGTTAGACGGTCAACTACTGCTTGAGAGTTTGCACCGAAACGTAATACTTCACCGATACCTTCGTTCATAATACAGTAACCTTTTGTTCCATCAGCTTTGTTTTCAACAACAAATACTGGGAAATTAGCCGTTGTAATCCCACCCATTGGTCCAACCGCACCCACATGGTGACAAGGGATAAATTTAACTTCGCCTGCTTCTAATTGACGACGTGCATCATCTTGGTCAGTTGCCCAACCTTCGAATAACATAGCACCAATTACAGAACCTTGCATTGGACCCGTCATGTTTTCATATTTAATCGGTGGTCCAGCATGTAAGACAACTTTCTCGCCTGTATTTAATTCTGGAATCACATCTTTAGCTGGTTGAGCATCCATTAAGAACGGTTGTGACTCTAAGAAGCGATCGATAATCACTTGGTTATCTTCATCAATTTGAGCTTCACGTTTGTCTAATTCATTCAATATGTGAATTAATTTCTTATTACCACCAGCACGTGGTCTCCAATTAAATTGAAGGGCTTCTCCACCGTAAGTCACAATTGGCTCAGTAAAGCTTTCAAGTCCAATGTTAATAACTTTTGGTTTAGAGTTTAATAGGTCTATTACTTTCTCACTTGGAGTAGGTAATTCAACTTTCTCACCTGCATAAGCAACATGTGCTTTATCAGCCACAACTAATTCATGGCCCATTAATTTAAGGGCTGCACGAATCGCACGCGCATTACTGCTTTCAACAATAACGCCAGCATCTTTTAATGTTTGCACAGAGTCAGCATAGCTTTGAGGATCGTTATCTGTCCCAACAACTGTCCCGATTACATATAACTTACGGCCGTCAGCAGCAGCTTTATCTAAAGCTTCTTTGATATCTGGAGCGAGTGCTCCTGCCATATCTGCATGTGAACCGTAACCTAAAACAACATCTAATAAAATGACGCCTGTTGTTTGGTCTTCGATCACTTCACGTAATTTATGAACACGCACATCCGGATCGATCATTGGATGAGGTTTTCCTTGTGTATAAACATCGTCCCCTAAGTCCATTACTTGGAAGCCTTGTGTATTTAAAATGTAACCTTCTTCACCTTTAGCATTGTCTAAACCTAAAGCATCAGCGATTAATGTCGCAGCTTCACTCGCTAAAGTACCACCTGAATAAAGACCTTTCACCGTTGTACCTTCTGGTAAAGTCTCAGTCACTTCTAAATCAACTGGATCTAAATAATTCGCTTTAACTGTTTCACCATTCGCTACATCCACAGCAATACGAGCCGCTTCTTCTAACGTATACGCTAAAGAAACATTCCCAACGTGTGCTTCTGGTTTTTCACCTAAGAAGATGGCTACCACTGGTTTTGATAAGGATTGTAAGATCTTCATCACATTATCACGGACAGATTTTGCAGGTGGTTTAGAAATCACTAAGATCACATCTGTTGGATCGTGTTTTTCTAAAGCCACAACGGCATCAATCATCGTTGTTGCTTGAACCGCTTCGTTTAAGTCACGGCCACCCGTACCAATTGCATGCACCACTCCCCCGCCTAAACGGTCAATTAAAGTGGTTGCTTCTTGGATACCAGTTCCTGAGGCGGCAACGATTCCAATGTTGCCTGGGTTTGTAACGTTTGTAAAGGCTAGTGGAATACCGGATAAGACACCCGTTCCACAGTCAGGACCCATTAATAATAAGCCATTTTCGTGGGCTTTGTTTTTCAAACGAACTTCATCTTCTAAAGAGACGTTGTCACTAAATGAGAAGACATGTAACCCTGCATCTAAAGCTTTTTCAATCTCATCCGCAGCATATGTTCCTGGAATTGAGAATAATGCTAAGTTAGCTTCAGGCATTTCTTCTAAAGCGTCTTTCCAGTTATCAACACTTGTTGTCCCTGAGTCCGCTTTCTTATTTGATAAATCTCCTAAGAAACGTTCAACTTCGCCTAAAACCAAGTCAACGACGCCTTCGTCATCTGCTTCAACGACAATTGCCATATCATTAGCACCTGCTGCCTCTAGCTCTGGAGTATGTAAACCAGCATTTTTGAAAATATCTTTATTCGCATCTGTTGCCATCATCACTTGACCTTGCTTAACCCCCTCGATATCGTTTACCGAGTTAGTTAAAAGCATCAAGTTGATAGAATCTTGATAATTATTTTTTTGAATCACTGTATGTAACATTATTTAGCCTCCCTTTCACTTTCATTATAAACGCTTACATAACTGCTTTAAATGAGTACATTCTCTAAATGTAAATTTTTTTTTGTCTACTTTGAATAAAAAGCTGTCTCTTTGCAACAAAATACTCTAATTCTAAGCTACACTAGATACGAAGATACCGAAGGAGGAATAGGATGACCTACATTAAAGAAACATATACATTTGATCAATATCTCAGCGTTCCATTAGCAGCCACCTTTTACAGACCCACTTCAACTACGGATTACCAATCAACGATTCTATATTTTCACGGTGGTGGTTTGATATTTGGTCAACGTGAGGATTTACCAGAAAGCTACCTTGAATTATTAACCAGTGCTGGTTATGGTGTCCTTAGCTTTGACTATTTACTAGCACCAGAAAGTAAATTAGATACGATTATTCATTACGCACATAAGGCAGTGAACTGGTTTGTTGATGAAGCGACCACATCTTTAGCATTGCCTAATGCTCATTATTACTTATTTGGTCGTTCGGCAGGCGCTTACTTATCGCTCTATTTAGCTGCGCATGCTGATGATCGCCCACAAGCTAATGGCCTTATTTCCTTATATGGTTATTACACCTTAAATGAAGCCAGTTTCAGTATCCCTAGCCGTCATTTCTTACAGTTCAATCGTGTCAATGACGCGACGGTTAAAGCGCTCATACGTTCGAAACCATTAGTAGCTGGTCCAATGGATGAACGATTCATCCTTTATTTAGCTGGCCGCCAAAGTGGTCAATGGCTGAATCATCTATTGACGCCTAATCTTAAGGCAGCTGATTATTCCTTAACAACACAACAGCTACAATCATTACCCCCTACATTTCTAGCAGCCGCAGCCCAAGATCCCGATGTGCCCGCTAGGCAATCACGGTTAATGAGTAAACATATTCGAGATGCCGAATTCCATTTGATCGATACCAATGAACATGATTTTGACCGTACACAGATGGAAACTCATGGCCTAGCCGTCTATCACGCGATGATTGAATGGCTCAATCAGCATAGCCCAAGTACTTGATAAAGTTTTTTGCCTTCTTGCTTTAACATTTTCATGTTACACCAATTGGTCATATTTTGGAAAGATTGCGCTTCTTTATTCGAAAAATTTTTGACTATTTATGACAAGGCTTTGTTAATTTTTGTAAGCTTGTACATTGTCACTGGCCCTCTCTGTCTGTCATAATAGAGAAAATATAGTCTAGGAGGGACTTCTCCATGCAAATTGATTTTTTCCTAACTTTGGAAAAAGTTGCTGTCTTATTTCTATTAATTGTGATCGGTTTTATAGCAGGTAAGCTGAAACTTATTTCTGAACAAGGACAGAAAGATATTACTCAATTAGTCTTGTACGTGACCATGCCAGCCACTATCTTTTCGGCAATGCAACTCGAAATGAGTCAGGAACGTTTAAATACAGCATTTCTTGTATTAGGTGTGATGGTTTTCTGTTATATCATCATGTTTATTGTTGGTTTCATTTCATCAAAACGTCTACCTTTAACCAAAGGGCAGAAAGATATTTTCCAAACGGCTTTACTCTTGTCGAACACTTCCTTTATGGGCTATCCAATTGTTCAAAGTCTCTTAGGTCAAGAAGCTCTGTTCTACGCCGTGGTAGGTGCTGGTTTTATATTCGAAACGGTATCTTGGTCTTTAGGCGTTTACTTAATTTCACGTAATGGGAGCGAGTCTGCTGGCTTCAATTGGAAAAAAGTTGTCTTCAGTCCAGGTATTCTCTCAATCGTCGTTGGCTTAATTTTCTTTGGCTTCCAATGGTCAGTGCCAGAACCGATTAACAGTGTGATTAATATGATGAGTCCAGCAACATCCCCATTAGCCATGATTGTGATTGGCTTGATGTTATCACGCAGTAATTTAAAAGAAGCCTTCCAGAATAAATTTATTTACTTGGCTTCTGCATTAAAATTATTGGTCATACCGATTATTATTACACTTGCTTTAAAAACTTTCGGGATTTCTGGTCCTGCGTTAGTGATTCCAGTTATTATGATTTCAATGCCGACTGCTACCTATGTCGCAATGTTCAGCGGGAACTACGGAAATGATTCAAAATTCGCTAGTCAAATTGTCTTTATGACATCGCTGTTATCGATGATTACGATTCCTATCGTAACGCTATTGTTTTAAGCTAAATAAGCCAGCCTTGTCGCGATTCTTGTGTTGAGGCTGGTTTTCTGTTTAGAAATAAATAGAATGCTTAGCTTCAATTGTTACTTGAGGTAGATTAGATCGTGAGGTGAATCATGCTTCACTTTGAGAAACTCTAACATGATTACATTCGAATCATGCTTTACTTTGAAAAACTCAAACACGATTACATCAGAATCGTGCTCCTCTTCGAAAAACTCAAACACGATTACAACCTAATCGTGCTTCACTTTTAGAAACTCAGACATGATTACAACCTAATCGTGCTTCACTTTTAGAAACTCAGACATGATTACATTCGAATCATGCTTTACTTTGAAAAACTCAGACACGATTACATCAGAATCGTGCTCCACTTTGAGAAACTCAGACACGATTACATCAGAATCATGCTTCACTTTGAAAAACTCAAACACGATTACATCAGAATCGTGCTCCACTTCGAAAAACTCAAACACGATTACATCAGAATCGTGCTCCTCTTCGAAAAACTCAAACACGATTACAACCGAATCGTGCTTCACTTTTAGAAACTCAGACATGATTACATTCGAATCATGCTTTACTTTGAAAAACTCAGACACGATTACATCAGAATCGTGCTCCACTTCGAAAAACTCAAACACGATTACAACCGAATCGTGCTTCACTTTTAGAAACTCAGACATGATTACATTCGAATCATGCTCCACTTTGAGAAACTCAGACACGATTACAACCTTAATCCTGTCACGATAATTTAGAGTACAACTTGCAATCACCACTATTCACAATCTATTTAGTTTAACTAATCAAAGAGTGCCCTAATCGAAAATGATCAGGGCACTCTATTGAGGATTTATGAATAGTTGTTACTTAAGTGTGTGAGATTATTTTTTTATGAATTCACCAGGGAATTCAGCAGTAACGCCATCTTCTAATGAGTAGATGACTTGTCCACGTAAGATAGTTGAGGCTACTTGTGCACCAATTTCACGTCCAACATATGGACTGATTTTATTACGGTATTCTAAGTCTTCAGTTTGTAAAGTGTATGGAGAATTTGGTTTAATTAACACAAAGTCTGCATCCTTACCAACTTCGATACTACCTTTTTCTTCGATATCAAATAATTTAGCGACGTTTGTTGCAGTTAATTCTGCAAATTGCGTTAAGCTCATGCCTCGTTTTTGAACACCTTCGTCAAATAAGACATCCACATTATTTTGAACGCCTGAGATGCCTCCCCAAGCTTCAAATGCGTTCTCTTTATCTTTCAAGTCTGGTGTACATGGTGAGTGGTCTGATGTAATGAAGTTAACTTTACCTGCTAACACTCTTTCCCAGATTGCATCCTGTTGTGATTTATCACGGATTGGTGGTGAACATTTAACCACTGGTCCAATGGCATCTAACTCATCTGTTTCGAAGTATAGGTAGTGTGTACACGTTTCACACGTTACATCTACACCTTCTTCTTGAGCTTTAGTAATCGCATCGATACCTTCTTTACAAGCCACGTGAACGATATGTAAACGACAGCCAGTTTCTTTAGCTAATTCAATCGCACGATTGATTGGCTCAACTTCTGTAAATACTGGTCGAGATTCTACATACGCTTTTAGAGTTGTTTCGCCATTCTTGTAAGCAATGTCTCCTAAGCGGTCTGTGATTTCCGCGTTTTCAGCGTGAATTGATAGTATTTTGCCTGTTTTAGCGATTTGTTTCATACCTTCGTATAATGAATAGTCATCCACGTTCATGAAGTCGCCGTCAATTGTACGGTCTCCACAAGTAGACATGAAAGCTTTATAAGCGATAACGCCGCCTTCGTCTAGTTCTTGAATACCACCTGTATTAACAGTATAAGGAACTAAACCACCGTATGAGTAGATGTCAGATTTCAATTTGCCTTTACCTGCATCGTATTTAATTTTAAGTGATTCAGCATCAACTGTCGCAGGAACTTGATTTAATGGCATTTCTAAAAATGACGTAACGCCACCTTTAGCCGCTCCAGCTGTACCCGTTACATAACCTTCCCACTCGTCACGATAGCCACCACCTGGCTCTGAAATGTGAACGTGAGCATCGATCATTCCCGGGCTGACAACTAAACCTTCAGCATCAATCACTTTTGCACCATCGGCAGATAAGTTCTCACCGATTTCAACAATTTTCCCGTCTTTGACTGCTACGTCTGTTTGAACTTCCCCACCGTTTAAGATAACTAGGCCGTTCTTAATTACTAAATCAAAACTCATTTATTTTTCCTCCTAAAATATATTGTTTAATTTATTTTATAGCCCCAATAACTGAATCCTTATTTGCTGTTTTAGTTAACAACCAGTAAACAAGGAAACCTGTCGCAAAACCTGCTAACCACGCAATGTTTGAAATAAAGGCAAGTGCTGGAATAAACTGTCCAATTAATGAGACAACTAAGCCTACAAAAGTTGCGATGTAAGCTTGCATGTTTGTTCCACGATAAATACTGTTCACTGACTTGTCTCTTTCATCGAAATACAATTGATCTAAATCAATTTTTTGTTTATTCAAGAAGAAGTAGTGGGCAATCATAATCCCTGCAACTGGCCCTAATAAAGCACCAATTGCGTTTAAGAAAATATAAATACTGTCCGCATTCTCCATTAATTTCCACGGCATAATCAAGAAACTGATGACACTCGCTAAAATAACACCCTTACGATAGTTAATGTGTTTAGGTAATAATGCTGTTAATTGATAAGCAGCTGGAATAATATTACCGGTCGCATTCGTAGAAATCGTTGTCATTAACAATACTAACGATGAAATGATAATAGCAGGTGTACTGTCCCAACTGTTGATAATATTTAATACATCCCACTCGGTTGTACCCGCATTAATTGATCCGCCAATCAAAATTACAACACTAGCAAAAGCAAACACTGCGTATGATACTAAGAAACTGCCCGTTTGACCTAAAATCTGATCACGCGAGGATTTGGCATTCTGCGTAAAGTCCGCGACACTCACGCCTGGCGCTGCCCAAACTGCTAAAACAGAAGCGATTATCATTAAGTAACCTACAATTGGATTTATCCCTGCTGTTGCACCGGCTACGTCATAAGCCAAGATATTGCCAATTCCACCCGCTACTCGAATTGCCCAAATGGTCATACCACCAAAAACAAGGTAAATAATTGGACTTAAGATAGCTGTAAACTTATTCAGAATGCCCCCGCCACCTAAACCAATTAATAGGTTCGCTGCCCAGAAAACAGTAAAAGCAATTAAGCCTGGAATTGAAATACCTAGAATAGTAGCCCCATCACCTATCGTTAAGAACCCCGGCCATAATTTACCAATTAAAATTAAGAGAGCTTGTGAGCCTGTATAGTTTTGTAAACCGAACCAAGCAATCGCTGCGATTCCTCCTCGTAAGAAACCAGGCAACTTAGAACCTGTATTCCCATAAGTTGATCGTAAATGCATCGAGAATGGAATGCCATACTTTGAGCCAGCTAAGCCGTTCATTGTCATGAACACTGCGACCACTAAAGCACTGACAACGAGTGCTAACATTACATTAATTGGCGACATGCCTAAAACTAAGAAGCCCCCCACAGCTGCATAATTCGGAATATTATGAACTGATCCCATCCATAAGGTAAAATAATTCATTAAACCCGTATTCCGTTTCTCACTTACCTTCGGCAGGATATCCTCATTTGTATAACCACGCGCCCTAAATTTAGTAATTTCGGCATGGGTTACTTGGTAATCTTGCGTTTCCATCTATTTCCTCCTTTTATATCATTTTACTTTTTGTTTATCAGCAAACGCTAACAAATCAGTCAAGTTCATTGTAAGCGGTTAATGAAAGAATCGCATTGGACAATTGTAACAAAGCATTCACCTTCGCTGTTTAATTCACACAAAATACTTTCAATAAGCTTATTCTGATAATGTTTTCATGAAACAATAAATTTCAACTATTTTTTCACGCTCACTGTAAACGTTCAAACTGAACGGATATTACTAGAAAAGAAGCTGCGACAATATTTATTCAATTGTACACAGCTTGGATTTTCAACACTTTATTTAGTAGTTATTATTAAATTAATACGCCAATTTTTCAAACGCTCCTGCTAAGGCTTGAATCCCTGGAACAATATCTTTTGCTTCTGTATGTTCAGCTGGGTTATGGCTAATGCCATCAATCGATGGTACAAATATCATTGCAGTTGGCACACGTGGAGCAAATATTTGCGAATCGTGTCCAGCACCTGAATGCATCACTTGATAGTTCAAGTCGTTCTCTTTACAAACCTCTTCTAAGGTCTGTACTAAATGCGTATCCATTGGAACCGGCGCTTCATCCATCCAATTATCAATGTCAATTTCAATTCCCATCTCTTCTGCCAATGAACGCATGTCTGCTTCTAGCTCAGCAGTAAAACGATTCAATACTGCTTGATCAGTGTGACGACAATCAATTGAGAATAGAGTTTCACCTGGCACAACATTGACAGTATTCGGTTTTGGTTCCACACGACCAAATGTTAAGACTAAAGGATTCCCTTCCTCGCGAGCTTTATCGATCCCTTGCGTCACAATGCGTGCGAAACATTCAACGGTGTCTTTGCGATATTCCATTAAAGTTGTTCCTGCATGATTCGCCTGACCTTTGAGGACAACATCATAGCGTTTCTGGCCTACAATCGCATTGACCACTCCAACTTGTTTCCCTTCTTTTTCAAGGAAGTTACCTTGCTCGATATGTAACTCTAAGAAAGCGGCAATTTTATTAAATTTCGGTGCACCTTCCAAATAATCAAAACCTGCTGCATGCATCGCTTCTTCAAAGCCAACCCCGTTAGCATCTTCAATATTCTCAACATCAGCTTTATTGGCTAAACCAAAAATGTTCTTAGATCCCCAGAATACATAGGGGAAACGTGAGCCTTCTTCTTCAGCCATTGAAATAATTTGTAGTGATTTCTTCGGTTGTCCATTTTTTTCAATTAGTTTCTTAATGGCCATATAAGCTGCCATAATACCTAACTGTCCATCTAGACGTCCACCTTTTGTTACGGTGTCAACATGCGAACCGGAAGCAATAACCTCTTCTGGTTGTTCGCTTCCTTTCAGAGTCGCAAATAAGTTTCCAACAGCATCAAATTCACAGTTGAAACCTAATGTTTCAAACTTTTCTTTCAACTGTTCTTGAGCATCGATCCACGATGGACTGTACAACAATCGTGTTGTTCCAGGTCCTTCAGCATCTGAAATACCTGACAACCAATCCATCATGTCATCGACCGCTTGAGGTGTTACTTCTATCATATGATCCCTCCTGATTATATCTTCTTCGTCCATTATAAATGGAAGCGTTTCACAAACGGATAGCAGATTTTATAAAGTTTTAACTTCTATTGTTCAAATTGCATAAACAATTTACAGTTAATGACAGTTACCGCTAACTTCTTTGGATTTGTTTAGCTTCATCCCTTGATCATACAGCGTTACTTTTTTTGAAATACTACGCGCAGCTCACCGTGAAGGTTTACCGAAGCGGTACAAAGGGCAATCGGCGCAGCTGCTCTGACTATGAGCACAGCGAATTAGACAGAGCCTAGCCGATTGAGCTGGAAAAGCCTGAACGTCGGTGAGGCTTTGAAAGCGACCACCGCCTTGGAAAACCTTTACGGTGAGCGAAGCACACATACCGTCCCACACTCACCCTAAGCTATCATTTTATAGACTATAAATAAACATCCAAAGCCGCCTTAACAGCTTTACCAACTTGAATATCCGCCCCATAATAGATCAATACGGACTCTAACGCGCCTAAAACAGCTAACACATTTTCATGTCGACTACTATACCCCATATTGCCGATGCGCCAAATTTTTCCATTAAGCTCTCCGAAACTGCCCGCTATCTCCACACCGAATTGTTCAAGCAATAACCGCGGCACCGCGAGCGCATCAACACCGTCTGGTATAATGACTGGCGTAACAGTCGGCATTTTTGTATCAGGTGCACCGAAAATCTCTAGCCCCATTGCTTTAATCCCTGCTACAATCGCTTGGTTATTCAATAAATGACGTCTATGAACATTCTCTAAGCCTTCCTCCAGCAATAATCGCAAGCCTTCATGAACACCATAAACGAGGGTTGTTGCCTCGGTATGATGATTGATTCTTTCTTCATTCCAATAATTCATCAGTTGACTTAAATCCAAATAATTACTCTGAATAAATCGTTCATTTCGGATGTCCTTACTCAACCCTAATTCCAATTGATAACGCTCTTTGATAAGCTTCTCAATACGTTTATTAAAGGTAACTAAAGACATCCCAGCTGCTACGCTTAAACATTTTTGACTACCCGCGATAGCAATGTCCACGCCCCACTCATCTACCTTAAGCTCCACACCGGCAAAGGTGGCAACCATATCGACTAAAAGTAACACATCATTCGCTTGGCAATAAGCACCAATCTCATCCAAGTCCTGAATCTGACCATTAGCGGTCTCACCATGAACCATGGCTACTAACTTAGGCTTTACTTCTTTTACCTTCTCGATAATGTCTTGTTGAGCAAAGGGACTTTCCCAACTTTTCTCTAACAGGACGACCTCGGCTCCACATCTTCCGGCAATTTCTGCTAGTAAATAAGCGAAACGTCCAAAGGCTGGAATCAAAACTTTATCGTCTTTTTCCAGAATCGCAATCATTGCCGCTTCAATCCCTGATCTAGAGGAGCCATCAATCGCAAAAGCTTGCTCGTTCTTTGTCCCAAAGGGTTGTTTGATGAGTTCTTTGACTTCATTCATGATATCTAAAAAGACTGGGTCATATTGCCCTAAGATACTATTACTCATCACTTGCAGCACTTTAGGATTAACCTCCACTGGGCCTGGCGTCATAATTGTTCGTTTAGGTACTGTGATTGTTTTAAACATTTTGTTCTTCTCCTCTCTTATAATTAATATTTTGCTTGTTCAGACCGTTACTGCCCTATTCTGTCGAAGTAAGCATCATTAAATATCAATAAGTGTGCTATAATTATACTACTATCATTGTCACATTTAAAATCTGAGCCACTATGCTTCACCCATTACTTCAGCCAAAATAGGACGTTAAATCATTTTCTAAAGGAAGGAATACTTATGACCAGTCTAAAAGATTTATTAAATATACCTCGTTTTTCAGATTTAACATTGCTCAACACTACTTCTGACCGTTTAGATCACCCTATTAAAAGCGTTGAGATCACTGAAACACCTGATATTGAACATTATATTACCGAAGACTGTTTCCTCTTATCAACAGCGATGGTCTACAAAAATCAACAAACTGAACTCATTCCCTTAATTGATTCCTTAATTCAAGCGAAAGCTGTTGGTTTAGGCATTAAAGTGGGGCGTTTTCTTGGTACGTTGGATGCAGCGGTTATTCATTACGCAGAAGAAGTTGGTTTTCCACTTATCTTAATTCCCGATCAATACTCACTGGGTTCTCTATTGCATCAAATTTTGGATATTGTATGGGGGACACGCCATGAAGAATTATCTTTTGCGCTTGATATTCAAAAACGTTTCTCAGATTTATTGATTCAAGATGCATCAAACAAAGTGATTATTGAACAATTTAGTCAAATGGTTAAGACACCCGTTATTTTGCTCAATCCTTATTGGCGTATTCTGACACATTCGATTCATTTCAATGATTCAAACAATCGTGCCGATTATTATGCCTATCAAATTTATGACCATGTTAAGCATACCGATAAACAATCAGGTTCTTTCTTGATTCAAGATGTGAATCGCAAAGACATTCATATTTCATTAATACCGATTAAAGTTCACGAAAACTTTCCTCATTATTTAATTATTTTGAATCCTGAACACATTCCCTATCCGATTTCGAATTTCGCGATTGAACAAGCGTCAATGGTATTGTCTTATATTCTCTTTAAAAATGAGCGTGTAGCGGATAGTAAGTATGCTCAAGAAGCAGATTTCTATAAGGAGCTTATTGATTATTCTGCACAGAACCATCACAAAGAACCTGACCGCTTAATGAATGCGAAATTTGGTTATATCCAATCGAATTATTACCAAGTGGTGCATGTCTATGAAAGTTCGTTATTGAAATTATCGAAACTGACTCCTTATGGTGAAGAGTTATTATTAATGACGTCACGTTGGTTACGTCATAATATCAAACAGTATTTCTCAGATGGTTTAGTGTTCTATTTCGAACAATCTAAAGAAATTATGTTAATGATCCAAGCTAAACCTGATAATTTGAATGAAAGTTTAACAAAAATTCGTTCAGACATTGCCAAGTACTTGCCACTCAACATCGTGTTTAGTGTTGGGAATGCTTATCCAAATTTAGGTCAAATTAGTCAATCTCACTCTCAAGCTCACTTGGTCTATGAAGAACGTAAGGCGCAACAAGAGGTCACGCCTATCATGGCCTACGAGAATAAAGGCGTCTTCCATCTATTTAATAACTTGGAATACAACGATGTCCGTTTCTTCTGTCAAACGGCCTTAAAAGACTTAGCCTACCCTGAGGAGGCTTCTTTGATTGAGTTAAGAAAAACATTACACGTTTATTTAAATTCTCAATGTGAAATTGCGAGAACAGCTGGCACTTTATTCGTTCACCGTAATACCGTTAAATATCGCATCCAGCGTATTGAAGAAATTTTAGGATTAACTGTCAACACACCTGAAGACTCTCTAAATTTGAGATTGGCTTTAGAATTAAGTGAAGAAGAACAAAAGTAATCGATGCAAGAAAACTTCGAACGAATCCAAGGTCTTTAAATTTCGTTTAGCAGTTTTAATTGATCATACAGCAATACTTTTGTTGGAATGCTATGCGTAGCTCAGCGACTTGTTTTCCACAGCGGTATCAAGGTCAATCGGCACAGCTTGCTGTGACTTTGAGCGTAGCGAATTATTCAGAGCCTAGCCGATTGAGCTGGAAAAGCCCGAACGATAGTGAAGGCTTTGAAAGCGACCACCGCATTGGAAAACAATAAGATGGACGAAGCACAAAGCTTGGTAAATCAATATAAAACTTATAATATAAAAAAATACACCGAGCGAATCAACGGTTAGTCGTTGAGTTCTTTCGGTGTATTTTGTTTGGGGTATGTGTTTACTTAATTGGCAAAAGCACTGAGTCCATCGTAATTATTATAGTGAACAGCGTCATCTTCCAAATAAGCAATAATGGATTCTGGAATATCGATACCATTTGCTAGATTTTTAGCATAACGTTCCGTGCTACCTTGTCCTGGATATTGGACGCGCTCAAAACCAGGAGCTGGTTTAATTGCATTCAAATCTGCCATTGTTTGCGTAACGTTTGCTTTTACGCTATCTAAACCAGCAAAGCGCTCAGGATCGATTAAGATATAAATTTGCCCTAAATCACGCGTTGAGTGTAAATCAGCATACATTGACGTTACATTACGACCAAAAGGAATCCCCAATAAGATACCGGATAACATGTCAACCATCATCATTAAGCCGTAGCCTTTCGGGCCAGCAATGGGTAATAAACCTCTTACTTCATTTGGATCAGTCGTCGCTGCACCGTTCTCGTCTACCGCCCAAGTATCTGGGATTTGACGGCCTTTAGATCGTGCATCGAGGATTTTCCCCCAAGCTTGTACGGTCGTCGCCATATCGAAAACCAACGGATGGTCACCATCACTTGGCGCACAGAAAGCAATCGGGTTCGTCCCATAATAAGTTTCTGCCCCACCGAATGGTACTACCATTGGGTCTGATTGTGTCATCGAAATGCCCATTAGACCTGCAGCCGCCACCTTATGCATATAGTATGAAAGAGTCCCTGTGTGACCCACACGTGATACGCCGACAACCGCCAAACCTGTTTCTTTGGCCATTTTAATGGCTGGTTCTAAAGCCAGGTTTGCGACATAATGTCCTTGTGCATTATCACCATGGTAAATCCCCGTACTTTCACCCGTTTTCTCAAAGTTCAAGTTAGGTTCAGTGATAATTCCGCCTTTATTAATGCGTTCAGCATAATATTCAACCCGAACAGCACCATGCGAGTGAATCCCGCATAAGTCAGCGTAGACTAAATGTTTCGCTGTTTCCTCAGCTTGATCTTCTTTTAAACCTGCTTTTTCTAGTTTGGCTTTAATCAAATCGTGTAGTCGGGTATGCGATACATTGATTAATTTTTCTTCATGATTCGACAAGATAATACTCCCTTTCTCTAATAGCGATTAAACGCCTGGGTTACGGTTAGCGTCTTTTGAATACACATAGCTCAATGGTTCGCCACGCCCAACAGCATAAGCAGCTTGCGGCACATAAGCGCCCATAAAGATATAATCACCTTTCTCAACTGGGAACCACTGATTGTCTAAATTATACATGCCTTGTCCTGATAACAAGTAAGCACCGTGTTCTTGGTAATGCGTTTCAATATAACCATGACTCGCGCCAGGTTCGAAGGATAGAATGTGCATATTCATATCGAAACCTAAATCATCGACTGGCAATAAATCCCATAATAAAACATCCTCCATGCCTTCATAATGAATCGGTGTAATATCTGCGCGATTGCCAACTACTTTATGTGCTTCATAGCCAGCTAAGGCATCATAGCGTCTTTGGTATAAAAACGCTTCGGTCACTTCAGTTTGATTATTTTCGAAGTACATTAGCTCATTTACAGGGAAGAAAGCATAACCTCCATCTGTCAATTCATGCACTTCACCTTGAGCATCCTTAACTTTCAGTGCACCACTTAAGACATAGACAAATGTTTCAAGCCCTTCACCACCAAAGCCGAGCGTGTTTTTACCGCCTTCTAAAAATTCCGCAATGAAATCACTAAAGGTTGCGCCTAAACGTGGTGAGCCTAAAATCGTAATGCGTGTATGCTCAAATCCTGGCACCACATTGTTCACTAAACCATCGTGAGGTAAAATTGCGTATCTCCCTTGTTCAATTACTGCGCGAGACTCTAATAAGCCATCACGGTAACCTGTATTATTATTTTTGTATCCCATTCCATTCCCTCCATAAACGATATTTCTTTTCACATCCTATTGTAAACGCTTTGCAACACAAACCCAAGTCGCACACTTCACAATTTCTGACAACTCATTGTTGAAAATCACTAATAAATTAGATCTCCTTTGATAAGAACGATGGTTTTAACACACTTTGACAAAATATGAGAACAAGACTGTCTTTCCATCAACAGTGTGTGGTATATTATAATCATTAGAATTCTATTAGAAACGAGGCTTTTTTATATGAAAACTCAAAAATTAGCTGTTATTGGCGCTGGGCATGTTGGCTCGCATGTACTCGCTTATGCTGCATCTTCTGAATTGTTTGGTGAAATTGCGGTTGTTGACCCACGTGGAAAAATCGCTTACGGTGAGGCGTTAGATCAAGATCATGCGACAGGTCTAATTTCTCGACGCAATATCAACATTCATTCTGGTGGTTATGAAGAAGTGGCGGACGCTGATATTGTCATTATTTCTGCTACTCACGTCTACGCACCCGATCCAGTACCAGCTGACCGTCAAGAATTGATTAAAAATAACGCTGCGATTATCCGTGAAATCATGGAGAACATTGTCAAATACACGCGTGATGCGATTTTAATTTTCATTACAAACCCTGCTGATACAGTCGCTTATATCGCATGTACTGAGTACGATTATCCGACTCAACAAATCTTAAGTACGGGTTGTATGTTAGACTCTTCGCGCTTACGTCACTTAATTGGACGTCATTATGGTGTTGATCCAAAATCCGTTTCAGGTTACATGATGGGCGAACATGGCTATACTGCCTTCCCCGTTTTAAGTCGATTAACAGTTGGTGGTATTCCTTTTGATCAATTAGCGGAATATTTCCCAGAGGTTGAACCTTTATCACCTGACCAAATCACAGAGCATGTGGTCCAAACTGCCTATGAAGTCTTCGACGCTAAAGTCGGCGTAACCAATGCTGGGGTTGCAGAATCTGCGATTGAAGTGGCACGTGCCATTCTTTTAGATGAGAAAGCTATTTATCCAGTAGCAGTACCATTTGTTGATGGCGAATATGGTTTCGATAAACCAAGTGCTTTCAGTGTTCCATGTGTCTTAGGACGTAATGGTGTTGAACGTCGTTTAACTGTTAGCTTAAATGATTGGGAAACAGAAAAATTAAACATTTCGGTTGCGAGTATCCAAGCTTCAATTGAATTAGCTGAATCTTTAAAATAATATCCCGAACCTCTTTTGGCAGTCGCTAGAAGAGGTTTTCTGCTGTACCATTGAATTTATAGGGAAAATATAGTATCCTAAGGGGTCCGAGAAGCAGATGTGAAAGGAGTTGCCAAAATGACTGAAGCCTTACAACAGGAACAAGCCTATTTACAACATGTCTATGAGCAATTATTAAACAGCGAGAGCGAATTGAGTGAGTTACTTGAGCGTTATGAAACCGAAGGTCGTGCTAAATTAAGTATGTTAGCGAGCGAGGTCCGCTTAAATTTCGGAAATGATTCCGATACATTGGAGACCTTTGCCAACTTCGAAACGAAGAGTCGCGAAATTGATCAGATGAATTTGCGTATGGAAACAGCCGCTAGTCTCTTACAAAAGGTACGCCAGCTATTGAAAGTTCCGTATTTTGGTAAAATTGCGGTTGACTTTTTAGATGGCGATGAAGGTGAAACCGAAGATTTCTATATTGGTCGTCATGGTTTTGCGAAAGAAGATTCGCAACATTTAATTTATGATTGGCGTTCACCGATTGCGGAACTTTTCTACAATAATGATTTAGGTCCTTCGAGCTATCACGTAAATAAGCAAAGAATTGATGTGTCGATTGAAGCGCGTCGTCAACTAATCGTTGAGGCAAATCAATTGTTAAATTTCTTTGATACGTCGGTTGCGATCCAAGATGATGTCTTACTGGAAGCTTTGAAACAAGATGCGACGAGCCAAATGACCGATATTACCTCAACGATTCAGAAAGAACAGAATGTGATCATTCGCGATACTGAGCATCCTTTATTGTTGGTTAACGGTGTGGCAGGTAGTGGAAAAACGTCGACGATTATGCAAAGAATTGCTTACTTATTGTATTCATTGCGTTCAGAAATCACATCTGATAATGTGATGATTCTATCACCTAACCGTAATTTTATCGATTATATTTCAAATGTTTTACCTTCTTTGGGAGAAACGAATCCCATGAATTTAACCTTCCGTCAATTAGTGGACCAATATTTAATTTGGGAAATTGAAGACGAGCAGCGTTATTTCAATCGAATTAGTTCTGCCGTCGATGATCAACAAGTGAATATTCTGCGTAGTTCAGCCTTTTATGAACATGTTAAATTGTCTGGTGCTACCTTAGCGAAAAGTGGTTTCTTCAATCCTTTAACTTATAAAGGTAAAGATATCGTGCCCGTTGCACGTATTCAGAAATATTTCGACGAAACGCCTGAAGACAATTCTTTACAGCCTCGTCTACAAGCAACTAAGCAGAAATTATTAGCTTATTGGGAAAAACGTTTGAATACTCAAGCTAAAAAGCCTAAAATGCAAAACTTGATTTTAACTTTGTCGGAAGAAATGCAGGAGAAATATTTCGGTAGCTTGATTGCAGATGAATCCAATGCTAACTTAGTCAAGTTAGGCCGCCAATTCTTACATAAGAAATACCGTAAAATTACCCAAGCTTTACAAGATAATAGTTGGTTAAACTTCCATGCGATGTTTAATACAGTTTATCAAGATTACACAGGTGAAGCTTATCAATTTGCAAGAGATGACAGCTTTACGGTTGATGAAGCAGCAATTTATTTAACGATTATGCATCACTTTATTGATAAATTAAATATCCCAGATATGCGTTTCGTTTTAATTGACGAAGTCCAAGATTATTCCCCTGCACAAATTCACTTATTAAAAGATTTATTTACGAAGAGTGAGTTCACAATGGTTGGTGACGAAAATCAGGCCATCTTTAATAGTTCGATTGAGTTTGACCAAATTAAAGCGATTTTCGAAAAAGAAAATGCTGCTAGTGCGGCAGTTGGTATTGGTGGACGTGGAGCGGTCGCTCGCGCTCAAAGAGGACGCGACTATGTTCAACGTTACGATTTACTGAACAGTTACCGTTCGAGTGGTGCGATTACTAAAGCCTTTAGTGGTCTGGCGAGCACCCGTAACGAGATTGCGATTACACCAATCCGCCCTTATGGCGAAGCACCTGTAATGAAAGAAGTTGAGAATTCTAATGATTATGTTGAATTGTTGGAAATATTACACACGCAATTACCTAAGGGGAGTCAGTTAACGCTTATTACTAAAACGGCTCAGCAAGCCGAAACACTGCGCGATTTATTAGCAGAGCAATTGCCAAGCTTAACTACTGATAAATTCTATCAAGTATTACCAATTAGTGTATCAAAAGGTTTAGAATTTGATAATGTGCTAGTGGTCGATGTGTCAGCCGACAACTATCAGAGTGCACGCGACCAGAGAATTCTTTACACAGCTTTCTCACGTGCGATGGATCGTCTCTTTATTACTTATCAAGGCGAAGCTAGTCCATTCTTAACTAAATTACGTTAAACAATTTTGCTCTTGGCCAAGACGGTCGAGAGCTTTTTTAATAATGTAGCCCTAAAAACGAAAAAAACCACCCACTAACCGAAGTTAGCAAGTGGTTAAACTTTAAGGAATGATTAAGCCTGGTTAGATGAACCAAACATGTCCATAGTTTCTTTAGTTGTTTTAACAATCGCATCGAAACCTGGTTTAATTACTTTACGTGGATCGTAAACTTTATCGTCAGTGTTTAATTTCTCACGAACAGCTGCTGTCCATTGTTGTTGTAATTCAGTGTTCACGTTGATTTTAGCGTGTCCACGTTCGATAGCCATTTTAACTTGGTGCTCAGGGATTCCTGATCCACCGTGTAATACTAATGGAGCACCAGTAGCTTCAGAGATTGCAGCCATTTCTTCGAATCCTAATTGAGGTTCGCCATCGTAAGTACCGTGAACTGAACCTAAAGCAGCTGCTAAAGCGTCAATGCCAGCTTCAGAAACCATACGTTTACATTCTTCAAGGTCAGCGTATTGTACGCCACCGATAACACCGTCTTCTTCACCACCAACAGTACCAACTTCAGCTTCAACTGAAGCACCACGTTCGTGAGCATAAGCAACAACTTCTTTAGTAATTGCAATGTTTTCGTCGATTGGGCTATGAGAACCATCAATCATAACTGATGAGTAACCAGCATCAATCGCTTCTTTACATGAAGCAAATGATGAACCGTGGTCTAAGTGTAAAGCCACAGGTACAGTAATATCCATAGAATCTAATAAAGCATTTACCATTGCCGCAACAACAGTTGGTCCACCCATATATTTACCAGCACCTTCAGATACACCTAAAATTACTGGTGAATTGTTTTCTTGTGCAGCAGTTAAAACAGCTTGTGTCCACTCTAAGTTGTTAATGTTAAACTGACCTACAGCATATTGTCCCTCTTTTGCTTTGTTCAACATGTCTGTCATACTAACTAAACGACTCATGATCAAATTCCTCCTTGATTACAATACAAAATTTTATTCCTTTATAATTATACTCCAAAAATCTCCATGATGCTAGGGACAAACAACATCCTAGCACATTCTTTCAGAAAACTATCATATTATCGGAAATTTTGCTATTTTTGCGGATTGCCTGTTCATCATCGATTGAACGAGAATCATTGAGTTTATCGCTTGTTTGTTGCTGAAAAAATTCTGTTATATTGAAGGTTATTGTAGAAATGACTCTCTTTCGAGCACCTTCAAAATACGAACAACCTGCTATTTCAGGTTTATAGCCGATTGTCTTGACGTATCGGCAAGATTAGCATTTATTCTAGCCGATGATCTCAGTCCTTCGACTAGATTAGCCCTTATTCTAGCCGATTCTCTCGGACCTTCGGCTAGATTAGCTCTTTTTCTAGTCGATGCTCTCAGACCTTCGCCTAGATTAGCTCTTTTTCTAGTCAATCGAGCTTTCAATGCCTGCATCACTAGCGAAGGCTTTAGAAGCGACCACTGCCTTGGAAAAATAAGCTGAACAACGTACAATCCTTGGTAAATCATTGTAAGACTTATAAAACCTTATACCAAGAAAAATTCCTGCCGCAAGCATTTACGACAGGAATCTACTAGGTTATAAATATTTTTTAATTATTGACCGTTGCCGTTTTTATAAGCTAATGCGGCTTCTACAAAGCCAGCAAAAATACTTTGTGGACGGTTTGGGCGTGAAATAAACTCTGGGTGGAATTGTGATGCAATAAAGAATGGGTGATCAGCTAATTCAACAATTTCCACTAAACGGTTATCTGGACTTACACCTGAGAAGATAAGGCCATGTTCAGCTAACATTTCACGGTATTCGTTATTAAATTCATAGCGGTGACGGTGACGTTCTTCAACAACAGCTTGGCCATTGTATATTTCACGTGTTTTCGTACCTTCTTTAAGCGCGCATGGATATAAACCTAAACGTAATGTTCCGCCTAAGTTTTGATTTTCTTCTTGGTCAGGCATTAGGTCGATTATTTTGTAAGCAGCTTCTGGATTCTCTTCAGCAGAATCTGCACCTTCTAAACCGACAACGTTACGCGCAAACTCAACACACGCTAATTGCATACCTAAACAGATACCAAAGAATGGCACTTTGTTTTCACGGGCATATTTAATGGCAGAAATTTTACCGTTAATACCACGGTTACCAAAACCACCTGGTACCAGGATACCATCTACATCGCCTAAAATTTCTGAGGCATTTTCATCTGTCACATTTTCAGCATTAATCCAGTTAATTTCAATCTCACTATCGAAAGAATAGCCTGCATGTTTTAAAGCTTCCGCAACTGATAAGTAGGCATCTTGTAATTCTACATACTTACCTACTAAGGCAATTTTAGTTGTTTGTTTTAAGTTTAAAACTTTTTTCTCTAAAGCAATCCATGCTGACATATCAGCTGCTGGTAAATCAGACATGCCGAAGTGTTTTAATACAATGTCATCCATGTGTTGTTCTTGTAAGCTCAATGGAATTGTGTATAAAGTCTCAACGTCGCGCGATTCGATGACTGCGTTTTTGTCCACGTCACAGAATAATGCTAATTTATCTTTGATTGAGCTTGCTAATTCTTCTTCCGTACGAACAACAAGAATGTTTGGTTGAATACCTAAACTACGTAACTCTTTCACACTATGTTGTGTTGGTTTCGTTTTAACTTCACCCGCTGCTTTTAAGTATGGAATTAACGTTGTATGAATGTATAAAACATTTTCAGCCCCAACGTCTGAACGCATTTGACGTAAAGCTTCTAAGAATGGTAAGCCCTCAATATCGCCTACAGTTCCCCCAACTTCAGTAATCACGATATCCGCGTTAGTGATTTCACCTGCGCGCATGATTTTTTCTTTAATTTCGTTCGTGATATGTGGAATAACTTGCACAGTTGCGCCTAAATAATCACCATTACGTTCTTTGCGTAGTACTTCTGAGTAAATTTTCCCTGTGGTTACACTTGAATATTTATTAGCGTTCACATCGATGAAACGCTCATAGTGACCTAAGTCTAAGTCTGTTTCTGAACCATCGTCTGTGACGAATACCTCTCCGTGCTGATAAGGACTCATCGTACCTGGGTCTACGTTAATATATGGATCGAATTTTTGAATCGCAATGTTTAACCCGCGATTTTTTAAAAGTCGTCCTAATGATGCTGCGACAATTCCTTTACCGATTGATGAAACAACGCCACCTGTTACAAAGATGTATTTTGTCATGAAAATTTTACCCCTTTTGTTTATTGATTTCTTGTACGACTCGTCAAATGAGCCGTACGGGTTAACCGAAGGTCGTCCAAAAATAAAAAAAGCTCCCCATTCCATTGGAACGGGGAGCTCTGACGACTTACTTTACCCTAATATACCGCTAGGGTGCCCAATGAAGATAATACTTGATTCGATTTTCTTAGTCAAGCACTTTAAATAATTATTTTTAAAAAATATTATTGGAGTGGCCTAGTCTTTGAATTCCTCTTCGTCATAATCTTCATTTTCTTCTTCGTCTTCGTCTTCGTCTTCTTCATCTTCGTCTAGTTCGATTTCTTCATCGTCATCTAGCTCAATTTCTTCATCGCCTAATTCTGTTAAATCGCTCTTATACTCGCCAAGTTCTTCATCATCTTCCTCTTCTGCATCTGGGTCGATAATTGTGTTTAAATTGGCTGTATCGTCTTCTTCGTCATCCTCATCTTCATCAAATGAATCGTCTTCTTCGTCGTAGATACCATCAATATCTTCTGGATCATCATCGTTGTAGTCAATCATATCGTCTGAATCAGCAAAAGCGTTTAATTTACGTTTTTTCTTCAACTTGCGTTTTGGTGTTTCTTCTTCTTCGGCAGAAGTGATGATTTCTTCATCAATTTCGTCGATTGCATACCAAGCACGCAACCCCCAACGATTATCTCCTAAAGAAATAAAACGTCCATCAATATTAATATCTGTGTAGAAACGTGTCATGCGCGTTTCTAGCTCAGAATCATTGAAGCCAAGATATTCTTGGATAGTGACTAATAAATCAGCAAAATCAACGATGCTACCTTTGTTTTCTAAAATAGCATGCGCCACCTCGATCATTGATAATTCTTCTTTATTTATACCTGTAAATTGTTTTAATTCCATCCTGGCACTTCCTTCCTAGTGTACCTTTATATATTACCGATTTGTTACTTATAAATCAATTGAAAATCGTATTTACCGAGCATTTCTTGCTCATGTTTTATTTCGTAAGCTAAATACAATTGATGTCCATCTACTAAGCTTTGCCAAGACATTTGCTTGGTTACTATTTCAAGTTGCCAAACACCTTGTGGTGTATGGTAAGGCGTCAGTGTATTCTGCGATAAATCAAAAAACATTGAATGTGCTGGCTGCTTGATTTCTAAGATATTCGCCTCTCCATTACGTTGTGGTCGCCACTTCAATTCGATTTTCACATCATTATTGTCCGTATAAGTTATACGAGAAAAAGTTGACAATTCAACTAGTTCTCCTTTAGTCTTCACTTCAAATAATTCACGTTCATCTGAACTCTCATGTTGCACCCACTGCTTAACATGTAAAGAAATTTCGCGTCTCTCCATAAGTCACCTCACATTCTAATTCTTCTGCTTATTCATTATAAAACAAAGCATGCTATAATCAAAGTAACAATCTAAACAAGGAGCACAAATATGCCAAATTTTCCTTACCTCAGTCAACATGATTGGCTAATTTACGACGAACACCACAATCCTGATGCACAAATTGCCGATACTACAATGGCCTTACAAGATAGCTTTGTGCGTTATTTACCCAAATTGAATCAAACTTTAGCCGAGACTGGCCAGATGACGGCTAATGAACACTCAAAGGGCCAAAAAGCTAAAGCCATTCTACACTTTTATCCATCCGTTCGTCCAACAATCCTGTTAGGCGCTAAAGATAAATTACTCGCCAACTTTAGTGAAGGCATTGAGCATTTAATTCAAGCTAACTATACTGTGACTTTGCGCCCACATGGCGGATTAGCAGTCGTAAACGATGAAGGGGTCATCAACCTCGCTCTAGTTTCGGATAATGCTCATTTCCCACTATCGATTGATGAAGCTTACGAGCAAATGGTTAAACTCATTGCGCTGACATTAAAACCTTATGGTCTACTGGTAGAAGCCTATGAAATCGCGGACTCTTACTGTCCAGGTAAATACGACCTCGTCATCGACGGACTCAAAATCGGAGGCATTGCCCAACGACGCTTCAAAACTGGCCTTACAACGGCAGCCTACCTTAGCATCAATGGTAACCAAACGCAAAGAGCCCAATTAATCCAAAATTTTTACAAAATAGGACTCGCCGACGAGCGCTTCCCAACAGTGAATCCCGCTTCGATGGCAAACATTGCAGATTTCCTAGCGCCTGAAGAACAAGCCAAGATGACTGTCGAGCAATTCAAGCAAGCTATTCTGGCCCTATTAGCTGAGCACAGCCATTATACACTTGGCGATTATACCGCCCCTGAACTCCAAGCAATCTACCAACCACGCTTAGAGCAGGCCCGTAAACGTAGTTTAAGTATTCAACCCAACAAAGACTAAAGGAGGCATACAGTAATGCAGTCTTTCACAGAAAAAGTAGCCGCACAAAAATTAACTCGCGAAAAAGTTTTTCGTGACCCCGTTCATGATTATATTCATATTCGTGATCGCATCATTATTGATTTAATTAACACCCGAGAGTTTCAACGCTTGCGTCGCATCAAGCAACTTGGTACCTCTTCATTTACTTTTCACGGTGCCGAACATACCCGTTTTAATCATTCGCTGGGTGTGTACGAAATTACACGCCGTATTATTAGTCAATTCAATCGTAACTATCCCTCTACTTCCAAATACGATGGGTTATGGGATCCAGCTGAAAGATTAGTCGCTTTGTGTGCAGCCTTATTACACGATCTAGGCCACGGGCCTTTCTCACACACCTTTGAAGGCATCTTCAATACAAATCACGAGCGCATTACAGGTCAAATCATTACCTCACCCGAAACAGAAATTAATCAAGTACTTCGCCGTTTAGGGGATGACTTTCCTGAAAAAGTCGCGAGTGTCATTGATAAAACTTACCCTAACAAACAAGTAGTTGAACTAATCAGCAGCCAAATTGACGCTGACCGCATGGACTATTTATTGCGTGACGCCTACTATGCGGGCGTTAGCTACGGAACCTTTGATTTAACACGAATTTTACGCGTCATCCGACCTTATAATGATAAAATTGTCTTTGATTTTTCAGGCATGCATGCAGTTGAAGATTATATTGTCAGCCGTTACCAAATGTATATGCAGGTTTACTTCCACCCGGTTTCGCGTGGAATGGAACAAATCCTGAAAAGCTTATTGGTCCGCGCTAAATGGTGCTACCAACAAGACGACATTCACATGAAAACGCCAATTGGCTTACTGGAACCTTTTCTCTTTGAAAACTGGACCATTGAAGACTACTTGCGTTTAGATGACAGTGTCGTCAACAGCTACTTTGTGCATTGGTCGCAAGAAGATGACCGGATTCTTGCGGACTTGGCTAACCGTTTCCTTGACCGTAAACCCTTTAAATCAATCTTGGTTAACGAAAAAGAAGCCACACAATTATCGATTGCCGTAACAGAGGAATTATTCAATTTAACCTATGACCCAACTTACTACTTCAGCGAAAATAGTAGTTATGATTTACCTTATGACCACTACCGTCCTGACCGTCAAAGTAAAAATTCGCAAATTGAATTAGTGACGAAAACCAATCAAATCGTTGAATTATCCCAAGTAAGTGCCTTGGTTAATTCCTTAACGGGTAAATCACGCGGTGACCACCGTCTGTATTTCCCGAAAGAATTATTGTCACATATCAATCAAGTGCCGGCAGATCAACTCAATGAAAACCAGAAAATGATTATCGCTGCCTACTTCAACGAACACAATGATGTCACCCACCAAATTCAACAAAGACTCTTTTAAATGCCAAAATACGACTAGACGCCAACATGTGGTCTAGTCGTATTCTTAAGGAAAGACAAGAAAATGGATTCTGTCTCAACGCATGTTTTTTTACCCCACTTTTTATCAAGCCATTAACAACTTTCCTTATGGTTCAACCAAGCCAATTATCCAGAAGTCGACACATTATACACTCTGCATATCCTCTCCACTTAGAATTCCTGAGCGTAATTTTTAATAAATCGGCAGATTATTCTGTCACTTTTGCGAAGACATGCATAACCTTATATTAAAGGGTCTTTTCTTCCTTTGTGTGTTAGTACCTTTTCTTTATCGCAACGTTATTTATTCTTCAAGTCAAATTCTGTTTTTTTAAGGTGGTTCCTAGCTTTTAGGCGTCTGCCCTTGGCCTTATGGCAATCACTTTTTTATAGATAGTTCATCCACGAAAAATTGCAGCTTGTATAACCTTTAATTCATGCAATCGTTCTAACACGACTTTGCAAAACTCATCTTTAACCTTCGCTTCTACAGCACCTTCTGTGAAATGGTAACGCCATGAGATGCTAATTTTTCAGTTATTTTAATTGAAATCTTTCTTGATACAGGTAGCATACTTCACGAACCTACTGGAACCATTTAATAGCAACTATTGCTTCTTGGAAACTACTTCTTAAGTAAAATTATTCGTTTAAGTGTTATGTGCGGTTTTGTTGGCTATTTTAGAAAATATGTCGCAATAGAATTATTTGGTGATACTATGGTTTTAACATATTGAGATTGAATAAGACTCCCAACTCTCAAAAATATCTATCTCATAGCCTCCATCTAAACATAAATAACGTAGATCATCGTTGGAGCAATGACCTACGTTATTTAATGGTGAATGGATAAATTTAAGTGGAAACTTTAGACTAAATCTATTTTGACCGATATTGTTTGTTCTGGAACATCATAGAAAGGATCTTCACGACGTCCTAAGAAATCACGTGCTTGCACTGGGAATGATGCATAACTCAATACATCTTCTTCACTATGCGCATACGCTTGGATTTCTTCACGTAATGTAGGTAATTGTGGCTCAATTAAGTCAGCCGGGCGAACTGTGATACTAGCTTCATTACCAATTATTTGAGCTTTGACTGCTTCATTAATTGGAGCTGGTGGACGACCGTACAAACCTTTCAGATAGTCTTTAATTTCATTTGGTACCATCTTATACCGTTCACCCGCAATAATATTCATCACGGCTTGTGTTCCAACCATTTGCGATAAAGGTGTCACTAATGGCGGATAACCCATATCAGCACGAACACGTGGGACTTCTGCAAGCACTTCATCATACTTATCAGCAAGTCCTGCTTCTGTTAATTGACTTAATAGGTTGGATAACATTCCGCCTGGTACTTGATAGATCAGCGTTTTAGGCTCTACATCTTTTACTTTAGCTTTCAATATTCCTTCATCACGAAAACGATCGCGTATCGGGTTAAAATGTTCCGCAACTTCCGTTACTTTTTCCATATTTAAGCCCGTTTCAAAGCCTAAGCCTTCAAGCGCAATCGCAACCGATTCTGTCGCTGGTTGAGATGTCCCGCCAGCAAAAGATGAAATAGCTGTATCAATCACATCTGCACCTGCTTCAGCAACTTTCAAGTAAGTCATTTCAGAGATACCTCCCGTTGCATGCGTATGCACAACAAGCGGTAAATCAATCGCCGCCTTAATACGACTCACTAATTCGTAACCCGTTTGCGGCGTCAATACACCGGCCATATCTTTGATACAGATTGAATCTGCACCTAAATCAGCCATTTCTTGGGCAAGCTCTACGAAATAATCCACCGTATGTACTGGACTCGTTGTATAAGAAATTGCCGTTTGCACATGACCACCTGCTGCTTTTGTCGCACGAATAGCTGTTTCTAAATTTCGCGTATCATTTAACGCATCAAAAATTCGAATAATATCGATACCGTTCTCAATGGCTTTTGTTACGAAGGCTTCCACTACATCATCCGCATAATTACGATAGCCTAGAATATTCTGACCACGCAATAGCATTTGTAATTTTGTATTCTTAACATTAGCACGAATTTGACGTAATCTTTCCCATGGATCTTCGTTTAAGAAACGTAAGCATGAGTCAAACGTAGCGCCACCCCAAACTTCTAGTGAATGGTAACCCGCTTCATCTAAGGTTGATAGAATGGGTAACATATCTTCAATTGGCATGCGTGTTGCAATCAAACTTTGTTGACCATCACGTAAAACAGTTTCTGTGAAACGTATGTTTTTAGTCATTAACCTTCTCCCTTTCATTTTCAATTAATTCAGCAATCGCTGCTTGCATTTCTTCGACCGAATGAGTTCGAGAACGACCACAAACTTTCGCATCCTCTTCACAAATTAAGCAACGGCGTGTCGGTAAGTTCAAGTCTGTTCGACTTATACTATGAATATGTTCAGTCGTCATGATCGCACTGGCCTCTTCTCTTCCAAATTGCAAGCTGTCAGCTTCACGAGATTCACAATATAAAACATCCAAATCAAGCAATCTGCCCCAAGGATGTTGTTGCTCGATGTCAATCATGGCTTTTTTTAATACCTCTGCCGGTAAATCAAGCAACATATAATATTCTGGGCCTGTCACTTTTTCGCGGTATAAAGTTGTCAAAATTGGAGCTGCTTGAATACTCGGGTGTTGCCTTACGACATCCATCACCTCTTCAAAAACATTACGTAAAATTGGAGATGTCTTAATCGGGCCTGGAATATTCATCGTTGCTGATAGTAAGGAAGCGTGTCTATTCTTAGCAAATAACTCCCTCTGAGTCAGCGATCTTTGCTCACGGGTTTCAAGCATCATCATTAAATCTACTGAAATCCCTTGGGCGAACACCGCATTAGACATTACGCACCACGTCAATTAACGTACCATCACGGTATTCAATTAAAGCAACTACTTTATCGCCATATTGAATCGGTTCTGGATTACCTACAATTGCGTATGCTTTTTCTTTTAATTCTTCAATTGTGTATTGAGGAATATCAAGAGTTGTAAAATGTTCGATTAAGTCTTGACGAGCTGGGTTAATCGCAACTCCAATTTCAGTCACGACAACATCGACACTTGCTCCTGGTGTAATCACTGTGTTAACTGAATCAACCACTGTCGGAATACGTCCACGCACCAATGGTGAGATAACTAGACTCATTTTACTTGCTGCACTCGTATCACTGTGTCCACCTGAGGCACCACGGATAACACCATCTGAACCCGTCATAACATTAACGTTATAGTTCGTATCTACTTCTAAAGCAGATAGAATACAGATATCTAGTTGGTTAATCGCTGAGCCTTTACTTAAAGGTGATGCATAGAAATTCGCATCCACTTCAATGTGATTTTCATTACGACCTAAAGATTGCCCAGATAAGGCATCAAAGTCTTGAACATCAATCAATTTTTCGACTAAACCATCTTCTAATAACTCTACCATTTGATTCGTAATACCACCTAAAGCAAAGGCAGCTTTCACGTCATCTTTAATCATAGAATCGCGTAAGAATCGTGCAACTGCTAAGGCAGCACCACCCGTACCCGTTTGTACTGAAAAGCCATTTTTATAATAAGGTGATTGCGTAATCACTTTGTTTGCATACTCTGCAATCAATAATTCTTTCGGATTGGTTGTAAAACGAGTTGCACCTTTAGCAATACCAGATGGGTCTCCAATTGCATCAACTTCTACAACGTAATCAACGTCTGTTTGCGGAATGCTAATTGGTGAGTTCGGATATGAAACTAATGTATCTGTAATAATCACCACTTGGTCAGCATATTTTGCATCAATCATGGCGTAACCTAATGAACCACAGACTGCTTTACCAACTGTTCCGTTCGCATTTCCGTACGCATCTGAAGATGGTGCTCCTAAGAAGGCCACATCAATATGAATATCTCCTGCAGCAATGGCACGAGCACGTCCTCCGTGAGAGCGAATCACCACGGGGTTTTCCATAATTCCATCTGATATGGCTGCACCTAGTTTATCTCGCAAACCACTTGATGTGATATTCGTGATGACTCCATTTTTAATATGTTCAATTAAAGGTTCGTGAACGTTGGCAATCGAACTTGGTGCAATCGATAAGTTTTTAATACCCATCTTCGCAATTTCTTCCATTACCATATTGATAACAAAATCGCCTTCACGGAAATGGTGATGGAAAGAAATCGTCATGCCATCTTTTAAACCTGTTTTTTCGATTGCTTCACGGATGCTTCCTAACAATTTAGTATCCGTTGGTTTCACCGGTTTCAAGTCACGACTTGCTTCTTTATAAGGTTTTACGTTTGTAAATAAATCATCGTAAACGCCATATTGATCAGCATGTTCTTGAGGGATATCGCGTCCTACATTATTCTTTACCATACTAAATATCCTCCTCTTTGATTAATTTTGCTGCTTTAGCAAGTGCAATCACACGCTCAGCACGTTCAACGATTGGTTTATCGACCATCTTACCGTTAACTGAAATAACACCTGATCCTTTAGCTTCTGCTTCACGAATTCCCCAGATTACTTCTTTGGCATTCTGAATTTCTTTAGCCGTTGGTTGATAAATTTCATTCACTAGTGGAATTTGACGTGGGTTAATGACAGACTTACCGTCAAAACCTAATTGTTTGATTAAACGTACTTCATCCTGGAAGCCTTCTGAATTGTCCACATCAGAATAAACCGTATCAATGGCTGCAATGCCTGCGATTCGCGCTGCATGTAGAATCATATTACGTGCAAAGAATAATTCTTGACCGTCTGGATGACGTTTCGTTTTCATGTTTGTTACGTAGTCTTCTGCACCTAAAGCGATGCCAATTAAGCGGTCAGATGCCATCGCAATTTCACGTGCATTCATCACCCCTTCAGCTGATTCGATCGCGGCCATCATTTTAGTTGTCCCTACTTCGATACCGTATTTCTCTTCAACAGCTGTAATCACCTTAGCAACGTCGATAATATCTTGAGCACGCTCTGTTTTGGGTAAACGAACGACGTTTACGCCTGCCGTCACAACGGCTTCAACGTCTTGATCACCACCAGCTTCTAATGCATTAATACGAACGACAGTTTCGACTGAACTATAGTCGATTGTTTTCAATGCTTGATGCACTAACATACGCGCAGTATCTTTTTCTTTTAAAGAAACTGCATCTTCCAGGTCAAACATGATTGAATCTGCACCATATAAAGGCGCATCTCTTAACATGGCCGCATTAGCACCTGGTACAAACATCATCGTTCTTCTTAAACGCTCCATGTGCTAATCTCCTTCCAATCATAACTCTCTTCACCCGACGCACGATAAGCTGCTGCAATGGTACGTGCTTGAATGGTACAATCTAACGCACCTTTGTCGACCGCTACTACTTTAACGGATTCTATTTTTAATAAAGCTAATGTATCTTGAATGACCTTACGGATTTGTTTGCCGAATTGTTTCTCAACACTACTATCGAGTGAGATTTCAATTCCTTGCGTTTCATTGGGTACCAGTGTAATCATAATATCACTAGATTCAACTGTACCGGCAATCGCAGTTTGTTTGATTTCCACTATTTTTTCACCTCTAAATTTTATTGTGTGCTTGTAAATATTGATAACTTGTCTCCGGCAGCAAATTCCGTAAGACGGCATCATTATTATCTGTAATGGCTTGGCGGACTTTAGTCGCACTAATAATCGTATCCGCATGCGTAATTCTTGGTAGAATCGTTAGTTTCAACGTTTCACCAAATACCGCCTGCATACTTTCATTATAAACATTGGTCACTTTGGAATAAGGCTCATCTCCCACAAAACGTTCAGTAATCTTCAAAATTGGTGCGACACGCTCTTTAAATAAGCGCGCGTCTAATGAAGACTGAACACGGGCGATTGATAACTCCGCATCATCTTTTAAAAAGTAAGATGGGAAGGTTGCACTTGAAACCATATAGTTATTCGTTGGTAAAACTGTGACATTCGCTAAATGTTCAGTTCCCAACTTAACCATCGCGAGACGATCGGCCGCTGAGAATTCTGACCGTTCTTCCGTTAGAACAAATACATAAACATGTTCGGTATGCTCTGCAGCATAAGTCACTAAGTATTGATGCCCTTTTGTAAACGGATTGGCATTCATCACAATGGCACTGGCACTACCAGCCGTTTGATATTGTGCTAACATTTTTAAATAATCATCGAAGTCCGGCTGCCCAAATTCCATAAATAGAACATCTTCATTCGCAATCACTTCTTTAAAGCCAAGTGACTTAAAAATCATACGCTTATCTGGTTTCGTATACACAAAATAGTGCAACTCACCTTCATCACGCAATCTCTCCATTAAATGCATCATCACTTGAGTCAGTAAATTTTCTGATTGATAATCTTGGCAAACCGATACACACTTAATAATGTTACCTTCAAAAGATCCAGTTGCAGCTAAAGTGTCGCCGTCAAACACACCCACCGTATAATCCACTGTTTCATGGCTATTTAATTTTGAACGTCGCATGATGTCAAGCCACTGTTCGTACGCCAGTGGATCACGGTCCAACCAAAGTCTTTTAAATGTAAACATTTAAGTGCTCTCCTTTCTATGATTAAACGTTAATTACTCCTCACCTGGGAACATTTTGAGTAAGATTAAAGATACGCCGTAAAGAGCGCCTAGAACTAGGAAAATCCCTCCCATTCCCAATACCATCAACTCTAAAGCTTTTGTAATTAATGCTGGATCGAAATTCATAAGTTTCTCCTTTCTAACATTGTGTTTCAAAAAGTCTAGCTAAAGTAAGCTAAGATTAGTCCCCCTGCAATAACTGAAGCGATTTGACCTGAAACGTTCGCACCCACTGCATACATCAACACAAAGTTTTGTGGGTCTTCTTCGGTTGCCATTTTCTGGATAACACGACTCGACATTGGGAAAGCAGAAATACCTGCTGCACCAATCATTGGATTGATTTTTTCTTTTCTGAATAGATTTAATATTTTGGCAAATAAGACACCACCGATTGAATCCATGACGAAGGCTACTAAACCAAATGCAATAATCATTAATGTTTGTAAGTTTAAGAATTCTGAAGCTTCCATCTTCACTGAGATGGCTAAACCTAATAGAATACTTACAATGTTGACTAATTCATTTTGAGCTGTATTCGATAAGCGATCCAACACCCCACACTCACGTAGAATATTACCAAACATTAAGAAACCAACTAAAGGCGCTGAAATTGGCGCGATTAGACTTGCGATAATTGAAATAATAACAGGGAATAACAGCTTAGTTGTTTTTGAAACTGATTTGGCACTGTAATTCATACGAATACGACGCTCATTCTTAGTGGTGACTAATTTAATCGCAAAAGGTTGAATAATTGGAACCAATGCCATGTATGAATACGCGGCGACTGTAATCGGTCCGAGTAAATTAGGTGCTAACTGATTGGATACGAAGATAGATGTTGGACCATCTGCCGCACCAATAATACCAATTGAAGCTGCTTCTTCTAAAGAGAAACCGAACATAACAGCTACAATAATAACAAAGAAAATTCCAAACTGAGCAGCTGCTCCAAATAGTAACATAAACGGATTTTGCAATAATGGACCAAAGTCAATCATCGCACCAATCCCAATAAAGATTAACAGTGGGAAGAGTTCATTACCAATTCCGAAGTTAAAAAGTAAATCAAAAGCCCCTTCTTGCTCAACGCCATTGACGACTTGAGTCAATACGCCTGTACCAGGAAAGTTTACTAAAATTGTACCGAAGCCCATTGGTACAAGTAGCGTCGGTTCATATTCTTTCCTAATCCCTAAGTACATCAGAATGATACCCACAACCATCATCGTAATTTGAGGTAGTGTTATTGACATAATACCTTGTAATAATGTTTCCAAAGAGTCACTTCCTTTTTCTTAGATATCGTTAATAAATTTAGTTAAGTGTAAATAATGCGTCGCCTGCGTTAACAATTTGGCCTGTTGCCACATGAATGCCTGCAACTGTTCCATCGTTATTCGCAACTACTTCGTTTTCCATTTTCATCGCTTCTAGGATCATGACTGGTTGGTTAGCCTTAACTGCATCGCCTTCTTTAACTAAAACTTTTAGAATCGTTCCTGGCATGGGTGAAACTTGTGCGTCTGCACTAGCTGGTACCACCGCTGGAGTTGGTGTTGCTTCTGTAGCTGGTGCTTCCGAAGCAATCGCTACTGGTGCTGGAGCGGCTTGAACTGCAGGTGCTGCTTGAGGTGCACCTCCAATTTCTTCCATTTCAACTAAATACTCTTTACCATCAATTGTGATTTTAAATTTACGTAACATAATAGGCCTCCATATAGTTTATTTTCTTTTCTTACTGATACTTTTTACAACAAACTGACTATCCTCATGAGCTCCTGCAGCTAAACTTGCAGCAATCAACGACACTGTTTTCGCTTCAGGATTACGTTGATAAATATTCTTGACAACAAATTCACTGTCAGGTTGATCTCCAGCAGCAATCGCTGTGGCAATCACACTTACTAGTTCGTAGTCTGCCGGATCAGCGTCAATATATGCTGGTATTGGCTCCCACTCACTTGACGCTGAATTTGTAGCTACTGACTCCGAGCGATTGGACAAGGCGGTTTCTGAATCTTCTTGTTTACTTCCGAACAATCTTTTAAACCATCCCATTTAATTTCTCCTTTCTCAATTTGTTTTACAATTCCATTATAGTTTTTATTTCGCAGAACTAAAGCATTTCAACGTTTTTAAATTGTTTTTTTAGTTTCCTTCTATATTATAAACCTAATTTTTGCGTCACAACTGAAGGTGTTTTTACACCAGGTATTCTATTAAATAAAAGGCTTCCATTTCTGTAATATGATTCAATGAAAAATATATGAATAAATCTCAAGCCCATCCCTGAATATTTTAAGAATTTAAGCCTAGGCTGTCATGTGAATGAAATCACCCATCATTTAATGAATCTTTATCGGGCTAGTCACTAAATAAACATAAGCGACCGGCTCTCCATAGTGGCATGTATCATAAATTTTAATTGATAAAATTCAAAGTATATCGTTAAGCAAAACACAATCTTATCCTGTTATTTATTCCTTCATTTATTTTTATTTTTTAGCAATAAAATTATAGGATTTAATAACTTGTTCTTCCTGACTTCTCTATTTTTAACGTTTACCTAAACTTTTCTTATTCTTCCTCATGAAATTAGCCTTATATTCGCTTATTTTTAAGCTGAATATTTTGGGCATTTTATAGAAATCACTAAGTTAACATTAAGTAGTTTATTTTTCAAAAACGAATCGTCCTGTTTTTTTTGTGTACTTTTGCTATGAATGGGCTATCATTTTGATAATTAATAATTTATTCTTAAGTCAGCTAAGAACACGTCGTTGAATTGGTATCGCTTGCATGTGAAAATTATAACGTGGTGCTTATAATTTTTTATTCGAGTGACTATCGTTTCTTATTGTAGAATTTGTCAAAAATGAAAGGATGAAAAAAATGTTATTGACCATCTTATCTTATGCTATGATTATCGTCTTTATGTACGTTATCATGACTAAGAAAATGTCGCCCTTTACCTCATTAGTTATTGTCCCCCTCGTCTTTGCTTTAATCGCTTTAGTTGCTGGGGTAGCGTATGAAGGCGACCCGGGTAGTTGGGTTTTAGAAGGCGTTAAAACTACTTCTAATACTGGTATCATGTTATTATTTGCGATTTTATTCTTCTCTATCATGTTAGACGCTGGTCTTTTTGACCCTATCACAGAAAAAATGATTCGTTTTGCTAAAGGCGATCCGATGAAAGTCTTGATCGCAACAGCAGTTGTTGCCGCAGCAGTTTCTTTAAACGGTGATGGCACAACAACAACTTTAATCTGCTGTAGTGCGTTTATTCCAATCTATAAAAAATTAGATATGAAATTAATGAACTTAGGTGTTTTAGTCATTTTACAAAATACTATTATGAACCTATTACCATGGGGTGGACCAACTGCACGTGCAATGGCCGTTATGGATGTTGGTGCTGAAATCCTAGGATACTTAGTTCCAGGTATGTTATTTTCATTAGCATACGTAATCTTTGTAGTCGCACCATTTATGGGACGTAAAGAAAGAAAACGTCTAGGGATTGTTGACTTAAGTGAAGAAGATATGTTAGCTTTAACGCAAATTACGGATGAAGAAACAAAAGCAATCCGTCGTCCTCAAAACTGGACATTCAACATGATTTTAACTATCGTGTTAGTAGGTTGGTTAATCGCTGGTTCATTTATCGAAGCCATCGAATTACCACCATTAATGTTATTCTTAATCGGAACATGTATCGCCTTAATGGTTAACTACCCAGCACTAAAAGATCAAAACAAACGAATTAGTGAAAACGCGGGTGACGCAGTTCAAGTTGTTATCTTAGTCTTTGCAGCAGGTATCTTCATGGGGCTATTCCAAGGTTCTGGTATGGCTGATGCTTTAGCTCAAAGTTTCATTGACATTATTCCACCGCAATTAGGTGGCTTCTGGGGTATTATCGTCGCAATTATTTCAGCACCTGGTACGTTCTTTATCTCAAACGACGGTTTCTACTTCGGTGTGTTACCACCATTAGCAGAAGCAGGAGCATTATACGGTTTTACAAATATGGAAATGGCTTTAGCTTCTCTTATGGGACAAGCTTTCCACTTATTAAGTCCTTTAGTAGCTTTCATCTACCTATTACTTCGTTTAACAGGTTTAGATATGGGTGAGTGGCAAAAAGAAGCGGGTAAATGGGCATTAGGAATTTTCTTAATTTTCGTTGTAACCATTGTATTGACTGGACAATTACGTTTGTTCATTCCACAATAAATTTAAGTACTGTCAACTCCGCCAAGAACCTTCGGGTTCTTGGTATTTTTTATCACAAGCTTTACTTTACAGACTATTTTTCCAATAGAACTGCTTCTATAAAAGGCTAAATACAGGTATTGGAAACGCTTAACTTTTGATGTTCGATATAGTACAATGAACCTATCAAATAGAAGAAAGGCTGATGATTTTATGGCAACTGTCGAGAAATTCCCAACGAGTGCTATTCGCAAAAGCAACCCACATTTTTCCCGTCTTAAGTCAACTGTTGAAACAGCTTTTTACTCAAATAATGTCACGCTTGTGTCCACAATGGAAGATGCTTATAACCGCTCTCTCGAATCCCCTAACACTATCGTTTTAGACGCTGAAGTCAAACATGCTGAAGAACTAGGCTTACCCGCTGGCGCTAAACAATTACTCACTCAAGATGGTCGTGTGTTTGGTCGTACTGCGAAAGCTCGTCGTAATTACGGTGATAATCCTGAAGAAGATGAAAAGTTACTCGGAATTGTACGCGATGCAATTTTCCAAGGCTCACATGAACCGTTCCTTAGATCATCAGCTTATGTTGGTTTAGCGGAAGATTTTATGGTGAAGGCACACATTACAATGCCTGCGACTCAAAGCAATAATTTATATTCATGGTTAATGAACTTCCAAATTACCAATCCAGTTTATGATGAGTTATATGCAAAGTCAAAAAAATACCCAGAAAATGACTTATACATTTTCTTTTATCCTGAGTTCAAGCATCCAGATTATCCAATGGGTCTATCATATTTTGATTCTGATCATAATGTGGTCGCAATCTTAGGGATGAACTATTTTGGCGAAATTAAGAAAGGTACTTTGACTTTAGCTTGGGGAACTGCTGCGCGTAATGGCTATGTTGCTTGCCACGGTGGTTTAAAAATATTCCGTACAGAATCTGATGCTCATGTGGCCTCATTCTTCGGTCTATCCGGTTCTGGTAAATCAACTTTAACGCATGCCAAACACGATGGACGCTATGATATCCAAGTCTTGCATGATGATGCCTTCATTGTGAGTATCGCAGACGGCTCTTCAATCGCTTTGGAACCTTCGTATTTCGACAAAACGAATGATTATCCCGCTGGTCACCCAGAACAAGATTACTTTGTCACTTTACAAAACGTTGGGGTGACGCTGGATGAAAATGGTAAAAAGGCGCTCGTTACGGAAGATATTCGTAATGGTAATGGACGAACTGTGAAATCTCGCTATTCAACTGCTAATCGTGTAGACCAAATTATCGATCCAATCGATGCAATTTATTGGATTATGAAAGATGATTCTTTACCACCAATAGTCAAAATCACAGATCCACTTTTAGCCTCAGCTTTTGGTGCAACTTTAGCAACGAAACGTTCTACTGCTGAGAATACTACTGATGATCGCGACGCTTTAGTGATTGAACCTTATGCTAATCCTTTTCGAGTATATCCATTGGTTGAAGATTATGAGAAGTTTAAAGCCTTGTTTGAAAAAGGCGTGGAATGTTATATTATCAACACAGGAGAATTTTTAGGTAAAAAAGTGACGCCTAGAGATACTTTAGGTGTGATTGAAGGGAACGTGAATCGTTCTGCAGTATTTAAACCATTTGGTCCATTGGAACACTTCGAGTTTGTAGAAATCGATGGTTTTGATGTACCATTTGATGATGATGTTTATTTAGATTATTTAAAAGGTCGTATGCAAGGTCGCTTAGATTTTATCGCTAACTTTAACGCACAACATACTCAAAATCTCTTGCCGAATGAGATTATTGAAGCATTCCAGAAAATTGTGCGTACCATTAATTAGTTATCTTAACTTGTTTCTGAGTTTTCCTCGTCGATCTCAACTGAATGTTAGGAGCCAAATGAATGAATGACATATTCGAAGCCGTAAAACAAAACTTAGACGTAAGCCATAATCGCTCTTTAAAAGAGTCGGTATATCAAGCTTTTCGTAAAACCATTATTTTGGGTGATATACCTGCTGGTGTACGAATTAACGAAATGGAATTTGCAGAAATTTTAAACATTAGCCGAACTCCTATTCGTTATGCCTTAAAGAAATTGACTGAGGAAAACTTAGTAGAACATGTCCCTAGAATTGGCATGATAGTTAAAGGAATTCGCATTAAAGATGCCCATGAGATTTATGATATTCGAAAAGCATTGGATACACTTGCCACAATCAAAGCCATGGAGAATATGACACCAGAAGATTTTGTCGCTTTGGAAGATTTACTAAACTATGGTGAACAATTGAATGCTGAAGATAAAGTGGATGATGTTCTGAAAAACTTTTCCGACTTCAATGCCTTTATCTATGAAAAATCTAAAATGCTACGATTACGTGAAATCGTGACCGAACTCCAAACATATCTCGTCTATTTCCGAGATGTCGCGATTCGTTCCTCACAGCGTCGTAATATTGCGCTAGAAGAACATTGGTTAATTTTAAAAGGTATGAAAAATAATGATATTCCATTGATAACGATGATGGTCCATGACCATTTAGACCGTTCCTTGGTTTTTATCTTAGCAGAAATGGAGCGTCGAAGTCTTGACTAAGCATTTAACTCAAGAAGTTGCTGCTTACGCAACTCAAGCCCTCTTATATGAAGTGGCCTTAACCCCTAAACCAGGTTTAGTCGATCGAGCCAACAACGGTTCTCATCATGATATGGATTTTTACACATTTCTCGATAGCATCGTGGCTTTAAGCCCCTACTTCCAACAATATGTTGATTTAGGCTACCTACATGAAGGTTCTTTAGATGATTTGTTTGACAGTTGTCGATTCATTGGCATTCAAGCCGAAAAAGATATGCTGAAGGCAACCAAGGGGATCAATACCCATAAAGGCGCTAACTTTTCTTTTGGTGTCATCTTAACCGCGATTGGCTATTATATTAAGAATCACCCTCGCCTACCCTTTGATACGATTGATGTCGAAGCCATTTTTGTCATCGTTCAGAAAATGACTGAAAACCTAATTCAAAATGATTTCGCGAGATTAAATTTAAAAGAACAATTGTCTTACGGTGAAAAATTGTATTTGGATAAAGGGTTGACTGGTATTCGAGGTGAAGCAGCCAATGGCTATCCCGCTATTCAACGCTTAATGATGCCATTTCTACGTAAACATCGCAATCGTTCTGAAGCCGTTGATATTATTTATTTGCGAGCTCTAGTCTTGCTGATGAGTAAAATTGAAGATGGCAACATTCTGCATCGAGGCGGTTATGAGCAATGGTTACAAGTAAAAGCCGAAATGGCCGATTTGCACGATGCTGATTTAGAGACAGAAGATTTCATCCAGGCATTAGAAGAGTATGACCATCAATTGATCAAGCGTCACCTCAGTCCAGGTGGAGCTGCTGATTTAATTTCGTTAGGCATTTTCTTCTCTTTATTAGAAGGTTTATTTAATTAATTATTACGCAAAATTCCCCAATACCTTTTAGCAAGAAAGATTGCTAAGAAGCATTGGGGAATTTTTAGATTTTGCGCTGATAGATTATACACACAGAGATGAAAGTTGATTTTAGCAACTTTCGGACCCTCGTTTTTCGAGCGAGGGGCTAGTAGCAGCGTTGGCAACTTTCAATAAATTAATGCACTTTAAGCTTCATTAAGGTAATCGAGCGCGTAGGCAACATGGAAATTAGCCATCAATGGTAAGGCTCTTTCATCCAAATCAAACTGGTTGTGATGTAAGCCGAAAGATGTTTCGGCTGAGCTGTTGACGCCGACACGCGCATAAATGCCTTGGATATCAACCAGAAAAGCGGCAAAATCATCCGCACCCATTGAAGCTTTTTTTGCTGTAATTACTTGGTCTAGACCGACTAAACTTCCCGCAATGCGAGCTGCTCTTTGAGCTGCTTCTTCATCGTTAATTACTGGTAAAGCCGCATCCCAGTTTTCAAATGTAACGTTAGCCCCATGGATTTCAGCCGTTAGCTTCGCAATTTGTTTCACTTTCTCTAAGGTCTGTTCACGACTTTCATGCGACAATGCGCGAACCGTTCCTTTAATTATTGCATGGTCTGCGACAATATTATAACGCGTACCGGATTCGAAGACCCCAATACCGACTACTACGGGGTCCTGTGGATCTGTTTGACGAGCTACGATATTTTGAAGTTCTGTGACAATATTTGCGCCTGCAATCAGTGCATCTGTTCCTTGATGTGGTTTAGCAACATGGGCATTCTTACCGAATACTTCGATTGTAAAGATATCGCACGAAGCATTTTGAGCGCCCGCAACGGCTTCGACTGATCCATAAGGCACCTCTGGATCAACATGAATGCCGAATACTTGACCGACACCTTCTAGTAGACCACTTGATACGAAATGACGTGCACCACCACCAATTTCTTCCGCTTGTTGGAAGGCAATCAGAACTGTTCCAGCGAATTGTTCACGGTGGTTTGCTAAATAATATGTCGTACCAAGCAATGCAGCTGTATGCGCATCATGACCACAAGCATGATTCAAACCAGGTTTGGTCGAAGAATATTCTGCATTTTTTTGGTCGGGTAATTCTAACGCATCAATATCGGCGCGTAGTAGTATTCTGCGATGGGTTTGATTTGGGTCAATTTTAGTTCCAGTGATTGTCGCAAGTG
The DNA here is from genome assembly GCF_009659375.1 of Fundicoccus ignavus. Classification (GTDB taxonomy): domain Bacteria; phylum Bacillota; class Bacilli; order Lactobacillales; family Aerococcaceae; genus Fundicoccus; species Fundicoccus ignavus. The sequence continues at coordinate 108,505 of NZ_WJQT01000009.1, forward strand.
TGCCTGTTTCTTCAATCTTGTCAAAGGGAATATCCCATTGAGTTAAGAGGTTTTGAATATAGGCTGCTGTCTCGTATTCTTGCAAGCTCGGTTCAGGATTACGGTGGAAATGACGACGCCATTCCGTTAGTTGTTCTTGTAACGCTTCAATTTCGGGTAATAAGTTAACCATCTAACTTCCTTCTTTCATTTATAATAAGAAAACCTCGGACGAGTCCGAGGACTTTAAATTTTGTGAGCAGTTTTAACTTGATTATATCGCTTTACTTTTGTTGGAATACTTAACGTAGCTCAGCGAATTGTTTTCCATAGCGGTACAAAGGGCAATCTACGCCGATTGAGCTGGAGTAGACAGAACGCTAGTGATACCTTGGAAAGCGACCTCCGCCTTGGAAAACAATAAGCTGATCAAGGTACAGAGCTTCGTAAATCAAGATAAATATTATAAAACCTATATTAATAAGAAGACCGATCAGCATTGAGCTAACCGGCGACTGTTCTTTCTATAGATGCCTATTGTGACTATACTTGGATAGATGCACAATCAGGCAGTGGCTATTATTCTGTGTCGGTTTCGCTATCTGTTTCAGTTGATTCTTCTGCAGTCGTTTCGGCATCTGACTCTTGATCTGCATAGTCGGCAGCGCCGTCCCAAGCTGGGATACTTCCACCGTTACTTGTTTCAACAATTAGAGCAGCTGTTTCGGGTGTTTGATAAATTTCAACCAATTTTAAGTATAGTGGGTTCTCTTTATCTTCAGCACGAACTGCGATAATGTTCTTGTAAACCTCATTTAATGTTTCAACATCTTCTGCATCAAAGAAAATCGCATCTTCCAAAGTTAAGCCAGCGTCGTTCGCAAAGCCAGTATTGATAAATGCGGCATCCACATCTGGTAATGCTAACGAGATTTGAGAAGCATCCAATTCTTCAATCACTATGCCTTGAGGATTGTCAGTAATATCATCTGTTGTTGGTAACACACCTGCTGCGTCATCTACTTCAATAAAGCCCGCAATTTCTAAGGCTAGCAACGCACGTCCACCGTTGGTTGGATCGTTCGGGATTGCTATAATCGCGCCTTCTTCAGGTAATTCTGATAAATCGTCATATTTTTCGGAGTATAAACCGAGTGGGTTAACACTTGTATAACCAATATAAGTTAAATCAGCATCGTTGGCTGAGTTCCAATCGTTTAAGAAAGCGATGTGTTGGAATGAGTTAATGTCTAGCGAGCCATTGTTTAATGCTTCATTCGGTTGATTGTAGTCAGTCAATAAGACCACTTCAATCTCAATGCCTTCTTGTTCCAAAGCTACTTCCGCAACTGCTTCCCACACTTGCTCTCCTGCATCACCAACTACACCAACCTTTACTTGTTCACCTTCAAATGGACGTTCTGCCTCATCTTGAGCATAAACAGCGCTTGTTGCGAATGCACTAGCAGCGAACAATCCTGAAACAAGTGATAAGCTACCTAACTTTGCAATAATTTTTTTCATAATGGTCATCTCCTATTGATTTAAGTTTTCAAACTGAAGCAACTGACATTTGATAAATAGCAACGCTTTATTTAAAACATATTTGGAATTAGTGTTGCACTCGACGGATTAGCCAGTTAAAGATGCGTTGACTAATAAAGACAATCACTAAAATAAAGAATGTAGAGACTAAGACGACGTCCATACGACTTCTTTGGTAACCTCGGGCAATGGCCATAGTTCCTAATCCTCCGGCACCTACGGCACCAGCCATCGCTGTTAAACTGACGATATTAATCACAGTTGAGGCACTTACACGCAGTAAGGCTGGTAAACCTTCCCTTAAATACACTCGGAAAATAATACCCAGCGGACTTGAACCCATTGCTTGTGCGGCTTCAACGACTCCAGGATCAACTTCTAATAAGGCAATCTCAACTTGACGAGCAAAGAATGGAATGGTTGAAATAATAATTGGCACAGATGCGGCTGTCGCACCGATGGATACCCCTACTAAGATACGTGTAAAAGGTACTAACAAGGCCAGCAAAATAATAAATGGAATCGATCTGAAAATATTAATGAAAGAATCCAAGGCCCCATAAATCACTTTGTTGGGTAAAATACCATTCGGTCCCGATACGGTAATTACAATCCCTAACAGTAAGCCTAATAAACCACCGAAAACGATTGTTAATCCTAACATATAAAGAGTTTCCCAAATTGCTTCACCAAATTTATCGCGTAATTCCCAAGCATAAGGCAGGTACTCCTGAATAAAATTGTTAATCACTTCCATCTTAATCCTCCTTCGTCACAAATTCTTCAAGTAAGTCGCTGACTGAGTCAACTTTAACATCACTTTGTTTCAAGAATTCGATCGCTTTTTTAATATTCTCTGACTCACCCGTAAAGGCTACGAGCAAGTTACCAACAGGTGTGTTCTGTAAAATTTCAATGTGTCCATAAATAATATTGACGGTAACATCGTACTCTCGAACTAATGTCGAAATTAAAGGTTGCGTAGTACCGACACCTACATAACGTAAGCGAGCTAATATTCCTTCGCGATTTAATTTCTGCGTTTCTGGATGCGCCAATACCATACCAATTTCTTGATCAAAGTGAGTGGCTGTATCAATAAACTCTTTCGTTAATTGTTCGTTAGGTTCTGTAAAGATATCAACAATTGGACCTTGTTCAAGAATATGACCATTTTCCATTACCGCTACTTTATGACATAAGTCTTTCACAACTGACATTTCGTGAGTAATAATCACAATCGTTAACCCTAACTTTTCGTTCAATTCTCTTAATAAATCTAGAATCGAGCTTGTCGTCTTCGGGTCTAACGCACTTGTTGCTTCGTCACACAATAGAATATCTGGATCATTCGCTAATGCACGCGCAATCGCTACCCTTTGCTTCTGCCCACCAGATAACTGATTTGGATAAGCATCCGTTTTTTCTTTTAAGCCTACTAGACTTAAAAGTTCTGCAACTTTCGCTGCTTTTTCTTTTTTGTTTAATCCGCTACCTCTTAAAGGATACGCCACATTCTCAAAAATTGTACGAGACTCCATTAAGTTAAAGTGTTGGAAAATCATTCCGATTTTCTTACGTGCTTGACGCAACTCACGTGCGTTCAAGCCCATTAACTCTTGACCATTAACTAGCACTGTCCCTGTTGTCGGTCTTTGCAGCAAGTTAATCGTACGAACTAACGTACTTTTTCCAGCCCCGCTATACCCAACAATCCCATAAATCTCGCCTTTTTCAACATCTAAGTTCACATCTTTAACTGCCGTTACAACACGATCCTCATCATGAAACACTACATCTATATCACGTAATTTTATCACGCGGTTTCCCCCTCTGACTCAACTCATCTTTTCAACAGTCCGTTTACACCCTAAGTATTACACGGACCCAAACTTCTGTAAATGCAAAAAAACTCCCATCCTTATAAAAGGACGAGAGTTGTTAAACTTCGTGTTACCACCTTAATTCGCTGGCTCATTACTGAGACAGCCTCAAACAGTACGCATGCATCGACTCACATCAAGCTATCTGACAAGAGTGTCATTTAATACTGTGGCTTGCTAACGGTTGCTGCCGTTCACCCCTATTGCGCTTAGCGCATTCAGAATGACCGCTCGGTGGCCATTTTCAATTCATCATACAATACCCACTTGCACCAGATGTGAGCTCTCTTCGAAAGATGATCTAATCTACTTTCCACTTCAAAGCGTTTCGCTTTTTTCTAATATGACTGTATCTTACAAGTAATATTAGAAGGTGTCAAGCACTTTTATCATTTGTTTCTAATAATGATGTGTAATGTTGGTGCTAAAGATTTATCGTTTTATCGATTTAGCGATTTATCGTTCAGCGTCATCATCATTGACTCGCGTACACATTTGTAATACAATTCACTTGTAATACAAATGTGTACAAGGAGGTTTTTTTATGAGTACCGTTACATTTAGAGTTACCGATGAAGAAAAAGCATTCATTCAATCTATGGCTGATTTAAACGGCTTAAGTTTATCAGAATTAGCGAGAACTAAGCTTCTAGAAATACTTGAGGATCAAATCGATATGGCTTTATATGAAAAAGCCATGAAAGCACATGAAGTAAAAGACGAAAGCATTTCACACCAAGATATGCTTAAAGAATTAGACTTATGACAGAAAAAACATATAAGGTTCGTTATGAAAGAAATGCTCAAAAAACATTAAAAAAAATGGATAGACACCAAGCTAGCCTTATCTTATCTTGGATTTCTAAAAATTTAGAAGGAACTGACTCTCCTCGCGCTCATGGCAAAGGATTAGTTGGAAATAAAAGTGGTCAATGGCGCTACAGAATAGGTGATTATCGTTTATTAGCAAACATAAACGATGATACGATTACTATTCTGGTGTTAGAAATCGGTCACAGAAGAGAAATCTATAAATAGGTCGAGCGCATCAATAAAGCTGTCTCAGTTTTATTGGTTAAAATCATGAATTAACATATAGCAAGTAACTAATTGAGCGGCTTGTTTTCGAAATCATTCGAAGATGAACTGCTCATTTTTTCTAGTATTTTAACCTTCCTTTCCTCTAGCTTTAAATACAGGACGAAATGTTTTCGAACAAGATGTTCTTAGTTTTCTGTTACATACGTCTTCTTAAGGAGTTCTCGTTAATAACTATCATTATATTCTTGATTTCTATCACTTTATTGATTCCGAATGATTTCAATGTGCCAACTCGGAAAGTGAGTCGACACATTGAACTATCTAATGTGTCGACTCATTTCGACTTTCGACACGATTAGCGGAGATATCCGGTATCTGAGAACCTTTCTAAGGGGTTCTTGTATTTTTTTAGGCAGAAACTCACATTTACAATCGATTTTTTACAAAAAAGTCTGATATTTTTTTCTAATGTGCCAACTCGAAATTTGAGTCGACACATTGGACCATCTAATGTGTCGACTCATTTCGACTTTCGACATGATTCTGATCAGAAAACAAAGGGCAAGTCCGAAAGCTTAAAATTACGTTTAGCAATTTTAATTTAATCATATAACTTTACTTTTGTTGAAATACTTAACGTAGCTCAGCGCCTTATTTTTCAAAGTGGTATAAAGGGCAATCCAACGCTACTAATAGAGTCGCTTGGTGTGACTTTGAGCGTAGCAAATTAGTCAGAGCCTAGCCGATTAAACTGGAAAAGATGAACGCCAATGAAGGGTTTGAAAACGACCACCGCTTTGGAAAACAATAAGTTGAACGAAGCACAAAGCTTGGTAAATCAACATAAACTTATCATCCCTTATATTATAAAAAAGTCGGAAAAACACTTTTATTTTGCCAAAATATGAAAAAAGAACAATTCGCTTGAGAGATATCACGGTTTCTATCGTCCCGCACAATCTTTTGTGCTACAATATAAGAAAATACTTAAAAAGTGGTGAGTTTACGATGAAAAATATAAAGTTAAACGAAAGCTTGGCAGCCTTAAAGCCAAGTCCGATTCGTACATTTAATGATTCTATCAGCGGGATTGAAGGAATCATTCGCTTGACGATTGGTGAGCCGGATTATCCGACGCCACGTTTTATAAAAGATGCTGCTATTGATTCAATTGACAAAAGTTTTAATGGTTATAGTCATTCTCGTGGATTAATTGAATTACGCGAAGTCATCAGCCAATATATGGATCGCAAATATGGTTTGACTTATTCAGCAACTGAAGAAATCATTGTAACAGTTGGTGCAACCGAAGCACTCTTCTCAACCTTTTATGCTTTACTCAATAAAGGTGAAAAGATTATTACACCATCACCACATTATGCGGTTTATGGTACACAAGTTGGCTTAGCTGGCGGAGTATTCGTACCCGTTGATGTCACAAATGATGATTTCATTCTGACACCAGAACGTTTAGAAGCTACTTTGGCGGAGCACCCTGAAACTAAAGCCTTATTATTTAACTATCCATCTAATCCGACTGGCGTAACGTATACAGCCGAACAATTACAAGCTTTAGCTGAAGTGATTAAGCAACATGATATCTTTGTTATCTCAGATGAAATTTATTCTGAATTAACCTTTGATGGTAAACACACTTCCATTGCTCAATACATCCCTGATCAAACTATCGTGATCAATGGCGCTTCGAAATCTCACTCAATGACTGGTTGGCGTATGGGCTTCATCTGTGGGCCAAGTTGGGTGATTAGTGAAATCTTTAAAGTGCATCAATCAGCCATTAATGCACCAAGTACACAGGCACAATACGCAGTGATTAAAGGTTATGCAGAGGGAGATGACGCAATCGAAGAAATGCGTCAAGGCTATATCGAACGTCGTGATTTACTGGTCGCTGGCTTCGAAAAATTAGGTTTCGAGTTAGCAGCGCCTCAAGGTGCCTTCTACTTATTCATTAAAGTTCCTGCTTGGTTTGATGGCGACGGTTATGAATTTGCGACTAAACTCGCTCACGAAGCAAAAGTTGGGGTAGTACCTGGTTCTGCCTTTGGTGAAGCTGGTAAAAACCACTTCCGTTTAAGTTATGCAGCAAGCACTGAGAAATTAACAGAAGCCTTAAATCGTATCACAGCTTTTGTTGAAGCAAATAATTAGTTTTAAATAAGAAAAACTCAGACTAGTCCGAGGACATCAATTTACGATTAATCTGTTTAATTGATAAAATAACGTTAATTTTATTTGTATACCAAGCGTAGCTCAGCGATTTGTTTTCCAAAGCGGTACAAAGGGCAATCGGCACAGCTTGCTCTGACTATGAGCACTGCGAATTAGACAGAGCCTAGCCGATTGAGCTGAAAAAGTACGAACGCTAGTGATGGCTTTGAAAGCGACCCCCGCCTTGGAAAATAAAAAGCAGAGCGAAGCATAAAACGTAACAAATCAACTCTAAACTTATAAATATTTATAGTATGAAAGAAACCGCTGGGGACATATGCCTCAGCGGTTTTTGTGTACTCGTTTACTCCAATCCCAAATCAAATCCTTGGCTTTCAACGATTTTTAGAATCGTTTGACGTTTGAGTAAAGTATTCTTTTGTTTGGCAATGATTTGATCAGAAAAAGTATCTGAACGACGATTATTTTCACGCGTGTCATAATAGTGAGTCATTGCTTGATCATAACCAACAATCGCTTCGCCATAATCATGATTAGGTGCAAAGGGGTAACCATTGTTACCAACTTTTAAATCCAAAGCCATCCGCGGTTTTAATTGTGGGTTATCATTGGGATAACCGAAAGCCAAACCTAATAATGGAAACGTAAACTTCGGTAGCTGTAAAAGCTCAATCATTGCTTGGGCATCATTTAATACGCTGCCTAAATAAACTGCACCTAATCCTAATGATTCTATAGCATTGGTCATGTTCTGAGCAGCGAGATAAACATCGGCCACACCTTGGAAAAAGTTGTTCATGTCACCATAATGTTGTGCTTCATCACCTTTAGCACGCGCAATTTCAGTATTTCGGTATTGATCCACTAACAAAATACACAATTCAGGTGCATGCGCCACATAAGCCTGTTTACAAATTTCGGCAATTTTATCTTTTATATTTTGATCAGTGACTCGAATAACAGAATAGGTTTGCAGGCCACTACTTGTAGCGGTGCGATTCATGACTTCATAAATCTGTTCGACTTGCGCTGTTTCTACTCTTTCATCTTTGAAAAAACGGATGGTACGGTGTTCCAGTTGGCGTTCGATGCTTGGGTTCATTTACTCACTCCTTGAAATAGTCTGACTCTACCATAACCAATGTTATCAGAATTTGTCAATCTCAGCGCCTCACCCCTTTTCAAGTTACCAATATTTCGTTAAAATAAGACATTGAAAGAGGTGTGTAAGGATGACACAAACAACGATAGGAATTGTCGGTAGTGGGATTGTTGGTTCAACTGCTGCTTATTATTTAGCGAGAGCTGGCTATGAGGTAACGGTCTTCGACGAAGGAATTGGACAGGCCACAAGTGCTTCAGCAGGTATTATCTGTCCTTGGTTTACTTTACGCCGCAACAAACCTTGGTATTTCCTCGTGTCTAATGGCGCAGAATTTTACCGCGACATGATGCAAGATTTGCAAGCAGACGGTTTTGATACAAGTGATATTTTCCAACAAGACGGGGCCTTAATTATGCGCGATAAAGAAAATCGCATTGAGCGCGACCTAACAGACGGTGCGCTTAAACGCGAAACAGCACCTTCAATTGGACATATTGAAACAGTGCGCAATGAAAAATTGTCGGATTATTTTCCTTTATTAACGACTGATTACGATGCAACCTTTGTTGAAGGAGGAGCTCGTATTAACGGCCGTGCACTCGTTCAAACTTTACAAGCAGCCATTGAACACTTCGGTGGAAAATTATTGCGCGAACGGGCTAAGACAAGTTTTGACGCTAAGGGCGCAGTGGCACTAAGTAGTCCTTCACTCCGCGAACAGTCTTTTGATCGTATTCTATTAAGTGCGGGGCCTCAATTACCCAGTCTACTAGAGCCTTTAGGTTATGAGGTAGATGTGACCGCACATAAAGGACAATTGTTGAGTTTTTACTCAGAAGAATGGGTGGATAAACATTGGCCTGTTATTATGTTGCCTGGAAAATTAGATTTAATCCCCTTTAATAATGGCGAAATTGTCGTTGGTGCTACACACGAAGCTGATATGGGCTATGACTTAAACTTCGACGAAGAACGCTTGGCAACATTACGCTCGCAAGCTGAAGCTTGGTTGCCAGCTATCAAAGATATGCCCGTTCATCGCCGCGAGGTAGGCAGTCGCGCCTATACACCTGACTCCGCAGTATTGGTCGGACAAGTACCAAACTTAAGCAATGTTTGGGCGGTTAGTGGTTTGGGTGCCTCTGGTTTAACAAGCGGACCTTTCTTAGGCCATCAATGGACACAATTAGTGCAAAACGGTGATTGGCGAATTAAAGCAGAAGATTTTCCAATCGAACAGTACATTCGCCTTAAATCTGATACACTAAATACTTAAACACTTAACTTGCAAGCTTATTACTAGCATTCACCACTCACTTCATGATAATATCAAAGTATTCATAAATGATTTTATCAAGGAGGATTTATTATGTGGAAAGAGTTTAAAAGTTTTATTGCGAATGATAGTATTGTTACTTTAGCAACTGGTTTCATTATGGGTTCTGCTTTTACAGCAATCGTTACGAGTTTAGTTGATGACATTTTTATGCCATTAATCGTTGCTGTGACTGGGCAAGCAGATGTTTCAGGTTTATCTTTAAGTATCGGCAATACAACATTAGGCGTGGGTTCATTTTTACAAGCTATTATTAATTTCGTTTTAATTGCAAGTATGCTGTTTGTAGTACTTAAAGGTCTAGAAAAAGCCCAAAATAAGAAAATTATTACACCTGACGAAGCTCCGGCTGAACCTTCAACTGAAGAAGTGTTACTAGGTGAAATCTTAGCTGAGTTAAAGAAAAAATAATCAGCAGATTCAAACAGAGCTCCCAATAGGGAGCTTTTTCGGTTCTTTGTCAAATAGTGTTGGTGAATATTTAAGGCGATAGATTTAGTTCTATCGTCTTTTTTTGATGTAAGTATATTAGTCATCTGTTGGATTAGAGTATATTCGTCTATAGAGCCGCTTCGTCA